>JAZNGB010000035.1:0-43294 GCA_045576275.1 Acutalibacteraceae bacterium
AGATTTTCACCCGACAGCACTTTTCTGCGGAAATCCGCCATAAAGGGAAGAATCTGCGAACTGCTGTCGCCGCCGAGCAAAATCGCATCGTACTTCAACAGCATGAACAAAAAACCGATGCCGAGCAGAACAAAAGGAACGGCAAATGAAAGAAGAATCGGACGAACGGAACCGAAATTCCGTTTATTGGCAGATTTCATTTTCACAGCTCCTTTCACAAACGGCTCCGATTGCAATTCTTATAAAGCCGCAGGAACACCTGTGACTTATATTTTCTATTATACATAAACAAAAACAAAAGGCAAGCGGTTTATTTTATAATTTGCATTGCAATTTATATGTTTTCGTGCTACAATGAATTGAATTTTACAAAGAAATAACTTTGAAAAGAGGTTATACATATGAAGTTAGGTATCGTGGGTTTGCCCAATGTCGGCAAAAGCACGCTTTTTAATGCACTCACCAATGCAGGTGCACAGGCTGCAAACTATGCATTCTGCACCATCGAACCCAACGTGGGAATCGTTCCCGTGCCCGACAGCCGTCTGGAAGCTCTTGCAAAGATTTATGAGCCGGACAAGATCACGCCTGCCACGGTCGAATTTGTTGACATCGCAGGTCTTGTACGCGGTGCATCCAAGGGTGAAGGACTCGGAAACAAGTTCCTTGCCCACATCCGCGAAGTGGATGCCATCGTCCATGTCGTGCGTTGCTTTGAAAATGACGATATCGTACACGTCGAGGGCAGCATTGACCCTGTGCGTGACATTGAAACGATCAACCTTGAGCTGATCATGTCCGACACGGAAGTGCTTTCCCGTCGTATTGACCGCGACACAAAAGCCATGAAGGGCGACAAGAGCCTGGGTGCAAACATTGCTTTCTTCAACCGCCTGAAAGAAAATCTCGACAATGCCGTCAATGCACGTGCAGTGGAAATGACCGCAAAAGAACGCGAAGTTGCCGAAACGGTGGCTCTGCTTTCTCTGAAACCCGTTATTTATGCCTGCAACATGAGTGAAGAAGATTTTGCAGGCGATGTGGATGCCAATCCTTATTATAAAGCCGTTTGTGAGCTTGCAGCTGCCGAAGGCAGTGCCTGTCTGCCCATCTGTGCGGAACTCGAAGCACAGCTCGCTGACCTGCCTGCCGAAGAAAAAGAAATGTTCCTCTCGGATGCAGGCATCGAAAAAGGCGGTCTGGATGTGCTGATTCAGAAAGGCTATGACCTGCTGGGTCTTATGTCCTACCTCACCGCAGGCAAACCCGAGGTACGTGCATGGACCATTCAGAAAGGCACCAAAGCACCGCAGGCAGCCGGTAAGATCCACACCGACTTTGAACGCGGCTTCATCCGTGCGGAAGTGGTTTCCTTTGATGACCTGATGCGTGAAGGTTCCACCGCAGCCTGCAAGGAAAAGGGTCTTATGCGTTCCGAAGGCAAGGAATACGTCATGCGTGACGGCGACATCGTACTGTTCAGATTCAATGTGTAATGAAGAATAAAAACATAGGCATCGGAAAAAGTGCCCCCCTTGACACCAATGAAACGGTTGTCATCACACTCACCGTCGGAGATGACGGACTGATCACCGCTTGCGGCTGTGCGGTCGAAGGCAGCGACTACCTTGACGACTGTGCAAGAACGCTGTGTGCCGTGCTGCCCGAAAAACCCGTGGCGGATGTGCTGCAGATGACCAACATGGCAATCGTATATAACATGGAAAACGATTTGCCGCCGCAGTATTTTTATTGTTCCCACATGGCAGCAACGGCAGCCAAGAATGCCGCACGCGACTACATGGACAAAAACGGCATCCCCTATGAAGATACGGGTTGCTGCAACTGTTCAAAATAACAAAGGAGCCGGTGTAGTATGAAGCTGAACAAAAAACTTCGCAATCTCCTGATTGCACTTGCCTGCGTTCTTGTCGTTGTCGGTCTGAGTCTTTTTTATCTCGGAATCGGCAGCCGTACCATCCCTGTCACACGCTCGCTGACAGGCAGCAAAAACGATATTTGTCTGACTGCACACCGCGGTTTTTCTGCCATTGCACCCGAAAACACGGGAGCTGCCATTGAGGAAGCCGGAAAAGCCGGTTTTTATGCAGCCGAATTTGACATTATGCCCACCGCAGACGGTGTGTGGGTGCTGCACCACGATGACGAAGTGGACCGCATGACCGACGGCACCGGCAATCTTGAAGAAATGACATGGGAAGAAGTCAGCAAACTGCGTATTGACAACGGCCACGGTATTGAAAATTTCCCCAACCTGCCCGTGACGACCTTTGAAGAAGCACTTGACATCTGCGAACAATACGGTATGCGTGCCATGATCGAAGTCAAAGGCGGCACCCCCGAACAGATGGATACGGTGCTTGCCGTGATCGGGGCAAAAAACCTGCAGACCGAACCGCTGATCATCGATTTTGATGCCGATCGTCTGGCTGCCGTGCGTACCCTTGACAACGAAATCGAGCTCTGGTATCTCAAAAACACCGTAACGCAGGAAGTCATTGACTTTGCAAAAGAACACAATACGGGCATTGCTTTCAATTTCGGTGTTCCCGAAAACTATAAAATACTCGACACCGCAAAACAGGAAAACATCACCCTCGCCGCCTGGACGGTTGATTTTCCTCCTGCCATGGATTTCCTTGTGATGAACGGTGTAAACTACATTACAACCAACAAAATTCATCCTTAAGATCGGAATGCGGCAGCGTAGTGCGTGAACGCCTGTCGGGTGACTGCGACGGCAACAAGGAAGTCACCGAAGCCGATGCAAACAACATCCTCGCCAAAGCGGTCGGTCTTGCCGATGCAGCCCTTGCATGGACACCTGTCCCCGTGGACGAAAACGGCAACCTCGTTGCATAAAACTCACGGTTTTCCCGGACGGACGAGAAATGAATTGAATACCAAAAACAAAAGCTGTCTGCTCTCTCCCTGCACGGAGAAAGCAGACTTTTTTGCTCTTCACGAAAATAAAGAGGTTTGTGAAAGCACAAAAAATAAAAAAGTATAAAAAATGATTGCTTTTTTCTTTTTGTGATAGTAAAGTAATAGTACGGTATATTTTTCAGAATATCGTTTGTCATAACCTGAGGAGGAAATGCTTATGAAAAACTTCAAAAAAGCGTTGTCCGTACTGCTTGTCACGGTGATGCTGCTGTGTGCAGCACCGATGGCAGGCTTTGTCGGACTTGAAATTTCCGATTTTGACTTCAACCTTTCGGCAGATGCAGCGGAGATTGTTGACTCCGGCACCTGCGGTACCAATGTGACTTACACCCTCGACAGCGACGGCTTGCTGACCATTGCAGGCACAGGAGCAATGTGGGTTTCTATATTGCCTCCGTGGTATTCCAACTGTAGTGCGATCAAAACAGTGAGCATTGAAAATGGAGTGACGAGCATCGGGGATGAGGTGTTCCGCTACTGCACAAAGCTTACCTCGGTCACCATCCCGGACAGCGTGACGAGCATCGAGGATGGTGCGTTCTACGAATGCGACTCGCTTGGAGAAATTGTCATTGAAAACAAAGACTGTCAGATTTATGACAGCAGCAATACCATCCCTGCCAACGCATTCCTCCGCGGACATGACGACTCCACTGCACAGATCTATGCCGAAGAATACAATCGGGTCTTTGTTTCCATTGACGGGGCAGGCAGTGACATCATCCTGTCCGGCTATTGCGGCGATAATGCCGACTTCACCCTTACACGCGGCGGCACATTGCAAATCACCGGCACAGGGGCTGTGTATTCTTACAATCCGTCTACCGCCAGACCATGGTACAAATACCGCGGCTTCATCAGAACCGTAATCATAGAGGACGGCATTACGGAAATCGGGGATGATTTGTTCACCTACTGCACAAAGCTTACCTCGGTCACCATCGGTGACAGCGTGACGAGCATCGGGGATTCTGCGTTCAAAGGCTGCCGCTCGCTGACCTCGGTCACCATCCCGGACAGCGTGACGAGCATCGGGGAGGATGCGTTCTTCGGCTGCGACTCGCTGACCTCGGTCACCATCGGTGACAGCGTGACGAGCATCGGGAATTCTGCGTTCAGTGGCTGCGAATTGTTGACCTCGGTCACCATCCCGGACAGCGTGACGAGCATCAAGGGTTCTGCGTTCTACAATTGCACCTCGCTGACCTCGGTCACCATCCCGGACAGCGTGACGAGCATCGGGGATCGTGCGTTCAACGACTGCACCTCGCTGACCTCGGTTACCATCCCGGACAGCGTGACGAGCATCGGGTATTATGCGTTCGACGGCTGCCGCTCGCTGACCTCTGTTCACATTTCCGATATCGCAGCATGGTGCAATATTGATTTTGATGGTTTTTATGCTAACCCTCTGTGTTATGCACATAATTTGTATCTGAACGGAACACTTGTGACTACACTGACTATCCCGGACAGCGTGACGAGCATCGGGGATTATGCGTTCGAGGGCTGCACCTCGCTTACCTCGGTCACCATCCCGGACAGCGTGACGAGCATCGGGGATTCTGCGTTCGAATACTGCACCTCACTGACCTCGGTCACCATCCCGGACAGCGTGATGAGTATCGGGGGTTCTGCGTTCAGAGGTTGCACCTCGCTGACTTCGGTCACCATCCCGGACAACGTGACGAGCATCGGGAAGCTTGCGTTCTGCAACTGCACCTCGCTGACCGATATTACGGTGGATGCTGATAATACAACATACTGCTCAGAGGATGGGGTTCTGTTTAACAAAAGCAAAACGGAACTCATTCAGTATCCTGTTGGTAATGCGAGAACGAGTTATACCATCCCGGACAGCGTGACGAGCATCGGGTATTCTGCGTTCGAGGGCTGCACAAAGCTGACCTCGGTTACCATCTCGGGCAGCGTGACGAACATCGTGCGGTCTGCGTTCTGCAACTGCACCTCGCTGACCTCGGTCACCATCGGTAACAGCGTGACGAGCATCGGGAATGATGCGTTCTACTACTGCACCTCGCTGACAGATGTGTACTATGAAGGTAAAGAAGAGCAGTGGGCAAAGATTTCAATCGGCTACCATAACACTCCTCTTGCCAATGCAACGATTCATTATAACAGTGCCGACAAGTACACCATGAAAATCAAAGGCAACAATGGTGCAACGAACTCTGTTGCAAAAGGTGAAGAAGTTACATTTTATGTCTATTTGCTTAAAAACGGCGAATATGTTCCTTGTAAAAACAACTATGCTTTTTCCTTTGACAATCCGGGAGTTTTTGAGGCGATTTCGGTAGGCAGAAATAACGATTGCTTCGCTGTGAAATTAAAAGCTCAAAACATCGGTTCAACAAACATGACAATCAGTGATGATGAATCGGGTGCAAAGATTACAATTCAACTCAGGTCCAATATGCCTTTGAGTGCTGTGACCTTTGATGACGTTAAAGAGCAAGGCACATTCTATGAGCACGGCAGTTATCATTATTGGAATTACTATTATGATTATAACGGACTTTATGTCAACGATTTCAGTTATTCAAAAAGCGATAACAATTATTATATTGACATGAATGTTTTCAACGAAAAGGCTCATTACGGTGCAGTTGTTTCTTACGATAAGGATGGTAATGTTGCTGATTATAAACTTATCAACCAGATGGATAAGCTGCCGACAAGTCTTTGGGATGGGCTTTTTGATTCCTTTGACTTAACAAATGCCTGGTTAGGAAAAGGATTGCCGGGTGAATACTTGTTTGTGAACGGAACCCTTGCAAAAGAAACTCCGATAAGAGATTTGAAGGTGCCTGAAGGCGGTTATCTGGTTATATCAAACAACTGTGTGGCAAATGAATTTGTATTCCTTGCAAATGTGTTGGATATCACGATAGATTGTTCGCTCGCAATTTCAAAAATACCATGTTCAGAAACAAACGAAGCTGCCAAAAATGTAATAGAAGATATTCTTAATAATTTTTTACCTGACGCTTTAGGAAAACTGTCCACCGATGTAATTACAAATCTGATCAAAGAATTGTCTTTTAATAACATAGGTGATGTCCTGGTTGAATTAAGCAAGGAATTTGAAAAAGCCGATATTGATTTATGGAAAATCTTAAAAGATTCAATCAATGCGGAATTCGGATTCAGTTTAGCTGAAGGTATCGCATTTCAAATGCTCGGACTTGATTTCATTGCGGATATATTTGGCTATACTAACACCATGATTAAGATGTTCGATATAAATTGTAGTCAAAAAGCTCCGCAAATAGCAATTTATGCTCCTGCAAGCAGCAGCACCTCTCGTACATCAAACGGAATTACAGTGTCCTCAGCCTCTTCTATGAACAGCTCTTATGTGCTTCATACATATTTGCTCAATGATTCTTCAAGAAAAATGTCTCAGGCCAAACCGACGATAGAATCAATATCAAAGAACTATGAGATGTATGATATAAGCCTTTACAAAAAAGGTGAAGCAGCACAGCCTGAAACAGAAATTGAGATTTTTATTCCTATTCCTGCCGGCATGAATAAAAACAGAGTGCAGGTGTATTGGTATAAAGATGATGGTACTCTTGAATCTATGAACGCTGAAGTGAGAGGAAGTTATGCAGTTTTTAAAACGAATCATTTGAGTTATTATATCATTTGCGAACAGCTTGCTCCGCTGTTCGTTATCGGTGATGTGGACAACAACGGAAAGATCGAATCTACGGATGCACGTCTTGCTCTGCGTGCTGCGGTCAAGCTTGAAACACTGACCGAAGCACAGACCAAGGCTGCCGATGCCGACAAGGACGGCGAAATCACTTCGTCCGATGCACGACTGATTCTTCGTGCCGCAGTTGGTCTGGAAACGCTGTAACCGTTCGGAAATCTGCAGCAGTCTGAAAACCTTGTAACCAAATATCGCTTTTCATAACCAAGAAAACGGCTTCGCCGTAACGCGGCGACCGTTTTCGATTCGTCCATCGCCGAGCACGCGCAGCGGGCGTTCGGCGGGACATACAATCTTTTTTGCTTTATGGAAACGCAGTTTCCTATAAAGCAAAAACAGCACCCTCGGAGTTGTGTTTCCGGGGGTGCATTTTTATGTCATTGTGTATGTTGTTTTGATTGTGCAGGGTACGTATTTTTTACTTGCACTGTGCGATGCATTCAATTTCCACCAGCACATCCTTGGGCAGTTGCTTGACGGCAACGCAGGAACGGGCGGGTTTGGCGGTGAAGTACTGTGCATACACACCGTTGAATGCTGCAAAGTCGCTCATTTCTTTGAGGAAGCAGGTGGTTTTGACCACATCCGTCAGTTCGCAGCCGGCTGCCTGCAGAACGAGCTGCAGATTTTGGCACACACGGTGGGTCTGTTCTTCGATACCGCCCTGTACAACTTCACCGGTTGCAGGCTCCACGGGAATCTGACCCGATGTGATGACAAGATTGCCGACTTTGTAGCCTTGCGAATACGGGCCGATGGCAGCAGGTGCTTTTTCATTGAAAATAACTTCCATTTTTCTTCCTCCTTAATTTTGATGACGGACGAGCCTGTATTCGTCGCCGTCACGGAAATACGGACAACTTTTGTTCTGCCCGGTCATAAAACGGTACAGTTCATCTTCGTCCAGATCGCGGTCACAGACATACTGTCCCTCATATTCATCGTACGAAAAATACGCACAAAATTCGCAACAGTCTGCGCTCATATATGTTTTCTCCCCTTTTTGCAGAAATCCGAAAGCAGACAGACCGCTTTCCATGCGACATATCCCAACGCACCGCCTGCGGTGTTGGTAATGAAATCGGTGATGTCGCAGCGACGGGAAGAGTTGCTGTTCGACCACACATAAAGCAACTGCGTCAGCTCAATGCTCATACTGAACAAAGCCGACCACAGAACGGTTTTGACAAAACCGCCCTTCCACTTTTTTTCGGGTTCTTTGCCGAACGGAATGTCGGGTTTGCCTGTTCTTTCAGCAGCCAGCAACCAGCCGAAAGGCATGAGCATCGCCACATTCAGCAGCGTACCGCCCCAGGCAAAATCGGCACCTTCCGCAATATCGGCAAACGGGGTCAGGTTGACCGTTTTCAGAAAATCCCAGTTGCCCCATTTGGGAACGGGAATGCGGAACGGCATCAGTGTGAGATGCAGCACAAGGGTGATATAGACAAAAAATGCGGTTCTGCGTGAAAACACGGCCTTCCCTTTTCGCTTCCATTTGCTAAAAAACAAAAGGATATACAGAATGCCGAGCAGGAAAAAATCAAACAGATGAATCAAAAACAGTTTTATCATGTTGCAAGAAACGTAAAAATGGTGTCGAGGTACTTCTGCATGACATCATTCGGACTCATATAAATCTCGTGTTTGGAGCCGTAGAACTTCTTGAAAATCGCACCGGGAACTCTGGATGCAAACAGATTCTGCGGCGGCATGATAACCGAACCGTCCTCTTCTGCCTGGCACAAAAGGACTTTTGCCTTGATTTTTTTGCAGTTTTCGGGGTCGAGCTGCGTTTTGATAATGCGTACGGACTCACGCACCCATGCATAAGAGGGTCTTGACGTGTGATAACGGTCGTTGGCACAGCGTTTTGCATGGTAATAGTCAAAACGGGGCTCGGATGTGTCGTTGCTGTTTTCGAACTTGCGGTTCGGGTCAAATCCGCCCGTACCGATGGCAGGCTGTTTGCCCTTGCCTGCGGCTGCAAACAGTTTTGCAAGCGTACCCGTCAGAAAATGCGGCAGATTGGCGGTATTCGGGGAGATCATCGGTGCTGTCAGAACGCATTTTTCAAACACCGAAGCGTATTTCATCAAAAACAGAACGCTGACCGCACCGCCCATGGAATGACCGTACAGATACTTCGGCAGACCGGTCGTCTGCGGTGTTACGACGGTATCGACAAAGATTTTGAGATCTTCGATGTAAATATCAAAATTGTCAATATGTACCGTTTCAATATCCCCGGGATTCTCACGGTGCGAATAGCCGTGACCGCGGTGATCGATTGCAAAAACGGCATAACCGGCTTTGAGAAAATAGTAGGACATTTCACGGAATTTTTCGGCAGATTCGGTAAAACCGTGCGACACGACAACCACTGCTTCGGGTGCTTCGGGCAGATAGGCTTCATAATGGATCTTTGCACCGTTGACACCATCAAAATATGCATCGGTACGAAGCGATGCCAGGAAAGGCTCGACTTCATCGGTCATGCAAGCGGCATAATTTTCTTCTGAAACCAATGCGGGAACGCATACTTCGGCAGTTTTATTCATTTTCCGTTTCCTCCGTCTGCACTTCTTCTGCAACTGCAGAGCCGGGACGCTTGTGCTTCATGGCAAACAGTGCCAACACAAAAACAACAAATGCACCGCCGACAACACAGGCAATAATCAGGGGATAATTTCTGACCCCTGCAGAGATGTGACCGCTTGTTGCAAATGCCTGCACGGCAAGAACCGGCAGCATGGCAAGCACGGTAACGGCAAGAAGAGAAAGTTTTTTCATATTGATTCCTCCGAACATACTGAACTTCTTATTATTGTACCCCTATTTTTACAGATTGTCAACTTCATCTATTGCAAAAATCACACATTTATGGTAATGTTATTATGAAAATTTTCTTTTCTTACGGAGATATAAAGATGGAAAACACCGTACTCAAAACCATACTTGAACGCCGCACCATCCGTTTTTACAAGGATGAACAGATTACCGACGAGCAGCTGTCTGCCATTCTGGAAGCAGCCGTCTGGGCACCCAGCGGCAGAAACGGGCAACCCTGCCACATCCGTGTTTTGCAGGACAAAAAGGCACTCGATGCACTCAATATCGATTTCAAAAACAAAGTCGGTTGGGACACACCTGCCTACACCAACTACAACATCAGCCCCGTTTATCAGAATGCCCCGACCCTCATTTTCCTGTTTGCCGAGGGCAACTCCGCCATGGACGGCGGTATTATGACCGAAAACATCTGCATTGCCGCAAAGAGCATGGGACTGGGCACTTGCATCATTGCAAGCGTGGGCGGCCTTATGAACGAACCCGAAGGCGACATCTGGAAAGAACGTCTGCACATTCCGGCAGACTGGAAATTCCTGATTGCCATTGCCGTCGGTATTCCCGACGAAGACCCTGCCCCCAAGCCCAGAGCCGAAGGCAGAGTAGAGATTTTCAAAGAAATCGAGCTGTGAAAACCGTCATTTTTAGTCAAATCCAAAATGTCATTTTAGATTTGACTAATTTTTTATTGACAAAAGCCAAATATTTTAGTAAAATCTAAAATGGTATTTTAGATTTGTATAAATCTGACTGCCTTGCATAGAATAAGCAGGGAGGATTTTTTATGTTTTATGAAAGAACTGTCAAACAGACCGTTTTGAATATAAATGAAACCTTTCCCGTCTTATTGGTAACCGGGCCCCGACAGGTCGGCAAATCGACCCTGCTCGAAAGCCTTGCCGAAGAAGGACGGAAAATTGTTTCTCTTGACAATCCGACTGTCCGAGCGCTTGCCAAAAATGACCCGGAATTGTTTTTGCAGCGTTATGCACCGCCGGTTCTGATTGATGAGGTGCAATATGCACCCGAATTGTTTCCGTATATCAAGGTCATTGTTGACAAACGCAAAAAAAACGGTGATTTTTGGCTGACCGGCTCGCAGATGTTCCGAATGATGCAGAATGTGACCGAAACCTTGTCCGGCAGAGTCGGCATCGTGCAGATGCTGGGACTTACAAACAGCGAGATTTGCGGCAATCACTTTGCCCCCTTTGAAGCGGATATTCCGAAGCTCATTGACCGCATCGGGCAAGCTGTTCCCATGACGGTGACAGAAGTTTTTGAACGTATCTACAAAGGCTCCATGCCGGCGGTATACAAGGATGAAAAAATAAACCTTTCCGTTTTCTTTGAATCTTATCTCGACACCTACATCAGCCGTGATATAAGAGATCTGGAGCAGGTTGCCAACGAAACCGCTTTTCTGCAATTCGTGACGGCGGTTGCGGCACGCACGGCAACGGTTGTAAACTACGAGGCACTTGCAAGTGAGGTCGGAATCAGTGCTCCGACGGCAAAAACATGGTTGTCTTTGCTTATCTCCTGCGGTGTGGTTGCACTCATTCAACCCTACTCAAACAATGCACTCAAACGGGTCGTCAAATCCCCGCGAATGTATTTTCTTGATACGGGACTTTGTGCACATCTGCTCGGCTGGGGTTCTCCCGGGGTGCTTGAAAACAGTGCCATGAGCGGTGCGTTTTTTGAAACATGGGTCGTATCCGAAATCTACAAAAGCTATCTGAATGCAGGCAAGAAGCCACCGCTGTATTATTACAGAGACAACAACAAAAAGGAAATAGACCTGATTATTTATCAGAATGCAACGGTTTATCCGATTGAAATCAAAAAAAATACGGCACCTGCCAATGCTGTTAAGAACTTTTCGGTTCTGAATGCTCTTGAGGAAACAGATGAAGAATTATTTGCAGAAGCGGCACAATTGAAAACTACGGTCGGAACAGGACTTGTTGTTTGTCTGGCAAGTGATGTGCTGCCTGTTGATAAAAAGAATTGGTATGTACCGGCATGGTTGATATAAAAGAAAGGAAATAACAAAAATGGAAAATAAAACAGAAGCCCCCAAAAGAGTATTGAGTCTTGTGCAGTCCTCGGGTACACCGACGCTGGGCAACTACCTCGGTGCGTTCCGCAACTGGAAGAACATGGCACAGGATTATGATTGCATATTCGGTGTTGCGGACCTGCATGCCATCACCGTACGTACCGAACCTGCCGTCCTCAGACAGCGTACAAGAGAGATGTATGCCATGTTGCTCGCTCTTGATCTCGATCCGCAGAAAAATATTGTGTTCATTCAGAGTCATGTGGATGCCCACGCAAAACTTGCATGGCTTCTCAACTGCTACACCATGTTCGGTGAAGCTTCCCGTATGACACAGTTCAAGGACAAATCCCAGAAGCATGCCGACAACATCAACGTCGGTCTGTTCACCTATCCCGTTCTCATGGCAGCGGATATTCTGCTGTATCAGGCAGATTTCGTGCCCATCGGAGACGACCAGAAGCAGCACATGGAGCTTTGCCGTGACATTGCCGACCGCTTCAACGGCATCTACGGACAGACCTTCACCGTACCCGAACCCTTCATCGGCAAAACGGGTGCAAGAATCATGTCCCTGCAGGAGCCCGACAAGAAGATGAGCAAGTCCGACCCCAATGTCAAGTCCTTCGTTTCCATGACCGACGACACCGACACCATCATCCGCAAAATCAAGTCTGCCGTCACCGACTCCGAGGCCTGCGTCAAGTACAGCCCCGAAAAGCCCGGTGTAAGCAACCTCATGAGCATCTATTCCTGCTGCACGGGTAAGTCCTTTGACGAAATCGAAAACGAATTCGCAGGCAAAGGCTACGGCGACTTCAAACTGGCCGTTGCCGAAGCCACAGCCGAAGAGCTGCGTCCCGTCCGCGAAGAATACCTGCGTCTGCTCGGCGACAAGGCATACCTTGAAGCCTGTGCAAAAGACGGTGCAGAACGTGCCGCCCGCATTGCCGAACGCACCGTCCGCAAGGCAATGAAAAAGGTTGGATTTTATCAGATTTAAATATGATTATATAAGTGCGAACAAAGAAAACCTTGTTTTTTTAAGAGGTGCAAAACCATGCAAAAAGACATTGCAAATTATACCGTTGATTTCAAAGATTTGAAAGATTATATGGATTTGCATCACCGCATAAAGGAAAGCATGGAATTCCCGAATTATTACGGGTGCAATCTTGATGCTCTTTGGGATTGTCTGACGGATCTTATTTGCTGTGATCATGTAACGATTCGTTTTGTGAATTTTCAGGCGGTCGAACAAAAATATCCGGAGGATGCCGTTAAAATTGTTGATGAATTGCATGATCTGAAGCATGTTTACAATGGTGAATATTATGATTTGTTTGATATTTTTGTCGAACGCAACGGTGTAACACAAGAAATACTGTAAAAAGCATATCCGCAGTCAACCGCTTGTAAAATTTTTTACAGGCGGTGAATTTTTGCTTGACAAGTTGATCTACATGATGTAAACTAAAGTTAGTCTACAAGATATAAACCAACTTCAGGGGGTATTTTTATGAACACTTATCAGCTCGGTGCGGTGGAAAGCCGCTTTGCGGACATCATCTGGGAAAATGCGCCGCTGCCCTCTGCGCAGCTTGTTTCCTTGTGCGAGCAGCAGCTGCAATGGAAAAAATCCACCACCTACACCGTGCTCAAGCGCCTGTGCGAAAAGGGAATATTCAAAAATGAAAAGGGAACGGTCACTTTTCTTGTATCGCGTGATGATTTTTACGGCGCACAGACCGAAAAATTTGTCGAGGACACCTTCGGCGGCTCTCTGCCTGCCTTTCTGGCGGCATTCACAAAACGAAAAAGGCTGACTGCCGACGAGGTGGAGCAGCTTCGCAAAATGGTGGACGAATTCGGGGAGGGATAAGAGTGGAAAGCCTGTTTTTGCAGATTCTGAACATGAGCATCACGGCAACTTGGATCGTGCTTGCGGTCTGCCTGCTGCGGCTGCTTTTCAAAAAAGCACCCAAATGGGTCAGCGCCGCCTTGTGGGGCTTGGTTGCAATCCGCCTTGTGTGTCCGTTTTCGTTGGAAAGCATATTCAGCCTCGTGCCGAGTGCTGAAACCGTTCCGTCCGACATTGCCATGAGCCGCAATCCGACCGTTACCACGGGTGTGCCTGCTTTGAATTCGGTTATCAATCCCGTGCTGCAGGGGTCTTTTACACCCGAACCGTCCTATAGTGTAAACCCCTTGCAGGTGGTGAATTTCATTGCCGCCGTGGTGTGGATTGTCGGCATGGTCGGTATGCTTTTGTATGCGGCAATCAGCTACATCCGTCTTCGCAAAAAGACAAAAGAAAGCATTTTGTCGCATGACAATGTGTATCTCTGCGACCGCATTGACACACCGTTTATTTTAGGTCTGTTCAAACCCCGTATTTACCTGCCGTCCGACATGGATGAAAATGATGTGGAGCATGTGCTTGCCCACGAAAAAGCACACCTGCAACGGCATGACCATTGGTGGAAGCCGTTCGGCTTTCTGCTGCTGACGGTGCACTGGTTCAATCCCGTGCTGTGGTTGGGGTATGTGCTGCTGTGCAGGGATATTGAGCTTGCGTGTGATGAAAAGGTCATTCGCAGCATGGATGTACAGAACAAAAAGGACTATTCCTCGGCACTTGTCAACTGCTCGGTGTCACGCAAAAGCATTGCCGCCTGTCCGCTTGCCTTCGGTGAAGTCGGGGTGAAAAACCGCATTAAAACCGTTCTGCATTACAAAAAGCCTGCCCTGTGGATTCTCATTGCAGCGGTGCTTGTGAGCCTGCTTGCCGCTGTGTGCCTGCTGACCAACCCCGTCAACAAGGAGCTTGGCGGTTATTCCTACCGCATCGGACGGTATTATTATGACAATGTCATCGGTGCCGACCGTGCCAACCGTGAAACGGGCGAAATCACCATTGAGATTGACAGCAATCTGAATGCCGTGCGATATATTGAAGACCGTTACCATATTGCGTATCGCTATGTGCCTGTTGACGGTGACACACAACAACTGCAAACGGCTGTGGAAGCAGCATTGCCGTTCTATTACAAGTGGCTGCAGGTCGAACAGGTGTATTATCGTGAAGGCTGGGACGGTGCACTGCGTGTGCAGGGTGAACTGAATTATTTTATTGTGCAATATTCCGACGGCAGTCTCATCGGCGGTTATGTCGGTGCATACGATGATGCACCGGGGAAGATTTACAAACTGCAACGAACCGGGAAGCTTACGAAAACGGCTGCACAAAGAACAGACACAGAGGTATGGTTTGATTCCGTTGCAACCGGAATACCGGAGTGGGGCAGCGTCCTGCGTTATGAGCATCCGTCCATAACCGATGTGGTTTTTGAATGGAGAGAAGGACAGGTCTATGCAGTCGCAGACGGAATTGAAACACTGATTATCTCCGGAATGCCGGTGCTCAATGTTTATTTCAGCGATCTGACAGAAGACGGTCTGCCTGATGTCTGTGCGACCGTGGCTTTCGGTTCGGGAATGGTGGATGAACATATTGTTGTATATGACTATGCACAGCAAAAAGCATATACCTTGCACGAGCGTGGGGAAAATGACTATTGGCTGATGAGTGAAAACGGAGAGCTGTTTGCCTGCAAGCAAGCCTATATGCAGAAAAATGAGGATTATTCTGTCGGTAAAATCAAATATGATTCCGAAAGCGGCGAAATCCTGTTTGTGCTTTCGGTACCGCAGAACAGTACGAATGAAACGGAAGAATATTCAACCGTCGGCGAAACCTCACAAGAAGATGCCGAAAATGTTTTGCTTTATGAGGATGCAGAGTGGTCTTTCAGCAGCATGGCAAGCATCGGGGATGAAAAGCTAAGGATGGCGGTTACGCACAGACCGACCTCCACCATCCCTTGTCGCCCTGATTGGCGTGTAACTTTTCAATGAATATTGAACACCGCAGTTGCCGAGAAATCAAGATGATTATTGAAAACTTGTCTGATTTATCAGGTAAGTTTGCAACGGAATCGGTAACTTTCAGCTGTGTTCGGGGAGAAAACAGTACCGTTTTTTTGTTGCAATACGTTTTTTTGCTGCAAAAACTGCTTTACAGACGGAAAAATAAGCATTACAATAAAAGAGTAAAAACTTCATCGGACGGATTGATTTTTGTTACATATGACCACTATAAGACATTTTATGAAGTATATTGAAAAAAAGGAGCAGTTATGAAAAAAGAAAAAACAACATATGTTGTGGATTTCAAAAATGTCAAAACATGGGAAGATATGCATTATGAGATGAAAACTTCAATGCAGTTTCCGTCATACTACGGATGCAATCTTGATGCACTATGGGATTGCCTGACGGATCTGATAACCGAAGATGTTACAATCCGTTTTTTGAATTTTGATGTTGCGGAAAAAATGGATCCCGAAGAAGCCAACGGGATTTATTGTGCACTGAACGATTTCAAGCATTGTTATAATAATGCATATTACGATACAATTAAAATTTTCATTGAACGCAACGGCGTAACACAAGAAATACTGTAAAAGCATATCCGCAGCCGACAGCCGCCTGCAATTCTTACAGGCGGTAAATTTTTTCTCATCACAACAGGCAGTGATTTGAAACAGATAAATTCAGTTTGGCCGCATCCGGAAAACCTCCCGGGGAATGCTTTTTACGGCATTTCCGGGAGGCTTTTGATATATTTTGGTTTAAATGATATGGCGTTATCCGCCAAGTCCCACCTTCACGGCAACAAAGCCGAGCAGGATGGAAAGAATGATATTGGCGACACTTGAAAGAATGTTGGTGTTGAAGCGGTCTTTTTTCTCAAGGGCGATTTTGATGTGTTCGAGATCCTGCTTGATGAGTGCGAAGGAGGTGGAGCCGAGAGCGAGCTCATGCTCGTGGCGCTCGACGATCTTCTTCAATTCACGCACAGCTTCGCACGGGCAGGCGTCCTTGTTGTAATCGTTCATCAGAAATGTGCTTTGTCGGTGGGGTTGTTGAGAATGCCGAAGGCAATCAGCACCGAACCGAGTGCATTGACAATCATATCAAAGCTTGCACTGTCGATTCCGATTTTCTCAAACACACCGAACGCATTGAGAAGCACCGCAACCGTTCCGAATACCGAAGTCCAGACCGCCCAGCTTTTCAGGCGTTCACGGACAGACACCGTTGTCTGCGGCTGAATGTTTTTGTTTTCCTCCATTTTCACTCCTCCAATCCTGCTGCGATCCGCAGGGCAAGACGGGCATCGCTTGCCGTGATCTTGCCGTCCGCATCCACATCGGCAGCCTGTTTTTGCCGTTCATCAAGCTGTACAAGTCCCACCGCTGCCTTTAAGATCAAAACCGCATCTTCTTCGGTGACCTTGCCGTCGCCGTCTGCATCCCCTTTCAGCACAGGCGGTTCGTCAGGTTCTTGCGTTGCAGGCGGCTGCGAAAGGGAAAAACCGTTGAGTCCCAGACGCTTGATGGGTGTGGTGAAATCCTGATAGATATTGTTCATGTCCACATTGCCTGCAATCCCGTCCACCTTCCCTGTGCTGCTGTATTGCCAGATACCGTATGCACCGTTGTAGGTCACGGCATCGGCCCACTGTGCAAGCCAGAGTGTATAACGTGAAAGCACACGCATATCCAAGAGATTCTGCACCCACCATGTGGAAGTGTAGAACCCTGTGAAATACCCTGCTGCCTCCACCGTTGAACAAAAACGATCAACGATTGCGGTCAGTTTCTGTTTTCCGAGGGACTGCATATTCTGCGGATAGACTCCGTCCGCGGATACATCATGGTTATCCTCCACATCGTAATACACGGGCAGCTCAAACTGTTTTCCTTTCAGAAGCGAAAGAACATAAGCAGCTTCTCTGTCTGCATCCTCTTCGGAAGCAGCGACCGCATAATAATATGCTCCAACACGCAAACCGGCCTCCTTTGCATTTTTGTAGTTGATTTCAAACTTATCATCCTTGTTCAGGGGCAATGAACTTGCATACCCCGTGAAACCGCAACGGATGATGACATTGTCAATCCCTGCGGCCTTGACTTTCTGAAAGTCAATATAGCCGTTGTGGGTACTGACATCGATGCATTTTTCTGCCATAGAAATGCCTCCTTTTCAAAAATATAATTTTATCCGCAGATTTCGGGATAGTCCTCAATGGCACGGATACCTGTAAATTCCTTCCAGCTTTCATCCGCTTCATAGTCCTGCACATACGCAGCAGGTACATACACATAGCAACCTTCCGCAGGGAGTGTCATGCCGAGCTGATTTACTGTGCCGTACTCATACATGACCACACCGTCATAACGCAGAATCAGCGTGTTGACCGCAGTGGTTCCCTGAAAACACATCGGGGGTAAAAAGTCAGCACCGCTGCCGATATCGATTTTTTTAAGGGACGGACAATAATCAAACGCACCGTTGTAGATGAGCCAGACGCTGTCTGCGATATACACCTGCGTCAGATTTTCGCATTCGTAAAAAGCAGACATGCTGATGCTTTCGACCCCTTCTTCAATCACAACTTGCGTAATTACGGATTTGTAATCATGCCACGGATAGTAAGAGCCGAATACGTATTCCATCTGCCCTTCACCGCTGACGGTCAACACACCGCTGTTTGTCAGAGTCCATGTAAGCTGTTCAAAATTACCCGAAGCCAGCAGGGATTGAACAGGATATACACACGTTGTTCCGACATACACTTCCCTGATTTCCTTTGTGCCGCGGAAGATCTGCAACGGCTTCTTGTTGCCGATCAAAAGGCTTACATCTGCCATCGCTTACCCTCCGACAACAAACGTAATCAGGCTGCTGTCGTCGACGGTCGGTGCGGATTCCGAAACCGCAAAATGCAAGCCGCCGAGCGTATCATAGACCGCTTTTGCCGAGGGACATTGTCCGTGGGATGCGGAAGCAGTCAGCGAGGTGACAATACCGCTTGCAATATATGCCTGCATCTGCTGCTCGGTCTGGTAGCCGACATCGTTGACAAAAGCAGATACATTTGTCGGAATGCTCAGCTCTCCCGAGCCTTCTTTGATCTTTTTCTGCAATGCACCGTAGGTTACAATATCCATTGTCTCACCTCCATGCACCGTCAGACAGGAACTTTACAATGCCGGTCTGCATCACAAAGCAATAGCTGCCCTGTGCAATGCCGTCCGTGGGGAGAGAAGAAAGCGAATTTTCATCCTTCACATAGTAGCCCAACAGGCATTCATACTGCTTTGCAGCCGCCTGTGCCACCGCATCGGATACCGTCAGCTCCACACCGACAGGCAGCAGATAGGTTGATTTTTCGCCGTTTTCCGACACGGTCACTTCTGCTTCACCGCTGCATTTTCTGCCTGCGATTAAAGTTAATTTTGTCATAAACATCCTCCTTATATTTTATGCAGATGGATTTGTACAGGGGACATCAAAACAATCAATTCCGATTTCATTGTCGGGAAAAACAAGTATAATTTCCGTCATACCGCATCCCCCTGCATGGTTATGCGGTCGGAAACGGTCAGTTTTCCGTCTTCGGCAGGAACCAGACAAAAGGCTCTTCCCTGTGCATCCGTAAACAAAAGCTCCCATGCATAATTGCCTGCGATCACCTTTTTGTCGGCAAGGTTATACGAGAGTGTCAGATGCGTGTCTGTTGTATTGCCCGTACCGTCTGCCGTCATGACTTCCCTTACGGCAAGTGCCCCTGTTTCGGTTGCCAGCACCGTACGGAAAACAACCGATTCATCCTGTGCAAGTACTTTGTTTTTGAGTGTAAAGCCTGCCTGCAAAACGCAGCCGCAGGCGGTTTTTATTTTTGCCATAGCGTTTCCTTTCTTTTACCAGCGGTATGTCGTCAGTGCATCAATGATCTGCTGCTTGCCCTTTTCGGTGAGCTGACCGTAGGCAATCTGACGGTTGAGATACCGAACGAGTGAATAGTAGCCGTAATAGTAGTAGGTTTCTTCTGCCGTATTCTGAATGGTAACGCTGATTTTTTCGGGTGCATTTGCCTTTTCTGCAGCCGCCTTTTCAAGATCGGAAACATCCACACCGAGCTTTTTCAAATACGAATAATCACCGAGCTGTGCCATCTTGAAAGCAAAATCATAGTTCGTTTTCTGCTTATCCTGTTCGGCTTCATAGGCATCCTTGTCGCGGTCATACTGTGTCTGCTCGGCTTGCTGTTGTTCTTCTTTTTCATCCTGTGCACGGTCGTACGCGGTCTGCTCGGCTTTGCGTTCATCCTCTTTGGCATCGCGTTCACGGTCGTATTCTTCCTTGTCCATACTGTCGAGCAGTTTCAGCAACGTCAGGCGGTCGCTGTTGGCATCCGTATACCGTTCATAGGCGGCATCATACAACTGCATACCACGCTCATTGAGCTTGTCCATGTAGCTGTTGTAGGCTTGTGCGGAGGCACTTTCGGCATAGGAATTGGCATAGCCGCCCGTCAGTGCGGTTGCACCTGCATAGGCATTGCGTGCGGCAGCAAGCCCCTGTTTGGTATAGGAATCGCGGTACTGACGGTAGAGTGCATCCGTGTTCAGATCAAATTCAAACGGTTCTGCCTGCAACAGGCTTTCAAGCAGCTCGTCACGCATTCCGGCATAGCTTGCGGATTGCACGTCCTGTTCGTCCTTGCGTTTCTTTTCGGTGCTCATTGCTTCACCTCCTGCATCTGCTTACGCAGTGCAAGGACTTCGTTATACAGATGCTCTGTCAATGTCAGAAGTCTGCGCAGCATAAAGGTGACGGCATCGTTGTCCGATTGGGACTGATTTTTACGCTCATTGTTCATATTCGTCCTCTCCTTTCACCTGTTCATAATCAAAACCGATTTCATAAACCGTACACATACCCGTGCCCGACAATCGTAACTGCACACCGGTACACGGAAGCGTGTGTACCTCCATCTGCCGCCTTCTCTGTCCGTCTCCGACAAATTTGCCGAGCTGATGCGTTTCACCGCGATCGGTGAGCAGTTCCACACACAAAGCGGCTCCCTCCTGCAAATCGAAACGGACATAGACATTGCGGATATTTTTCAGAGCTGCCGAATCGTTGTCGAGCCAATTCGTCAGTGCATACCAGGTACAGTCCGGAAGGGGTTCGTACATATAATCGGATTCATCGGTATTGTCAACCAGAAGGCAGTTGGTGTATTTTCCCGGTGCTTTGACATCGGAAACACAAATGCAATACCACAATATATTCACCCCAAGAACGCTTGCCTGCAAAGGCAGATTCAACATATACAGAGCATTGCGTTGGGGGATAAAGAACTGCGTTTTGTAGCGGTCGTCCTCACAGAACCACTCCTGCAAACCGCGTTCAAAAACGGCAATTTTGCGTGTGCCGTCCTGCCAGTCGGCTGCAAGGTAGTATTTGTCACCGAACACACCGCCGACGGCATTGTCGAGTGCCGTGACCGGAAAGCCGTCGCAAAGACGGCTGCAGGTGCTGCCGTTTGTCTTGTAAACACCGTCCGCACCGCAATATACCAATGTGCTGCCGAGCCTTGCAAGACTTCTCTCGCAGCCGACACGCACACCGCGTGCTTCATAGCAGGACACACGGAAATTGGCAGGAAACAGACCGCTGACGGTCACGATACAATCCTCTTTAAAAAAGAGAATGTCGTCAAACAAAGCTGCAGCCCCCGTGAATGCACCGGTGCAACCGAGGGATGCACAGAAACAATCTGCCTCTCCCGTGCCGTACCGTGTCCAGGTCAGAGGATCGCCTGCCGCACAGCAGAAAACCTCGTTGACAAACTCTCCGTTTGCATTCTCACCGCAGCGACAACCCCAGATACGGTTGTTGACCTCCACGGCAAAATCCATCTGCGGAAAATGACGTTCCACAACCGTCTCCGCAGACGGCACACCGACGGGATATTGCAGGCTGCCTTCAAAGACGATGAAGGAAGAAGAAACCTGCAACAGCGGTGTGCTTACAACATCGACAAACGGCTGTGCAAAAATCCTGACATTGTCACCGACACGAAAACCGTCCCCGATGTTTGCAGCCGTAAGATACAGCTTGTCCACGGTAAACTCCATCCAGCCGTCGGTTTCCGAATACCGCTTTGCCGCAGGTCGCAATCCGCTTGTATCCAGCCACACCTCTCCTTCATACGGCTGTTCGGGAGGGGTGCTGCTTGCAGCCGAAAGCGTAATCGGTGAACCGTCTTCCGTGCAAGGGCCGCAATAGACCTTTCTCTCGCCCGACAAAAAACGGTGTCCTGCATAGTAGGCTCTCCATTCACCGTATTCACGGTGCAGAAAAACACCGTCGGGAGCAATGAACAGATCGCGTCCGATGGGAATGAGTTGTTTGCGGTCCGAGGGAGTCAGGGTGACTCCCTCCACTTTCCGACCGCCGATAAAAAGTTCCTTGTCGGTTGCCCAGCAAAGGCCGCCTTCCAGAGAACAAGCACCGCGGACAGGGGTTGAAAAAGGGAAAAATCCGCTTACTTCTGTTTCCGAAGAGCCTTCGCGAAGTTTCCATCGACCGCGTGCAGTCCGCACTTTCCAATAGGGCAAGCCGTCGCTTGTCAGATTCTGACAGTCATACAGGCTGCCCTGTGTTGCACGACCGTTGCGGTCAATGCCCCGAAGCGGTGTGACACGGCAGGTTTTTCTGCCGACATTTTTCTGTTTTACATAACGCAAACAGTTCCCTCCTTTCAGAATGTGATGCTTGCCTTCTGCAAAGGCATATGTTCACGGTTGTATTCAGCAGCATAGGCATCAAAGGTGGCAACTGCAAGCTGCATACAGTTGTTGTATTGCGTGGCATTGCCGCGTACAAGCTCGAGCATGGCATGCAGATATTCGGGATAGATTTTGTCAAAGGGAAACGGTACCATCAGTTTTGTGTTACCGGGGGTTGCAAGGATGTATCCCGTAAATGCAGTCGGCGGTGCTCCCTCATGCAATGCAACAATCTCCTCATACACCCTGCCGTCAAGCTCGGAAATCCATTCGATCTTGCGATCGTAGGGGATTTCATTCGGATACAGCGTATCAAAACGTGCAATTGCATTTTTGAGTGTCATAACACATCCCCTTACGCATTGGCAACGGACGAAATAAAACGCTCCGCTTCCCTGCCTGCCTGTACGGAATGGGCAATGACCTCTGCAAAGCAAGGAGGCACTTCCACGGTTTCGCCTTTACGGATGAGCATTCGTCTGCCGTTGACGGCAACATACAGAGCATCGTCATTTTTGTCGGTTTTGGGAATAAAAACAGGAACATTTGCCGTTTCAAGGGTATTCTTTTTCTTGTTTGCCATAATATAACTCCTTCAAATTCTTTTTTTAACCGGCAGGATGCGGATGAGGCACCCTGCCATATACGGAAAAACTCAGTTGGTTTCTGCGGTTGCGGAAAACTCACTGCCGGACTCATAACGGAGAAGGTATTCTTCAATGAGTCTTTTGGCAACCTTGGTGGCTTTCCAACCCACGGAACTTCTCTGGTTCAACGGGTCGTTGCCGTAGCCGCGCTGCTTGACAATGTGTTCAAGACCGCCGCCTTCGATGTCGGTAACACCGTAGGCATTTTCACCCAGGAACAGAGTGCAGAATACGGCAGAGCCGTCCTTACCGCCGCCGACACCGCAGATCAGTGCACCTGCTTCAAGGGAAGAAACGGATGTGCCGAGGGTCAGACAGGTGTCACCGCCTTCAAGACTTACGGAAACAACGGTATTTGCAACACCGTTTACATAGCAATCAACGGGATTTGCAAAGGTAACGGGTGTCAGCGTTTCACTGATTCTGACCTTGTTTGTTGCGGTGGTGACGGCTGTCTTGAGATGCAGTCGGCTCATACCGTCGCTGATTTCGGCAGGACCGTAGATCTTTGCTTCCGTGGATTCAACAAAGCGGACACCTGCAAGGGTGCCGACTTCTCCGCGAAGAATGGTCTGCGGATCTGCGTACTTCTGAATACCGATCCACTGTTCACCTGCATCCTGCATGAGGTCATAGGCAACATAAGGATGCACAATGGCAACATAGCTGCTGCCGAACTTGGGTGCGTTCATGGCCTTGAGTTCCGCTGCGGCACGGAAAACATCCTTGACACGCAGACGGCAGTTTTCGCTGATGTCGGCACGGGAAGTGATTTCGGTGACGGAATCACCCTCTACGGCAGGTGCATAACAGACATTCGTACCGCCGACGATTTCGTTTCTGACAACGG
Source organism: Acutalibacteraceae bacterium (assembly GCA_045576275.1). Taxonomy (GTDB): domain Bacteria; phylum Bacillota; class Clostridia; order Oscillospirales; family Acutalibacteraceae; genus RUG806. The sequence goes on from JAZNGB010000035.1 coordinate 23,834, forward strand.
TATCAAGTGTCAGACCTGCCTGTCCTGCAAGCTCCTTGGTGGCTTCGACGATGGTGTTGTCCACTGCGGTCAGTTCGAGCATATCGGTCTGCTCAATGTAGTCACCGTACTGATCGACCGTGCAGGTCACACCCGTAACGGACAGCTTGTTGCCTGCCGGGGTGATACCTTCCGTGATGGCGGTCAGAGCCTTGGGCAGACGGGAGAACTTGCGGAACTGAATGGTCTTGCCGTTGTTGGCGGGAATGGGACGCTTCTGACCGAACTGTTCATGGACAAGATTTGCACTTGCAAGCGTGATGAGCGTCTTGTCGTAGAATGTTTTCATTTCCGCAGAAAGAGAATTGGAATCGGTGATGGCACCGTTTTCCATCAGACCGCCGGTGGTATTGATCACGTCACCTGCTGCAAAATACTGTAAATTCAAATGCTTCATAAAATAAATCTCCTTTCAGATTCAAAGAAAAACAGATTGTTTAAAATGTTACTTTATCGCCCTTGCCGACACGCTCAAGAATGCGGATGATGTCGGCTTGCGTGAGGGAATCCACGCGTTTTTCCGTCGGCGGCTGCGTACGTCTGGCGGAAAGTCCGTTTTCAAGCGGACGGTTGGCGGCAACACGAAAACCGGCTGCTGTTTTTTCGGCTGCCTTTTTGGCTGCATACTGCATGGCACAGGTCAGAATCTGCGGCAGATGGGCGACTTCATACGCTTCTCTGACTCCTGCACCCGATCGCAAAAGCCGTGCAAAGGTTTCGTTGGTGTTGTACTCGGCATGGAAAGAAAAAGAGGGATAGAACTGCTGCATATCTTTCTCCTGTGCAAGCCAGTCCTGCATACGTTCCCGACCGCGGATGCGAAGCTCTTCCCGAAGAAGACTTGCACGGTCATCCTGTTCGGGTGCAGAAACCTGCGTTTCGTTTTCTGTCGGTACGGAATCAACCGTTTCCGGCTGCTGTACCGTTTCCTGCGTTTCGGTTTTACCCGTCTGCGTTTGCCCGTTTGCAGACGCATCCGTCTGTGCCTGTCCTGCGGCTGCGGCAACCCCCTCGGAAAACACCTGTAAAAAATTCAGATTCATTCTTTCACTCCTTTTCTTCTTTTTTCTTTGCGGCAACTGACATGTTTCGGATATTCCCGTTGCACCGCACACAAACCTGCATACACGGTTGCAAACACGGCAGCAATCGGCTCTTTTTCATCTTTTTGCGTTCTGCTTACCTGTGCACGAAAATAGCCGTCTCCGTATTCACAAAAATGCTCGGGCAGAATGCCGCGGCTGTCAAGAAGCTGCAAACCCTCTGCGAGTGCCGTGCAAAGAGAGGAAACTCCCGCACAAACGATGTCCTTGCCGTATTCGGCATAGCCTGCATGACCGCGGCAACACAAAACAAGACTGTCCGGTGTTTCGGTAAAAACAACGCTTGTCATTGCATTTCCTCCTCTTGCTGCGGCTGTGCAAAGGCGGACGCGGTGCGTGCGGCAGCAGCCTGCTGCATTTCATACTCGGTGCCGTTGCGTGTGATGGCAGCAATGAGTCGGTCTTTGTTTTCGATGTCCAGCAACTCCAGACAAGCAAGTGCCTGTTTGTAACGAGCCGGATCAAACATACCCATCTGGAAAAAATTGATGGCATCCTGGTTTTGTGCGGTACGCGAAAACGGATTCTGTTTGTGTGCCTTGACACGGACATCAAAAATCGGCAGACGCTCTCCGTAAACCACTCCGAAATCGCCTGTCTGCGGACGGGCAAGCAGTTGGGCATTGTCCAGCGATACGAACTGCGGCATACCGTTTGGATCGGTGATCCGCAGCATACGGGGTGTGTTGTAAAACTGGCGGATGAGCTCGATGACAAACAGACACATCTCCGCAAAAGCACGGTAAGATGAATTGACCATGCAGCGTGAAAGCTTGCTGCCTGCTTCCTGCAAAGCAGAAATGGCAACACCCGATGTGACACCGCCCATGGTACCGCCCTGTGAAAAGTCACGGTTTGCACTGGTTTCTTTCAGCTCGTCGATTTTTGACTGCAACACGGTCAGATACACCCCGGGCAAGGGTTGGGTGTCGATCTCACGCAGGCTCTCGTCACCCAAGGAAGAACCGCTGACATGGACAAAATCTTTTTCCCAGTCTGCAAATTCCGCTTCGTTGACAGCTCCGTCGGTGCGTGTGAAATAACGCCTTCTTGCAGCCATACGGGCATTGCGCAGCACCTCGGTACCCAACACGTCAATGGCTTCCTGTGCATCTTTCATCACATCAATGAAGCCGAAGCCGACAGGTGTACCTTCTTCGCTGTACAAGGGGTCAAACACAAAGGGATATTTGCCGTGGTCATAGTATCCGCTTCGGGCATACTGCGGATCGTTTTCGGATGCATACAGCACTTCGCTGCCGACAAACTTGCAATAATGCAGCACCTGCACACCGTCAACACGCTTCTTGTAGTACCAATCCACAACGGCAGACTTGTCGCCGTCATCCACAGCATCGTCGCTCATATATTTCTTGATATCCACAAGCGGCTGTGCAAGTTTCCCGGCAAGCTGCGGATACATTTCCGTCAGTGTTTCGTTATCGGTGATGCTGACATGAAACAGATGGCGGCTGTCCTGCAACTTCCTGATTCCCGGCTCCCAGAACAGGTTCAGCAGGTCGGTCTGGGCAATTTCGATATCACCTTTACCGCGGTCTGCCTGCGGATTCCAGAGAACGGCATACACGGCTGTCCCCGTTTTGAGCTTGTACATCGTCGCATCCGAATACACGCGTTCAAAGCCGTTGTTTTCAAGGATGACAGGTACGACCTTGCTGAGAATATCCGCTGCAGGCACATCGGATTCTTCACGGGGCAAAACCGTACATTCGGGCAATGCATCCATAAAATCGGCATGTTTGGTGGCAATGGAATTGAACAGCCACGCAGACGAATTTTTGCGTTTATCTCCTGCCCGTCGGTCCCAATGCCGCATACGGAACCACATTTCGTTTTCCACAATGCGTTGTTCAAGGGATGCCTTGCCTGCCTTGTAGCGTTCAAGAATGCGTGCAGCCTCCCGAACGGTTTCGGCGGTGACGGCAAGAGATTGGTTTGTAGCATTTTCTTTCATTGATTCTCTCCTTTCAGATTTCAGCGGTAGGTATAGGGAGCATACCGCACACGCTGATCAAGCGGGTCATCTCCGAGTTCACGCGAGACCTCCGCACGCACAGGCGAAACAGGTCGTGACATACAGAAATAGCGGAACGAATCGGCAAAATGATCTTCCATGTGTGTGTTGAGGTCTTCGGGGTCGGTTTCGGAAAACTGCAGCAAGGGTAACGTGCGGATGGCATGCTTGCAGGTGTTGAAAAAATAGACCATCGGAAATCCGTTTTCATCAAACGCAAGCCTGTAGTGGCATTGCATCCACCCCGACAGACGGCGGTTGTCCCCTTTTGAGAAATACACAAAATGGCGGTCGGCACTGTCAATGACGGCATTTCCGCGTGATTCATCCCAGATGGACGGGTCCGCAACCCCCGTGATGCGACGGTTTTTCAGCCAGCGGTGTTCGCATTCCAGGCGGTGAATCTCTTTGAAAATCCGATCCGGATACCATCGCACCCCTTCATCGGGATTTGCCGTGCAACCGTAAAGCTGCAAAATAAGATAGGCTCTGCCGTCATAGTCGATCGCCCACCAATCGCAGGAAAACGGTTTGGAATAGCCAAAGTCAAACGATCGCACGATGTTCCAGTCCGACGGCACCTCAAAAGGCTCAATGACGTGTGTCCAGCGACGGTCAAAATAATGTTCGGGTCGGTCGGAAAACTCCTCAAAAAACTGTCCTTCAAAGATGTTCCAATCCCCTTCCAGCCATGCTTTTCTCAATTTCGGCGGCAAAGCTTCCAACTGTTTGATGTAGTCGGGGTCACTTGCAAGCAAGGCTTTGTTGTCGGTGACAAGCGATTGAATAAAAGAATATTCCTCTGCATTTTCACCAAGCGTATAATTGCGGTCAATGAACAAACGCTTGACCCATCCGTGTCCTTCACCGCCTGGGTTACAGGTCAGGTAAATGCGTTTGGGGAACTTGTTTACACCGCGTACGCAAGCCTTGAAACGGTTGTATTGCTCTTCGCTGAGCTGTGTCGCTTCATCCAGAAACAACACATCGACCTCGGTACCCTGGTATTTGTCCACATCCTTGTCGGTCTGGCAATGACGGAACAAAATGGCACTGCGGTTCGGAAAATGAAATTCCTTTGCCGTTTCCTTGTAGACCGCAAAACCTGCAAGCATTTCACGCATGGGAACAATGTGGTTTGCACGCAGCTCCGGATAGGTGTGTCGTACGATCATGATTTTGATACCCGGGTATTTCAGACTCAACAGAATCGCTTTCACACGCACCGCCCAGCTTTTACCGCCGCCTCGTGCACCGCCGAATGCAACATATTTGTGCGTGTCACACAGAAAGAGTTTCTGCTTTTCATTCGGTTGCGGAAAACACAGTATTTTTTCCATACTTCTCCTTTTTCAGTTGGTATACTCTTCGGAGCTGACAAAGCGTACCGTTATGCTGTCTGCCGCCGTCTGCTGCTCGGCACGGTCTCCGATGTTTTTGACAAGAGCCGTCAGTTCTTTGGCTGTGCCTGCCAACTCTTTGATGCTGCGTACCTGTGCCGCGTCGGCTCCCTTTTCAAGCACCGCCTCGTGCAATGTCCGGACAAGTACACCGGCGGTATCCAGCAGGGTATCGAGCAATGCATCGGCACAATTCTTCGGTTTCTTTTTCAAAAGTAAATCTCCTCTTGTTTTTTTGCCCGTCACACAGCATCTGTACTGTACACGAAATGCAGATTTTTTTCTGCCCCGGTTTCTCAGAACGAAAGTGCCGCAAAGCCTTTGATATCGGGCTTTACGGCACTTCAAAATTTTAATTTTCTGCAAAAAAAAACAACAGGTTCTGCACAAAAATACGGAGGATTAAAATCGGATAGATTACGGTTTATGGCGGACAAACCGTAATAATGATGTAGCTGTATCAACAACATCTGCTTTCGATGTTTTGATACAGCCTCGTATATTTTACTTGGAAAACCTTCCTTCTCAACAGTTGACATTCATTTTGTATTATTTTATAATATAATAGTTATAATATATCCGGAGGTGCATTCTTTTGCTTCATACCAATCTTCCCACCGCTGACGACATGACTTTGGTTTCCCGTTTGTGCAAGCATACCGATCCGCAGGACCTTCCGCTGCGTTTTTCCTATGGCGGACAAACCGTACGCGGCATTGCAGATGCGTTCAAGTGTGTGTGTCAGAAAGAACGCATCTCTTCCGAAATTGTCCGTACGACCTATTCGGGCATCGACAAAAACGGTCTTGAAATTCGTGCACAGCTGACAAAATATCTTGACTTTCCCGTGTTTGAATGGTGCTTTACCTTTACAAATCGTGGCAGAAAAAACAGCCTGCACATCAAAAAACCGACCATTGCCATTGCATTTGACGGCAAGCATCCCACCTTGCAGCACGGCAACGGCGACAACTGCAACCAAAGCGGTTATTCATGGACCACAGATCCCGTCAACGAAAAACTGACCCTTGCACCGCAGGGCGGCAGATCCTGTTTCGGTGCATTCCCCTATATGCGACTGGATTTTGACAGCTACGGTCTTGACCTTGCCATCGGTTGGCCGGGTCAATGGGAAGCTGCGTTTGCACCGACGGAAAGCGGTGTTTCGCTCAGAGTCTCCCAGCAGCAATTCAATGCCTACCTCTTACCCGGTGAAAGCATCCGCACACCGCGACTGACCGTGCTTTGCTTTACGGGCGATGACAGCCGCGGCAGAAACTTGTGGCGTCGGTGGTATCTGCGTCACATTCTCCCGCGTGAGAAAAACGGTGAGGGTGTGCGTCCCCGTCTGTTTGCCCACACATTCGGCATCGGTGACATGAGCGAATTTACAGGCATCACCGAAACCAACCAACTGCAGGCCATCGGTGAATACGACCGTCGCGGTGCAAAACCCGACGGCTGGTGGATCGATGCAGGCTGGTATCCGTGCAACGGTGACTGGCCGACCACGGGCACCTGGCAGGCAGACCTGCAGCGTATGCCTGCAGGACTTTCCCCTGTGGGACGCATCTGCAGAGAAAAAAATATGGATTTTCTTCTGTGGTTTGAGCCGGAACGCTGCCGCAAAGGCACAAAGCTGTTCAAGGAACATCCCGAATGGCTTCTCAACCTGACAAGAGAAGACGGCAGCGAAGACGACAACTACCTTGTCAACTACGCAAATCCCGAATGTTTAAGCTATATGACAGACCTGCTGGACTCGCTCATCAAGGCATACGGTGTGACGATTTACAGACAGGATTTCAATTTTGCACCGCTTCCCTATTGGCAGCAGCACGACATTGAAGGAAGAACAGGCATGCTTGAAAACCTGCACACGCAGGGCATGCTGCAACTCTGGGACTCCCTGTTGGAAAGAAACCCCGGTTTGCTGATCGACTCGTGTGCTTCGGGCGGTACACGCAACGACCTGGATGTCATGCGTCGCAGCGTACCGCTGCAATACACGGATGTGGGATTGCGTAACCATGTCCTCAAACAAAAACAATACCGACAGATGTTTGAATGGATCCCCTATTTCCGTTCCCATGTCATGAACGGTGACAACGCCGAAGGCGGCTATGACCCCGAGGGCAACAAACCCATCGACGAATTTGCCTACCAGGTTGCCATGACCCCTGCGGTGACCACCATGCTCGAATACAACGATCCCGAACCCTTGTTTGAACTGACACGCAAAATGGTTCCCATCTGGAGAAAAGCAGCACAGATGCAGCTTGCAGGGGACTATTATCCGCAGACGGAATGCCACAACGATCCCAAGGACTGGTATGCCTGTCAGTTTGACTGCCCCGAAACGAACGAAGGCTTTTTGCAGATCATCCGCAACACCCAAGCCCCCAATCCGCGGTTTACAATCAAGCCGACGGTGTATCCGGGCAGAAAATACCGCCTTGTCAATGCCGTTACGGGCGAAACGGTGTTGCTGACAAGCAAGCAGCTCGAAAAAGGTCTTTGTTTCTATCTTGAAAAACGCAGTGCGGAGCTGTGGTTCTATCGCCACACACGCCAAAGTGAGGACACATAAATGCCAGGAACGCTTTATATTGTAGGAACCCCCATCGGAAATCTCTCCGACCTTTCACCGCGTGCATTGGAAATTCTCAAAAGCTGTGATTTTATCGCAGCCGAAGACACCCGTGTGACACGCAAACTTCTGACCTGCTTTGATTTTAAAAATGAACTGCTTCCCTACCATGAGCACAACCGCAAAGAAGCCGGTGAACGCATTTCCCAACGGCTGCTTGCCGGGGAGAGCTGTGCACTTGTGACCGATGCCGGTATGCCTGCCATTTCCGACCCCGGGGAAGACCTGGTCAATCTCTGCCACGAAAACAACATCCCCGTTGCAAGTGTTCCCGGTCCGAGTGCCGTTGTGACCGCACTGGCTCTTTCGGGATTGCACACGGCAAGATTCACCTTTGAAGGTTTTTTGTCCGTTTCCAAGAAAAGCCGCCGCGAACACCTGACAAGCCTGCTCAACGAAACACGCACCATGGTATTCTACGAAGCACCGCACAAGCTGCCTGCAACCCTCAGGGATATGTATGAAGCGTTTGGTGACCGCAGGATCGCACTTGTCAAAGAAATCACCAAAATCCACGAAAGCGTTGAACGCACAACCCTCAAAGAAGCTGCCGAAAAGTATTCTGTTGTCAGCCCGAAGGGGGAATATGTGCTCATCATTGATGCCAAACCCAAATCCGAAGAAAACGACGACCTGACAGAAGATCCCGTTGCACTTGCAAAAAGTCTGGTCGAAAAAGGAATGTCTGCAAGCGAAGCCGCCAAACAGGCAGCCAAGCTCACAGGCATGAAAAAAGGAGATATATACAAAGCTTTGTTGAATTAAGGAAGTGGATTGTTATGAAAAAGCGACTGTCTGTACTTACATCCCTGTTGTTGGTGCTTTGCATTCTGTTTTCCCTTGCAGCCTGCCAAAAAAACAACCGGGTGGAATCCGATCCGAACACCGAACCCACCGATCAAGTCATCGGATATTTTGAAGAAAACTACGAAAGCTATACCCTGTACGATGATATTCTGAATGCCTATGCAAGTGCACAGGCAGCAGATTACTACGGCGGTGATCTGCAGCAATGCGGCGACATCAGCCAACCGCTTGTCGAAGAAATGCAAGCCGAAACCGAGCAGGACAGCGAATACGAACTGCTGATTGTGTATGTGTATGTTGACCTGTGCAACGACAACGAACCCGAACTTTTCATCGGCAGACGGCACAAACACCATCCGGGCAAATTCCGCATCTATGATGCATGGGGTTGCAGGGACGGCAGACCGCACCGCCTGTTTGACAAAAAGGATTTCCGTCCCGGTCACTATGACTTTTTCGACGACGGCAGATTCTGCTTTACGGAAGAGGACACCCCTGAACACAATCACTGCATCTATTACCGCCTTTCCGAACATGACACCAACCCCGTCCTCATCGAACAACTGCGTTGGGAACAGCACGGCGACAAAAAAACCTACTATCGTTTTGATGCCGACGGTCAAGGTGAGGAAATCAAACAATCGGAATACGAAAACAAAAAAAACAATTACAAACCAAAAGAGTGTGTTTCAGGCAGCCTGACAGAATGGTACGAAAAACAGCCTGCAAGCCACACTACCGAGCCGACACAGGAAACCACAACCACAGCACCCGAAACCACGGTGCTTGCCGAAAACGAAACGCTGCTTGAAGAAACCGACCTTTACACGATTATCAGAATTGACAACAGCGTAGAAATGGCAAACTTTTATTTTGACCTTTTGCAAATGAAAGGAAACAGCCCGACGGCACAGCTCATCAATCGGGAAATGCTGGAATTGTATGCTCAATATTCCGTCAACTTGCCCGACTATGCAAGCAGGGTACAGGAAGCAGAAACAGACGAAACACATCAAAACTTCTATCATTATGATACTGTTGTCCGATACAGCCAAAACAATCTGCTTTCCGTCACCGTAACTTATGCCTATTATCTGAACGGTTATTCAGACGATCAGACCACCGGTTATACCTACAATCTCAGCACATCGGAAAAAACCACATTGACTCAGCTGTTCAGCCACATGGACAAAAATGTTCTGACCGATTGCTGCAAGCAGGCTTTGTTGCACTATCTTGACAAAAACAATCTGATGTTTTCTGCAACCTATTTACAGGATGTTCTGGCTTCCATGTCGTCGGATACGATCAATTATTATGTAGATACAGACGGAGATATTGTTTTTATTTACAACAAATACGATCTCGCCGGTGGTGTCATCGGTATCGATATGACCGATGCAGATTTTTCGGTGGACGATACACTCACTGTCCCCACTGCAGAACAGATCAACCAAACATATTGGTGGCATTTGTATAAAAAGGACGAAACCGCATTCATGAACATTCGCAGCCTTTCTTTAGATACCGATACCAACAACAGTGTTTTTGCAAGCGGATGGTACGCAAGTGAAGGCTACGAAACGGCATATGTTACCTTTTCCATCGATGCGGACGGCACATACACCGCCCATATCGACACCTATCAATACCCCACCAATCAAGACGATCCGACGATGGGTCGTGAAAATATGACCTGCTCTTACAAAATCAACCGATTCGGCAAATTGCTTGTATTGACACAGCTTTCCTCGGAAGGCGTTTATTACGGTGATGCATACGGCACTTGCTATGTGTATTATTTAAAGGACACATCTGAATAAGAGGTAAAACAATGACAGAAAAAAAATCCCTGATCACCATCCTGCAGGAACGGCAGGAAGAACTTGGGTATTTATCCATGGACGAACTATATAAAATCGCAGAAGAAACCGGTGCTTCCCCTGCCCGTGTGCTTGGTGTTGCCACATTCTACACACAATTCCGTCTGCAACCCGTCGGCAAATACCTCATCATGCTCTGCAAAGGCACCGCCTGCCATGTCAACGGTGCCGACGGCATCGAAAAAGCCATTTGTGAAGAATTGCAGATCGAGGACGGCGGAACCACCGAGGACGGTCTGTTTTCGCTGCAGACGGTGGCTTGTCTGGGCTGTTGCAGCCTGTCGCCTGCCATGATGATCAATGACGACACCTATGGCTCGCTGACCCCTGCAAAGGCGGTCGAAATTCTGCGTGAGATCCGTGGGAGGGAAAACGAATGAAGCTTGTAATCGGCAAAGGCAGCTGCGGCATTGCGGCAGGTGCAGCCAAAATCCATGCCACTCTTTCTTCTCTTTTGGAAAATACAGATTGCAACATCGGCATTGCAGGCTGCATCGGTATGTGCTTTCTGGAGCCGATCGTCGATGTTTATGCACACGGCATTCTGCTGCGAAGACTTGTGCGTGTTTCGGAAGATGACTGCCAAACCATTGCACAGGCCATCAGAACCGAAGACCTTTCTTTGCTTGATGCCCTCACCGTCAGCGAAGAGGACAATTCCTTTCTCACCAAACAGACACGCATTGCACTTCGCAACTGCGGCCTGATCGACCCCGAAAGCATTGATGCCTACCTTGCTGCCGACGGCTACAAGGCACTTGAAAAGGCTTTGACAATGTCCCCCGAAGCGGTCATTGAAGAAATCAAAACATCGGGACTTGCAGGCAGAGGCGGGGCAGGCTTCCCGACATGGTTCAAATGGAACGCTGCCCGACAGAGTGCAGGCAACGAAAAATACCTCATCTGCAACGCTGACGAAGGCGACCCCGGTGCATTCATGGACAGAGCCGTTATCGAAAGCGATCCCCATGCACTGCTGGAGGGAATGCTCATTGCAGCCTATGCCATCGGTGCTCAAACTGCCTTTGTGTATGTGCGTGCGGAATATCCGCTTGCCATCGTCCGTCTGCAAAAGGCGATCGAAGATGCACGCAACAGTGGATACATCGGACAGAACATCGCAGGCACCGATTTCAACTGCAACATTTATATCAAAGCAGGTGCAGGTGCCTTCGTCTGCGGTGAAGAAACAGCCCTCATTGAATCTCTTGAAGGCAATCGCGGTATGCCGCGTCTGAAACCGCCCTTCCCTGCTCAGAAAGGGTATGAAAACAAGCCTTCCAACATCAACAACGTCGAAACCTTTGCCAATGTCGCATGGATCATCAACAACGGCGGTGCAGCGTTTGCCGCCATGGGTACGAAAGACAGCAAGGGCACAAAGGTTTTCGCACTGACAGGCAAAATCCGTCGTGGCGGCCTTGTGGAAATCCCCATGGGTCTGACACTTCGCGAAGTAATTTTTGATATCGGCGGCGGCATCCGTGATGACAAACAGTTCAAAGCCGTGCAGCTCGGCGGTCCCTCAGGCGGCTGCATTCCTGCAGAATTGCTCGACACCGTCATCGATTACAAAGCCCTGTCGGCAACAGGTGCGATCATGGGTTCGGGCGGTATGGTTGTCATGGACGAAAACACCTGCATGGTCAACATGGCTCGCTTCTTCCTGGACTTCACCACCAAAGAATCCTGCGGTAAGTGCGTGCATTGTCGTATCGGCACACGCAGAATGTTTGAAATTCTCACCCGAATCACGAACGGTGAGGGCAGACAGGGCGATATCGAATTGCTCGAAGAACTCTGTGAGGGCATCCGGGGCGGTGCATTGTGCGGTCTGGGACAGACGGCTCCCAACCCCGTGCTGACCACCATCCGTTATTTCCGCAACGAATACGAAGCCCATATCAACGAAAAACGCTGTCCTGCTGACGAATGTGCTGCCTTACGCAGATTTGAAATCAACAAAGAAAAATGCATCGGCTGCGGTCTTTGTGCAAGAAAATGTCCCGTGGATGCCATCTCGGGCGAACGCAAACAGCCACACCGTATTGACCCCGAAAAATGTATCAAATGCGGTGTATGCTTCACGGTGTGTCCCGTAAATGCAGTTGTAAAAAACGGAGGTGCGAATCATGCCTGAAAAAGTAAATCTCATCATTGACGGCATCTCCTGCACTGCCGAACAGGGACAGACGATTCTTGCCGTTGCCGAAGAAAACGGCATCGAGATCCCGACATTGTGCTTCATGAAAGAGTTCTCCCCCTACGGTGCTTGCGGCATCTGTGTGGTCGAGGCTGAAAACGTACCGAAACTGCTGCGTGCCTGCTCGGCAACGGTCAGCGAAGGTATGGTGGTGCACACCAACTCCGAAAAAGTGAAAAAAGTGCGTAACATTGCACTGGAACTGATCATGAGCGACCACGACGGTGACTGCATCGCACCTTGCAGGCTCAACTGTCCTGCACACACGGATTGCCAGAAATATGTAAAACAGATTGCCCGGGGTGATTATGCAGCCGCGGTGTCCACCATCCGTGAAAAAATTCCGCTGCCTGCGTCCATCGGTCGTGTTTGTCCCCATCCGTGTGAGACCGCCTGCCGCAGACAAAAGGTGGAAGAACCGATTTCCATTGCCTTCCTCAAAGCCTTTGCTGCCGATGCGGTTTACAAAAATGAAAACAATGTCATCCCCGAAAAACAGCCTGCAAGCGGCAAAAATGTCGGTATTGTCGGCGGCGGACCTGCAGGTCTGTCGGCTGCCTATTACCTTGCCCTGGCAGGTCACAGCGTCACAATATATGATAAAATGCCGAAAATGGGCGGTATGCTCCGCTACGGCATTCCCGAATACAGACTTCCCAAAGCGGTGCTTGACCGCGAAATCGAAGAAATTGAAAAGCTCGGTGTCAGCCTTGTCAATGCCTTCACCGTCGGCAAAGATGCCGGCATTTCTGCACTTCGCGAAAAACACGATGCTCTTCTGATCGCAAACGGTGCATGGCAAAGCAGTGCTCTGCGTTGCAAGGGTGAAAACCTCGAAGGTGTATACGGCGGTATCGATTTCCTGCGAGCCGTTGCACTTGGAGAAACACCTGCCATCGGCAAAAAAACCGCCATTGTCGGCGGTGGTAACACCGCGATGGATGCTTGCCGCACGGCGGTACGTTTGGGTGCGGAAGAAGTCAGCATCATCTACCGTCGCACAAAAGCCGAGATGCCTGCCGAAGAAATTGAAATCCGCGAAGCCGAAGAAGAGGGTGTTGTATTCCGTTTTCTCACCAATCCTGCCGAAGTGCTCGGTGAAAACGGCAAAGTCACGGGTGTAAAATTGCAGGTCATGCAGCTTGGTGAACCCGATGAACGCGGCAGACGTGCACCCGTCCCCGTAGAGGGCGAGTTTATCACACTTCCCCTCGATTCGTTGATTGTTGCGGTCGGTCAGAAAAACGACCCCGACGGTTTTGAAGACCTGCCCACAACAAACCGTGGCACCATTGCAGCCGATGAACTGACAGGACTTACCACACTCGACGGTGTGTTTGCCGTGGGCGATGCCACCAACAAGGGAGCCTCCATTGCCATTCAGGCCATTGCGGAAGCCGGCAGAGCTGCCAAGGCGATCGATGCGTATTTGTGCGGTTACGAGTGGAAATACAAAGAACCCGTCCTCTCCGAACGCAAGGAAGAAGTGCTTGATTTTTCCGACCGTGAAAAGAAACCGCGTGTGCAGATGCCGCACCGCAGTCCCGAAGAAAGAAAGCACGATTTCAAAGAAGTCAACCTCGGCTTCTCCCCCGAACAGGCACAGCAGGAAGCACTTCGCTGCCTGGAATGCGGTTGCCACGACTACGGTCATTGCAAGCTCATTCACTACGCTGACCGCTACAATATCAACTGCAAAAAACTCGACGGAGAATACCATCCCTGCTTCACGGAAACAAGACTCGTCTGCATCGAACGCAACCAGAACAAGTGCATCCTTTGCAACAACTGCGTGCGTGCTTGCATCTCGACGGGCAAAGAATTGCTTGCCCTTGTCGGCAGAGGTTTCACAACCGTCATCCGCCCCGAATGCAGAGATGAGGACATCGTAGCAAAATGTGCGGATTGCCTTGCCTGCGTCAAAGCCTGCCCGACAGGTGCACTTCGCATCATTGAAGAATAAAAAAATACTCCGTTTAGGCGGGCTCACATAGGGATTTACACGGTTTTGAAGGAATCTTTTCTCCCACAAGAACACCCGAAGTCTTTGAAAGACACAAAGTATTTCTGCAGTCTTCGGTTGTCCCTGTGAAAAAAAATCTTACCTTCAAAACTGCACGCACTCCAAAAGGAGAGATTTTTTCGAAAGACAATGCAAAAAGCCATGGCAAGGCTGACGCCTGCCATGGTTTTTTAAAGCAGTATTTCGGAAAAATATCCGTTTTGGAGCGTATAAATCCCTATGTGAGACCGCCTTTATTGTGTGTGTTTTTTCTTTCTTTTTTCCTTTCTTTCTACTCCCCATTCTATATACCATTCTATAATACATTCTATTAATCATTCTTTCTTATATAATAGTATGTACGGCTTGCGGTATATAAAGCCACCGCTCGCGGTAGCGGTTACAGTACAGCTTACGGTACAGCTTGCGGTAAGCAAGCCACCAACCCCCCGAAAAGCCTTTATTGATGGGATTTGTAAGCCTTTGTCGGCTTGCAGTACCGCTTGCAGTGCAGCCGTGATTACCGCTTTTGGTAATTGTGCAATCAGCTTGAAATGCACACAAGAAAACGGTTTCGCCGTAACGCGGCGACCGTTTTCGAATAGTCCATCTCCGAGCACGCGCAGCGGGCCGACGGAGGGACATATAATCTTTTTTGCTTTATGGAAACGCAGTTTCCTATAAAGTAAAAAAACACCGTTCGATCCCGGAATCGGGAAAGAACGGTGTTGATTTTTATGCATTTACAACAGTACTTATCTTATAAAACAATCAATAAGTAAAGCCTGTGTAGAGTTCCGATGTCTTGAGAACCATGACCTGATCCTTGTGGTTGACCAGCAGGGTGCGGATGTAGGGGATGGAAACCTTGACGGTTGCGGTCTGTTCCATGTAAACGATCTTGTCATCGGGGGTGATTTCAGCCTTGATGGTGAAGTCGGTATAGGTTACGGTACCCTTGGGGTCGTAAGCCTTGACATTATCCATTGCACGAAGCATCGGAGCGATGTCCTGATCGAAATAGATCAGATCGTTGGTGACAAGCTGCAGCACGTTGTATTTTTCGGAACTGGTGGTATCTACATCATGGAATGTCATTTCAATGTAGTAGTTGCCTTTTTCGTTGACGGTGCAGGATGCAGTTTTGATTGCATCGTACTTATACATGGAGAACGGCGGGAACAGAGTCCAGCTTTCGGTTGTGCCCTTGACGGTGGTCACATTGCTGCTCTTGAGGTGATCGCCGATCTGATTTTTTGTAATGCAGCTCAGGTTGGATGCATCAGCATCATAGCTCTGGGAAGTGGACTTGGTGTAACCTGCAATACCGTAGTTGGAGATGTTGCGGATGCAAGCACCGAGGTAATCACCAATGCCGTCGATGGTGCCGTAAGCCTGCGGAATATTGCAGCAATAGATGCCCTTGAAGCAGGGAGAATAGGTGAAACCGGTGTAGGTTGTGGTGGTGTGGACGGTAGCGGTCTTGTTATCGTAGGTGGTGGGGATAACGAGCAGTTCATAAACGGTCAGCTTTTCAGCCGAGATAACTGCATCACCTGTATGGGTCAAAGACACGAACTTGCCGTTGGGGGTGATTTCAGCGGTGATGGTGAAATTCTTGGTGATAACGGATTCACCGGACCAGTTCTTGACACGGGTGCATTCTGCAAGGACAGGCTCAACATCTTCTTTCCAGGTAACGTGCTGATCGGTTACTTTGTAGATGAAGCTGTCGTTGTTGATGCTGGTGGTGTCGGAATCATGCATGACAAGAGAGATGACATAGTTACCTGTCTGGTTGACGTAGCAGGTTGCACTCTTGACCTTGGAGTAGTCACCGAGGGTGAAGTTCGGGAAATAGTAACGACCTTCACGGGAACCACCGCAATAGGTGGATGTTACAGCAGAACCTTCACTCGTGAGCTGTGCGTTGATTTCTTTTACAAAAGAGCCGTTGCACAGGGAGAAGATATTGCATTCCGATTCTTTGATGTACTGCCAACCCTTTGTGCTGTAGCCTGCAACACCGCTGAACTTGACAGCGTTGACAGCCTTGGTGTAGAAGTCAATGATATAGTGCTTGGAAGAAAGGGCGGATTCGCTTGCATCTTCCCACTTCTGCAGACCGACAGCAATACGCAATGCGATACGGGCATCGGCAGCAGTAATATAGCCGTCACCATCGGGATCGGCAGCAGATTTGTAGTTGTACCAATACGAATAATTGCAGCGAGCTGCAACGGATTCCCATCTTTCAAGATTGACAGACAGACGAAGAATCACACGGGCATCGTCTGCACTGACAATACCGTCGTTGTTCATATCGGCAGGACGGTAATTGGCAGCAGCATCGTCCGAAACTTCAAGCGGTTCAGCCTGCAAAGCAAGAACGGACTGTGCACAACCGAGTGCCATCATGATGCTGAGAAGCAAACAAAGCATTTTCTTCATTTTTTTCACAAAAATCACCCTTTCGGTCATTTGGGTACATTATACATTTATTTTTATCTTATGTCAATAGTTTATTTATTTGTATAATATTATAAAATAAAGCTCCGACCGCAAAAGGTCGGAGCCGGACATCAGCACGGTTGTGCTGACAGTGAGAGAGGGCTTATTGAATGTCAATACGGCGGGTCTGCGGTACTTCCTGCTGTTTTTTCGGCAGGTTCAGACACAAAATGCCGTTTTCGTATTTTGCGGAAATCGCTTCTGCATCCACACCCGAAATATCAAATCGACGGGAGCAACTGCCGACACGTCTTTCGCTGCGGATGACACGGTTTTCGCTGTCTTTTTCTTCGGTTTCGGACTTGCGTTCGGCAGAGATAGTGAGCATATCGCCGTCAATGGCAAGCTGAATATCCTCTTTGCCGTAACCGGGCAGCTCTGCTTCAAGCAGGTAGCCGTCTGTGGTTTCGGTGATGTCGGTACGAATGGACGCGGTCTGGGCACTCAGGTTGCCGAAGGTATTGCCGAAAAAGGCACGGTCAAATTCATCAAACAAACGGAACGGGTTGGCATACACATTTTTACGAACGGTGGGTCTGATTTCTAACATAATGATTTCCTCCTGTAAAGTATTATTTTAGGTTGGTGGTATATAGTATGAACGAATCAATCATTGAAAATACAAAAAGCGGTACATGGGACTCATCTCCAATTCTGTTTGCGGACGTCGTTATTTCCTTTCCGCATCTTTATAATACCCCAAATTTGTTTCTAATCTATTACGAAACTGTTGCAAAACTGTAAACATTAGCACTCAATACACGAGAGTGCTAACTATGAAAATATTTCAACTTCAACAATAATTTGAGAATTTTTAAAACAGATAAATTACGGTTTGTCGAACAGATTTGCGGTTCCGTTTCTGTTCTGTCCGTTTTTTCTTGCTTTTCCTGTTTCTTTGTGCTAAAATATTTTACGGTTCATAAATCAATGCCGATTTCTTTCTGTCGGGAGGTTTTGCTATGAAATATGCACTCATCGGCTGCGGCCGTGTTTCTCCGAATCACCTGAAAGCTGCCGTTGCAAACGGTTTTGACGTTGTCGCCGTATGCGATACGGACAACAGCCACATTGACGATATGATTGAGCGTGCAAAACTCGATCGTGATTTTTCGACACTGCACCGCTATGCGGACTGGAACGAGATGCTGGACACGGAAAAGCCGGATCTTGTCAGCATTGCCCTGCCGAGCGGTCTGCACGCAAGTGCCGCACTCGACAGTATCCGTCGCGGCATTCACACGCTGATTGAAAAACCGATGGCAATGCGTCTTTCGGATGCGGATAAAATCATAGAAGAAGCCGAAAAGAACGGTGTAACCGTCGGTGTCTGCCATCAGAACCGCTTCAACATTGCCGTTCAGGAAATGCGTAAAGCCGTGGAAGCAGGCTGGTTCGGACAGATTTCCCACGGTGCCATCACAGTTCGCTGGTGCCGCGAAAAAGACTATTACGACCAGGCAGACTGGCGAGGCAAATGGGCCTCCGACGGCGGTACACTGATGAACCAGTGCATCCACGGAATCGACCTTCTGCGATGGATGCTCGGCGGTGATCTTGTGGAAGTTTTCGGTTTTACCGAACGCAGACAGCATCCTTATATTGAAGCCGAGGACATCGGTGTGGCGGTGCTTAAATTCGGCAACGGTGCGGTTGCCACCGTGGAAGGCACGGTCAACTGTGCTGAACGCAATCTCGAAGAACATCTTTCCGTTTTCGGCACAACCGGTATGTGCAAACTCGGCGGCACAAGTGCCAACACGATCGACGTATGGCAGATGCCGCATGCTCTGGAAGATGTCAGCGGTTTGATCGAAAACACCGAAAATGTGTACGGAAACGGTCACACGAGCCTGTTCCGTGACTTTGCCGAAGCCGTTCGCGAAGGCAGAAAACCCTATGTGGATGCCCATGCAGGCAAAAGTGCATTGGAAACCGTGCTTGCCATTTATAAATCCGCAGCCGAAGGCAAACCTGTTCACCTGCCGATGACGGAAGACTGTGCAAGTGAGGATTTTGCAGGTCGTTTTGACGTTTTAGACAAATAAAATTGTTACAATTTATTTAATATTACAAATAAACACTTGTATTTTTTCTTTTAGTATGCTATTCTTTTAACAGAATATGATAAGGAGTTTTTACAAATGAAAAATTTTCTTGCCGTATTGGGTTGCTTCATGCTTGCAATGATCATGATCGTTGTTTTTGCATCCTGCGGAAACAAAAACGAAGTCAATATTACCGATCCCGAAGATGCAGTGGTTGCTGATCAGACCGAAGACGAACAGGACTCTGTCAACGAAGATGAATCCGATGAAGACGCAGATGAAGATGATGCGGATGAAAGCAATACGGACGAATCCGAAACCAAAAAAGAAGGCAACAACACCTCCGGCACAGGCTCTTCTTTCCTTGATACCGTACTCGGCGGTGTAGAGGATGTTGTGGGCGAAGCTCTCGGCGGTGCTGCCAACGTGGTTGAAGAAGCACTTTCCGGTGCAGCCGGCAAAGTCAACAGTGCCCTCAACGACAAAAACGACTGATGCATTCCGAAATCAAAGACCGACAAAGGAAAATCCCTTGTCGGTCTTTTTTTGATCAGAAAAAATGGTTCTTCACGAAAAGTTGGGGGAATATTGCAATTAAAAGCAATGTTTAAATTACGGTTTACAGCACAAAGTGGGAGACCCCACCAACCCCTTGTCGCCCCTGAAAGGGGAGATGTCTGCGGAACGCAGACAGAGGGGTTCAGGCGGTTATATCAGACTATTTTGACCGAATTTGTGCAAACTTGGTTAACCCCTCTGTCACTTCGTGACATCTCCCCT
>JAZNGB010000036.1:0-29702 GCA_045576275.1 Acutalibacteraceae bacterium
CTATTATATCAGGAGGTTTCTTCTTTCCGTTAGTTCTTTTTCGGGCGGCTTTGAGCTCGCCCGTTTTTGGCTTTACTAAAGTCTTCTTTCACCCCCAGTAGAACTGGGGGTTTATTTCCACACCTAAAGGCACCAAAAAAAATGCAAACCGACTTCCGCTCGGTTTGCAGTTTTTATTAATACAGAATAAAAATGGTTTTTTCCGTTTTATTTAATCCATAAAGCAGGATTCTCCAATCCAACAGATGCACGAAGGATCAAACGGGCATCCGCCGCTGAAACAGAAATATCATCATCCACATTTGCAGCAATATATTGTAAAGTCCATTCCTTGAACATTTCAAGACCTACAGATCTTCGGAGAGTCAGGCGGGCATCTGCTGATGTAATATGTCCATCACAATCCACATCACCTTTTACTATAACAGAAGCCTTTTTGTCATTTGCAAAAACAAAAATCATTCCCGTTGCCGGATAAGATGTATTCATCATTACCTCTCCGTCTTTATTTGTCACATATGCACCCTCTGTGGATTGTGACAGAAGTTGATCCAAGGAAGTCTGTGCCACAACAAGAATCATATCATCAACAAATACAGCTTTATCATTATTGACAAACACCGGCTCATCAGAGGCATCCTTTGACCAATGCGCATACAATCTTTGATCCCCAGCAAGGCTTGATACATCATAATACTCACCGACATCAGCCACTTTTACACCACCAACTCGTTTGGTATACCAACCATCAAATACATATCCGGCTTTTTCTTGATTTGGCACAGGGGTTTCACAGCTATAAGCATTGTAGATATCTGCAATAATTGTCTGTTCTGTATGCGAATCTGTATCACCAATATAGTACTCCTCTGTATCTTTTTCATACAGAGCAATATCTGTCATTTCTACAGTGCAGACACTATCAATATAAGGATGAATGGATCTTCCGCAGTCTTTTGTTCTGGGCATTTCAACCCTATAAGACTGCCAATCTGTAGTCAAATTAACAAACTGATAATTATCGACATCATACCCCCATCTGAAATACATTTTCGCCCCATCCACACTTGATTTTGCCCTAAACTCAAGCACCATTGTATCTTCGTTCAGCTCAAAATGATCATAGTTATATGAACCATTAAGCGTTGTATGGAATATCATATCCTTTCCTGATGAACCTGCTTTAAGTGCATTAATTACAAGACTGTTTTCATCCGGATTAATCACAACATTCAAATACTCAGTATTTCTCGAAGAATAATGATATGAGGGAGTTACAGATTGAATATGTTCATACTCTTCTGCCGGAGATGCAATATAATTATTATTTAAGTTATCATAAAAAGATATTGTTCTCTTTGTTTCTTCTACAAAGTAAAACAGCTGATTGGCTCCACCATGATAATACCACTGATGCAAATATCCTCCTGATTCTTTTGATTTTCCTTTAATATCGATTACTCGTCCGCTATTCTTTGGATGCAAAGAATACAATCCGCTATATCCATCCTTATCAGCACGCTTTATTACAGAGAATTTTTGTTGCTTATTTTGTGTATTTTCCCACACCTGTAAGTATGTGCCAAAAGACCACGTATCACCTTTATCCAAATCAAGTGCATTTCGCCCATTCAATGATTCAATATTATAATAACCGTCTTCATCAATACTTCTCACAAACCAAAGCTCTGCATTCCCTTTCGTTCCGGCTTCATATTGTTTTACAAAATCACCGTTATCCGACCCGGTTGATGCCAGAACCAAACCACTATTCTCATTGTAGATTCTGTACACATGACCAACTTTTAAAGCATCCGTTTGATTCTGTGTCCACCGTGCATACATTGTTGTAGTTGTAGCCAAAACTGTCGTATCCGGATTTATTCTCGTACCACCATTGGCTGCAGTATACCATCCGTCAAAGGCATATCCGTCTCTTGTTGCTGATGGCAATGTGTTTCCATAGGTATCTCCTACTACATATTGCTTGGCTGCTTTCGACGCTGTGCCACCGTTGCCGTCAAAAACAACTGAAACGCAGGGACCGTATTCATCTCCCAATTCCGTATATCTATATCCTTGACAACCATCAGCAGCCAACACACTAAAGGTTTTATCTTGATTAACGCCCCATGAACAGTTTCTTTTATCCATTGTTGTTTGGCTGTTTCCGGTGGTCTCTGAATTTATGTTATATGAAAAATAACCTGATGATTGATGTATGACTTTTACAGTCTTTTTTGCATTGTCCACAGAAACAACCATCATAACATGACCGCTTTTATACAGAATATCACCGGGTAAAAGGGATGAATAATCTCCAACGGTCCCAACTTTATTAAACCCATTATCAGCTTTTGTAAATTCACTCGGTGACCAAAGCTGATCCATCAAAGGGAATACTTTTTTATACACAACACCCAATGATGTTGAGCAATCACTTTGCCCGACAAATCCGTTAATAAGACCGTCATTTTTATAAATTGTGTTTTTATAATTGTCTAAAGTGAGTGCTGAACTATCTTTTTTTTGAGCATAGGGAAGTCCGTAATAGGTTTTGCCTTTATAATAAGTTTGACTACCACTGCCAACCTTTACCGTAAAATCACTTCCGCACGTCCATTTTATTGTAGCCATATCAAAAAAGCTCTGTACCAGGTTGTATCTCAATATGCTTTCAGGTATAGTTTGGCTATAGTTTAAAAACATCTTATTTCCACTACCTGCAACAAATGAGTATATATCCGAAGTAAAAGTAGTATTATTTTTTTTAACACTGACTTTAATATAGTATGTTTTTCCTTTTGTCAAATTACCAAATTTTTTTCCAAGATCATAATAACAAAAAGGTGTATTTATATCAATATCATTTGATGTATTCGTCATGGAAGATGTCGATTCACCAAAGTAAATCTTACATTCTTGTGCTTCAAAATCTTCCCAAGGAAATTCAATTTTAAACCGAGGATTCACTGAACCGGACTGATTATTTATAAGAGAAATTCTAAACCCCGGAAAAATATAGCTAAACGGATCATATGATGAATTTTTATCCAATCCTGCAGTTTTTGTAATCGCAAAATGTAAATGTGCTCCGGTTGAACATCCAGAACTGCCTACCTCTCCTATTTTCGTATCGGTTGTAACCTTATCTCCTATTTTCACATTGACAACACTTAAGTGTCCATAATGACAATACTTTCCATCATCATTCTTTATTACAATGCCATTTCCGTAACCGTTATTACAATAATATCCAGCCTTGTATCCACTTCCATTCATATAAACTTTTGATTGTGTGCACCCACAGGCTTTGCAATCCTTTCCACTCGAACTAGCACCATTATAATTCTTACATCCAGAATATACCTCTTCTACTGTTCCGCTTTTTGAGGCATACACAGCTGTTCCTTTAGCAATTGTCAAATCAACCCCATTATGGGAAGACGTGTAACCTCTTCCAGTTGTAGCTATTGACTTTATCGGATAATTATAAGATGTAGGAGAATTCTCGTACTTACTTGCAGCACTTGCAATAAAACTGTAAAATCCATAAAATGGAACAATAGTCGTACACATCAAGCTAACAAGTATCAAAATCATAATGCTTTTTAATCTTTTCATTTTTAATCTTCCTTTCAATCATTTATTTAAGTTTAATAAAATATTACTGTATTGTCAATATGATAACATGTATAATAAAAACTGCAAACCGACTTCCCATCGGTTTGCAGTTTTTATTTATGTTCAGTGTTGTTCTTTTTTGCGGTGGATGGCGTGGCTGTAATGCGGATAATTTGAGCGTTCGGTAACTTTTTTGATTTCGATATCGCCCGAACGGACAAGTGCCCATTTGGTGAGCGACGGACCGACGAGTTCGTAAATGAAGATACCGAACAGTGTGATGTTACGGATAATCATTCCCTGTTCACCGAATTCATTTTCAGCAATCAGTGACAAACCAAGGGCAACACCTGCCTGCGGAAACAGTGTGATGCCGAGATAGCGGTTGACGGAAGATTCGAGCTTCATCAGCTTGCCGCCTGCAAAAGCACCGAAGTATTTACCTGCACAACGGGCAAGCACATACACTATACCGACGATGATGATAATCGGTTCTTTGAAGATGCTGAAATCAAGTCCTGCACCCGACTGCACAAAGAAGAAAATCAGCAACGGAGCCGTCCAGCGGTCAGCTCTTGCCATGAGTTCTTCCGAAAAGTCACAACAGTTGCAGAAAACAGTACCGAGCATCATGCATGCAAGAAGAGAAGAAAATGCCACATGAATTCTGCCCACCGTAAACGAAAGCATGGATACGGCAACGGTGAAAAACACAAAGGTCAGCGACACACTCAATCGCTTGGAGTTGGATTTAAAGAATCGCTCTGCAAAGGTGAAAACCAAACCAAGCACGGAGCCGAGCACCAAAGAAAGAACAACCTCAAGCAAGGGTTCAACAAGAACACCCAACAAATCAACCGCACCGCTGTCAAGTGATTTTGCAATACCGAATGAAATGGCAAAAACCATCAGACAAACCGCATCGTCCAGAGCAACAATGGGCATCAACAGGTCGGTCAGCTTGCCTTTTGCCTTATACTGCTTAACAACCATCAACGTTGCCGCAGGTGCCGTTGCGGCAGCAATCGCACCCATTGTGATTGCAATGGGCATGGTGATAACTTCAGGGAAAACAAAGTGCAGGCCGATCATAAATCCGTCTACAATCAGCGTAGCCGTAAGTGCCTGCAGAATACCGATTACAACAGTAGCCTTACCGGTGTGCTTCAGATGAGACAAACGAAATTCGTTACCGATGGTAAAACCGATAAAACCCAATGCACAATCTGCCAACAGGTCAAATGCCTTGACATTCTCTGCAGAAACAAAACCGAGACCGGGAATCTCCAACGCACCCAGACAATAAGGACCGACCAGAATACCGGCAACAAGATAGGCAGTAACGGCAGGTAAATTCACTTTTTTTGCAAGTCTTGAAAGCAAAAGACCGGCAATCATGGCAAAAGCCAATGTAAACAATACAACAGCCGTTTCAGATGCATGAAAATACTGTGTCAGCATGACAAAACGCTCCTTTTTTTCACAGTTACGATTACAATAAAAATGCAAGCCTAAGAATACCACTTCTGCATCTGCAAAACAAGAACAAAAGGCAACAAAAATCACAAATCGCAACCGAAAAATATGTGCAATTTTTTGTTTTTTTTGCAACCGAAATAAGTAAAGCAAAAAAAGAAAATAAAGATTTTGTTTATTATTGCCTTTTTGTTTTCAGTATGTTATATTTATTTTGTATAATAAAAACAACTTATTATAAAAGGAGAAGCAAAGCAATGAAAAAGATTATTGTTGCAGGCGGCGGACACGGTGGCATTGCTGCGGCTGCACTTCTGGCTGCAAACGGCTTTGATGTCACGGTTTATGAAAAAAACAAAAGAGAAAACATGGGCTATGACTGGACGGATATTTTTGCTCCGAATGCCCTTGAACGTGTCGGACTTTCCTTACCTGCAGCAGATAAGTTCGAATATAAGAAGAACATGACTTTCTACGGCCCGTCTGCCAACACACCGCTTCGTCAGGACGTTGCTGAGGATGACCTCGAAATCAAAATGGAACGCAGCGATATTTATGAAATGCTCATTGAATATGCTCTGCAAAAAGGTGTAAAATTTGCATTTGACTGCGAAGTGTACGGCCCGATCATGCTCGGCAACCGCGTTGTCGGTATTCAGACCGCACAAGGTGAATTTTTCGCTCCGCTGATTATTGACGCCTGCGGCATTGATTCCCCTGTCCGTCGTCGTCTGCCTGCTGCTTGCGGTATTGAAAAAGCACCGGGTAAGTTCGGCAAATTCATCGTTTACCGTGCTTTTTACGACAAAGTAGGCGATATTGAAGATGATCCTTATAGAGTATATTTCTTCCCTGCCGGCAGAAAAGGTATCGGCTGGGTTGCCACGGAAGAAGACACCACCGATATGCTCATCGGTTGCTTTGACGAACTGACAGAGGAAGACATTGCAGAGGTATCCGCAGAATTGCGTGCCAAAAATCCGCAGATGGGTAACAAAGTGCTTCGCGGTGACGAAATTGTAAAAATTCCCGTCCGTCAACCTTTGGCGGTTATGATTGCAGACGGCTATGCTGCCATCGGTGACAGTGCATTTATGACCGTTCCCGTCATCGGTTCGGGCATTGCGAACTCCCTGAAAGCTGCCCGTATGCTTGCAGACACCGTCATTGAAGATGAAGACAGAGTTTATTCCTGCGAAACCCTCTGGAAATACCAGACACGTTATTACAAAGCACTCGGCACAAGTCTTGCACCGCTTGCCTGTGTCAAACTGTTGCTCACCAAACTGTCTCCCGAGCAGCTCGATTACCTCATTGATAATCGCGTGCTGACGGCAGATGACCTGACCATCGGTGCAAACAGCACAGGATTGGGTGACTTCCTGAGTATGTCGCCTGCTTCCCTGCCCGACCGTCTGAAAGGTCTTGCAAAACGCCCCGACATTGTTAAAAAGCTGCTTGTGTGCGGCAAAACCCTTGCCCAAATTGTAGTCCATACCACAGCCATGCCCACCCATTGGGAACGTCGCAAGGTCTTTGCATGGGCTGCCAACTATTGCAGAATATTCAGAGATTACTGTCAGAAAGACTGAATTACGGAATAAAAAGTCAGAAAGAGAGAGAGAGAAATGAGTATAAAGGTTTTAATTGTCAACGGCAGTCCCAAAGGTAAATACAGCTGCACATTGCAGACATCCCTGTATCTCGAAAAAAAATTCAAAGACTGCGAATTTACGGTACTTCACTGCGGTCAGCAGATCCGCAAGTTCGAAAAGGATATTTCCCTTCTGATCAACGCGATCAACGAAGCGGATCTGACCGTTTTTTCCTATCCCGTTTATACATTCCTGTGTCCCTCGCAGTTGCATAAAATCATCCGCGTGCTCAAAGAAAACAACTGCAATTTCAACGGGAAATTCTGCACCCAGATTTCCACCTCCAAGCACTTTTATGATGCAACAGCTCACAAATACATCGAAGAAAATGCATTGGATCTCGGTTTCTCATACATCAAAGGCTTAAGTGCCGACATGGATGATCTGACCACCGATAAAGGACAAAAAGAAGCCGTTGCATTCTGGAACTACATTCTGTACTGTATGAAAAACGGAATTGCAGAACAAGCCAACAACAATGTATTGCCGGCCATTCCTGCATTCACCGCACAGGCAAACACAATCGAAAAGAAAGAAAAGTATGATACCGTAATCGTTACGGATGCACAGGAAAGTGACACCAATCTGTTGCAGATGATCGAAGAATTCAAAGCTGTCTATCCCTATCCCGTCCGCACGGTTAACCTGCGTGAATTCCCTTTTGACGGCGGATGCCTGGGTTGCTTCAAATGTGCGGTCAGCGAAAAGTGTGTTTACAAAGACGGTTTTGATGAGTATTTACGCAAAACCGTGCAATCTGCTGATGCATTTGTGTATGCATTCCGCATCAAAGACCATTCCCCGGGTCCTGTGTTCAAGACATTCAACGACCGTCAGTTCTGCAACGGTCACCGTACCGTCACAATGGGCAAACCCGTCGGTTATCTCATCAGCGGTAACTATATGCTTGAACAGAATGTCCGCACGGTAGCGGAAGCCAGAGCACAGGTTGGCGGCAATTTCTTCTGCGGTGCAGCCAGCGACGACAACAATCCTGCTGTCGGCATTGCAGCCATGGCACAGCGACTCAGCTATGCAGTTGAAACAGGCTACAACCAGCCGGCTGATTTCTACGGTGTTGGCGGCATGAAGATTTTCCGCGATCTCATTTATGTCATGCGAGGTCTCATGAAAGCCGACCACAAGTTCTACAAGAAACACGGCTTCTACAAAGACCTTCCCAACAAGCAGATCGGCAGAATCCTTGCCATGCAACTTGTCGGCGGTCTGATGGCAATGCCCTCGGTACAAGCCAAAGCTGCCGGATATATGAATGAAGGTATGCTCATGCCCTATAAAAAAGCATTGGAAAAAGCAGATAAAGAATAAGTCTGTACACTTTTTTCCAAAGAAAGCGAGGATATTCCCATGAAAAAACTGATTGTTCTTTTGTTCAGTATTCTTTTGTGTACCCTTTGTGTTCTCGGTGTACAAGCTGCAACCATCCCCGACGAAACCGTCATTGTCGTATCCGAAAACGCAAGTGAAACAGAGACGTATGCTGCAAAAATGCTGCAGGAATATCTCGCACAAAGCGGTTTGCAGCTCGATATCGTCAATGACAGCACCGACATTCCCTCGTTTGCGTTGCTGGTGGGCGATACTTCCCTTTACGATGCCCCCGAAACCACCGCAGCAGACGGTTCCTACCGCATTGAGAGTTTTGACGGCGGTATACAGATTGCAGGCAGCGGCAACCGCGGAACGATATACGGTGCATATGCATTCCTTGAACAATTCTGCGGTTTTCATTGGTATGCAGATGGTGTTACCGTGCTCCCCACAGCTGCCGACATCGACTTGCCCGAAAAGATTTCCGTTTCTTATACGCCTGCTTTTGAATATACAGACACGGACTGGCTGAGTCCCCGAAACGACCAGTATTCCCTTGCAAACGGTCTCAACGGTGGTCCGTACCGCGTCTTGACACAAGAACAGGGCGGCACAGTTGACTACATCTCAAACTTCTGCCACACATTGGCAACGCAGTTTTGTGCAGCCGAAACCTACTTTGATGAACATCCCGAATATTTTGCTTTACATGAAGGCGAACGGGTACCGAAACAGCTTTGTCTGACAAATGAAACGGTATATGAAATCGTTTGCGAAGAAGTATTTGCCATTCTTGCAGAAAAACATGATCCTGCCGCAGCGGTGCAGATTATTTCTCTGACACAGCATGACAACCAGGAGTATTGCCAATGCGAAAACTGTGCTGCGATTGATGAAGAAAACGGTTCTCCTTCCGGCTCCATGATCACATTTGTCAACAAAGTCGCAGCCGCTGTCAAAAAAGCAGGATATGACAATATTGCCATCGACACATTTGCCTATCAATACACACGGCAGGCCCCCACGCAGGTCAAGCCGCTTGACAATGTCATTGTCCGTCTTTGCACGATCGAATGCTGTTTTTCTCATACTCTCAATGATGAAACCTGCGAACAGAATGCTGCTCTGAAAGCAGATCTTGAAAACTGGAATGCCATCTGCAACCGCATTTATGTCTGGGATTACGCAACCAACTATGCCTACACACTCGGCATCTTCCCCGACTTCGGTGTTTTGCAGAGCAATATGCAATTCTTCCGTGACCACGGTGTAAAAGGGGTTTACGAAGAGGGCAACTATTATATGGCAGCAAGCAATACCGAATTCGGTGATCTGCGTTCCTATCTGCTTGCAAAACTGCTGCAGAATCCCGATTGCGACATTGCCGCAGAGACCGAAGGATTTCTGAACGCCTATTACGGTGAGGGAGGAAAAGCCATCAGCAGATTTTTACAGATCATCACCGAAAACAGTGCAAAAACACACCACGGTATTTATGTTACCATGACCGATACACTGTCGCTTTCCGCAGAGGAGATTACCGAGTGCGATCATGCCTGGGAAGAAGCAAAAGCCACAACCGCTGATGCTCCCCAAACCCTTGCACGTATACAGAGAAGCGAACTGTGCTGGCGATTCTGGAAAGCCTGTAACAAGGTCAGCGAATTTTCAGGTTTATCCGCATTCAAAGAAAACAGACAGCTCTATCTCGATATTCTTGCATTGGGTACCACGCAGTATCATGAAGGAGGATCCGATTTTGCACAGTATGACAAACTGACAACCTATTTGAATCCGCAATCATGGCCCAAAAACGGAGCTCCGCTTGAAAATATTTTCGCAATACTGTTCTATACCTGTGTTGTGATCATGGCGTTGTATATCTTTATCCTCGCAATCAAACAAAAGAAATATTTATTCCTTGCCCACCTGCCGATTCTCGGTATCGGTATTGAATTTGTATTGTGGAATCGAAGAGCATATATTGCATGGGTTGATCTTGACCAACTCGCTCTGACAGTCATCCTGTTTGCAGGTATTTTTGCTTTCATCGGTACGGCTGTGGCTTATGCAGATACAGAAAAACCGAAGAAAGCAAAAGCTGCCCTGTACGGCATTTGCAGCGGTGTATCCTTCCCTGCCATCTACTTCCTTGTTACATATGTAATCAATGTTGTCATCTACAAAGAAGCGGGCAATCTGAAAGCAATCGCAGCTGCCATCTGTGCATACAGTACCGTCTTGCTTGTTTTGCTTGCCCGTACAGCAATGAAACTGAAAAAGAAATAATTCGTTTTCAAACAAAAAAAGGAGAATTTGCATGGCTGAAAATATACTTATGGTATTTCTTTGTATCATTTCCATGTCTTACGGTTGGGGAATGCGAGGCAGCATTCTCGGCGGTGAAAAAGGTGCCATGCTGCCCGGTGCGTTTGTCGGTTTGCTGATTGCACGTTTTTCGGGCATTCCGGCATTGCAGGAAAACTGGTTTATTCTGACCGCTGTCAGTGCGTGCGGCTTCTTCTTCGGCGGTTGCATGACATACGGTGAAACCCTGGGACTGACCATGAAAGGATTCGGAACACCCGGATTCAAAAGAGGTCTGACCGGTGTTTTCATCAAGGGTTTTGCATGGTTCGGTGTTGCCACGGAAATGTTCGGCATTGCCATGGTTTCCGGTGGCGGCAAAACGTACAACGGCACCGACCTGATTCTCACTTATTGTGCAACCATACCTGCTTATTTTATCGGCAGAGCCTTGTTTAACCGTCCGCATGACCCGAAGAATAACAAATTCCCGAAGATTTATTTCTCACGGACACGTGTCGAATACTGGGGCGGACATCTCTTTGTATTCTTGACATTCTTCTGTCTCAACCTTGTCCGCGGTGATTGTTTTACAGCCCTTTATGCCTGGCTTGTGGCTCTCGTTGCAGGTTTTGGTTGGGTATTTGCACAGATCGTTCATGTATATACCCTACCAAGCATGAAGATGAAAAACGGAAAATATCTGTTCGGAAAACTCCAGAAAAAAGGCTTTATTGAATCATGGAAGTTTATGGAATGCCTCATCGGCGGTTTTGGCGGCCTCGGCATGTCTGTTTTCTTCCTGTTGCTGAAAGATCTGCTCCCCTACTCGGAACAATCCACCGTTTATATCACACCTTTTGCACAATACGGCAACAAAATGGCTATCAGCTGGACCGTTTTGTTTCTGTTGTATGCCCTGCACATCATCGTTGAACCCATTCCGAAAAAACACAAAATTATTGAACTGTACTCGCTTGACTGGATCACAAAAAAAGAGTATGATACAGCCTTGGACTCGTTGGAGCATCCGCCTTTTCTGATGCAATACAGACCTGCCATTGTTGATATATTTGAGGGTGTTGACTTTGCCTTACTCGGGTTCTTACCACCGCTTCTGAGCATACTCGGTTCTGCACAGACCGCAAGACTGACGGCTGTTTTTGTTCTGTTCTGGGTATTGACGGATGAAATCTGTTTTGAACAGTTCATTTATCGCAAATCAAAATACATCTTCCGTGTAGTCATGCTCGGTATTTGTGCGGCATTGATGATCGGCATTTATGTAAAACCGTCCTTCTTTACGGCAGGATTTACACTTCTGACTTACGCGGTCAGTTATGAATTGTTGCAGTTTTTATGGCAGCAAAGACCTGCCATCATCCGCACACGCATTCAAAAAACAGGCTCCTTCAAAGGTGCCGTACTGTCTTTCGGCGGCCAGTTGACCATGCACGCATTTTTTGTCCCCACGTGCCTGCTTCTGGATATTCTGGCAGTTACGATCATCTGATATGGCACAGTTTTTGATGCTCAACAAACCGCGAGGACTTATAACCGCCTGTCGCGATGACAAAAATCCGACCGTGATGGAATGCCTGCCGACGGAATACAAACACTTGCGTCCCGTCGGAAGATTGGACAAAGAAACGGAAGGTCTGCTGCTTTTTACCGATGACGGCAAGTTTACACAGCACATTCTGTCTCCCGAAAAAAACATTGCAAAGACCTATGCATTCATCTGCTTCGGAGAATTGACAGAAGACGGAATGCAGCAAATCCGAAACGGTACCACGCTGTATGCAAACAATCGCAGTGCTAAACCTGCACAAATATTGCTGCAACAGCATTTACAGGTACGCGATGTCGGTCCTTACATCAGTGAACGCAGACGCGAACACCACCTCAACCACCCCGACGGAAATGTTTCGCAAGGCATCATCCGCATTACGGAAGGACAAAAACATGAAGTGCGGCTTTTGCTGCGAACGGTTCGCTGTGCGGTGCTGTATCTCAAACGCCTGTCCATCGGAAATCTTTTTCTGGATGAAATGCTCGTTCCCGGTGCAAGTCGTCTTTTAACAGAAAACGAAGTACAACTTATATTGCAACCGCCGCCTGCGTTTTCACCAACTTCTTATGCATCTTTACTGCCTGAAATCAAACGTTCATGAAAGGAAAAACGATATGCAATTCTCGCAAGACTGGATCGTTCGTCAGATCCAGATGATCGCACAAATGCTTGCCAAAATTTTATTCGGCAAAGACACAACGGACTACATCATAGAAAATGAGGAAGACCTCAACGGAACAGACCTGCTATATAAAGCCATTTGTGCGTTATTGGAAAAAGGCGATATCGGTGGTGCGGAAGACCTGCTGTTCGAGGCTCTTGAAAACGGCGGCAAAGAGAATCTGGAAGTTGCCGTTGACTTCTATTCCAGACTCAACAATATGACAGACAAAGAACTGGAAGCAGGCAATTTCTCCCGTGAAGAAGTGGAAGACGGATTACGCAATGCGGCTTCCCTGTTCGGACTTGAAAATCTTTTACTCTGAACATTTGTATAGAAAAAACAACCGTCTCCGTTTTCGGGTGACGGTTGTTCATTTTTATTGTATCGGCTCAAAGTCTGAAGCAGGGTGCTTACAAAGCGGACAAATAAAATCATCAGGCAAAGTTTCGCCCTCATAAACATAGCCGCAGATCTTGCAGACATAGCCTTTTTTCTGTTCCTCTTTGGGTTGCGGCTTAGGTTTGATATTGGCAAAATAATAGGCATAAGTAGCACTTGGCACATCAGACAGCACCTGGGCTTCTTCCACTTCGGCAATAAAGACCGTATGCGTACCGACATCCTGCCAGCTTTCAATTTTGCCTGCAAAAACAGCGTTTGTTACACCGGCGCAGTATGCAACACCGTTTGCACAACGCAAGGGAGTACCGACAAATTTTTCCGCATCTCGACCACTCTGAAAACCGAAATGCTGAAACACTTCAAAGGGTGTTTCTTCGGAAAGAACAGCCAAAGCAAATACACCGCTTTCTTTGAGCATTTCATTCGTATAATTCTGTCGATTAACAGCAAACAACAAACGTTTGGGATTGTCTGTAATCTGAATGGCGGTGTTGATGATACAGCCGTTGTCTTTTTCGTCGTATGTCGTACTCAAAACAAAAAGACCGTAAGACAGCTTGTGCATTGCGGTAGGATCAATCGGTGTATGACTCATAAAAAACATCCTTTCAAAACACTAAAAAAATACTTGACTCTTCTTTGTTTATTATATTACAATAACAGAAAAAAATAATCAAGTGAAATACACGTAATATGTATTTACTTTTTTTAAAAATAAAGGTATACTGAAGCCATTGATGAAACAAGGAGAAACAAAATGAGCAATACTTTACAAAAGAAATACGGTCTGGTGACAGCCATTTGCATGGTTGTCGGCATCGTCATCGGTTCAGGTGTATTCTTCAAAGCACAGAATATCCTGGTTGTTACTGAAGGCAACTTAGGCATCGGCATTGCAGCATGGCTGGTCGGCGGTGCAATCATGCTCTTTAACATACTTGCATTTGCACAGCTTGCACAGAATTACTCCAAGGTCAACGGTCTGACCGACTATGCGGAGGCAACTGTCAGCAACAAATATGCCTATTATGTTGGTTGGTTTATGGCTTTCATTTATGCACCGACCATTTCTTCCGTTTTGGTCTGGTTGACCGCAAGATACACGCTCACTTTTATCTGTTCAACCAATCCTGATTTTGCATTGCATATCGGTGCTGCAGACGGCGGAACGGTTTTCGGTCCGGAAACAATGACACTCGCCTTGGCATTCCTGTGCCTGAGTTTTGCAATCAATGCACTTTCCCCAAAAATTGCAGGTAAAATCCAGGTCAGTGCAACAATCATCAAGTTGATACCGCTTCTGCTCATGGCGGTCATCGGTACGATTTACGGTCTGACACATACCTCTGCACAAGCTCCCGACATGAGCATTCTTGCACACAATTTTTCAACGGGTACGGGAGCGGGACACACCTTCTTCAGTGCCATCGTGGCAACTGCTTTTGCATATGAAGGCTGGATTATGGCTACTTCTATCAACGCGGAGCTGAAAAATGCAAAACGAAACCTGCCCATCGCTCTCATTGCAGGTGCAATTATTATCGTAGCGGTTTATGTATTCTATTTCATCGGTATCGCAGGCGGTGCAAGTGTGGAAGACCTGCAAAAAGAAGGTGCCACCGTTGCATTTGTACACGTATTCGGACCTATATTGGGCAATATTCTCAATCTCTTTGTTGCCATCTCGTGCTTTGGTACACTCAACGGTCTGATGCTCGGTTGTACAAGAAGTATGTATGCACTTGCTGCAAGAAACCACGGTCCCTCTCCGCACATTTTCTCTCAGGTTGACCCTGCCACCAACATGCCTGCAAACTCCGGCATCGCAGCATTGCTTATTACAGCGATCTGGGTCGTTTATTTCTACGGTGCCAATCTTGCTCCGCAAAGTTGGTTCGGACTCTTCAGTTTCGATTCTTCCGAACTTCCAATCGTTACACTGTATGCGTTCTATCTGCCCATCTATGTCGCGTTTATGAAAAAAGCGAAGGGCCTGCATCCCGTCAAACGTTTCGTATTTCCGAGCCTTGCAATCATCAGCTCCGGTGTTATCATTTTCTGTGCGGTTTATGCACACGGCATTGTGCCCTATCAGACTGCAAAAGAAAACGGAGCATTCAGTTTCCCTGTTCTGTTTTATCTGATCATCTTTGCAGTTGTCATGTTCGCCGGTATTTTCTTCTATAAAAATAAAAAAGCTGCAACCGTTGCAGCAGAAGGAGAAACACAATGAAAAAAGCAAAACTCCGCAGACCTTATGACATCGAACACATTGCAAACAAAGGATGGGAAAAATTCTGGTTTTATTTTGTCCAATGGACCTGGGGGTTGCCTGTCAACTTAATCGGCGGTCTTGTGCACCTTATTCTGCGTAAAAAATACCGTCACGAGCGTTTTTGCAATGCCGTTATCACCTATATTCCCGGAGATTGGGGCGGTTTATCTCTCGGTCTGTTCATTTTTATGGCAGAAGGAAGAGAAGAAGGCTGGACCAAAAACACACAGATTCATGAGTATGGTCACACCATTCAATGTCTGCTGCTCGGCCCCTTGTATTGGTTTGTGGTTGCCATCCCGAGTGCATTCTGGTGCAACTGTATGAAAAACTACCGCACCAAAAACAATATTTCCTACTACAAACTCTACTGCGAAAGCTGGGCCAACAAGTGGGGCCAGACATGGAGCCGCAGAAAACAGTACGGTCTCAAATAAAGAATCATACGCAGCATAGAAAAACGGTCGTCATACTACAGGCGACCGTTTTATATATTATAATCTTCCCGAAACAAAAAAGAAATGACCCTCGACAGTGTTTCTTCACACAACCGTCAAGAGTCATTTCTCTTCTATTTTGGTATCTAACATCTTTTAACCTCTCTTTCTGCCAACATCCTGATCATTGCTTTTTTTATTTAATCAGATTGGCTGTTCATTCCTTTATGGTTACCTGTACATCGGGTACCACCTCTTTCTGTCTATACTATAACATACAAATTCACACTTTGCAAGATGGAAACTTGTACAATGTTAATAGAATTTTTTAAGCATATTGTAGAATTATAGTAATGTCGCACATAAGTTTTCAACATTCTATTGACATTTGTCATTACGTTGCTGTATAATAAAAATGTTGGCGGTTTGAAACCGCCTTTTTTTCATACCGTTAAAACGCAAAGGATCGACCGCGATGGTCGATCCTTGGTTTTTGTAAAACATATCTGTCAGAAATCATAAACATTGGAGTAGTCTGTGCGAGGGTCAGCAGGCTTGTATTCATCAAGCACAACCGTGACATCCGTGGTTGCGGATGTGGAAGCGTGATACACAGTCAATGTGACGGTGTCACCTGCTTTGCTTTGACTCAGAATGCTGCCGAAGTCATCGACATCGCGTACACTTGTGCCGTTGATGGCAGTGATGACATCTCCTTCTGCAAGACCTGCATTGGCTGCAGCAGAACCGGCACCGACCGCAACAATATAACAACCGTAAGGCAAACCGTTGGAACGGCTGGTGTTGGTATAAAGCGATGCACCGAGTGCAGGTTTTCCTGTAACATAACCGACATTGACAATATCGGTTATCATATACTTCACATCATCGATCGGAATGCAGAATCCAAGTCCTTCAATGGAACTGGATGCGTATTTTGCACTCGCAATACCTACAACTTCACCTTTTGAATTAAAAACAGGGCCACCGGAGTTGCCGGAGTTGATGGCAGCATCGGTCTGGAAC
Source organism: Acutalibacteraceae bacterium (assembly GCA_045576275.1). GTDB lineage: Bacteria > Bacillota > Clostridia > Oscillospirales > Acutalibacteraceae > RUG806. Next base: position 16,772 of record JAZNGB010000036.1, read on the forward strand.
ATATTGATCACGGCACCTGTGTCTGTCTGAACGGCACGTTCAAGATAGCTGACAACGCCCTGGGTAAGCGTATACTGCAATTCACCGAGTGCATTGCCGATGATCAGAAGTGTATCACCGACTTCGAGTTTTGTTGAATCGCCCAGTTCAACCGCCTGGAAGGTTCCGTTGACTTTCAGAACGGCAATATCATTGCTTTCCTCGTAGCCTATGAGAGTTGCTGCATATTCATTGCCTTCAAAATCAGTAACGGTGATTTGCTCGGTCGATTCAACAACATGGTAATTTGTCAGAATATAGCCGTCTTCCGTAAGGAAAAATCCGGATCCGGAAGAAGTAAATTCCTGCGATTGGTTACCGAAGAAAAAGCCGAAACTGACGGTACGGTAGCCTTTTGCGGTAATATTTACGACTGCATTTACGTTCTTTTTGTAGATATCACTTGCAGAAGCCGTATTGTCGGACATAACGGGGGTTGTAGCAGGCTGCTGCGTCGAGTTTTCCGTTGACGGAGCAGCTTCGGTCGTTGGTGCAGGCTGTTCAAAAATATTGATATTGTAAGAGCCTGTTGTTGTATTCCCCTGTTGGGTGCTGAAGTCAGCAAGCAGCTCCTTGACAGCTGTTTTTGATGAAACATAACCCGAAACACTGCCTACAACCAGACACAAAACAAGACAAAGGAAAAACTGGCCGAATGACATTCTGTTTTTGGGAGCTTTTTCTTTTTTCTTCTTTTTCGGTGGTTTTACAGCGGTCGCATTCTGCTGTGTATAGGGTGCAGATGCATACGAAGGCGGTGGTGCAACAGGCGGTCTCTGATATTGCGGAGGCGGTACGGGACGGTTGTAAACAGGGGGTGTATACTGCTGTGCAGGCTGTGGCGGCACATACTGCGGTTGTTCGCTTTGCACACGGGGTACAGCACCCGTGTCCTGTGAAACCGTCTGCGAAGACATTCTTCCGTATGCATAGGTACAGCCGTTGTCTGCTGTCTTTTGCTCCTCATAAAAAGCCTGCACTTTTTTATAGATCTCCTGCTGCGGATCTTCTTTTTCTTCTGCAACCTGTGCAGAAGAAAGTTCATCTATCGGCTCAGACAGATTTTCATTGTTGTCTTCCTCTGCAGTAAATATGCTTTCTTTCGGCTCCTCGGGCACATTCTCAGGTTCTGTGCTGCCCTGCAAACCGATATAATTTTCATCCATTGGCATTCATCCTTTCGCAGAAAAGCATTTTTGCTTTTCGACTGTAAAAAATAGTATGCGATCTCTCTTAAAGTTGGCTGAAAGGGTGATTGTTTCCGATCATAAAACTCAAAGAATCTTATACATGGATGCAGCTGCTTCTTTTGTTGTGTGTTCACGAATGTCAAGCACTTCTGCTTTCATCAGATTTGCACCCATCTGAATGGCAATGACATCACCGACTTTGACTTCATAGGATGCACGGGCAACCTTGCCGTTGACTTCCACATGCTTTGCATCACACAGCTCATTGGCGACCGTACGGCGTTTCACAAGACGGGAAACCTTCAGATACTTATCCAATCTCATTTGTCTGTCTCCTTAAAAAACCAAAACGGGAGAGAAAAACATCTCTCCCGCCGGGTTTGCATTTTTAATTATTTTGCAACAGCATCTTTCAGAGCCTTGCCGGCCTTGAAAGCGGGAACTTTTGCTGCGGGGATGGTGATAGCAGCCTTGGTAGCGGGATTGATACCCTGCTTTTCAGCTCTTTCACGTACTTCAAAAGTACCAAAGCCGATCAACTGAACAGATTCACCGTTTGCAAGAGCTTCAGTAATAGCAGAAAGGACAGCATTGACAGCACTGTCTGCACATTTCTTGGAAATGCCTTCTTTTTCTGCAACTGCAGCGATGAGTTCGGTCTTATTCATAATATATCCTCCTTTATATTTCAATAGCGTGCTTGTAAGCTTATGCTAATGAGTTCTTTTTCACTTCGTCCCACAACGCATCCAATTCGTCAATAGGTGTGTTTTTCATGTCGATATTGCGTTTGTTTGCGAGTGCTTCTACCGCAGCAAAACGGTTGCGGAATTTATCCGTTGCAGCCGTGAGAGCTTCTTCCGCATCCACATGAACAAATCGCGACACATTGACAACTGCAAACAAGAGGTCACCCAGTTCATCTGCAATTCTGTCGGATTTTCCCTCTTCCATTGCCTGCTTCAGTTCCAGGCTTTCTTCGGCAATTTTATCAAAGGCACCTGTGACATCAGGCCAATCAAAACCTGCCTTGGCTGCTTTGTGCTGAATTTTGGCACTCCGCATAAGAGCCGGCAATTCACGGGGAACCGAGTCAATGGCTTGCGTGGTTGTTTCGTGGTTTTTGGAACGACGCTTGATTGCATCCCAATTTGAAAGCACTTCATCTGTATCCGAAACATTGATCTCTCCGAATACATGGGGATGACGCTCAATGAGTTTTTGGCAGATACCGTCGCAGACTTCTGCAAAGGCAAATTGATTTTCTTCCTGTGCAATGCGGGAATGAAAAACAACCTGCATCAGAAGATCTCCGAGTTCTTCAAGCAACATATCGGGATTCTGCTTGTTGATGGCTTCGATCACTTCGTAGGTTTCTTCAATCAAATCTTTTTTGATGCTTTCGTGGGTTTGCTCTGCATCCCAGGGGCATCCGCCGGGAGCACGCAAAATCTCCATGATACGCAGCAGGTCTTCAATACCGTATTTGCTTTTAAACTCAAAATCTGCAATCATTCGTCAACAATCCTTCAAATGTGATAATAAAAAATATCAGCACATATCTTTTTTATTTTAACCGATTAAGTTGTATTTTTCAAGTACTTTAGCAATTTTTTCTCCCTTGGGGAGCATTTTTATATCATCTTTTGGCATGGATTTGGTCAAAAGCATCGTCAGAGCATACACAACAACAGCTCCCATGACACCCAGAATGCAAGCAACATTCTCACCGTTGAGAAGAGAAATGCCTTTAAAACCTTCCAGCACCACTTCAAATACCGTATTGACTGCCCAACCGGCAAGGCCTGCACATAAAGCACAGAACAGAGGTTTGAGCAGCACGGAAACCACATTCAGACGGCACTGCGTCTGACGCAGCAGGAAAATAATACAGATGACATCAATAACAAGATTGCAAAGCATGGAGCCATATGCTGCACCTCTGATATGTACGGTCGGAAGTCCCACAAGAACAAAGTTGCTGACAACTTTGACGACCGCACCGACTGCCATGGCTTTGATGGGAATATCCAGACGGTTGACCGATTGCAACATATTGACAAGCGGCTGTTCCAATGCAAGCAGGAAAACAGTAAAGCCGTAGATGGTAAGAACGGGAGCAATGTGAGAAATTGCAAGCGAATTGCTTTCGGAAATGCCGTAGAAAAGACCGATTACATCTTCGGACAAAACAGCCATACCGATACCTGCAGGGAATGCAATCATCAAGGTCATACGCAACACCGATTCGATGGAGCTTTTGATACCTGCGGAATCTTTTTTCATCCACATTTCACTCAGAACCGGCAATGCTGCAAGACCGAGTGTAATCGTAAAGGTGGGCACAAGGTTGTTGAACTCCAAAACCGTATCGTACGCACCGAAAAGATAGTCCTTCAGTTGTTCAGTGGAGGTGTATTCCATCCCTTTTACAATATCGGAGAAGGTATCCGAAAACAGCACAGGATATTTATCAAGCACATACTGCAAACGGTTCTGAATCGTCCAGTTGTCGATCAGCGTGGTAACATTGGAAATAACGGAGCTGAGTGCAATCGGAATGCCGACAGCCAGCAACTGTTTGCGAAGATACGGCACGGTGTGGTTTTCGGGAGAAGCAATCAATTCTGCTTCGGAAATACCGTCCTTGTGCTTACGATAGCGGATATAAAGATAGAAAAAGCTGAAAATAGAACCGAGGGTAACGCCGGCAATTGCACCGGCAGCAGCATACGCACCGATCTCATCGGTGACATATTTATTAAGAAGCGGAATTCTGTCAAGGAACGGAATCACACCTGCAGTGACAATGCTGATAAACAGGAAACCGAAGATCAGCTTGCCGATGGCTTCGTAAATCTGCGACATGGCAGAGGGTGTCATCGTACGCATTCCCTGGTAATAACCGCGGTAGGCAGACATCACGCAGCAGAAGAACATGGACGGTGCCAAAGCAAGAATGGCAGGAATGGCATTGGGCATATTAACAGACATGGAATACGGATATGCCAACAGCAAAACAATTGCCGTACAGACCACACCCATGAGCACAAACAGCTGATTGGATGCTTTCATCAAGGCTTTGACATCCTTGAATCTGCCGTTTGCCGAATATTCAGCCACCAACTTTGAAACAGCGGTCGGAAGACCTGCAAGGGCTATGGAATAAATCGGTGTATAAATATTGTAAGCAGTTGCATAATACGCTCTGCCGTCAAAACTGATGGCATAGGTCATGTAAATTTTAAAGAAAACGCTGATGATCTTAACAACAATGACCGCCATGGAAAGAACCATTGCACCATTGAGCAATGACTGTTTTTTTTGTTCTGCCATACTTTTTCTCCTTCTCTCTTTGTTTTGATTTTCTCTTCGTTTATAATCTATTATACATTTTTGTCCGATATGTCCAAAGCTGCATAAAAGGATGTGATTCTCTCTTTTCTTTGCAGCAGCTCCTCAAATCGATTGACATATTCATACGGATATTTAAAATTAAAAATACGTTCAATCAAGGTGGAATGCGGATCCTTCAATTTGGTCACGGCTCCGCCGCCGGATGCAAGAACAGTGTGAATCTCTTCCATCATGTACACATTATACAAGCCTTCCGTCCCCGGTTTGCACCAACCGACATTTTCAAGATTGCCGACGGATTTGCTCTGGCGGTACATATAATACGGCAGGTACCCTGCCTGTGTCAACATCTGAAATGCACTTTCAAGCATTTTTGACGTATCCTGTGCCGCTCGGTTCCATGTATTCCCTGTCACCAAGGTGGACGACCGTTTCAAGGCAAGCGTATGAACGGTAATGTTTTCGGGGGCAAGCTCAATTGCACGCCCTAAACTGTCAACAAAGCCCTCCGGTGAATCCCCCGGAAGACCTGCAATAAGATCCATGTTGATACAATCAAATCCTACTGCACGAGACTGATAAAAAGCTTTATAAATATCGTCAGAAGAGTGTTTTCTTCCTATATTCTCCAAAATTTTCTGACTGAAAGTCTGCGGATTGACGCTGACACGGGTGACACCGGCATCATGCAGCACTTGCAGTTTTTCTTCATCGATCGTATCGGGACGACCTGCTTCCACGGTGTATTCACGCAAAGAAGCCACATCGATGTTGTTGCCGATGGCATCGGTAATCAGGCGAAGTTGTTCAGCCGTCAACGATGTCGGTGTGCCGCCGCCGATATACACAGTCTGTGTATGCAGTCCGAGCTCTTTTGCATAACGGGCATTGGCTTCGATTTCCTTGCAAAGCAGCTGTGTGTATTGCGGAATCAGTTTTGCAGCCTGCTGCACGGAATGAGATACAAAAGAGCAATAGCTGCAACGCGTGGGACAAAACGGAATGGAAACATACTGCGAACAAGAACGTGCATCGGACAACGCAACCACGGCATCTTCTGCTTTTGCAACAGATTTTGCAAGTGCGGTTTTGTCAGTACTGACTTCAAGATCATCGGTAAACCGTGCAACGGCAGCTTCTTCTCCTGTGGTTTCAATGAGTCGGCGCATCAGCTTGGACGGACGCACACCTGTGAGCAATCCCCACGGCGGCTTATAGCCTGTAAGCGTTGTAAGACACGCACACAATGCACAGGCCAACAGCAACTCACAATCATCCGCAAATGTATCGGCTGTTTTCAATGCAACACGCTGTTCATGTGCGTTTTTGCCGAACAGACAAGCATCTGCCGTCAGCAAAGCGCCGTCGGGCGTTTCTGCAAGGCAGGTGCGGAACACCTCGTCCGTTACGGGCAAGTCTTCATCAGAAACCGCGATCTTTTCCATGGGAAAAAAGATGCGCAGAATATTTTCCATTTCAAAACCGAAACGGTGATTCAAACAAATCAACTGCATACTGTTATTCCAAAATCAATGTCTGATATACGGATTGTATCTTTTCTCGTGTTCAAGCGTTGTTTCTTCGTTATGACCGGGCAAGACGCGATAATTTTCATCAAGAGAAGCCAATCTTTGCAGCGACTCCATCATCTGTGCAGGATCGCCGCCCGGAAAATCCACTCTGCCGCAGGTTTCAAAAAAGAGGGTATCCCCCGTAAACAACACATCATCACAACGGTAGCAAACGCTGCCTTCCGTATGACCGGGGGTATGCAAAACCGTAAAGGTGCTTTCTCCGAGTTGTATCATATCCCCTTCATGCACAAGGATATCTGCTTTGTATTTCAATGGCTTGAGAGGTGACCATCTGCAAAGTGCCTTTTCATGATCATGCAGGCAATCGGCATCCTTTTCATGAATCACAATCTTTCCACCAAAACGGGACTGTACATCGCCAAGACCGAGAATGTGGTCAAAATGTCCGTGGGTCAGAAAAATATAATCCAGTGTTTCTACCCCGTTTTCTTCCAGAAATGCAATCTGGCGGCCGCGAACGGGAGGACAATCAACCAGAGCTTTCTTCTGTGTTGCAACATCCGTCAAAAGATACATATTGGTTCCGATGGAAGCACAGGCAATCGTTTTAATATCAATCATTTCTTACTCCAAATCTGTGTGTCAAACAAAATCGTAACCGGACCGTCATTCACCAATGCAACCTGCATATCGGCACCGAACATACCGTGTTCGACTTTTTTTACACCCTGTTCTTTGAGTTTTTGCATATAATATTCGTACAATCGGTTGGCCTCTTCCGGTTTTGCAGAGGGAGTAAAAGACGGCCGATTGCCTTTTTTGACATCCGCACACAGCGTAAACTGCGACACGACCAAAGCTTCCCCTTCCACATCAAGGATACTGCGGTTCATTTTTCCGTCTGCATCCTCAAACACACGTAAAAGGGCCGTTTTGGAAGCCAGCACATCAGCCTCCTGCTGCGTGTCACCTTCCATAACTCCCAAAAGAATCAGAAAACCGTTTTGGATCGCACCTATCGTTTTGCCGTCAACCGTGACATTGGCATTTTTGACTCTTTGAATAACAGCTTTCACGGGGAAACTTCACTTTCTTTGTAGAATTTTTATCTTTATACGCCACCGCGTTCAACACTCAGAATGCATTCAAGCTTTTCAAGTTTATTCATAACCGTTTTCAGATGCTCTACACCGTTGACGGTTGCCGTCAGATAAATCAGCTTTCTGCCATCCTTTGTTTCTCTGGTGTTGACACTCTGAATGATGGTATGCAGGTTTTCAAGCGTTTCAAAAACCCTGTTCATGACCATTTTATCGCTCAGACAAGTCAGAATCAGAGATGCATTGAACTCGGTTTTGACATTTGCACTCCAATATACACCGATCCAACGCTCGGGTTCCGCTGCCAGAGAAATCACGGACGGAACATTGGTACAGTCACGCTTATGTACGGAAATACCGTGTCCGCGGGTAATAAAACCGATGATATCGTCCCCGGGGATAGGGCTGCAACAACGGGAAAGCTTGACAAGGCAGTTGTCGATGCCCTCCACAACGACACCGTCGCTGCTGACGGTACGCTTGGGTCGGACCTGTACTTGCTTGGGCACATCGGCATTGATGATCTTTCCGGCTTCGTCCTTGATCATCGGCATAATTTTGGATAAAACGATGCCGCCGTAACCAAGTGCTGCAAAGAAATCATCGGGTGTGGGACATTTCTGCTTGTCGCACAGCACATCCATGAGTTTCTTTTCCTGTTCTTCGGAAAGACGGATATTGCTGCGACGGATCTCACGTTCAAAATCCTGTCTGCCTTCAACAATATTTTCTTCTCTGCGTTCTTTCTTGAACCAGGCACGGATTTTGCTGCGTGCTTCGCTTGTTTTAACAATTTTCAGCCAGTCACGGCTGGGACCCTTGCCCGGTTGGGTAGAAGTCATGACTTCAACAATTTCACCGTTTTTCAGGGTATAATCCAACGGCACAATGCGTTTGTCAACTTTTGCACCTGTCATCTTGTTACCGACAGCAGAGTGAATGGCATACGCAAAGTCAATAACCGTTGCTCCGGCAGGAAGACTCATCACATCACCCTTGGGGGTGAATACGTATACTTCTTCACGGACGATATCGCTCTTGATGGCGGTAATAATATCGGAAGCATCGCCGGATTCGCTCTGCGCTTCCAGAATGTGCGTTACCCAACCGAGACCTCTTTCAATGGCATTTGACTTGTTTGTGCCGTTGTATCCGAGTTTGTACTTCCAATGGGCAGCAATACCGTATTCAGCGGTTTTGTGCATTTCCCAGGTACGAATCTGTACTTCAAACGGAATACCTTCCTTACCGATGAGTGTGGTATGCAAGGACTGGTACATATTCGGTTTGGGGGTGGAAATATAATCTTTGAATCTGCCCGGGATGGGTTTGAACATATCGTGAATAACACCTAAGCAGTTGTAGCAATCGCCGACGGTATCAACGATGATACGAATGGCATAGATGTCATAAATTTCTTCAAATTCTTTACCGTGCATATACATCTTGCGATAGATGCCGTGTACAGTCTTGATTCTGCCGCTGACTTCCGCTTTTTCAACGATTTCATGCACACGTTCACCGATACGCAGCTTGATATCTTCCAAAAATTCTTTGCGAAGCGGTTCCTGGTCAGCAAGGGCACGTTCGATATCCGCATAAGCCACAGGGTCAAGGTTTGCAATGGCATGGTCTTCCAATTCATCCTTGACGGGTCGGATACCCAAACGGTGTGCAATGGGGGCATAAATTTCAATGGTTTCAAGGGATATATCGCGTCGTTTTTGTTCCGGCTGAAACCGGATGGTTCGCATATTGTGCAAACGGTCAGCAAGCTTGATGATGATAACGCGGATATCCTCTGACATGGCGAGCAAGAGTTTACGCAGATTCTCTGCCTGTTCATTTTCGCGATTCATAAAAGTGGGCTTGTTTTCACCGTTGCTGTGTTTATCAAGCGGCACTTTGCCGAGCTTGGTAACACCGTCCACCAAGGCTGCAATCGAGGCACCGAACATACGGCGGATATCAGCAATGGAAACATTCGTATCCTCCGCAACATCGTGCAACAAAGCAGCTGCAATGGACTGATAATCCATACCGTATGCAAGCAGAATTTCAGCTACCGCAATGGGATGAATGATATACGGTTCTCCGGATTTTCGCTTTTGTCCCTCGTGAGCCGTTGCAGAAAGCTCATAAGCCTTGCGTAAAAGCTGCACTTCTTCCGGTGTGTAGACTGCCTCTATCTGCTTTTCAATTCTTTCAAACGTATAATCTTCCATGCAAGGCTCCCCTTCCTGTATTATTCCGTATAACCGAGTCTTTTTAGGACATCAACACTTGTCAGGTCGGCTTTTTCCGACTTTTCGCAACAACGGTAAATACCGTCCTCACAAGACAAAACACCTGCCTGTGTCAATGCAAGCAATGCAACCAATACCGCACAGGCACGCTGCGGCGGTTCTTCAAGTCGCATGAGCAGGATTTCCGCATCAAATCCCCACTCTTTATGGGTTCTCACATATTTATAGACCTTTGCGATCAGATTCCTGTCCGGACAAGCAAACTGCACGGCTTGCGGATCCAAAGGTTCCTGACGGCAAACACGCTGATACATCGCAACGGAAGAAAACAAAGTTGTATCATCCATGTCGGCAGGTCGGATATCCCTGACCTGAATGCTGATTCTTGTTTCTCCCATATATATATTTTTATCGATCCGCACGGCAAGGTCCACGCGGTCTCCTTTTTTATAAGGAAAATCCTCGGGGGAAACACCGAAACGGACAGCGGTAATATGAGCACCGTTTCTTGAAAGCATCATCCGCAGATGACGGTTGTTTCCCATGCCTTTTATCCCCTCGATTTCCATTCCGAACAAACCGAACATCGGGGTCGGATTTCCGGCACCAAAGGGTTCCAGTTCACACAAGGCATCCAGAATATTCACACTGATATGTGCAGGATTCAAACGGCAATCGATGTTGACCGACGGAAACACATCCCCCACAGTCGCAGCATATTCATTGATTTTCTTACGAAAATCATCAATGCGATCCGGCAACACGGAAAAGCCGGCAGCAAGCGTATGACCGCCGTATTGCACAAGCGTATCGGCTGCATAACACAGTGCTTCATACAGCGAAAAACCGTCAATACTGCGTCCCGATCCCTTGGCAGGTCCGTCTTCTTCATGCGAAATGACGATGGCCGGTCTGCCGTAGCGATCCACAAGACGGGATGCAACGATTCCGATTACACCCGAATGCCAGTCTTTGCCGTCCACAACCAATACACGGTCATTTCTCTGTTCGGGATGCAAATCAAGATAACTTTCCACCTGTGCAAAAATGGTGGTTTCGGTTTCTTGCCTTGCAGCATTGGCAGCATCAATTTCTTTCGCAAGACGAAGGGCTTCGTCATAATCTTCCGTCAACAAAAGCTGCAATGCCTGCTGTGCATTTCCCATTCTGCCTGCCGCATTGATACGGGGAGCAATCATAAAAGCAATACCGACACTGTTGAGTTCTTTTTCTGCCTGCCCTGCAACCTGCCGCAATGCGTAAATGCCGCAACGCGTGCCATTGTTGATAGAAGCAAGACCTTCCAGTACAACCAAACGGTTCTCATGCACAAGCGGAACAATATCCGCCACCGTACCGATGGCAACAATGTCTGCATAGTCATCGAGTACCGCTGAATAATCGCCGTCCTCCAAAGCTGCAGCAAGTTTGAGTGCCACACCGACACCTGCCAGCTCCTTGAACGGACTTGTATCATCCGCACGGTAGGGATCAACAACCGCACAGCAATCGGGAATTTCGGCACCTGCTCGGTGGTGGTCGGTCACGACCAGATCCACACCCAATGAAGCAAGGATTTTCGCTTCTTCAATGGCACCGATACCGTTGTCCACGGTGACAACAAGTTTTGTTCCGTCCTCGGCAAGGCGGTAGCAGACAGCCTCGGAAAGACCGTAGCCCTCGTTCATACGGGAAGGAATATATGCTGCCACATCCGCACCGAGCATTTCAAGATACGAAAACAAAAGTGCGGTTGCGGTTACACCGTCGGCATCGTAATCACCGAATACGGTAATCTTTTCTTCATTTTCAATGGCTTCGCGGATACGTTCAACTGCCTTGTCCATATCCTTGAGCAACCACGGGTCGGAGAGTTGCGTTCGCATATCCAAAAAAGCAGATACTTCGTCAGCCGTCTTCATACCCCTCGCATTGAGCAACAAAGCGGCAAATTCATTGATACCGCATTGCTGCGCCACTGCGGAAGCCTGCTGCTTGTCGTATTCCGCAACATTCCATTTCTTTCGTCCCAAAACGCACACTCCTAAATATCAAACACAAAAGTACAAAAATTCGATTATATTATTTTATCATTCTTACGCTTTCAATGCAAGCCTTTTCATATAAATAATAAAAAATAATATAAGCTGCCGAAAAAACCGACAGCTTATTGTTTTATTTGTGTTTCATTTATTTTACCGAAGAAAAGAAATCAAAGCGTTTCCAATCCAACCGATGCACGCAGAATGAGTCTGGCATCAGCGGAAGATATTCTTCCGTCATTATCCACATCTGCTGCTACCTTCTGTACATCGTTCAATGTTTCAAGTCCTACCGATGCACGAAGCGCGAGTCTGGCATCAGCGGAAGTAACTCTGCCGTCACCATCCAGATCACCGAGCAGCTTTGCAGAAGTCAACTGTGCATTGCAATGATCACAAGAACCATTGTTATCATTATCTGTGTGTTCCGTCATGGAAATCACAGTCTGTTCGACAAGCGTTTTCTCACAAACTGAACACTTCTTCCCTTCGGACAATCCCGTTGCAGTACAACTTGCGGGAACTGCCGGCACAATTTCTTCGCTGTGGCCGAGAGCGTTGCCCTCTGTTGCCTTACAGACCGAGCAGGTCTTGGGGGCGGTGCAGGTTGCTGCCGTCCATTTATGACCTGTCTTTGTAATGGCTTCGGTGTAGCTGTGGCTGCACTTGGAGCAGGTAAAGGTCTTCACACCGTCCATGGTGCAGGTTGCTGCCTTGGTTACTGCGGAAGTATAGCTGTGGCCGAGAGCGTTGCCCTCTGTTGCCTTACAGACCGAGCAGGTCTTGGGAGCGGTGCAGGTTGCTGCCGTCCAGGTGTGACCGGTAGCTGTAATGGCTTCGGTGTAGCTGTGGTTGCACTTGGAGCAGGTGAAAGTCTTCACACCGGCTGCCGTGCAGGTGGCAGCCTTGGTCACTTTGGAAGTATAGTTATGACCGAGGGCAGAACCGGATGTTGTCTTACAAACAGAGCAGGTTTTGGCTGTGGTGCAGGTCGCTGCCGTCCAGGTATGACCGGTCGCTGCGATGGATTCCGTATAACTGTTGCTGCACTTCGAGCAGGTGAAGGTCTTGACACCGGCTGCCGTGCAGGTGGCTGCCTTGGTTACCTTGGAAGTGTAACTGTGGCCGAGGGCAGAACCGGATGTTGTCTTACAAACAGAGCAGGTTTTGGCTGTGGTGCAGGTCGCTGCCGTCCAGGTATGACCGGTCGCTGCGATGGATTCCGTATAACTGTTGCTGCACTTCGAGCAGGTAAAGGTCTTCACACCGGCTGCCGTGCAGGTGGCAGCCTTAGTCACTTTGGAAGTATAGTTATGACCGAGGGCAGCACCGTCGGTTGCTTTACAGACCGAGCAGGTCTTGGGAGCTGTGCAGGTTGCTGCCGTCCATTTATGACCTGTCTTTGCAATGGCTTCGGTGTAG
>JAZNGB010000037.1:0-18557 GCA_045576275.1 Acutalibacteraceae bacterium
CCCTTTCCTTATCTGGTCAGTGTTGAAAACCCATACGAAGATACAGAAAATATCTACAACGGAAAGTGGACAAAAAAGCTCACAAAGGCACGTGCCACCGAAATTATGAATAACAGAGGCTATAACATTGGCACGATAACCGATATCCGTGTTCTTGAGTATACTCCGGCAGGACGGGTTCTGAAACTTTCTGTTATCGGAACAAACGGACAGAAGACCTTTGAACGTGAAAGCTGCCGAACAATATTCAGCGAAGCAACATACAGTCAGAAATACTCCGTTTCAGCCGGAGGTCTCACAACATACCCAACAGTTCAGATTTATAACGGCACAAACACCGTTTCAAAATCCGCTTCTGACGTAACCGTTCTCACAGGGAAAAACAAAACCGAGGCCGTTAACGAAAATCCGGTTGTGCTTGGTAACTCAGGCAAAAAAACTTTCAACTCCGAAACCACACCGGGCGAGCCTGATACCTTCGTATTTTCCGGAGAGGGTTGGGGACACGGTGTCGGAATGAGCCAATACGGAGCACAACAACTTGCCTTGCAGGGAAAAACATGGCAAGAGATCATATATCATTATTATAAAGGTGTGCAGATCGTGTCTGCGGATGCCTGATATGCAAATTATCTGTTTTAAATCCGCCCAAGTTATATGTGTTTGAACAATTCAGACACATATTTTTTTATTTTTTCACGCATTCTGACAATGCGTACACTTGCAGCTTTGGTGGAAATATTGAGCTTTTGTGCGATGTCAGCATATTTTTCTTTGTCAATGTGCACCAGTTTGTACAGCTCCAGCTCCGCTTGGCTGAGTTTTGCGAGGATGGCAGCTTTGAGGGCTTCGATATCAAAATTCTGTTCTTTCTCTTCGGGTTCGGGTACGCATGCAAGGGCTTGGGTGTCTGCGGAATCGAGGTCGGTCAGGTGCCTGACGGCTTTTTGATTCTCTCTGTATTTTTCAAATGTTTTTCTCGCTGCAACACCATACAGCCATGCGCGGATATTCTTTTCTTCCAGTTCGCCGGCTTTGTGCTGCAGCAGCAAAAAGACGTCCTGCGTGACATCCTCCGCATCCTGAACAGGCAGCTTTTGGGCACAAAAATGCAGAATATCATTGTAATACTGTTCTGCATACTGTGCAATTTGTTGCATATCAAGCACGGGGAGTCACCTCCTGTGGGCATGGACAAACAGAGTGTGTTTGAAATTACATATAAAGATTTACATATTTATATAATAAACATTTTTTCTGCAATGTCAATATATTTTTCCAAGAAAAATATTTTAAAAAAAAGTAACAAAGTGTAGTCTTTTTCGTAATTTGACATATATAAATGTAACTGAATGCGAGGTGATACCAATGGGCACGAAAGAAATATGATTCAATTCGAAAGGAGTTTTTTTAATGAAAAGAAAAAATAAAATAATTGTTGTTTCAATTGTTGTTTGTGTTGCTTTTGCACTTTTGACTGCCGGTTCTGTTTTTGCGGTTAAAACAGTGCTGACGGATGATTCTGTCACGGATAATCTGGCAAAACAGGATTTGTCTCTTCTCTTTGATGAAATCGATGAACATGAAGCACAGGGAAAAGGGACAGAGGAATTGACTTATTATGCACTTGCATTGGTCGAAAAACTTGGTGAAAATATCAGTCAGGAGTTTTTGGAAAAAATTCTGAATTCCGAACGTTCCGACACCTTAAAAGTTTTGCTTTTGCAGTGTTGTGAATATGCACAGGCAGATATCGATTACACGGAGTTTGCGGATATGCTGCAGGATCAAACGATCGGATATGACGTTCGCAGTAATATTCTTGCCAATATATATACGGCAGCTGAACCCGATGTTTCTCTAATTGAAAAAACAGCACGAGGTGCCGATGAAAGGCTTGCCTTTACTGCTTTGCGGTATCTGTGGCGAACCAATCCCGATGCGGCTTGTACGATAGCTGATGAAATTGTTGAGAACTACGATGAGGCGAGCACATATGAGGTGCGCGGTGCATTGATGATCAAAGGTGTTGCATTACAGAGCCAAGAAAGTCGCGACAAAACGGAAAGCTTTTTCAGTCTTTGTGAAAAGATCTTGTCGGATGACCGTTTTTCGCCTGAGGAAGACATGAAAGGCAGAGTGTTTGTTGCAGTTGCAACGGCGGGTATTTGGGATGGATATGTTTACATTATGTCTTCCGATCTCTTTAGCGATGAGCAGAAAATATATACCGTTGGTCAGCATAAAGAGCTGATTCGTGAAAAGCTTGCCGATGAAAAATTGACACAGGAAGAACTTACTCTTATTTTACAGGGTATCTCATTGTATAATGAAAAATCATGGATAGCGGAGCTGTCTGCTGCAAAATCATTCTTTGCTGCAAACGAAGCGTATGCAGCAGATATTGCAGATGTAATAACCTGTCTTGAAAAGAATGGTGAGTGACAGAAAAGAGGTGTGATAAATTGTTTAAGAGATGTTTTTGTTTTGACGTACAAAAATTGAAACGAGGTGGATTGATAATTTTTGTTTTAGTCATTTTTGTTTCTTTTGCGATATCCGCTGTTGCATCTTCTGCATATGGTTATGCGGTATACAGAAACGGTGCTTTTGGTGGCATATCATGGCATGCCGGTTTGTTGTTCGACGATTCTTTCTCTGAAGGAAACACGGAACACGTTTATCATATTGATAATCTTATTCAAGGTGTAACATTATGTTCTGGAGACGATTTTTTAAACAATAATGTGTTTATGGGGTATTACAGACCTAATACTGTTTTGACGCAAGCTCAAAAAATTAATGTTCTTACAACTGCATACATTCTTGAGGAAAATTATGATATCGGTTACAATGCTTTTTATCAAGTGAACTATCCGAGTTCACTGACAGGTACCGTTATGCCTTTAGATATTACGTCAATAAGATGTGATGGTGTGGTTGAGTATTGTTATGAATATAATAATATTCGGATTTATGGAAGTGATGCAAATTGGAATGTATCTATTGCATCTGCTGACATAAAAAGTGCACACTCCGGTTTTGCAATAACACCGAAAGACCAAGCGTTATATTATATGGTCAATTTACTTGGTGATATAGACGGTGACGGTACGGTTTCGTCAGAAGATTCACGTTTGGCGAGCAGAGCTGCTGTCGGATTGGAAAACTTTAACGAATATCAGTTTTTTGTTGCTGATGTAACAGGTGACGGTGAGATTGAATCAGATGATGCACGTTTGATTCTTCGCTTTGCAACAGGACAGGAAACATCATTTCCTGCAACGCCCACGGATGAATAAAGATTATAAAAACATACAGCACCTGCGGTCACCGGTGCTGTATGTTTTTATTGATTGTGCAGTATTTTTTCGTTATGCAGCAGCAGGAGATTCAGAAAGGCAATCTGTTTTGTTTTTATGTCTTGTGTGCAGGCTGCGTGCTGCAAAGGCAATACCGAGTATGCCGATGGCAGCCGTTACGGCATATGACACGATCCAAAGAGTGTCATTCTGAAAAAAGGATCGAAGCAGAAAAAGAACATTGGACAGTGCATGGTACGGTGTCATGAAAAACAAAATAAAAGAATACGTGAAAAAACCGGGATGGAGAGCAAGGCCGAGGATGTCTGCCATCAGAAGCAGGGAACCGGCGCTCATGATCACCGCGTACAAAAGCATCACGATGTCAAAAGCCGTTTTTCTGAATCGGTCGGGGGCACACAGAAGCGACAAGACGGTTGCCGTAAACAGTCCGGTCGAGAGGACGGAATGCAGCGTGATGTCGTGGTGACCGAAAATCATATCCTCTGTATTTGCGGCAAAGGCGTATGCACAGATGCCGACAAAAGCCACAATCAAGAGGATGTTTCTTATCTTTTTGATATTTTTTTCCGTTACTTTCATATTCTGCACCTCCGGAACGATATATGCGTTACAGAGATTTTTCTCTTGTTGAGAAGAAAATCTGTTACATCTGTATATGTCGGTTTTTGCAAAAAACTACATATCTTTTTCATAAATTTTTAAAAATTTTTTATACATTCTTTTTCGTTGAAAAAATGCTTGACAAATGCATAAAGGTCTGTTATACTATCTGAGCAAACAAGCAGACGGCGTCAGCCGCTCTCACCCGCAGAATTTCGTTTCACCGGGTAGATAGTCAAACATTTTCGTGCAAAGGCGGTGTATTGTGCCGTATTGTGCGTTTGTTTACTGAGAGCAGCGGACGTGTTGAACGTCCGTTTTTTTGTATATATTTTCGGAGGTGTTTGAGTATCGCTACCAAGGAACTGCAAATCAATGAAGAAATCCGCGACAAGGAAGTCCGTGTTATCACCGATGACGGGGAACAGCTCGGTATTATGACCGCCAAACAGGCTTTGGATGCCGCTGTTTACAGAAACCTCGACCTTGTTAAAATTGCTCCCCAGGCACAGCCGCCCGTGTGCAAGATCATGGACTACGGCAAATACCGTTTTGAGCAGCAAAAGCGGGAAAAGGAAGCCAGAAAGAACCAGCGTATCATCGAGATCAAAGAGGTTCAGCTTTCTTTGAACATTGACACGCACGACTTTGAAACAAAGGCAAATCATGCCCGTCGTTTCCTGCAGGCAGGAAATAAGGTCAAGGTTTCCATTCGTTTCCGCGGCCGTGAAATGGCACATCCCGAACGCGGTATCGAAATTATGAACCGCTTCGCAGAGGAATGTGAAGAGCTGTGTACGGTTGAAAAGGCTGCAAAGCTTGAAGGCCGTAATATGCTTATGTTCCTGGCTGCCAAGCCGGCAAAGAAGTAAAAAACACCCCCTTGTACTTGTGTAAATAATGAATGGAGGAAAATAAAAATGCCCAAACTTAAGACCAATTCCGGCGCAAAGAAGCGTTTTAAGCTTTCCAAGAACGGCAAGCCCATCCGCGCTCACGCCTACAAGTCCCACATCCTGAACAAGAAGTCCACCAAGAGAAAAAGAAATCTGCGCAAGACCGCCGTTGCCGATAAGACCAACGTAAAGCAGATCAAGCGTCTTATTCCTTACAAATAAGAAGAACGATTAGGATTATTGGAGGTAATTATCAATGGCTCGTATTAAAGGCGCGATTATGACTCGCAAGAGAAGAAATAAAGTTCTGAAAGCCGCTAAGGGTTACTACGGCTCCAAGGCAAGACTTTTCAAGACCGCTAAGCAGGCTGTCATGAAGTCCGGCAACTATGCATACATCGGCAGAAAGCAGAAGAAGAGAAACTTCCGCCGTCTGTGGATCACCCGCATCAGTGCTGCTTGCAAAGCCAACGGCATGAACTATTCCACATTTATGAACGGTCTCAAGAAAGCCGGCATCACCCTCAACCGCAAGATGCTCTCCGAGATCGCAATTTCCGACGCTGCTGCTTTCACGGCTCTCACCGAAAAAGCAAAGGCTGCTCTTCAGTAATTTTTTTCGGGACACTCAAGCGAGTGTCCTTTTTTTTGTTTTAACCAGCCACTCATTTTCTTGTATGAATATACGATTCTGATTTTTTTGAAAGGAGCTTCTCATGGAGTTTCTTACTTCTCGTAACAATGAATCCGTAAAGTCCGCCGCGGCTCTTAAAAATGCAGATGCACGCCGTGAAAACGGTCTTTTTTTGTTGGAGGGTGCTCGTCTTTGTGACGACGCGGTTCGTTCCGGAATGCATATCACGGACGCATTCTTCACACAGGATGCAATGCATAAATATCCTGAAGAATGTAAGAATTTGCAACAAGCAGCCGACCGTTGCAGACTTATAAATGATGCGGTTGCAGACCGCCTTGCAGACACAAAAAATCCGCAAGGTGTATTTTGTGTGTGTAAAACACTTGACAAAACGAAAGATATAGATAAAATAAAGTATAATGGTATATATGCCCTGACGGACTCCTTGCAGAATCCCGACAATCTCGGTGCCCTTGCAAGGACCGCCGAAGCACTCGGTGCAGACGGATTGATTTTGTGCGGCGGCTGCGATCTTTACAGCCCCAAAGCATTGCGTGCTTCCATGGGTTCTTTGTTGCGTCTGCCCGTGTTCGAGGCGGACGATGCCGTGTGTCTTGTGCAAACTTTGCAGGCAAAAGGGATGCGTGTTTTTGCATCCGTTGTGGATGCTGCTGCAAAACCTGTGCAGAGTGTGCCAAAAGGCGAAGGCTGCGTTGTTGTGATCGGCAACGAAGGCAACGGTGTTTCACAAGAAGTCATCGATGCGGCGGACGAACGGGTTACCATTCCCATGAAAGGTCGTGCGGAATCGTTGAATGCTGCGGCTGCGGCTGCGATTCTGCTTTGGGAGTTCTTGAAATAAACGGTACGTCCGGGAGGTGTAAATTTGCATGGCAGGAGCAGAATACTGGATATGGCTGCAAAAGGCATTCGGTCCTCGATCATCCCTTGCATGTAAATTGATCGCCCGTTTCGGAGATCCCGAAAAACTGTACTGTGCAGGCAGGGAAGGCTGGATTGCAAGCGGATTGCTCAAGGATAAGCAATGCGATAAGCTTTGTCAGCAGAGTCCGTCCGAGGCGTTTGATGTGCTGATGCTTTGTATGAAACACGGACTTGATGTGGTGACACCGGACAGTCCCTGTTACCCGAAACAGCTTTTGCGGATACCGGATTATCCTTTGGTGCTTTATGTGAAGGGAAGAACAAGTGCCCTGCAGGCTCCTGTTATGACCGCAGTGGTCGGCACACGGAAGGCATCCCGCGGCGGTATACAATTTACGAGGGATATGACTGCAACGCTTGCCCGTGAAGGGGTCGCGGTTGTCAGCGGCGGTGCTCTCGGAATTGACACTGCAGCACATGAAGGTGCTCTTTCCGCAGGAGGCATTACCATTGTCGTCATGGGGTGCGGTCTCGGATGCGACTATCTCATGCAAAATGAAGCTATGCGGAAAATGGCAGGTGAAAACGGAGCCGTTATTTCCGAATTTTTACCCGAAACACCGCCGAACAAAAGCAGTTTTCCGACACGCAACCGTATTCTTGCCGGCATGTCGCAGGCAACGGTGGTGGTGGAGGCAGCCGAAAAAAGCGGCTCTTTCATTACGGCAGGAGATGCTCTCCGGATGCAACGCATGGTGTTTGCCGTCCCGTCGGCAGTCAGCGGCTCGTTTTACAGCGGAACGGACAAACTGATCCGTGAAAAAAAGGCATATTCGGTAACGCATGCACAGGAGATTCTGAAAATGCTGCATCTGCAGAACGGGGATTGGTCGCAGGCTTATGAAGAGGTACTTCACGCAGCACCGGCAGGCATTGCATTGGGACCGCCGCCTGAAATTCCCGTACAGGTGAAAATGATTGTTCCGTTCGAAGAGCTGCAACCGCTTACCGGGTTGAAAAAAGAAAAGAAACCGACGACGAAAAAAACCGTCAAAAAAGAGCAGGTTCTGTCGGCAGAACAACCGGCACCTGCAAAGGATGAACCCCCCGAATGGCTGACAGGGGATTTGCTTACGGTCCGCAATGCCTTGCAGGACGGAGCGAAAAGTCCGGATGATCTCGTCTGTCTGACGGGATTGCCGCCGGGGAAGGTTCTTGTTGCCATCTCAAAACTTGAATTCAAGAATGCCGTCGAGCGTGATTTCGGCTGTGTTCGTTTAAAATAAATTTTTATGTATTGGAGAAAGACAATTCATGTCAAAGCTTGTCATCGTTGAGTCGCCTGCAAAGGCAAAAACAATCAAAAAATACCTCGGCACGGGCTACGAAGTAAAAGCTTCCATGGGCCATGTACGTGATTTATATCCGTCCAAACTGAGTGTGGATGTCAATAAAAACTTTGAAACCAAGTACACGATAATAAAAGGGAAGGAAAAGCTGCTCAAAGAGCTTGAAGAAGCCGCTTCAAAAGCAGACGAAGTCATTCTCGCAACCGACCCGGACCGTGAGGGGGAAGCCATTTCCTGGCATCTTGCAACGGTGCTCGGTCTGGATATGAAAAAGAAGAACCGTGTCAAGTTCAACGAAATCAGCAAAACCAGTGTCGAAAGAGGAATCAGCAATCCCGAAAAAATCGACATGGATCTTGTCAATGCACAGCAGGCTCGCCGTATTCTGGACCGTCTTGTCGGTTACAGACTCAGTCCCTTTATTTCGCAGAAAATCCGTCGCGGTCTGTCTGCAGGTCGTGTGCAGAGCGTGGCTGTGCGTCTGATCGTGGACAGGGAAGAAGAAATTGCAGCCTTTGTACCCGAAGAATACTGGACATTGGAAGCAAGTCTGACCAATCCGCCTGCAAGAAAAGCGTTCAAGGCTTCCTTTGTTGGGGATGAAAACGGCAAAATCAAACTTGAAAGCCGTGAAGATACGGACAAAATCCTTGCCCGTCTTGAAAATGCACAGTTCACCGTTGCGGAACTGAAAAAAGGTGTCCGCCGCAAGCAGCCGGCACCGCCTTTCATCACTTCCACCATGCAGCAGGAAGCATCCAAGCGACTGAATTTTACCGCCAAGCGTACCATGAAAGTTGCACAGGAATTGTACGAAGGTGTGGATGTTGCAGGCTACGGCACGGTCGGTCTTATTACCTACATGCGTACCGACTCTCTCCGCATTTCCGAAGAAGCAAGAGCTGCCGGTAACGAGGTCATTCGCAACATCTACGGTGAAAAGTATCTGCCCGAAAAGCCGCGTTATTTCAAAACCAATGCCAACGCACAGGACGGTCACGAAGCAATTCGTCCCTCCATGCCCGATCTGACACCGGAAGCAGCAAAATCTTCGCTGACTCCCGATCAGTATAAACTGTATTCTCTTATCTGGAAGCGTTTCCTTGCAAGCCTGATGGCAAACTGCGTACAGGATACCGCAAAAGCCGAAATTCATGCCGTCGGTACACCCGATGAAGGCAGTGACCGTTTCATTCTCTTTACCGCAGCCGGTTATACCGTCCGTTTTGACGGCTATACCGTTCTTTACAATGATTCGGAAGATGCCGAAACCGGTGCTCTGCCTGTGCTTGCTGAAAATGACAAACTCCGCTGCAAGGATCTGAAAGACGAGCAGCATTTTACCCAGCCGCCTGCCCGTTACAACGAAGCAAGCCTGATCAAGACACTCGAAGAAACGGGTGTCGGCAGACCGTCCACCTACGCTTCCATCATTTCCACCATTGTTGACCGCGGCTATGTCGTGCGTGAACAGAAACTCATGAAACCGACCGAACTCGGTGTTGCCACCACGAAACTGCTTCGTGAGCAATTCCCGAAGATCGTAAATACAAAATTCACCGCAGCCATGGAAGATGACCTTGACCGTATTGAACGTGAAGGCTACGACTATATCAAGATGCTCCACGGCTTCTACGATGAATTTATCACCACACTTGAAAAGGCAAAATCTGCCATGGAAGGTGTCAAGATTCAGCTTGAAGAAGACAAGACCGATGAACCTTGTGAAAACTGCGGTGCCATGATGGTCATCAAAGTCGGCCGTTTCGGCAAATTCCTTGCCTGTCCGAACTATCCTTCCTGCAAGACGACCAAGCCCTATGTTGAAAAGACCAATGCCGTCTGTCCCGTTTGCGGCGGTGATGTCATCGGTAAGAAAACGAAAAAGGGGTATACCTTCTACGGTTGCTCCAATTATCCCACCTGTTCGTTTATGACCTGGGATGCACCCACGGCAGATGTTTGTCCGCAATGCGGCAGCTCTTTGTTCCGTACCAGAGGCGGTGTCATCAAATGCCACAAAGAGGGCTGCGATTATGAAACCAAAGCACGTCGCAGCAAAAAGGCGGAAAGTGATGAATAAAACGGCAGCCGTCATCGGCGGCGGCTTTGCAGGAGTGGAGGCTGCTTTGCAGCTTGCCCGTCGCGGAGTTCATGTTGATCTGTACGAAATGAAACCGCAGCGATTTTCTCCTGCCCACAGCAGCGAAAACCTTGCAGAGCTTGTCTGCTCCAATTCCTTTAAAGCGGATCGTCTTGCTTCCGCAGCGGGACTTCTGAAAACGGAAATGGAAAAGCTCGGTTCGCTGTGTGTGGAATGTGCCAGACAGACCAGAGTTCCTGCAGGCGGTGCACTTGCAGTGGACAGAGATAAATTTTCTTCCCTTGTCACCGAACGGATTGCACAGACACAAAACATCACCGTGCATCGCCGTGAAGTGTCTGCACTTCCCGAGGCGGATTGCATTGTCATTGCTGCAGGTCCGCTTGCAAGCGATGCCCTGTCACCCGTTCTGCAATCTCTTTGCGGTGAGGGACTTCACTTCTTTGACGCGGCTGCACCGATTGTGTCTGCCGACAGCATTGACCCCAAACGTTCCTTTGCCCAGTCACGCTATGACCGCGGCGGTGAGGATGACTATATCAACTGCCCCATGAACAAGGAGGAATACGAGCTTTTTTATGATGCTCTGGTTTCTGCCGAGGGGGCACATCTGCACGAAGTAGATAAGAAAAAAGACGTGTATGAGGGCTGTATGCCCATCGAAGTGCTTGCAAAACGCGGCAAGGATGCCATGCGTTACGGCCCGATGAAGCCTGTCGGATTGATTGATCCCGTTACGGGACACCGTCCGTGGGCGGTTCTGCAGCTTCGAAAAGAGAATGACAAGGGCACGCTTTACAATCTGGTCGGTTTTCAGACCAATCTCAAATTCGGTGAGCAGCAGCGTGTGTTTACCATGATTCCTGCCCTTGCCAATGCAAAGTTTGAACGCTTCGGTGTGATGCACCGCAACACGTTCATCGATTCTCCGCGTTTGCTCAACAGTGCTTTTCAGCTCAAAAAGGATCCGCATATTTTCTTTGCAGGTCAGATCACGGGCGTGGAAGGCTATATGGAATCCGCAGCATCCGGTATTCTTGCAGGTATCAATGCGGCAAGATTTTTGGAAGGCAAACCGCCTGTCAGTCTGCCGCCTGAAACGATGCTCGGTGCTTTGAGTGCCTATGTTGCAGATGAAAGCATTAAAAATTATCAGCCCATGGGAGCTGCGATGGGACTTTTGCCGCCCGTCGGAGAAAGAATACGAGACCGTGCCGCACGGTATGAAGCACTTGCATTGCGGTCTTTGGCGGCACTTGAAACCGTCATTGCAGAGGAAAAATTATGAGTATCGAAGCAAATATCGGCTATGTATTTCAGAATAAAGCACTATTGCATCACGCATTGACGCATTCCTCTGCCTGCAACGAAAAAACAGCAGGACAGAACAACGAACGCCTTGAGTTTCTCGGGGATTCGGTGCTCGGATTCATTACAGCCGAATACCTTTGGAATGAGCATCCGGATCTGCCCGAAGGACAGCTTACCCGTCGCAGAGCAGCCGCAGTTTGTGAAAAAGCATTGGCAGGCTATGCAAGGGAGATTTCCCTCGGACAGTATCTGTACCTCGGCAAAGGGGAAGAAATGACCGGCGGCAGAAACCGTGCATCCATTCTTTCCGATGCCTTTGAGGCATTGCTTGCAGCCATTTATCTCGATGGCGGCATGGAAGAGGCAAAACGCTTTTGTCTGCCTTACATACGCTCCGGGGATATGCAGACCGAGGAATTTGTGGATTACAAAACCGAATTGCAGGAAATTGTACAGAAAAACCCGGGGGAAGCGCTTTCTTATGTGCTTGTTGAAGAAAGCGGACCTGCCCACAACCGCCGTTTTACGGTGGAAGTGCATCTCAATTCCAACTGTATCGGAGAAGGCGTGGGTTCCAGCAAGAAAAAAGCCGAACAGGAGGCTGCCCGTAAAGCATTGCAGCTGATGGGGATCCGTGAAGAATGAAGCATCGGAATGTGTCGCTTTTTGTGCCGCATGAAGGCTGTCCCCATGCCTGTACATTCTGCAATCAGAGGGCAATTTCCGGGCAGCAGCATTTTCTGACTCAGTCGCAGATCCGTGCATCCTGCGAAAAAGCCTTGCAAAGCACGGGCTTTGAAACCGCACACAGTGAGATTGCTTTTTTCGGCGGCAGTTTTACCGCCATTGATACGGATAAACAGCTTCTTTGTCTGCAAACGGCAAACGAATACATCGGGGAAGGGAAATTCGGCGGTATCCGCATTTCCACCCGACCCGATTGCATCAACGAAGAGATTCTTGCCGTGTTGCGGAAATACAATGTAAAAAATGTCGAACTCGGTGCCCAGAGCATGTCGGATGCGGTTTTGAGTAAAAACCGTCGCGGACATACCGCTGCAGATACCGAACATGCCGTCCGTTTGCTTCGTGCATACGGCTTCGGTGTCGGCTTGCAGATGATGACGGGACTGTACGGCAGCGATGAGAGAACCGATTATTTCACAGCCTGCGAGTTTGTCCGTCTGCAACCGGACACGGTGCGTATTTATCCGACCGTTGTGCTGGAGCATACCGACCTTGCCGCTTTGTACAGACAAGGAATGTATCAGCCGCCGACCTTGGAAGAGGCGATCGGCTCGTGTGCAAAACTGTGCCGCTTGTTTTACAAAAACAACATCCGTGTCATCCGTCTGGGATTGCACGCAGGCGGCGATGTACAGGGCAATATGATTGCAGGTGTTTTTCATCCGGCATTCGGTGAGTTGTGCGAGGGTGAGATGTATTATGCGGAGATTTTATCTGCATTAAAAAATAAGCCGCAAGGCAAGTACACGGTTTTTGTTTCTCCGAAGGAATTTTCAAAAGCCGTGGGACAAAAAAGAAAAAACATCATCCGTCTGGCTGAACAGGGCTATGTCTGCCGTGTGCAGGCGGATGTGAACATACAAAAATATCGTGTTGCAATACGGCACGATGAAACAGAGGAAAACGAATGTATTTAAAAGCATTGGAAATGCAGGGCTTCAAGTCCTTTCCGGACAAGACAGTCTTAAAATTTGATAAAGGTATGACGGGTGTTGTCGGTCCCAACGGGTCGGGTAAGAGCAACATCTCCGATGCCGTGCGTTGGGTTCTGGGTGAACAGTCCACCAAGAGTCTGCGCGGCAGCAAAATGGAAGATGTTATTTTCAGCGGTACTCGTTCACGCCGTCCCCAGGGGTTTGCGGAAGTTACGCTGCGTCTGGACAATGCAGACGGTGCCTTGGCAAGTGATGAAAAGGAAGTATCCGTCACCCGTCGTTATTACCGTTCGGGGGAAAGCCAGTATCAGATCAACGGCAACACTGTACGGCTTCGTGATGTGCATGAGCTGTTCATGGACACCGGTCTGGGACGCGACGGCTATTCCATGGTCAGTCAGGGCAAAATCGAAGACATGGTTTCTGCAAAGTCCGCAGACCGTCGCGATATGTTTGAAGAAGCCGCCGGTATTTCACATTACCGCTACCGCCGTGCGGATGCCATCCGCCGACTCAACCAGGCGGAAGAAAATCTCGTCCGACTGCGCGATATCCTGACCGAGCTTGCCTCCCGTGTCGGTCCGCTTGCCGAACAAAGCCGCAAGGCACAAAAGTTTTTGGTGTTGGCGGAAGAGAAAAAAGAACTTGAGATCGGTCTGTGGCTGTCTGTGCTTGAACGCTCGCAGGATTCCTTGCGTGAACAGTCCAAAAAAATAACCGTTGCACGCGAACAGTACAACGATATCAACAAGGCTCTCGAAGAAGCCGCCTGTGCCATTGATTCTTCCGCAGAAGAATCCCGTCGCATCACGCTTCTCATGGAAGAGCTTCGCGACAAAGCCTCCCTGTATGAGGAGCAGGCCTCTGTTCTGGATGCACAGGCTGCCGTCGGGGAAGCAACGGTAAAACACAATGAAGATACCGTCCGTCGCCTTGCTTCCGAGCGTGACAATGAAGACAAAACTCGTCTTGAAACCGAACAGACTGTTCTGGAATCGCAGCAGGAAATTGCTGCTTTGCGTGAACAGGAAGAGAAAAACAATCGCCTTGCTGCCGGCATTGAAGCAGAGCTTTCTGCACTCAAGAGCCGTGACGAGGAGTTTTCCGAAGAATACAACCGTGTCAGCCGCGATCTGGATGCTCTGTCCGCAGAACTTTCACGTGTGGAAATCATGGTTACCTCCGCAGCATCCTCCGTGGATGAAATTGCAGGCAGAATGGCAGCGATTGCCCAACAGAAAAAACGTCGTGAAGAGGAACTTGCTTCTTTGCACGACGAAGAAAAAAAGCTGATCGAAAAAGTACGGGCGGCAGACGAAAATGTCACCGCCATGAACAATACACTCACAGGCTATTCTCTGCGTGTGGCATCGTACCGTGAGAAAGCCGAAAAGAAAAAAGAAGAATACGAAAACAGAAAACTGACACTTTCCGCAAAACAATCCCGTCTTGCCATTCTGGAAGATACCGAAAAGAGCATGGAAGGCTACCAGGGAAGCGTAAAGGCGGTCATGCGTGAAGTCCGCAGAGGAAATCTTTCGGGAATCCACGGCACACTTTCGCAACTCATCAGTGTAGAAGATGCCTATTCCACCGCCATTGAAACCGCCTTGGGCAATGCCATTCAGGACATTGTCAGCGAAACCGAAAACGATGCAAAGCGTGCCATTGCACTTCTCAAGAGCAGCAACGCAGGCCGTGCAACCTTCCTGCCCCTGACAGCGGTCAGAGGAAGAAGTCTGGATGAAAAAGGTCTGACTTCCTGCCGCGGCTTTGTCAGCCTCGCACCCGATCTTGTCGACTGTGACGAAAAATACAGAGAGATTATTTCTTCTCTTCTGGGCAAAACCGTTGTGGCGGATGATCTGGACTGTGCCATTGAGATTGCAAAGAAATACAATTACCGTTTCAAAATCGTCACCCTCGACGGTCAGGTCATCAATGCCGGCGGTTCCATGACGGGCGGTTCCCGTATTCAGAATGCAGGCTTTATTTCCCGTGCCAACGAGATTGAACGACTCAAAAAAGAAAGTACCGTCCTTGCAGGTGAAATTGCCGCCTTGCATGAAGAAGTCAAAAATGCAAATGCCGACTATGCACAGGCAGCGGCCGCACTGGAAGGTGCACAAGCGGATCTCATGCGTGCAAACGAAGAAAAATTGCACATTGAGAGCGATCTGAAAATATTAAAGGGAAAAACCGAAGAAACGCAAGCGGCATTCCTTGCTTTGGAAGAAGAGGAAAAGACCGCCAACGAACGTACCGATTATTATAAAGAATCCATCCGCATTGCAAAAGAAGAGCAGTTGAAACTGCAAAACGGCAAGCAGGAGATGACGGCACTTCTGCATTCCGTTGCAGGCGGCAGAGATACCCTTGCCGAACAACGCGAAGCTCTGAACGAAGAACGCAACACCGCACAGCTTCGCATCATGGAAATCAGAAAAGACATCGAAGCACGCAGAGAAAGCATTGAAATGCTCGAACGCCGTCTGGCAGGTCTGTCTGACCGACGTGCGGAACTTGAAAAAGAAATTGCCGCCATTGAACAGAAAAATGTCTTGTTTGCAGCCGATGCCAAAAACCAGCGTGACGGTGCCAAGGCATTGCGTGAAGAGGCTGCAGAGTCCCGTAAACGCACCCAATCGCTCGCCGACGAAAGAGTCCGCACCGAACAGGCAGCCGATACATCCCGTTCCGAAGAACGTCGCCTGACTGCCGACCGTGAAAAAATCGGTGCAGAGCTTGTCCGTCTGGAAGAACGGCTGGCTGCGATTGAACGCGATGTACAGGAAATCGAACGCAAGCTGTTTGAAGAATACGGTCTGACCCGTCGTGAGGCGGCAGATCTGAACATTGTGCTGGAAAGCCATACGCAAGCACAGAAACGTCTGAGTGAACTCAAGCACGCCATCAAAGCACTGGGCAGTGTCAATGTGGCAGCCATCGAAGAATACAAAGAGGTTTCCGAACGCTACACCTTCCTGTCCGAGCAGGTCGGAGATGCCGAAAAGAGCAAGACCGAGCTGCTGCGTCTGATCGGAGAACTGACCGACAATATGGCGGTGCGTTTCCGTGAACGTTTTTATCAGATCAACGAAAGTTTCAAACAAACCTTTGCACAGATCTTCAACGGCGGTTCCGCGGAGCTGCTTCTGGAAGATGAAAGCGATATACTTGAATGCGGCATTGAAATCAAAGCACAGCCACCCGGAAAAAACGTCCGCAGTCTGTCATTGCTGTCCGGTGGTGAAAAGGGACTTTGTGCCATTGCATTGCTTTTTGCAATCCTCAAGGTCACCCCTGCACCGTTCTGTATCTTCGACGAAGTGGAAGCCGCGTTGGACGATGTCAACGTTGCCCGTTTTGCACAGTTTGTAAGAGGACTTACAAAAGAAACCCAGTTTATTCTCATCACCCACCGCCGCGGTACAATGGAAGAGGCGGATGTCCTGTACGGTGTCACCATGCAGGAGGAGGGTGTTTCCAAACTGCTTGAGCTGCACACTGCCGAAATGGCAAAACAGCTCGGATTAGAAGAATAAAAGGAGAAAGCCATGGCTATTTTTAAGAAAATCAATTTTGGTCTTTCCAAGACCCGAAACAAAATGGCAGGTGCCATTGACGATATGCTCGACTCCTTTGACGAGTTTTCCGATGACCTGTATGTGGAACTCGAAGAAATTCTTGTCATGTCCGACGTCGGTGTGGAAACTGCCGTTACGGTCGTTGAGGAGCTGCGTTCACGCGTCCGTTCGGAGCGTATCAAGAAAACAAGTCAGATCAAAGAAGAATTGCAGAACATCATCGCAGAGCTGCTTGACGGCGGCGAGGACATGGGGCTGATCACCATTCCTTCCATTCTGCTGATGATCGGTGTCAACGGTGTCGGCAAGACCACCACCATCGGCAAACTGGCATCCATGTATAAAGCAGAGGGTAAAAAAGTTATCCTCGGTGCTGCCGATACGTTCCGTGCCGCTGCGATTGAACAGCTTGACGAATGGGCAAACCGTGCCGGTGTTGACATTGTCAAACATAAAGAGGGTGCAGACCCGGCAGCCGTTATTTTCGATACCATTGCAGCCGGCAAAGCCAGAGATTGCGACATCATCATCTGTGATACCGCAGGCAGATTGCACAACAAAAAGAACCTCATGGATGAACTTGCAAAAATCTACCGCGTCATTGACCGTGAACTGCCCTATTCCGACCGCGAGATTCTGCTTGTTCTCGATGCCACCACAGGCCAGAATGCCGTCAACCAGGCACGCGAATTCATGGGTGTTGCCGAACTGACGGGTATTGTACTCACCAAGCTTGACGGTACGGCAAGAGGCGGTGTTGTGCTGTCCATCAAAAACGAACTCAAATTGCCCGTAAAGTTCATCGGTGTAGGCGAAGGAATCGACGATTTGCAACCGTTTGACCCTGCCGCCTTTGCCAAGAGCTTGTTTGTAGAAGGAGCAGATCATTCAGAGGAGGATGCGGAAATTGAAAAGTACATCAAAGAAAACGGCGCAACAGAATATCATCTTGACGACCTTGATCCCGATCCTGACGGGGAGCTTAGGCAGGCTTTTGAAGAAATACTCCAAGTCTATTCTGCAATCGGAGCTGAAGCAGGCGAAGACGCAGCTGACGAGGAATCGCAGACTGACGAAGGAACAGAAGAAACGCAGAGCCAAGCAGGCGAAGATCGAAGCGAAGAAAGCAGCCAAGCTGACGAAGAAATCCGCGAAGAAGCTGTTCAGAGCGGAGACGAAGGAGATCAGGAAGAACGCGAAATCGCAGCTCAGAGAGAGCTTGAAGCAGCACAAAGAAGACGCGAAGCTGAAATAAAAGCCCAGGCAGAACGCCTTGCAGCCGCCCGGGCAGCAGCAGAACGTCTTGCTGCAGAAAAAGCTGAAGCCGAACGCATCGCTGCAGAAAAAGCAGCTGCAGAAAAAGCTGAAGCCGAACGTATTGCAACCGAACAGGCTGCTGCCGAAAAGAAACCGGAAGAAAAGAAGAGGAGAGGTCTGTTTGGACTTTTTAATCGCCACTCATAACCTGAAAAAAAGAGAAGAACTGCAACGCATTCTTGCTCCTTTGGGAGTGCGTGTGCTGTTGGCAGATGAAATCGGTGTCACGCTGACGGAAGCCGAAGAAACAGGTACGACCTTTTATGAGAACGCTTATATAAAAGCCGCAAGCGGTTGCAAAGACAGTGCACTTGCCTGCATTGCAGACGATTCCGGTCTGGTTGTGGATGCTTTGGACGGCAGACCCGGTGTGTATTCCGCACGCTACGGCGGCGAAGACCTGCCGTACCCCGAAAAAATGGCAAAGCTTACAGAGGAACTCGACGGTGTACCGCTTGAAAAGCGTACCGCCCGATTTGTAAGCTGTGTCGTCTGCGTATTTCCCGACGGAGAAACACTGTCTGCCGAGGGAACCTGCGAAGGCTATATCGGTTACGAGCCGAAAGGGGACAACGGCTTTGGCTTTGACCCGATTTTCTATACCGAAAACGGCAGTTTTGCAGAACTGACCGCTGAACAGAAAGATGCAATCAGCCACCGCGGAAATGCACTTCGCAGTTTTGCGGAAAAACTGGCAGAAAAAATAAAGTAAAAATAAAGACAAATTACGGTTTGTCGAACTGCATTCGACAATGATATATCCGCTTGCAGCGGATATGATATATCTTCGATATGATGAATGATATATTTTCCTTGCGGAAAATATTGAGGGTCGCTTCGCTCCGGATTATAGAAAAATTATT
>JAZNGB010000038.1:0-60269 GCA_045576275.1 Acutalibacteraceae bacterium
TTTACTATTATATCAGGAGGTTTCTTCTTTCCGTTAGTTCTTTTTCGGGCGGCTTTGAGCTCGCCCGTTTTTGGCTTTACTAAAGTCTTCTTTCACCCCCAGTAGAACTGGGGGTTTATTTCCACACCTAAAGGCACCAAATAAAAAACAGGTGTGCAACCGCAAAAAGTGTTGCACACCTGTCATTATTATGCTGCTTTTATTTGGTTGCTTTTCTTGCTTCGATTTCGGCAACCATTTCACGCTGACGCTTTTCGGTCAGGGTGTAGAAGAACATGGGCACCGCACAGGCAAACATACTGATAACACCCGAAAGGATCAGGCAGTTCCAAAGTCTGTCCGCACCGCCCGCTGCAATGGCACCCGTTTCGGTATCGATGCCTGCAATGGCAACCGCCATAACACCGATGAAAGCACCGACGGCCATACCGATCTTGTTGATGAGGGTCTGCATTGCAAAGCAGATGCCTTCGCCGCGTTCACCCGTTTTCCATTCGAGGTAGTCAACCGTATCACCGATCATAGCATAGGTCATGATATTGTTGACACCCTGCGGAATACCGAGCAGCACAAGTCCGATGGCACAGACAATGAGCTTCCAGGGTTTGTCATAGCCGACAAAATACATAACCGCCATAACAACACCGCCGAAGAGGTGAACGAAAATATAGGTATACTTTTTGGTGAATTTCTTGGTAAGGAGAGGAACGAGCAACGAGGCCACCAGACCGCCGGGAACGACAAGCAGAGTGATGATGCCGTACAGACCTTCGTTCTGCAGAATGTATTTTGCAAAATACAGACCGCCTGTGTAAGAATAAACCATTCTTGCACCGCCGAGAACACCGGAAAGAACGATGAGAAGCAGTTCCTTGTTCTTGAACAGGAGCTTGAGGTTGTGACCGAAGGAAGGAGCTTCGCCTTCTGCGGTGAAGCGTTCCTGCGTGTTCTTGAAACCGTAGAAGAACATGGGCATTGCAACCACAACAAACACAACCGCACAAACAAAATAGATCCATCTCAGGGTGTTTGCGTTGGCATCGACCATGGACTTCATAACCGTGCCGACATAATTGAGGGCAGCTTCGGCATCCACACCGTAGTCACTCATGATCATATTGATATGTTCGGCAGAATCGGTATATTTGTACTTTGCGGTCATGGCATCGGTGATGATCGGCACGCCGATTGTAACGACACCTGCACCGACCGTACAAGCCATACGGGCAACGGTCAGGATGTTGCCGCGGACGGTGGTGTCATTGGAAAGGCAGGTGGAAAGTCCCCAGTAAGGAACGTCTGCGACCGTATAAACAACGGACCAGATGATGTAAACAACAGAAAGCACGCCGAATGTCCACATCGCTTTTGCTTCGTACACAGGCAGGAAGCAAAGAATGGTAACAATGCCGATGGGAATTGCCATCCATTTCAGGTACGGGCGGCACTTGCCCCATTTGGTTCGGGTCTTATCAACGATACTTCCCATAATGGGATCATTGAATGCATCAAAAACACGGGTTGCGAGCATCAGAACAGCAACAGCGATCGCACCTTCGAGGACACCGACCTTAACACCGGCAGCACCGAACAACAAAGCGTCGGTCATAAAAATGGTCAGGTACGAACCGACAATGGTACAGATAAAGTTCTGCCCGATACCGGTCACGCTGTAAGCAATGGCTTCTTTGGGTTGCACACCTTTGCCCGGAGTGGTACCGAACAATTTGTGCAGCATTTCATTGATTTTCATAAAATTCCTCCTGCTGATTCGTAATATATTTATTGTATCATATTGGTAAAAAAAAGCAAGAGAATTTTCTTTGTTAAAAACAAGAAAAAACTGTTTTCTCGTAAATTCTTAAACGCTTTTGTTAATTTTTATCCAATGCAAGCGTCACTTGACAGCAATCAAGCAATCCGTGCTTGCGGTTTTGAATGCAGTCTGCTATACTGAAGACACACAGGAGGTGTGTTTATGACCATCGGTGAAACCATTCAATACCACAGAAAACGCTTGGGACTTTCACAGGAAGACCTCGGGCAGAAGCTGAATCTGAGCCGTCAGACGGTCAGCCTCTGGGAAAACGATCAGACCCAGCCGACGATTGACAACTTTGTCCGCTTAAAAGAGGTTTTCGGCATTTCCGTGGATACACTTCTCGGCTGCGCACCCGAACCCGAAGCAAATGAAAAACCGCAGCCCGTTGAAACCTACCGTTTCACATTCACGGAAGAGGACAACGAGATACGCTATAAAATGTGGCTGTCAAAAGCAATCCGCAATTTTGTTATTGTCTTTATGATTCTCGCCGTCTTTACACTCACTGCAACTACGAATCAAGAAAACATACAAGCTGCAGGTCCGTTCCTCATCTTTCTCATCATATATACCGTTATAAACATCCGCTCACTTGTTACAAATTCAAAAGCATTGAAAGCTGCCCTTGCAAAAAAAAAGGAAAGAACCTATTGCTACGAAACATTTTACGATCATTTCACCGTGCAGATCAGCCGCAACGGTGAAGCGACTTCCTTTTATAAAATCTATTTTTCGGACATCGAAAAAATAGAAGACACCGAGCATTATTACACCATCCACTACGGCAATATTCTGTTTGACATTCCGAAAAAGGATCTGCCCGAAAACAGCTTTTTTGACTATCTGACACGTAACTTTTCCGCAAAAGTGGAAAAACACAGCAAAACCGATGTTCTTTCCGTGCTGTCGATCGTTTTGTTCGTCGCTTCTCTGCTTTCCATCGTCTGTGCCTTGCAGATTATATCCTTTGTTTCGGATCAGAACCACAAAGTCTTTCAGAATGCATGGCTGTTTTACACCATGATTCCCATTCCCCTTGCATCCATCATTCTGGGGCTGATTCTAAAGAAAAAAAAGTATTACAAATACAAAAAGAACATTGTGGTCGGATGCATCATGACGGTCTTGCTGTGTATTTACGGATCTTTCGCGTTTATCACTGCCCCCTTGCAGGATTACTCGGATGAACCCATTCTTGTACTTGAACAATACATCGATATGGATATTCCGCAACACGAGCAAATCGTCACACAAGATTGGACCAAAGGCGAGCAGTCTGTTTCAAGAGGATATATTTATTATTACAGCACCGTTTATTTTGACGATGACGAAGCAAAGGAACTTGAAAAAATGCTTGCCGGAAACGACAAATGGCTGCGTTACATACCAAATGAATTGATCGGAATAACATCCCCGTTCGCAGATTCCTCAGCCTTTGAGTATAATTTAATTTACAATATCAGCGAAGACGAG
Organism: Acutalibacteraceae bacterium; assembly: GCA_045576275.1. Lineage (GTDB taxonomy): Bacteria > Bacillota > Clostridia > Oscillospirales > Acutalibacteraceae > RUG806. The sequence continues at coordinate 3,296 of JAZNGB010000038.1, forward strand.
TTCAATACCTTGCCGGATCGTTTTGGCAATCATCGGTGTATCAATGCCTTTTATTCCGAACACAGTCAATGTTTGATAATCGTTGAATATCTTATTTCTTACAAGTAAAAAAAGAGAGGCAGATAGTTTTGTCTGCTTCTCTTTTTCATTATTCAAGCAATGTAAACCTGCTTTTATCATAAGTCAGCAGGACTTCCTTTTGCATTTTGCTCTATTCGCCGTACATGGTACTGCCGTGTGGAAACGCAAGCCGAAGAACACACGGTAAGCTACGTCGCACATCAAAAAACAACACAATGCGTTCGCTTTCTGATTATTGCACAGAGAATTTTGCTGACAGCTCCTCTTTGGTCGCCTGTTTGTATCGGATAAGCAGGTACACAAGCAAGCCGGCACTCAGTACGGCACTCGCAATCCACATCGGAGCGAACAGATGAAAACGGATTGCCACCGCAGCCAAAGCAACCGGACTGCCGACACCAAAGAGCACCGCATACGGAGCTGCTCTTTTTGCGTGTTTGGGCACACAAAGTACCGTCACAAACAAAGCAACGAGAATGACAATGCAGCACGCGGGCACACCGACGGCAAAACCGTCTGCCGCAGCATCCGTGAGTCGGCCGAACACAAAACAGCCGAGCACTGCCGACCAGATGTTCATAACAACATAATTACCGACATAAAGCTGCCTGACAAGCAAGGGTCTGCCGACAAGTGTCCACAGCAGCGGTACTGCACAAAACAGACCCGCTGCAGTCATTGCGGTCATCACACCCGTTTTCAGCAGCACAAAGGCAAGTACCGCTGCCACTGCCCAGACGGCAAGAAAAATGAAAAACGGATTTCTTTTGTATTTTTCGGTTTCAACACGCGGACATTCCGAATAACGGATGCCCTGTATCGTCGGTGCATCCGCATGTGTTTTTGCACCGCACAGCGGACAGGCGGTATAGTTTTCGGGCACATCGACATTACATTCTCTGCATCTCATACAACTTCACCCTCCCAATCGCTGCTTTCCACGTGCACACGCATACCGAGTGACGTGAGTGTTCTGTAAAATGTACGCACAAGATCTGTCTGTTTTGATGCAACATTGAAGCAGATGTTCAGTTTGTCATCAATGCTGTTGATGGCACAACCGACAGCATTCCGCGGTCCGCCGAGGAACACTTCCATGCGGTCAACATGCTCTTTCATTTCGGGCGGCATTTTGCACACACCGAGGTTGGACAGCGTACAGGCAAACTTCTGCTGCCCGTTGATGTAGCCGAGTTTCAGAACGGGACGTTTGACTCCGTTGGGAAGCACACGCACGATCGGATTCTTTGCGGTGGAAACATTCATGGTGATGTTCCGTTCAAGCACATCCTTGGTTGTTCCCTCCTGCAGTTTCCCCTCCATGGAACGAAGAATATCATCGACCGTGCACTCCTTCTCTTTCGAAAGATAAAAACCGATGTTCGTGAACAAAGAGAAATTACGCATGGAGTTGCTGTTGAAATACGGCCGCAGAGACACGGGGACGGAAACCTTGATCGGCTTCTTGTTGTCGGCAGGTGCACATTGGTGCAAAGAGTAAATGAACACAGCCGTCAGAAATTCCGTAATGGTTACATTGCGAGCCTTGCAATATGCCTTGATGTCTTCAACAGGCACAAGTCCCTGGAACAGACGGTTGTAGTTTTTGACAGGTCTGACGGGATGCTGATAGCTCGACTTTTCCTGCCGTTTCATTCCCTTTTTGCTCTTGTCATACACCTTTTTGAACCAGTCCTGTGTTTCTTCAACAGGCGGTGTTTCGGTGATGTCGATAATATGTTCACTGTCGGGGATATCAACCCCTTTGAGCCGCAGATACTGTGCGGTCAGGGCTTTGAGTACGGCAATGGTGGCACCGCCGTCCGCAATGCCGTGAAATGTTTCAAGACAGAGTCTGCGTTTATAATAAATCACCTTCAACGCAGGAACATCGGTATACCATCGCGGGGTCGGAAGACACGGGTGCAGATGTTCCTGTTCCACAACAGGAGGTTCACTTGCTTTTTCGAGATACGGCCAGAAATAACCGAAACGAAGCTGCACAAAATAGGACGGAAAACGCGGCATAATGTCACGCACAGCCTGATGCAGCACATCGGGATCGATTTCTTCGGTCAGCACAAATCCGATCCGATAACCGCAGATCCACTGTCTGTCCGATGAATAGGGATAAATGGTAGCCGCATTATCAAGCTCATACCATTGTCTGTTTGCATCATCCATTTTCATTTTCCTCTTTTGCAGCTTTATTTTTTGCAATCATACGTTTTGCAATAATACCGGAAATGATAACAAACACAACGATTGCAACAACGGGAATTGCAGCCAGCCACGGTTTTTCGCCGACGTTTTTCAATGCCGTACCGAAACCGGTATACACCACAACAAGCGGCAGCATACCGAGGTTTGCACCGATAAAAAAGTTCTTGAAAGAAATGTTCATGGCACCGAACAACAAACTTGAAAGGTCGCCGGGCAGCAATCCCGAAAGTTTTACCACGAAAGCAGTCTGCATTTCGTTGGCACCTGCAAAATCATCAATCTTTTTAACAGCTTTGAATTTTGCTTTGAGCGTATCGACCATGCCGGCACCCGTGAACTTGCCGAGGAAAAACGGAATGGCAAGGCTCAGGACAACACTGACAAGATTGATCAGCAAAGCAACAAAATAGTTCGGCATCATATATCCGCAAATGGAAAACACCACCGCAGGCGGAAACACAAGTGCAAATGATTTGATAACCGAAAAAAGAATAATACCGATTGCAATGGCAGCCGTACCGCCCGTGATCATCTTGCTGAGTTCCGGAATATTCTGCACCTTGATGTCATACTTCTGAATCATCACAATACAAAGCACGACCATCGCAAGCATCAGAACACCTGCTGCAATCTGCAAAACCTTTACAAGCTTGTCGTAATTCTTTTCTTTCATACGTTCCTCCACCACAGCAATATAATTCAGTATTATATACCAGCCCATTTTTCATTGCAACATTTTTATAAAAAATAAGACGGAAAACTATACATTTAAAATCAAAACAATTAACAATTTAACATCACACCTTTTAAATAATAGCTGTCATTTCGCACACCGCAAGCAGTGCTTGACAATATCAAGTAATCCGTGCTTGCCGTTTTGTGTGCCACATGCTAAAATAAAAGCATACAGGAGGTATGCTTATGACCATCGGTGAAACCATTCAATACCACAGAAAACGCTTAGGACTTTCGCAGGAAGACCTCGGACAGCATTTGAATCTGAGCCGACAAACCGTAAGCCTTTGGGAAAACGGACAGACCGTTCCGACGGTTGACAACTTTGTGCGCCTGAAAGAAATTTTCGGAGTATCCGTGGACAACTTGCTCGGCTGCGAAGAATACAAGTCCGCCGAAACGGAAGTAAAAGTTGTCGGCACTTATACTTTTCAATATACACAAGCCGTTATCGACCACTTGTTCAAACGGGCTGTGATCGACTTTTTAAAAGATCCTTTTCTTTACTTTTTTGTATTCATAGAAAGTCTGCTTTTCACATGGGAGATTTTGGGCTACGGCGATACAAACCTGTTTATGGTTGCGACGCTTGCCATATTTTTTACTACTTATGAAATCAGAGGTATCCTCAGATTAAAAAACTACAGAGACAGCCTGCCGAACTACCTGACCACCGTGTATGAATACATCTTTTATGAAGATGATACACTCGTTGTCAACACTTACAAAAACAATAACTTAGTGATTACGGCAAGAACACCGATTTCCGAAATAAAAAATATCACGGTTACAGACGACTGTATCCATATACAGGTCGGGGTGCTGTATTTTCTGGCAACAAAAGACATTTTGCAAATCAATAATCTCGCCGACAAGCTTCCCCACAAAACACATTATCAACTGAAGCCCAACGCATGGACAGCCGGTGCATGGATTCTGTTTTTTGCATCATTGATTGCAGCATTTGCCGGACTTGAAGCCGTTGCAATCTACACACGGTCGGATCTTTCGCTTACTTACCATTGGGTGTTTGCCGTCATGGCAATTTTCCCGATAGCATCCGTTGTGTACGGAACACTCCTGAAACGAAAAAAGATTTATAAGTATAAAAAAAATGTTGTTGCAGGCATCATCGCATTTTTGATTTTGTGTCTTTGCGTTCTGGGAACATTTTACTACGCAAGCTTATTCATTTATTGATACAAAAATTTTCAAACGGGATTTGCATTTGCCTGCAAGTCCCGTTTTTTTGCGTATTTTTGTTTACTTTGCCAACAAATAATACAAAAAGTTGAAAAATTTTTATTGCAATTTGTTTAAGTTTCACATATAATAAAGAAAACAAAGTTGTAAGGAGTTCATCAATGGCAATTGCACGCAAATGGTACAATGAAGCTGTTTTTTATCATATTTATCCTTTGGGGCTGACGGGTGCACCGAAACAGAACCCCTACGGTGCGGTTGAGCACAGGCTTAACACCCTTTTGCCCTGGATTGAGCATCTCAAAGACATCGGCATCACGGCACTGTATATCGGCCCTTTGTTTGAATCGGTCGGTCACGGCTATGAAACTACGGACTACAAAAAAGTGGACAGCCGTCTGGGTGACAATGATGATCTTAAGAATTATGTCGCAGCATGTCACAAAAACGGTATCCGTGTTATCCTGGACGGTGTTTTCAACCACACGGGACGTGACTTTTTTGCATTCCGTGATCTGAAGCAGAACCGTGAAAATTCAGCCTACAAAGACTGGTACTGCAATGTGAATTTTTGGGGCAACAACGAATACAATGATGGTTTTTCTTACGGCAACTGGGGCGGCTACAATCTGCTTGCAAAGCTCAATCAGAAAAATCCTGCCGTTCGCGATTACATCTGCGATGTGTTGCGTTTCTGGGTACAGGAATTTGACATCGATGGCATTCGCCTGGATGCTGCGGATGTGCTTGATTTTGATTTCATGCAAGCACTTCGCCGCACCGCAGAGGAAGTCAAGCCCGATTTCTGGCTGATGGGTGAAGTCATCCACGGCGACTACAACCGTTGGGTCAATAACAATACCCTGCATTCCGTTACGAACTATCATCTGCACAAGGCTCTGTATTCGGGACACAACGACCACAATTTCTTTGAAATTGCCCACACCGTTAAAAGGCTGTATGAAATGACCGCAAACGGAAGCCCGATGCAGCTTTATAACTTCGTGGATAACCACGATGTTGAGCGTATTTACACCAAGCTGACTGACAAGGCACACTTTTTGCCCGTTCACATTCTGCTTTACACCTTACCCGGTGTGCCGAGCATTTATTACGGCTCGGAATTCGGCATCGAGGGCAGAAAGGAACGCCATTCCGATGATTCACTGCGTCCGTGCCTGACACTTTCCGAATTGCAGAAGGACACGCAAAAAAGCACCTTTGCAAAAATCATTGCCCGTTTGGGTGAAATTCGCAAGAGCCTGCCTGCTCTCTCCTACGGTGACTACAAAGAGGTGCTGCTGACCAACCGCCAGTATGCCTTTACCCGAAATGGTGACGGACAGAGCGTGCTTGTTTGTGTCAACAATGACCCCTCTCCTGCCAATCTCTGCATCCGCAATATGAACGGCAGCTTCAAGGGGATTTTAAGCGGTGTGACCGTAACGGCAAACGGCAGCATGAACATCACCTTGCCCGGCAACAGCGGTGATATTTTCGTCTGCACCCAAACAGAAATCAAAGCCGAACCCATTCCTGCAATCAAACCGACCGAGCTGAAAAAAGAGCCTGCTGCATCTGCACCCGTTGCTGTGCCCAAAGCGGAAGAAAAACCGGTTGCAAAGCCGATTGAAGCGTCAGCAGAAAAGCCTGCAGCAAAAGCGGTTGCAGAGCCTGCCAAAGCACAGCCGAAGCCGAAAACGGACAGTGCAACCCCCGATTTCTGTGCTTCTGTTCCGACGGACAAAACATACGAGGAAATGACCGTCGAGCAGCTGCAGCAGGTCATATTTGAAAAAATGAAGAAAAACGGTCCTGTTACGGAGCGAATGTATAAAGACATTGCTGACAATGTATGGCACAACTCCCTCGTTAACTGGGCAAAAAGTTTCCGATGACTGACACAATCCCCCGACTCTTTTTTTACAAAGAATCGGGGGATTTTTTCATTTTCTTTATTCCTCAAATTCACTTCTGTGGCTTTCAAAAAAGTCAAAATACCGACGGACATTTTCAAGCTGCGTCCATTTTTTTGTGCAGACAGGGTTACTGTCGAGGTCATAAATAAGAGCATCTTTCATGCTTAATAACACGGGGGAATGCGTTGCCATGATGATCTGACAACCGAAATGCCGTGCCGAATCCGCCAAAAAGGTGCAAAGCTCTTCCTGAAATGCAATGGACAGACTGTTTTCGGGCTCATCGAGCAAATACAATGCGTTTTCGGTGATGTTGTCCACGAAATATTTCATCGCATTTTCACCGTTGGAAAACATGTCCGTATTCCGTCGCAGCCGTTCGCGGACAAAACGCGACTGTGTTTTTGTTTTTGCCTCGTAGTTTTCTTTCCATTCCTCATAATCTGCCATGGAGTGCAATCGATTGTCACTGTATTTGCGTTCCACGAACTCATTGAGCAATGCCTCACGGCGACCGTCAATGCCGTCGTTGACATAGCGGATATCCAAAATGTATTCAAACACATCATCACTTGTCATAATTCGCGAATGGCGGGGAATTATTTTGGATTGCAGGCTGCACAGTTCCGTAAAATCCCTGAAAAACGCACTGCCGTTGAACGGAGAATTGCGCTGCACACCTGCTTTTTCGGCAAGTATGTTCAGAAAAGTCGTTTTTCCCGATCCGTTACCGCCGTAAAAAATGGTGATCGGAGCAAAATCAACTCTGTCGAGTCCCTTTTCGGGAAAGATTTTAAACGGATAGATACCGTTGTAGCAATTCCGTTTCTGCCCGAGGATGAATCGAAACTCCTTGTCATCCCCCGGAAGTTTCATATTTTCAACATATGTTTTATACATCTTCACACACCCATGAGGCCACATATTTCATATCGGAAGTCAGCGGATATGCCGACACATCCGCTTTTGCAAGATGCCCCTGCAAACCTCGTTCATTTGCCGTCAGCACAAAATGATTGATACCGATACCGACATCAAGAACCTGCATAAACTGCATACTTCCTTTTTTGAAAAAGTGAAAAACATTGCCGTCATAAACAACCCGCCACGGTTGCTTGTTGCCGGCAGAAGGTGCAAGACGCAGATTTTCAAGGCAATGTGCGTATGCACCGACCTTGTGCAGATCAAGGGGTGTTTTGAATGCATCTGCAAAAAACAGTTTTTCGCTTGCTACACGGTTGTTTGCATTGATTGCGGTGCGGAATACCCTTTCTTTGACCCGCTGCTTTGCAGGATATCCGACAGGTGATAAGATGGGAAATATCCATCCGTCGGGAATCTCAATTTTTTCGGCAAAGGCACTCTTGTTGAAGGTACCGCCCAACCAACAAGTCCCGAGTCCCAGACTTGCAATGTACAAAACAAGCTGCTCAAAAACATAACCGACCGATTCGGCAGCACCCTCTTTATCCTGCACCGTCACGGCAATAAAAAGGTCTGCACCCTTGATAAAACCGTAGGTGCCGAGCTTTTCACCTTTGGATGCAGTCTGTTTTTCAATAAACTGAAAATGTACCTTTGCACCGAACGGATTGTCGATGGTTTCGGCATATTGCAGAATTTTTTCTCTGATTGCAGGGGGAACAGGTGTCGGTGCATATGTACGCACACTGTAACGCTGTCTTACGGTTTCATGTACGGAAAATCCGATATCCATTTTCTTTCCCTCCGTTGTAAAAACAAAAATATACAGATGCACTGAATTGATTGTATCATGACAAAAAATCAATGTCAATGAAAGGATGTTTTTAGCTGTCCGTTTGTCGGGACTCATATTTTCGAAACAGACTACAAAAGCACACCTTTTCCATTTTTACTATTCAATCCATTCCGAACATACTTCAAAAAAGCACATTGACAAGTACAGTATTTTCATCTATATTAAAAAAGGATTGTTAGCGAGGTGTAAAAAAAAGATGAACAACAAGAATCTTTTGATCGGTTACAATACTTTTGCCGGACGCATTGATGAACCCTCCTTCTACGGCCCTGCTCAAACGGGTGGAGGTGCCGACTGGGCACTGTGCCACTTTGATCCGTCCGTAAGTGTTGAAAATGCCTGCGAAGAGGCTGACTCAACAGCATTGCGTTTAAAAGAACTGGGCATCGATTTTGTCGCGAATTTTGAATTTCAGAATTTCCAGGAACATTACACAACCGATGACGGCTATGATTGGTGCAACCATCCCGACGGTACACACAGACTGCAGCTGCCTGCGGAATATGTAAAAACCTTTGCAAAGCACGACAATTTCCTGGCTTGTATGTATGACGAAATGGAACATGTGCTCATCAACCGCAACCTGTCCATTGCGTTGAGTTCCAAGAAAAAACGTATCTACCCTATGTTCCCTCTTTTTAACGGCAAGGACGTCATCAAGCAAGGGGCACTGTGCAGCAAACAACTGAAAGAATATGCAGATTCCATAAAAGAAATGGGTGCCCCTGCTTTTGCAGGTGAGCACGTATTCCCTGTACTTTTTCACACCTTTGCACGAAACGGAATCATTCCGAATTTCAAATCACAGAAAGAAAACTTTTCAAATCTCATGTTTGCCGTTGCTGCAGGTGCGGCATTGCAATATAAAACACCGTTGTGGAACTGTGTTGACCTGTGGCACGTGTTGACCTGCCCCGGTCATTCCGCACAGGAAATGTATTATAATCTTGTATTCGCATATCTTGCAGGTGTCAACCGCGTTTATGTTGAATCATCCAATCAGTTCTACAAAAAGAATGATGACGGAAGCTTTGAACAGACAGAACACGGCAAAGAGTTTGACCGCTTTACAAGTGAATACCGCGGCAAAGAGCGTTCTTACGATATTCAGGACTACCGTCCCGCAATCGGCATTGTCCGATATGATGATACATTCTGGGGACAGAATGACCCCATCATGTGGGCCCCCATTCTCTTTGGCAACAAGAATATAAAACCCGACAAAAAAGCAAAAGAATGGCTGCGTGTGCTGCACGTGGTTTCACACAAATCCACAAGCAAACACGGCTTCGGCTGGAACAAGCTTTCACCGTGGTCATTGCGTCGGCATCGTTCTTTTGCCCCCATGAATGCACTTGCCGTATTTGATGACAGAGTCGGAAAAGATGTTCTTGAAAGCCTTTCCTTGTGTTTTCTGTGCGGATATCATATAGAAAAATCCACACTGGAAGCTGTTTGTGAGCTCGTCAGGGACAACGGACTGACTGTTGTCACACCTGCCCGTTTTGCACCTGACTTTGTAAAAAAACAGATCAAATTCGGTTTTGCGGATGTAAAGGACGGCAAAGGCCGCTGGATCGTTGCAAAGAAAGCGGATGACTGCAGAGTCACAAAACGGATTCGTCATCTTCTGGGCAAAAATGATGAGATCCGTCTGCGTTTTTCTGAAGATGAAATTATACTCAAAATCGCACACGACGGGGACGGTTTCGTCGTCATGTAAAAATAATTACGGGATTGCTGTATTTTATTACCGCAATCCCTTCTTTTATGCAATAGTTGTGAATATTCTCTGTATATTCATACAAAATTATGTATTTTTCCTATTGACAAGCTTTATTATTAAATGTATAATGAGTCCACATTTTCAAGAATATGCAAAAATCTGAAAGAAGGCACTTTTTTGACAACTATTTTTATTGACGGCAGTGCAGGCACAACAGGGCTTCGCATCCATGAACGCCTGCAGAATCGCAACGACATTACACTCATTACGCTGTGTGAAGAAAAACGCAAAGATGCAGCAGCCCGCAAGCAAGCACTCAACGATGCGGACATTGCTTTCTTATGTCTGCCCGATGCGGCAGCCGTTGAAGCGATCGGCTTCATTGAGAATCCGCACACGGCGATCATAGACACATCCACGGCACACCGCACGGCAGACGGCTGGGTCTACGGTTTTGCAGAGCTGCCCGGACAAAGAGAAAAAATCAGAAATGCAAAACGCATTGCAAATCCCGGTTGTCATGCAAGCGGATTTGTCGCTCTCATTGCTCCGCTTACCCAAGCAGGAATCATCAAAAAAGATGCACTTCTCTCCTGTTTTTCATTAACAGGATATTCGGGCGGCGGTAAAAAGATGATAGCGGAATATGAAGATGCCGAACGTGAAATGCTGTTGGATGCACCCCGTCAGTATGCACTGACACAAATGCATAAACATCTGCCCGAAACAAAACATCTTTGCGGACTCGACCGGGCTCCTGTTTTTTGCCCGATCGTAGGTGCTTTTTACAGCGGCATGGAGGTCACCGTTCCTCTGTTTGCAGAGCAGATAAACGGAACAGCTGAAGACATCAGAGCGATTTACAAAAACCTTTACAACGGTCCGATCGTGCACTATGTTGACAATGCGGGAGAAAACGGGTTTCTGTCTGCAAATGCATTGGCTGACAAGGACACAATGGAAGTATCCGTACTCGGCAACGAAGAAAGAATTCTGCTGACTGCCCGTTTCGACAACCTCGGAAAAGGTGCTTCGGGTGCAGCCATTCAGAATATGAACATCTTACTCGGCACGGACGAAACGTGCGGATTAAACCTGTAAACCACGGAGGATAATAAAATGCATCTCATTTCAGGCGGCGTATGTGCTGCAAAAGGATTCAAAGCAAGCGGTATTCATTGCGGCATCCGCAAAAACCGCACAAAAAAAGATCTTGCATTGCTCGTAAGCGATGTTCCCTGCTCGGCAGCAGCTCTTTATACAACCAATCTCGTCAAAGGTGCCCCTCTGACGGTTACCAAAGAACATATTTCAGACGGCATTGCACAAGCCGTCATCTGCAATTCGGGCAATGCCAACACCTGCAATGCAGACGGTATTGAAATTGCAGAAAAAATGAGTGATCTCACGGCAGAAGTACTCGGTATCAAACCCTGCGACATCATCGTTGCATCCACAGGGGTCATCGGTCAGCCTCTGAGTGTGGAACCCATCGCAGCAGCACTTCCCACACTTGCACAACAGCTCAATTATGCAGGCAGTCCCGATGCGGCAGAAGCCATCATGACCACCGATACCATCGACAAACAAGTGGCGGTCGAATTCACCCTCGGCGGAAAAACCTGCAGACTCGGCGGCATTGCAAAGGGCAGCGGTATGATCCACCCCAACATGGCAACCATGCTCGTATTTCTCACCACAGACGTTGCTATTGACAGTGCTCTTTTGCACAAAGCTCTGCACAGCGACATTTCCGACACATTCAATATGCTTTCCATTGACGGTGACACATCCACAAATGATATGGTCTGCATTCTTGCAAACGGCATAGCAGGAAATGAAAAAATCAGCGAAGAAAACGAAGATTTTGCAACCTTCATGAAAGCACTCAACACCGTGACCGTTCAGCTTTGCAAACTGGTTGCAGGCGACGGTGAAGGTGCAACAAAACTGCTTGAATGCCTTGTCAGCGGTGCAAAAGAAAAGCAAATCGCAAAACTGGTTGCCAAGAGTGTTATCTGTTCTTCCCTGCTCAAAGCTGCCATGTTCGGTGCGGATGCAAACTGGGGCAGGGTACTGTGTGCCATCGGCTACAGCGGTGCAGATGTGGATGTCAGCAAAATCGATGTTGCATTCCGTTCCGCAAAAGGCACCATCCCCGTATGCAAAGACGGTGCAGGCATTGATTTCTCCGAAGAAAAAGCAAAAGAAATTCTGCTTGAAAAAGAAATCGAAATTCTCGTTGACCTCAACGATGGTGATCAGAATGCCTGTGCATGGGGTTGCGACCTGACATATGATTATGTAAAGATCAACGGTGATTACCGCACATAAAAGGTGAAAAACATGGACAATCAATTTTCAAATGCACAGCGTGCAGAAGTACTTACCCAGGCTCTTCCGCACATTAAAAGATACAACGGTAAAGTCATCTGCGTCAAATACGGCGGCAACGCCATGGTGAACGATGAACTCAAACACCAGGTCATGGAAGACATCGTGCTTTTGTGGCTTATCGGTGTCAAAATTGTACTCATCCACGGCGGCGGCCCCGAAATCAATGAAGTGATGGACAAATTCGGCAAACAACCCGTTTTTGTGGACGGACTTCGTGTGACGGACAAAGAAACGGTCGATATCGTACAGATGGTGCTTGCCGGCAAGGTCAATAAAACACTTGTCAACCTGCTTGAATCCTACGGTGGCAAAGCCATGGGCATTTCAGGTATTGACGGCAGAATGATCGAAGCTGAAATCAAGGACGAACGCTTGGGATATGTGGGCAAAATCAAAAAGATCCACATCAAACCCGTACAGGACTTGCTTGAAAAAGGCTATATTCCCGTTATTTCCACTGTCGGCTGCGATAAACAGGGCAACACCTACAACATCAACGGTGATACAGCGGCTGCCCATATTGCAGGTGCACTCGGTGCGGAACGTCTTATCATGATGACCGACATCGCTGGCATTTTGCGTGACAAGGACGATCCTTCCACACTGATTCCCGATGTGACCATTGAAGAAGCCAAAAAGCTGCACGAAGAAGGCATCATTTCAGGCGGCATGATCCCCAAAGTCGATTGCTGTATCGAAGCCATCGGCAAGGGTGTCAAGAACGTCATCATCATGGACGGAAGAATCCCGCATTCAATCCTCATGGAACTGCTCACCGACGAAGGTGCAGGAACCATGGTCATGGAGGAGAGAAAATGAGCAATCTGCAAACCATCGACAAACAATATGTCGCCAATACATATGCCCGTTTTCCCGTTGAAATCATTTCAGGCAAAGGCTCCGTACTGACCGATACCGACGGCAAAAACTACATTGACATGGGATCGGGTATAGCTGTTACAAGCTTCGGTCAGGGAGATGAAGTGTGGCTGCAGGCCGTAATCGAACAGCTCGGTAAAGTGCAGCACACCTCCAATCTGTATTACACCGAACCCTGTGCCCGTCTTGCACAGCTTCTGTGCGAAAAGACAGGATTGAAAAAAGTGTTTTTCGGCAATTCGGGTGCGGAAGCCAATGAGTGTGCCATCAAAGCAGCCCGTAAATATGCACAAGACAAAAAAGGGACCGAATACAGCACCATCATCACACTTGAAAACAGTTTCCACGGCAGAACACTGACGACCCTTGCCGCAACGGGACAGGAGCATTACCATGAACTGTTCAACCCTCTGACTCCCGGCTTTGTTCACACCCCTGCCAACGATTTTGAAGCATTGAAAACACTTGCTTTGCAGGAAAAAACAGCAGGCATTATGATGGAGATCGTACAGGGTGAGGGCGGTGTCATTGCTCTGGATGCCGATTTTGTAAAAGCGGTGGCAGCTTTCTGCGAAGAAGAGGACATTATCCTCATCATTGATGAAGTGCAGACCGGTAACGGCAGAACAGGTGCTATGTATGCCTATATGCATTACGGTATCACCCCTGATGTTGTCACCACAGCAAAGGGATTGGGTGGCGGACTTCCCATAGGTGCTTGCCTGCTTGGTGAAAAGACACAATCCGTACTCGGCTTCGGTGATCACGGTTCCACATTCGGCGGAAATCCTGTCTGCTGTGCAGGTGCTGTGAGCATTGTTGAACGCATGGACGATGCATTTTTTGCAAAAGTCACCGAAAAAAGCAATCGGATTTTCAATGCATTGCAAGGTGCAAAAGGTGTGAAATCCGTTTCGGGACTCGGTCTTATGATCGGCATTGAAACCGAAAAGGAAGCAAAAGATGTTGTTGCAGCCTGCATGGAAAAAGGCGTTTTGTGCCTGACTGCAAAAACAAAAGTGCGTCTGCTGCCTGCATTGAATATTCCCGACGAAATGCTCGACGAAGCCATTGAAATTATAAAATCAGCCTGTGCCCGATAAGCACAGGCTTTTCTTGCTTTATACATTTATGAAAAACGGAGGAAAAAACGATGCTGTATAAGAAAAACACGGCACCTTCCCTGACAGACGAATTATTCAGGAATCCGACCAGCGAATACAGAGGCACACCGTTCTGGGCTTGGAACGGTGATTTGAAAGCGGATGAGCTCAGTCGCCAAATTGAGATTTTTAAAGAAATGGGGCTTGGCGGTTTCCACATGCACGTGCGTACAGGTATGTCCACGAACTATCTGTCCGACGAATTTATGAATCTTATCAAAGGCTGCGTTGACAAAGCCAAAGCAGAAGAAATGCTTGCCTGGCTTTATGACGAAGACCGTTGGCCCTCAGGTGCGGCAGGCGGTCTGGTTACAAAAGACGAACAGTACCGTGCCCGTTGTCTGCTGATGACAACCGAGCCTTGCGACGACGGAACAGATGAAGCCAAATTCATGGATTCGCGTTCCGAGGGCAGCCGTGACGGCAAGGGACATCTCATCACCTGCTACGATATTGAGCTGGATGCAGACGGGTATTTAAAAAACTACAGACAGATCGGGGAAAACGACGAAGCAAAAGGCACTAAATGGTATGCATATTTAAAGATTCATGCACCTTCTCCGTGGTACAACAACCAGACTTACCTTGACACCCTCAATCCGAAAGCCGTACAGCGTTTTGTGGAAGTGACCCACGAACGATACAAGGAAACGGTCGGTGACAGTTTCGGTGATACAATTCCCTCCATTTTTACGGACGAGCCGCAGTTCACACGCAAACAGCTTCTTAACAATTCCACCGACACGGACGATATTTTCATGCCCTGGACAGATGATCTGCCCGAAACATACAAGGCACAGTACAATGAAGATTTACTTGCGGCACTCCCTGAATTGTTCTGGGAGTTGCCCGACGGAAAACTCTCCGTTGTCCGTTATCACTATCATGACCACATTGCAGAACGGTTTGCAGCCGCATTTGCAGATGTCTGCGGCACATGGTGTCGCGAAAACGGCATTGCTCTGACAGGCCATATGATGGAAGAACCGACGCTTCGCAGCCAGACAGCAGCACTCGGTGAAGCCATGCGTTCTTACAGAGGATTCGATCTGCCCGGTATTGATATGCTGTGTGCAAACTTTGAGTTTACAACCGCAAAACAGACCCAATCCGCCGTACATCAGTTTGGCAGAGAAGGCATGCTCAGTGAGCTGTACGGGGTCACCGGATGGGACTACGATTTCAGAGGATACAAACTGCACGGTGACTGGCAGGCGGCTTTGGGTGTCACCATCCGCGTACCGCACCTTTCCTGGTACTCAATGGGCGGTGAAGCCAAGCGTGACTACCCTGCAACCATTCACTATCAATCCCCGTGGTGGAAAGAATTTTCCGTCCTTGAAGACCATTTTGCACGTGTCAACACAGCCATGACAAGAGGAAAACCCGTTGTCAAAGTCGGTGTGATTCATCCCGTTGAAAGCTTCTGGCTGCATTGGGGACCAAACGACAAGACAGCCCTTCTCCGCGACAACATGGATGCAAAATTCAAGAATGTCACCGATTGGCTGCTCGGGGGAAGCATTGACTTCAACTTCATCAGCGAATCCCTCTTCCCGACCCTCTGCACAAATGCCGGTGTACCGTTGCAGGTCGGCAAAATGGCTTATGATGCGATCATTGTGCCCGATTGCGAAACACTCAGAAGCACAACCCTTGAACGCTTGGAAGCATTTAGAAAAGCAGGCGGCAAACTCATTTTCATGGGCAGTGCCCCCACGCTCGAAAACGGTGTACCGAGTGAAAGAGGAAAAGCCTTGTTTGATGCATCGGTCTGCATTTCGTATGACCGTGCACAACTGCTTACCGCACTCGAAAGCAACCGCACACTTGCAATACGCGATCAGGACGGTTCCCTGGCTGACGGCTTCCTTTATCAGCTTCGCGAGGACAATGACTGCAACTGGTTGTTCATCAGCCGTTGCTGCGAGCCTTACAACAAATCCGTTTGCCGTGAACACGATCTGCAAATTCAGATTGTCGGTGAATGGACACCTGTTGTGTATGACACGCAGAACGGAAAAACCTACGCTGCACAATGTGTTTATACAAACGGCATGACCGTTCTTTATAAAACACTGTTCGATTACGACAGTCTTTTGCTCAAACTGATTCCCGGCAAAACCGAAACCGAAAAGAATACAAAACTTTTTGTTGAAATCAATCCCGTTTCCGTTCCTGCAAGCGTTCCTTATTCGCTTTCCGAACAAAATGTATTGCTGTTGGATATGGCAGAATTTGCATTCGACGGCGGCGATTTCAGACCGGAAGAAGAAATTCTCCGTCTTGATAATATTGTCAGAGAAATACTTGACCTTCCCGAACGCGGTGGCGGTGTCGCACAGCCGTGGGTACTTGAAAAAGAAGAAATCAAGCACAGCATCAGCCTGCGTTTTACCGTCAACAGCGACATCGAATACGAAGGTGCATTGCTTGCTCTGGAAGATGCCGAAAATGCAAAAATCACATTCAACGGTGTAACGGTCGCAAACGACATCAACGGCTGGTATGTGGACAAGCAAATCAAAACCGTCAATCTGCCCACGATTCAAAAAGGTGCAAACATCCTCACCGTAACCCTTCCCTTCGGTGCCACAACCAACACCGAATGGTGTTATATTCTGGGCAACTTCGGTGTCAGCGTAACCGGCACCGACAAGTGCATTACCGCATTGCCCGAAAAACTGTATTTCGATACACTCAAAAACCAAAAACTCCCCTTCTATGGCGGCAATGTGACCTATCACCTGCAAGCACAAGGAGACAACATCACCCTGGAAGCCACCCGTTATTTCGGAACCATGATGAAAGTGACGGTAGACGGCAAGGACATGGAAAACATCATCTATCCGCCCTACAAATGCATTCTTGAAAATCTCGGTGAAGGGGTGCACAACATTGACATCACCTTGTTCGGCAACCGTTTCAACAGCTTCGGCCCCGTTCATCTGAGCAACAACAAACATTCCTGGCACGGCCCCGACGCATGGAGAACGGAAGGATGCACATGGAGCTATGAATATGTGCTTCGTGACATCGGCATCCTGACAAGACCCATTCTGTGGGAAGTGAAATAATTTTTTTACGTATTCTTTCGACAAAATATTACAGATAAAGAGGTTTTTTACAATGAAAAGCATAAAAGATATCACTTTTTTCAAGGATTTCAAAGATTTTATTACCAAAGGCAATATCATCGACATGGCAGTCGGTGTGGTCATCGGCGGATCGTTCGGTAAAATCGTCACAGGTCTTGTCAATTACATCATCAACCCATTCGTTGCCATCTTCATCCAAAGCGGTAATCTCGACAGCCTGAAGATTGTTGTCAAAGAAGCACAGCTTGATGCTGCAGGTGCGGTTGTGGCAGAAGAAGTTGCCATCCTCTGGGGCACATGGCTGCAAACGGTCATTGACTTTTTGATCACTGCGTTCTGCATTTTTGTTGTTCTTCGTATCATCATGAACATCAAAAAACGTTTTGAAAGCGAAAAAATAGCCAAAGCAGAAGCAGAAGCTGCCGAAGCCAAAAAGAAGGCTGATGAAGAAGCTGCCGCAATCAAAGCCCGTCAGGATGCTTTGGAAGAAAGCACTCTCAAACAGGCTGAGCTGCTTACAGAAATCCGTGATCTGCTGAAAAAGCAATAAAGATTCATACATAAAAAAGGGTTGTATCAAAGCATCAAAAACAGATGTTGATACAACCTTTTTTCTTATTCTGTTGTCATACACCGATCAATATCGATAAAGGCATTTTCAATTGCTTCGGAGTGATACAACTCATACAGATTGAAAACCCTGCACGTTATGCCAGCATTGTCCCATTGTGCAAGGACATTTCCTGCGGTTGTGTTTTTATATTCAGCATACCGTTCGGTCAGATACATAAAAAAGCCATTTCACGGCTCACGACAATCCCCCCTCCTGAGATACAGAGAATTTCTCGGGTCGCCCGTAATTTTTTCACTTTCCCACATATCAAAAATGGCAGTGGCACCAAATTCCCACATTTCATATTTTTTGTCAGACAGCATTCGGTGAATTTCCGAACCTGCAAAACTGCGAAATGAAATGCCTGCATCGGTGTAAAACCGTATTTCATGCTGATTATTTTAACGAATTCGGCATTGTAATAATCCATAATAACAGCAGGTGTTCTTGTCATACCGCAAACACCGCACAAAATGCAAATCAAAAAACTACCTTTTTGAACTTATTTTTTGCATTTTCGGTTCGTTTATAAAGCTGCACTCTTGTTGCTTGTCCGTGTTTTTTGTGACGGAAATGTCGGGAAAAATAAAACCGTCCGTCACCGAGAGAAAACATACCCGTTGAACCGTAATGAAAGAAAATTCCGTCCTCACCGTTTTTCTGCTTTTTCAGAGTCAAAAATGAAACTGTTTCACCGCTTACGGGATGTTTTTCCGTCTTCGGTGCAACCGAACCGTCTATGACAAACATATCGTAATTTTTAAATTGCGGCTTTTTGCCCTTGTAAACAGCAGCATAATAATCACCGCTGCAGGCATCGTACTCAAGATTCTGAATACCCCATTCTGTGTTTCCCGTATGCAAAAAGAATTTATACAAGGGATCTTGCGGTCCTTTTTTATGCGGTGCAGATTGCGACAAGGGCTGTGCAATCGTGTCCCACCAGTTTTCGGCATCGTAACACAGAATCACCTGGCAGTCATTGTCTGTACGGTTTATGTCGCCGTAAATACCGTAGGCAATGTGCAGATATTCTTTTTGGTCGCCACTTCCGCAAACGGGTCCCCAGGCTGTACCGTCAATACCGGAACAGCCGTATCTGTGTCCGTCTGCCTTGTAATCGGCAACAACCGTCGGCAAATATACCGTTTTGCACACACCGTCCGTTTCGGCATCCATTCCGACACGGTCAATGCGTTCACAATCAAAAATCGCACAGTAGAATCCTTCTTCATTCTCCTGCTCGACACCGAGTACACTGCGAATCCCCTTACCGATGCAATCGTTCTTGTATTCAAGGGAGCCGTATACCCTGCCATCCGATTCATGAAAATCAATACAACCCAAATGTCCCGTCAGGTTTTCGACCGTACCGATAACATTTCCTTTCAAATCGGACTTGATAAATTTCGTTGTAAAGGAATAATAGATATATCCCTTTTGTAAATCCACGGCAATGCCCTGACAATGGCAACCACCATGCCAACCGGAAAAAAGTTTTCGCGGAATTTTCATATTTTAACTCCTATTGTAAAAAACCTGTCACGGCATTGTGCAAACAGATCAGAATGACAATACACAACACAGTTTTCAGCAGATTGTCAACCGTTTTGTCAGATACTTTTTTATTAACGCTTCTTCCGACCATACCGCCGACAATCCCTGCGGCAATCATCAACAGCAATGCAGACCACGCAAAAGAAGGAACGCTGTGGGTAGCGATCTGCACGGCTAAATTTGAAAGTTTGCTGAGCAAAATAATATACAGACTGTTGGTGGCTGCCGTTTTGGTATTCATTCCGAAAAAGAAATACAGAACGATCAGATTGAACTGACCGCCGCCGATTCCCAAAAAACCCGATACCGTACCGAGAAAAACACCGATACCGCAAGCTGTCAACATACTGTTTGTCTGCAACGGACGGATGTGCTTTTTAAAAAAGATATAAAGCAAACAGCATACCGTCAGCACAATCAGCACCAGTGCTTGCACCCCTTTGACAGCTCCGGGTTGCGGTGCGTGTTCAAGAAGATAAGAAAAAAACGCTTTACCAAGCACACCTCCTGCAATCGCCCCGATCGCCAGCGGTGTTGAAACGGCTGTCCGTACACTCTTTTCCTTGCGGACAAACGATGCACCGACTGTATACAGGCTCATACTCAGCACCGTACAGCTCGAAAGAAAATTAATCGTCTGCATTGTGCCGAACTGCACAAAATCAAGTACGGGTTTTATGATAACACCGCCGCCGAATCCGCAAACGGCTCCCGCACAACAAGAAACAAACACCAATAAAAATAACATAAATGAAATCTCTTTCAATTTGTTCTGTCATAAAAGCGACAGCAGAATTTATTCTTCCAAATGCTTTTTTAATTTTTCTGTCAACTTATCTTTCGGAATGGAATTGTACGAATAATAATCCGTCAAAAGCTTTGCCAAAGCTTTTGCGAAAAAAGGATTCCGCACAACAAAAGCGGCAGTCGGTGCATGCAATCGGATGATCACGGCACGGTCTTCAAATACAATAATCCGCATTCCCGTAAACGGACTTTGCTGCAACAGACAACAATGGAAATTCGACTGCGTTTCAAGCAAACGGATGATTTCGTTGATATGTGCACAGTATTCATCATACGTATAGCACACTTCACCGACATCCATTGACTCTCCGATGCATACTCTCCACTTTTCATCCCGTACAGATTGCATGTCAGGCAATGAAATAAACTCTGTAACAGTGCCGTTTTCCATGACAGCCCGTATGCTTTTACGTGCTTCAAGAATCAATTCTTTCTTGATAGATGCCACTTCACCGCGATCAAGCAGAGATTGCAATACTTCTTCGGGCATTGTAACCGTGGAAGGTGCATTCAGCAGGGCAACACTGAGACCCGTTTTTCTTGCACCCTCAAGCAATTTGTCATAATAGACCAGAAAACCGTCCTGCGAAAAGACATCAATGAGTTTTTCACTATGCGAAATCAATGATTTAAACTCAGAATGCAATGCCGAAAGCTTCCGCGGATCGGTAATGTAATCGTAATAATTATTATTCTCCGCCCCCTGCACATGAACGGAAGAGATTGCCCCCAGATCCGGTCGCAGAAACAACATATGCGTAAAACGGCTGCCGCGATTCAACGGACAATAATAGGGTGTAACATAGCCTGTCAAAAACAACGGAATCCAGACCTGCATGGCATTAGCCATATCAGCCACATTGCGGTTGACATCATGAATCACAACAATCCGCACATTCCTGCTGATACACATGGCACAGCACAAATACCACAACTGCAATACAGAAGCATCTTCCAGCAGCCATTGCAAACTCTGGTCTGCATACATATATACCACACCGCCGCCTTCGGCTGCGGCTTCCGTCAAAAGCCGCATGGCTGCATTGCGGACACCTTTGATTCCCCAATAGGTATCCTGCTTTTCTTCATCCGCTATTTTTTCAATTCGCGCAACCAATTCTTCCGATGAAATCTGCGTCAACGGCAAAAACATCTGCATATATTCAATGGTACGCGATGTACTCTTCTTTTTGGTTGCAGATTGCATCAACCATTCCTGCAATTTCTCATTTGCACGGATGGAGCACAAATCGGCAACATCCGTTTCCGTCAATGCAGCCACTTCTTCGGTTAACGAAAGATGCTGCATTTGGCTGACAAAAAATGAGCACATCAGTTCTATCAACTGTTCATTGTGTTGCAAAGAGCGTTTTCCGTTTCTGAAACGGCTGACAAGCGATGCATCCACATTCAGAAACCGACTCAACCGCACATTGCTGATTTGCAGCAGTTCCATCATGCTGTCGAGCTTTTCACCGCATTGTTCCGCTTTGTTTTTCTGCTTGCTTTGCCCACTGCTCAAAGTCCCGGCAGATGTAACATCTCCGAAACCGAACAACCACCCCGACACCTCTTGTGCAGTCAGATTCTTTTCATCGAGGCCGCAAATTTGCCCTAACAAATCCGCATATCCCTCTTCTTGTGCAAAGCTTACAATTGCCTGTGCAAATTGCAAGGCAGCTTCTCCGCCTTCTTTGAGGACTCTTTTTCCCGTGCAGATTTTGCTGATATGCGAAGGGGAACAATCTGCAATACGGGCAATATCTGTATTTGACCATCCCAAAACGGTCCTGAGTACTTTTATTCGTTGTGTCAGCAAAACAATAATCTCCAAACATCCGGATTTTTCAGCGGGATACAACAAGACACAATATTTACTATTGTTAAAAAATATACAAAGTTTAACTGATTTGACCATTAAATAAAATGTATCCTGTTTTGTAATCTTATTATAATTTATCACAAATCAATATGCAAGTACTTTTTATGCAAAATAACAAATAATGGCAACTTTTTTGTCATTGCCATTATTTGTGCTTTTGTTGTTTTTTTTATTCGCATTTGATAAAATAACTTCACCTAATGAAGGAGTTACATACTACCACTTAGTAAGAGCACAACCGAGCAACGACGGTTGTGTTCTTTCTTTTTATTTAAGTTGGAAAATATTCTTTACTTTTTATTTATAATTATGATATACTGTTTGTGAATGTGTATGGAGGATAGAAAATATGAGAATTGCAGTTATTGCGGATTTGCATCACTATTCAAAAACATTGGGTGCCGACGGACGTGCTTTCGACTTGCGTCAGGGCAGTGACCAGAAATGCTTAAAAGAAACCGGCGACATCATTGATGCTGCATTTGCCCGATTCAAAGAAGAAAAACTGGATGCCGTTGTCATTGCAGGCGACATCTCCAATGACGGTGAAACCGCATCCCATAATGAAATCCGCGAAAAAATGCTGGAACTGAACAAAAGCATTCCCGTATTTCTGACAACCGCAACCCATGATTGGTGCTGCGACGGACACGCACGCAGTTACAAAGGAACGGAAGTCTCCCCTGTGACGGATGTATATACCCCGACAAAACTTCGCGAAGACTACCGCATTTTCGGAGAAGATAAAATTCTTTCCGAATATCGCACACATCTCGATAAATGCTCCTATTGCTATGCCGTTTCCGAAAAAGTACGTCTGCTCGCCATTGAAGACGACCAGGACGGTATGGGCAGCTCGGGTTATTCCGAAGAACATCTTGCCTGGATTTGCGAACAAGTTGAACAGGCACACAAAGACGGTGCTTACATATTTGCAGCACAACATCATCTTTTGCTTGAAAATCTTGTCCCCCTTGTCAACAAATCTCAAAAAATCGGCAACAATGAATACAGAGCTGGCCGCCTTGCAGATGCCGGATTGCGACTGATCTTCGTCGGTCATTCCCACATGCAAAGAATAAGTGCATTGACTTCTGCCGACGGAAACACCATCACCCAGGTCAACGTCGGTTCCCTCTGCGGTCATCCGGGGGCAATTGACTATCTTCAAATCGACGAAAACGGCAATGCCGAAGTGTTTGCAGAACAGATTCAGCATTTCACGGTGGACGGCAAGGATTGCACCGCAGAATACTTAAAAGACCACACTGTCGGCATATTGACAAATATTCTCGACGCATCACAAAACAACTGCGAAGATCTCGACGAGCGTTTGCGTGCGATGGGTATTCGCATCAAACCCCTGCAAAAGATCTATCCGATTTTCAAATTCGGTGCAAAAAAACTGATGACGGTTTCTGTCGGCAAAGCAGCCAAAACCGTAAACGCATTGACATTCGGCAAAGCCATCTGCAAAAAGGCTGCCAAAGAAATTGCAAATGATCGCTTGTTTGATTACATTGTTTCCATCTTCCTGTTCGTTTTTGACGGCAGCCGCGGTGCTAAGGATATGCCGGAAGCTGCAAAAACGGTAGCGATCAATGTATCAACACTGCCCGGAAGAATTCTCCGGAAAGTGCCGTTCAAGAAAAAGGAGATCGGCAAGATTCTCGGCATAACCGATCAGGTTGAAACACTTCTGCATGAACTGGTATATCCGAACCGTGACCATATGCATACGGTTGTTTCGCTCAGAAAATGAAAAAATCCATACAGCCATACATAATAAAAGAACCGCTTGTACTCTCAGCTCTCGCAACCGATGCACTTGCTGTTTTCGGCACAGCCGTCAACGAAGCAAATCCCTATGAAAGCACCTGCAAGGCTCTTAAAAAAGAGAATTTTTCAAAATGCCGATTTGTTTTAAGTATCGGAAAAGCATCCGTTCCCATGATGCAGGCGGCATACGACACGATCGGAGAACACAACATTCAGGAAGCGGTTGTTGTGACAAAATACGGACATCTCGGGGAGTTCAATGCTGCAAAATGTACCTGCTTTGAAAGCGGTCATCCCATCAGCGATGAAAATTCCGAAAAAGCCGCACGGTATGTGCTGCAAAAAACCGCAGATTTAAAAGAAGAAGATATCTGTGTTGTTCTTCTGTCCGGTGGCGGCTCGGCATTGTTTGAGTTGCCTTTGATAAAAAAAGACCAACAGCAGAATATGACAGATATTCTGCTGAAAAGCGGTGCAGACATATATGAACTCAACTGCATCCGCAAACGCATTTCCGCAATAAAAGGTGGCAGACTTGCTACCCATATGGCACCTGCAAAAATATTCACGTTTGCTCTCTCGGATGTGCCCGGCAGCAGACCCGATGTTATTGCATCCGGCCCCACACAACCCGATCCTGCTTCCGATGATCGATTTGCAGAGATTGTCAAACGATATAATCTGAACAAAGACGGGGCATTGAACCACATTCCCCCGAAAGCCGTTTTTACAAAGCAACCGCATTTTTGCATTGTCGGCGATGTCAACAGGTTGTGCTCTTCGGCTGCAAATGAAGCCCAACGCAGAGGGTATACAGTTGTACAAACAGAAACAAACCTCACCGGCGATGCACAAGAAGCTGTAAAACGTATAATCTCGACCGCGTTGCAATACCGTACCGCCAACAAAGGGAAATATGCCTTTATTTACGGTGGCGAAACAACCGTAACGGTGAAAGGAAACGGAAAAGGAGGCAGAAGCCAGCAAGCAGCTCTTTTTGCTGCCACCCTTTTAAAAGACCTAAAAGATGTTGTATTTCTTGCAGGCAGCTCGGACGGAACAGACGGACCGACAGATGCAGCCGGCGGACTTGTTGACGGTAACACGGCTGCAACGATTGAAAACAACGAAAAAAATGTGGCTGCAAGTCTTGCAAACAACGATGCATACAATGCCCTTCTTGACGGCAATGCATTGTTGATGACAGGTCCTACGGGGACCAATGTAAACGATTTATTTTTAATTTTTACGGAATGATGTATTATGCAAAATGTAAGCATTGTTGATTACACGAAAAAAGAAGAATTCTACAACACACTGACCCATGCATTCGGGGCAGTTGCAAGTCTTTTTGTTTTTATTGCGTGTCTTTACGGTGCCATACAAATCGGCAACCCCATCCGTACCGTCTGCGCGGTCGTATTTGGTCTTTCCATGATCATCATGTACACCGCCTCAGCCGTGTACCACGGCGTTCAAAAAGGCAAAGTCAAGAAAATATGCAGGGTCATCGATCATTGCATGGTCTTTCTTGCCATTGCAGGGTGTGCAACCCCATCGGCTGCTTTGCTGTATGACTATGAACCGACCATTGCAAAAATCATGTGGATAACCGCATGGGCATCTTTTGCAGCCGGCATTCTGATGGCAATCATCAACTTTGAAAAAACGAAACCGTTCCGCCTTGCATTCACCCTGATTGCAGGGCTGACTCTCTCCCTGACGGGGCTTCCTGCTATGATCAAGCACTTCCCTGTCGGCACGCTCGTCAGCGTATTCGGCGGCGGTGCAGCATATATCATCGGCATGGTGCTGTATGCAATCGGCAAAAAGAAACGCTATTACCACAGCATTTTCCATGTTTTTGTACTCATCGGAAGTGCATTTCACAGTTTCGGTATCTGGTATTACATTTACAGTGCATGGTCACTGTGATATAAATAATAAAAATATAAAAATAAAGGATAGGTGTAAGAAATGTCTGAAAAAATCTATGCATTGACCGGTTCCACCGGCCACGTCGGTTTTGCTCTTCTGAAAGAAATGCTCGCAAACGGCGACAAAACCCGTATCATTCTTCGCAAAGACCCCGGCTATTTTGAAGGCATGGACGTTGAAAAAGTCAAGGGTGACGTAACAGATTACGATTCTCTGCTTAAGGCTTTTGAAGGCTGCGAAGTCGTTTACCATGTAGCAGGCTGCGTTGAAATCAAAGAAGGCTATGAAGACATGATTTACAAAATCAACGTCGAAGGCACCAAGAACGTTGTCAAGGCTTGCCTTGCCTGCGGTGTCAAGCGTCTGGTTTATATGTCTTCCGTTGATACATATGTACCCCTGCCTGACAATCAGGTCATGACAGAAGTATATGACTACAACCCCGACAACCTCGAAGGTGCGTATGCAAAAACAAAAGCAGAAGCCACACAGTATGTTCTTGACAACCAGGGCAACAACGGTCTTGATGTTGTTGTTGTGCAGCCTGCAGCTTGCATGGGACCCTATGATTTCAAGGTTTCCTCCGTCGGCAGCATGATCCGTATGTTCATGGGCGGCAAATTCCCCATTACCCTGACCTTTGGCGGCTACAACTTCGTTGACGTGCGTGACGTTGCTCTTCTGACACGTGCGGCTGCATTCAAGGGCATTCCCGGCAGCTGCTACATCGCCTGCAACCAGATGTGCACGGTTGATGAATTCATCCGTCTGCTTGCAAAAGCAGCAGGTAACAAGGAACCCAAAATCGGCATCGGCTACAAGCTCTGCTACGCATTTGCTCCTCTGATGGAAGCCTATTACAAAGCTGCTGATGCTACACCTTTGTTCACCCGTTACTCTATCCGCAAACTCTGCTCCAACTGCAACTTCTCTTATGAAAAGGCTGCAAAAGAACTTGATTACAAACCCCGTCCCCTGCTTGAATCCCTGCAGGATACAGTAGCCTGGATCAGAGCAACCGAAAAGAAATAAACCAACATAAATAACCCCTAAATTTTATTTCAGGAGGCATCATAATGACCGACATCCTTACCAAAGGTACAAAATTCATTGACGAATTTGGCAGAGAACGCATTTTCCAGGGCATGAACATTGTCAACAAAAGTCCCGAACTTCCCGGCTGGTCTGAAGAAGACTTCCGTCTGATTGCTCTTGACGGCGGCAACATGGTTCGTTTGGGTTGTGTCTGGTCGGGCATTGAACCCCAACCGGGTAAATACAACACAGCATATCTTGACAGTATGCGACAGGCACTTGACTGGTGCGAAAAATACGGTATGTATGCATTTCTCGACTTGCATCAGGACCTGTATTCCGATTTTGGCACAGGATATGGAGACGGTGCACCTGCATGGGCATCCATAGACGGCGACAAGCTGAAAAAGATCTATGTCATCTGGGCAGAAGGTTACTTTTTCCGCAAGCCCGTCCACAAGTCCTTTGATGCATTCTGGGAAAACGCAAATGTACAAGGCAGAGGTTTGCAGGATTGGTTCTGCGATATGCTCCGTTTTACCGTGGAATACCTCAAAGACAAACCTGCTTTGATCGGTTTTGATGTCCTCAACGAACCCTTCCCGGGCACCCCCGGCGGTAAGGTCTTCCGCAACCTCGTCAAGCGTGTTGTCAAAATCGTCACCACAGATCCGCGTTTTGACCGCAAAAAAGCAATCAAGGCTCTTACAAGCGGTGAGATCCTGAATTGCGTGGATTGCATCAATGATGAAAAACTGTACGGTCAGATTGTGGATGCAGGCAAAAAAGAGATTTACGAGTTTGATATCAATCGCTATTATCCGTTCTTCAAGCGTTCGGCAGCAACCATCCGCGAGGTCACGGACAAGGGTATCATCTTCATGGAGAATTGCTATTATTCCAACCTCGGCATTCCCTGTTCCACACCGAAGCTGACCTACGATGACGGATCGGAAGAAAAGAATCTTGCATTTGCACCGCACGGTTATGACCTGACGGTTGACACACCGCTCACAAACTTTGCAAGTCCCTTCCGCATTGATCAGATCTTCAATGAACATGAACGCACACAGCAAAGACTGGGTGTCCCCGTGCTGGTCGGTGAATGGGGCGGCATGGTCAGCGGTTCAAAAGAGTATCCTGCTCTTGAACATCTCATCCGCAAGTTTGACAAAAACCAATGGAGCCAGACATACTGGCACTACAATAACGAGCTGCACACCGGTCGCATTGGCGAAATTCTTGCCCGTCCGTACCCTGCAGCGGTTGCAGGTGAGATCAAATCCTTTGGTTTTGACCGCAATAGAAATGAATTTGCACTTCATTACACGGGAAATGCCGACATCAAGGCTCCGACAGAGATTTTCCTCGGTAAAAAGCCGAAAAACATTCTCTCCACCGCAAAATACACACTTGAGGAAACAGCTCTGGGCAACTGCATTCTCAAAGCAGAACCCACCGACGGCAAGTGCGTAATCGTCGCGGAATATTGATTTTCAGATAACAAGCACCTGTCAACCAATGAAAATGGTTGACGGGTGCTTGTTTGGAATATAATCGCAAAACTTGTAATTTTTTTAAAGTTTTTCGGGTTATAACCGCAAAACTATTACAAATGGCCACATTGCAGTGTATAAGTTCCCGATGCAAGTGTTTGTGTTGTGCCGTCGGGAAGTACAGCTTCGCAAGTAGTACCGACAGGAACCGTGACGGTCATTGTGAAAACACCGTTTTCATGTGTCCATTCACAAGCAGCCGTGCCGAATGGTGTACAGATGGAAGCTTTCGCATTCCGCAAACCGCCTCCGGGGACAGGTGCTGCACGGAAGGTTCTGAAACCGCCCGATGTCGGCTCAAGACCTGCCACACGACGATACAGGAAGTCACCGACAGCACCGTAGGCATAGTGATTAAATGAAACCATACCGCCGTCTTTTTCATCCTCTTTGCCGGTATTGACCGTACCGTCCGGACGAAGTGCATCCCAGCGTTCCCAAATGGTTGTACCGCCTGCCCTGACCTCATACAGCCAGGATGGGCATTTTTCCTGCAACAACACCTCATATGCCTTATCCGCATACCCGTTGTCGGCAAGTGCAAACAAAAGATAAGGGGTCCCGGGAAAGCCCGTTTGCAGGCAATTATCGTTTTCTTCGATCAGACGGACAAGATTCTTCACCATCTGTTCGGTTTCTGTTCCTTTTGTCATACCGAATGCAAGGGGTAAGACATACGCGGTCTGAAATTCCTTTTTAAGCTTACCGTAACCATCGGTAAATACCTTACGGTAAGATTCGCAGATTTCCTCTGCTTTTTGGCGGTAATGCTCTGCATCCTGCTTTTTGCCGATGATTTCGGCAATCTGCGACACAAGAAAACAGGAATTGGCATAAAATGCGGTGGCGATCCATTGGCCCTTCATAAGCCACTGCACATTCGTTTCACCCGGTGCACACCAGTCACCGTAATGGAAGGGATATCTCCATATATTTCGTCCGTGTTTTGTTGGCGATGTGAGCGATGCCCAGAATTTTGCCGCATTGAGGAACTTGCACATTGCATCATACTGACGGACAAGGATGTCCTGATTCCCCGTTGCCATATACAGTGCCCATGGCACAAGAATACAACTATCTCCCCAACAGGAGGTTGCAAGCACAGGCATTTTAGATCCTTGTTGCGGAATCACCATCGGAAACCCGCCACCTTTGCCCTGCTCGGATTTTAAATCAAGCAGCCATTTGTCAAAAAAACGGCTCATATCAAACATACGGCAGGCGGTGGAGGCAAACAAAGCAATATCCCCCGTCCATCCCATGCGTTCATCTCGCTGCGGACAATCGGTCGGAATATCAATAAAATTTGAGATCGCACTGTAATAAATATTCTGATACAATCGGTTCAACCGCTCATCGGAACACGAAAACGTACCGATTTCATTGTTGCAACAGGATGTCAGCACATTGCCTTGCAGGATCAGATCATCGGGTTCAATACCGCTGACACCGACATAGCGAAATCCCATAAAGGTGAATTGCGGAGAATAAACCTGTTCTCCGTCTGTGCAGGTATACTGAATCTCCGCTTTTGCAGAACGCAATGCCTTGGTGAACAGCTCGCCGTCCACAAGCACTTCAGCATGACGAAAACGGATCTGTTGTCCCCTTTTGCCGTTAATTTTTGCAAGGATGACACCTGCAAAATTCTGACCGAAATCATAAATATATTCACCCGACGGGGCTTTCTGCACACTGACAGGCTTAAAAACACGGCTGACCTGCACCCTTTCACCGTAGTGTGCAAGCAGCTTCGGCTGCACGGGCGGCTTTTGCACAGATACGGGCACATAAACCGCCGTTGACGGATCAAAGGTTGCATCATACACCTCACCGTCATACCATTCGGCGGCACGTACAGGGGTGTCCTCCGTCACAAGCCAGTCCTTGTCCGTGCAGATGACCTGCCTTGTGCCGTCCTCATATTCAATATGCAATTCGGCAAGAAGATACTGACGGTCACAGGTGATGGCATTGACACGGTGATAGGTAAACAGACCGCACGCCCAGCCGCCTGCAACGGTGAAGCTGATTTCATTCTGCTCGCAAAGCAGCTTCCTGACATCATAAACCTGATATTGAAGCTGATTTTTATAGGACGTAAAGCCGGGGGTAAAATATTCCCTCTGTGCCGTGCGGTTATTGATTGTGAAGGTATAGATTCCGAGGGCGGTAGACAGCAGATATGCGGATCTGATCTGCTTGCCGCAGGAAAATACATGCTTAAAGCAGACGGGCTTCGGAGAGCCTTTTTTCGGCACACGGTACGTGGGATGTGAAATCCATTGTGCCTGCCACGCAGAATCGAGTTTTCCTGTTAAAAAATGCGTAAAGCTGCTGCCACACACACCGCTTTTCAGGCACACATCCGCATCCACACGGTACAGTGTCAATGCTTTCAGCGGCATCTGCAAGCGAAAATGCAGCATATCCTCCACGGGAAACGCTTTGCCGTCCACGCAAACATTCGCCGATTCGATTGCATCGTCCTGATATTCCGAATCAACAATAAATGAAATGCGCGGTTCTTTTACATCCGTAACGGTGTACGGATACGGATGCGGCAGACAGTTTTCAACCTGTATAGAACGAAACGGATTCATAGCGGTCACCTCGTTTTTAATATATATAAATTATATTGAATTGTCAAGAAAGGAAAGTGTCAATTGACAAACATGGTCAAATATGGCATAATCACAGCAATATTTAAAAACAAGGTGTAAAAAATTGGCTGATTTACAAGCGATCAAAAAACATATTCCGCAGTTAAAAACCGTGCCGTGTTTGCAGGCGATTCTCGGCAGTGCGATTCTTGCTTGCGGAATGTACAATATCCATTCCGTATCGGGAGTGACCGAGGGCGGTATATTGGGTTTTACGCTGCTCGGTGAGCATTGGCTGCATCTGTCCCCTGCGATATCGGGTTTGGTTCTCAATACTGCGTGTTACATCTTCGGATGGAAAACATTGGGCAAAGATTTCATCGGCTATTCGGCAATCGCAGGCGGTGGTTTTTCGCTGTTCTATGCAATTTTTGAACAGTTCCCCGTGGTATATCCGCAGATCGCAGACTATCCGTTGGTCGCTGCCTTGGTCGGTGCTTTATTTGTCGGTATCGGTGCAGGACTTTGCGTGAGAGCAGGCGGTGCACCATGCGGTGACGATGCACTTGCAATGGCACTTTCCGTAAAATTAAAAATCAAAATTCAATGGGTCTACCTCGCATCCGATCTGCTGACATTGCTTTTGTCCCTGTCTTATATACCGCTTCGCAGAATCGCCTATTCCCTGCTGACGGTGGTGTTATCAGGACAGCTCATCGGTTTTGTACAACGCGTCGGAAAAAATAACAAATCATAAAAGAAAAACGCAGCCTCAAAAATGTGGCTGCTATTCTTTTTCGCTTCTATATTCTGCAATATCTTCAAGCTTGCAGCTCAACGCATCGCAAAGCTTATCAAGCGTTTTGGTTTCTATATTTTCATTTGCCTTCAATCGACGAATGGTTTTGCTGTCAATCCCACATTTTTCACGCAATGTATAAGTCGAAAAACCTTTTTTCTTCATCGTCATCCAAAGTTTGTCAAAAACGATCATGTGCATCCCCCTCTTGCTTGACATTATTTATTATGGGGGTTATAATCTCACTTATTAAGGGGATATAATCCCCATACAGGGAGATTTATTATGCACACATGTACTTTTTTCGGGCACAAAGACACGCCGGATTGGGCAGCTGTTCCACTCAAAAATACAATTATAAGTTTAATTGAACAAAAAAATGTAAGCTGTTTTTATGTTGGTAATCAAGGAAAATATGATAGAATGGTTATGCGAACACTTCAAGAATTGCAAGAGAAATATCCACATATATCTTTTTATGTTGTCCTTGCTTATTTGCCAACCGAAAAAGAACAAGACATCACAAAAACATACAAGACACTTTTTCCTGAAGGACTTGAAAAAACACCACCCCGTTTTTCCATAGATAAAAGAAATCATTGGATGTTGCAAAATGCAGATTACGTTGTATCCTATGTTGCACACATTACCGGCGGTGCTGCAAAATTTACAGATATAGCAATAAAAAAAGGAAAGCATGTCATCAATTTAGCAAAAACACAGTAAGAAAACGCAGCCGCAAAATAATGTGGCTGCGTTTTCTGTTCGTGTTATTATTCGGCATCCCATTGGAGTGTGACTTCTTCTTTTTCAAGGTCTGTCACAGACGGATATCCCTCTTTATAATAATTCTTCTGTTCGATATCTGCCGTTCCGTCGGGGTGTACGGTAATGACTGTACATCCACGTTGTGAGCCTTGCGTGCTGATGGAATGGGTCATATCATATGCAAGATAATCCACCGACAAACTGTAAGTCAGACGCACACCCTTGTAGTCCACAGAGAAGCAGTTGAGATGGTCATGACCGCAGAAAACAGCCTGTGTGCCGTGTTCAAGCAAAGACTCAAACAAATTATTTTCATACTTGCTGTTATAAACAAGCTCATCGGATTCACCGGCTCTGCCGAAATAATAGGTTACATTTTCGGTGTTCTGATGGTCGTTTGCCTTGTATTCTTCCCATGCAAACTTATATTCTTCAAACGGAATATGGATAAAGAGCATAGACTTTACATTCTGTGCATCCAACGCGGCATTCTGTTCGTTACAAGCTTCCACCTGCTGCTCATACCATGCAATCTGGTTATCATGGACATTGTCATAATCCCACTTGATGCCGAGGATATCACCGTCGGTATACGAACCGGAGTCCAGCATGAACAATGCCTGCGTGATTTCACCTTTGGTGTTCTGCACCCTGATACACTGATTGCCGTAGCCGTCAATGTCTTCGGGTCCTGCGGTGAACACACAGTATTGCATATCAGCAGAATAAAACTCAGAAATTTTTTCGCGGCTGTAATAGCTGTATGCTTCAGTATCATGATTGCCGAAACTCAATGTCCAGTAAACACCGAGGCTTTCCATGGTCTGTGCGAACAGTTTTGCACCGCTTTTGTTGTTGAATGTGCCTGCCTGGAACGGAACAGGATATGCAATATCGCCCGTTGCAATGACAAGATCGGGTTTTTCAGCGGTAATCATGGCTGCAAGACAGTTGATTGTCTTTTTATCTCTGCCGGCACTCATCCAACCGCCGCCAAAATGAATATCGGTCAGTTGCATAACTCTGAAATCACCGTCTGTCACAAAAGTATACGAACCGTTTGCATCCTTCGCAGGCACAAGCTGATTATCGTACTCTACCTTTTTGAGACTTTCAGCAAATTGCAGATTCTTATTGAGTGTAATAGCGGTTGCAACCGTCCCGACAACAGCAATGCAGACAGCGACAGCCAGAACGATCAGAAAACGTTTCAGATGCCGTTTCGGATTTTTCTTTACTACTATTTTTTCCTGTTTTTCAATCGTTTTAGTATCCATTTATGTCTCCGCTTTCCAGATCAGTTCATAATTTCTTTTTCTTTTTTGGCAAGTTCTTCGGCTGCTTCCGCACCGGCTGCATTCATGATATGGGCAACACCTTCGCGGCGTTCTTTGAGTTCCTTATACATCTGTGCACGCTTTTCGGCAGACAGAGGATAGAAGAACTTCGGCACAATACCCAGGCTGCTGGTGATAATCGGAATACCTGTTCCGAGAGCAAAGATCCACCATTTTGTCTTATCGGTCTGCGTACCGATGGTTTGTCCCTGAATATAACCGATTCTTTCCATGACAAGGTTATTGACACTACCCATAACAGCAGCCTGCAATTTGCCGATGAGTGACTTTGTGACACCCGTCATAGCCTCTGCACGGTAACCGTTTTTCCATTCGCAATAGTCCATGGATTCATTGTCAATTTCGGCAGGAATAACACGGCGAAGTCCGTAGACACACATTTCAAAGATCTCTTCAATGCAGAATACGGGCAACATGACCGAACGCTTCATAAAGTTCTTATTGATAGAACCGATTCCCCAGACAATTATCCAGAGCATATCCGTCCATGCATCTTCAAAAATCCACAGTGCTTTGGTTGAAAAACGCTTACGCAAGGGGGCTACAAAGCTGTAGCTGATGAACTTGACGGGGAATGCAGGAATACCGACGATGGTTTTGAGTGTAATGGAGCCTAAAACATCTATGTAATAGTTATTGCGGCTCTTGCTGATACTGAAGCCTGACAAGAAGGACGATAAGGCATTGATCAGCATCGGTTTGTTGCTGATGATTGCTTTGAATCCCTGCTTGACACTCGGCTTTGTGATGGTCTGCATAACACGTTCACGGGTATTCAGGAAGAAAAACAGCGAAAATGCAGCAGACAGCACCGCACACGGAATACCGAAACCGGCAAACAGATTTGCCATGGGTACTTTGATTTTACCAGCAATAAGCAAATCATAGAAAATACCAAATATTTGTTTCGGTACGTCTTCAAAAATGTGGGACACCACATTTGCCAAGGCAATCAGTCCCGTTCGTTCCACAGGGTCAGGCGTTATGGTTGACATAAAACCTGCGTGTGCGATAGAGGTGAATGTGGTAGCGGTTTCGGTGATGATGGACATTGAAAAATAGAAAATCCATTTCGGAAGATAGTCCACGGGCGCATTCGGAAAAATAAACGGAATGAGCCATTTCCACATTCCGAGCAAAGTCAGCGGAAACTGACCGAGCAACAGATAGGGACGGAATTTGCCCCAACGAGTACGTGTTTTTTCAACAACAACACCAATAAACGTATCATTG
The DNA here is from genome assembly GCA_045576275.1 of Acutalibacteraceae bacterium. Lineage (GTDB taxonomy): Bacteria > Bacillota > Clostridia > Oscillospirales > Acutalibacteraceae > RUG806. Next base: position 38,428 of record JAZNGB010000038.1, read on the forward strand.
ACCGTGTCCCATACTGTTGCAATAACATCCTGCAAGGCAAGATATTTAAAATGGATACCGACAACATCGTAAATAAAACGGTCGTTGAAATCATTGATGTTCAGACTGGCTGCCGAATCATTGAGAACATAACCGATTCGTTCAATTTTACCGACATAGCGACGGTTTCCGTAGACCATCTGCTGCGGTTCATTTTTAGCAACCTGTTTTTTTGCTGCCATTACGATTCCTCCTTTGCATCATGTTCTGTTTTTTTCATACACAAACGCAAAACATTGGACGCGGTATATTGCAATTCGCCCAACGAAATGCCGTTTTCTTTTCCATATGTTCTGAGCAATGTACCGTCCGGCTTTTTGACACCTGCTCTGCCACCGCCGGGCATGAGCACATCAACACCGGCACGCACACGGTAAGCATTGTCACAAAGTGAAGGAAATTCGGGACTTGCAGAGGAACGCATCCACCAATCGGTGATCACAAGACCGTCATAGCCCCATTGTTGACGAAGGATAACATTGCAAAGATCATAATGATAATGTGCCCAGACACCGTTGACTTTGTTGTAGGAAGTCATAATGGTCAGGGGTTTGGCTTCTTTCACACAAATCTCAAAGCCTTTTAAATAAATCTCACGCAAAGCACGTTGCGAAAGTCTTGAATCGTTCCGATTGCGGTTGGTTTCCTGGTTATTGCAGGCAAAATGCTTCGGACAAGCCGACAAGCCGTATGTCTGAATACCCTGCACAACAGCAGCACCCATTTTACCCGTCAACAGCGGATCTTCTGAAAAATACTCAAAGTTTCTGCCGCAAAGAGGACTTCTGTGAATATTCATACCGGGACCGAGCAACATATCGGATCCCGTTTTTACCATTTCCTTGCCTTCCACCGTATACAACTGCTTACAAAGTTCGGGATCAAATGTGGAAGCAAGCAACGCACCGATGGGAAGCAGTGTGGAAACCGTATTCAGACGAATACCCGACGGGCCGTCTGTACAGGTAATCGGCGGCACACCTTTTTCACGCAGAGATGCCAACACACCACCCAGAACACCGGCATTACCGGATGCCCCCAAAGGACTGTTCATGATATAATCACCGCGGCTGATTGCCTCAAGTTCTTTAAGATCAAGCTGCGAAACAAAATTCTGCAATGATTCTTTTCCATCCGAAACATCACAAAGCTGAATGCCTTTGTCACCTGTAATGGAAACTGCATTGGGTAAGTTCTGTAAAATTCGCTCTCTCAGATTGATTGTTGCAATCGGCACAGGCTGCCGTACAGCAACCAATGCATTATCCTGCATAACGGCGACCGTACGCAAAAAGCTTTCAGCAGGTGCTGCTGCTTCCGTTTCCTGCGACAAAACCACATCTTCATCAAGGGTGAACGACCATACTTTTTCAGCACTGCGGACATCGCTGCCTGCATAGAAAACATATTCACCGGCTTCTGCGATCCACGCATTTTTATGACCTGTGATACCGCTGTCATCGAAAGAAGCGATCGTATAGAGATCAAATAAAATATCAACCTGCGACGATTCACCGGGTTGCAGAAGGTCTGTTTTACGGAATCCGCAAAGGGAACGCAATGGTTTGCCGAGTTTTCCTTGCGGAGATTGCACATAAATCTGTACCACTTCTCTTCCTGCAAAATCAGAACCCGTATTCTGCACATCAAAAGAGAAACGAATTTCGTTGTCTTGCTTTTCTGCTTTTTGCATCCGGATGACAAAATCGGTATAACTCAGACCGAACCCGAAGGGATATAAAACCTTTTCTTTGGCAAAAGTTTCAAACCACCGATAACCGACAAAAATATCTTCCGTATAATTGTTATATTCTTTGTTGCCGAACGATGCATTCGACGGATAATCCGCAAGCACGGCTGCCGTATCGGGCAATTTGCCGCACGGACTGCACTTGCCGCAAAGAAGATCGGCAATCGCATGACCGCTTTCCATACCGCCCTGCCACACGCACAAAACAGCCAGACGGTTATCATAGTCGCGTTTTGCCCAACGCAGATCCATCATGCTGCCTGTATTGAGCAATACAACGGTTTTTTCAAATGCATCCGTTACATATTGCAGCATTGTTTTTTCGTCATCGGTCAGATACCACGAGCCCGGCTCTGCCACATTTTCACGGTCTTCACCGGAAGATCGTCCGATAACAACAACAGCCACATCCGATTTTTTCGCTGCTTCTGCTGCCATTGCACGCGTCAGCTTCATTTCCGGATGGCTGCGGGGCCAATGTCCCCAAAAACCGTCATCCGCAGGATTCTTTTCAATCCATCGTGCATACACAGTCGCCAGATCCTCTTCCAAAGAAAGGCAACCGGTCTCACGGATAGCCGTCAGGATATCCGAACGATACGGCGGATTGACATCACCGCCCGAGCCGTAACCGACATAAAACCAATCTGCCTGGCAACGTCCGAACACAGCGACGGTTTCGTGATTCACCAAAGGAAGAATCCCGTCATTGCGAAGCAAAACAGCACCTTCTGCCGCAGTCTTACGACAAAGTTCGGGCATATTTTCAAAAGGTGTTTTGTCGCTCCCTGCATCCGTCGAAGTCTGCGACAGACCGCCGCCGATGTTATCGGCAAGCTTGATAACGCCTTTTATGATTTTCGATAAAAAAGACATACCAACCCTCCATTTCCGTCTCTCATCATAATACCATGAAAAGAAAAACAATGCAAGCACCGTGTAAAATTACTATAATTTTATCCTATGCTAAAATACCGGCGGTTTACTCATCGTTGTTCTCTTTGAAGCAACTGTTAAAAATCTGCAACAGCTCCGTATACGCACGATGTTTTGCCATTGCGGTTTTTTTGACACCTTCCGATGCACAAGAATTGAGAATTTCCTGCATCTCCTCTTCTGTTTTTGCAATGTGTCCTGTTTGAATGGTCATATCGTAGTTGATAAACTGTTGCAAGGCTTCTTCATCATAACGGTCATACCAGTGGGCGGAATAGGTCGTGCGATAGCAGATGAAGATATTGCGTGCAGCTTTCGGATATTCGGCTTCTCTTGTTTTGCCCTCTTTGATGAGCTGCATAGCTTCATCCTGCAAGGCAACCATCCGTTGCTTTGTCAGTTCCAGAAACGCATCCTTATCAAAATACCGCATAGAAAAAACCTCCGCTAAGTAGAATAAAAAAATTATACCATATAGTACTTCATTTGTAAACAAAGAGGACTGCATTTGCAGTCCTCTTATGTCATGTTTTTATTTAAAATATTTCACTGCGGCATCGAACATTCCCATTTCGTATTCGCCGGGGACGTTCTTGTAAAGGAAGTTACCCTTACGCTCGGAGTGCCCCATCTTACCGAAGACTCTTCCGTCGGGAGATGTGATACCTTCAACTGCCAAGGCCGAACCGTTGGGATTGAAGCGGATATCGTTGGTCGGATTGCCGGAAAGATCAACATACTGTGTTGCAATCTGACCGTTTGCAGCAAGGCTTCGAATGAGTTCTTCGCTTGCAAGGAAGCGGCCTTCACCGTGGGAAATCGGTACGGTGTAAACATCGCCTGCCTTGGTATTTGCAAGCCAGGGAGATTTATTGGATGCAATGCGTGTATGAACAATTCTCGACTGATGGCGTGCAATGCGATTGTAGGTCAGGGTCGGGCAATTTTCATCGGTGTCGATGATTTCGCCGTAAGGAACAAGACCCAATTTGACAAGTGCCTGGAAACCGTTGCAAATACCACACATCAGACCGTCACGGTTCTTGAGAAGTTCGTGAACGGCATCCTTAACCTGTGCATTGCGGAAGAAGGAAGTAATGAACTTTGCACTTCCGTCGGGTTCGTCACCGCCGGAGAAACCGCCGGGAATAAAGATGATCTGCGACTCTGCGATCTTCTTTGAGAAAGCTTCAACCGATTCTGCAATGGCAGATGCGGTCAGGTTACGGATGACAAAGATTTCGGGTTTTGCACCGGCTGCTGCAAGTGCACGTGCCGTATCAAATTCGCAGTTCGTACCCGGGAATACGGGAATCAAAACACGCGGCTCGGCAACACTGACAGATGCGTGCGGATGTTCTTTGGCTGCATAGGTAAATGCAGGAACAGGCGTTTTGTCTGTCTTGATATTGCAGGAGAATACGGGTTCGAGCTTGTCTTCATATACTTTCAGCAGTTCGTCAAGAGAAACGCTTTCGCCACCCTTGACAAGGCTTGCTTCTTCGGTGGTACAACCGACCAATGTGCCGATCATATCAGCATCCTCGGTCAATTCAAGAAGAAGTGCACCGTAGTTATATCCAAACAGAACATCATCGGAAATATCTTCAAACTTCACACCGATACCGTTACCGAATGCGTTCTTCATGGCAAGGTCTGCAAGACCGCCCATGGTAGGTGTAGATGCGGAAAGTACCTTGCCTGCACGCATGAGAGCCGTAACTGCATTGTAGTTTGCAAGCAGGGATGCGGCAACGGGCAGATGATTTTCATCTGTTTCGGGCGTGACAAGCACCAAGCGGCTGCCGGCTTTTTTGAATTCGGGAGAAATAACTTCGCTTGCATCACCGGTGGTAACAGCAAAGCTGACGAGGGTGGGCGGTACGTCAATGTCTTCAAACGAGCCGCTCATGGAGTCCTTGCCGCCTATAGAGCCGATGCCGAGGTCAAGCTGTGCCTTGAATGCACCGAGCAGTGCTGCAAGCGGCTGACCCCAACGCTTGGGATCGCGGTTGGGCTTTTCAAAATATTCCTGGAAGGTCAGGTAAACATCTTCAAACGATGCACCTGCACCGATGAGCTTGGTAACGGATTCCACAACTGCAAGGTATGCACTGTGGTAGGGGCTCTTTTCGGCAATGAAGGGGTTGTAACCCCATGCCATATAGGAAACAGTGTCGGTAGAGCCGGTTTCAACAGAAACCTTGTTGACCATTGCCTGGTTGGGTGTGATCTGGTATTTGCCACCGAAGGGCATCATAACGGTACCTGCACCGATGGTGGAGTCGAAGCGTTCGGACAGACCTCTCTTGGAGCAGGTGTTCAGATCGTCAGCAAGAGCCTTTAAGCCGTCCGTGAAGTTGGCAGGCGTTGCTTTCTTGAAGCACTTGGGAGCTTCGGGGGCAATGTCGGTGTGCTTCTGTGCACCGTTGGAGTTGAGGAATTCACGGGAGATATCGCAGATGCAGTTGCCGTTCCAGAACATTCTGAGTCTGGGTTCAGCCTTGACCTGGGCAACAACTGTTGCTTCTAAGTTTTCGCTGTCTGCAATTTCTTTGAAGCGTTCAACATCTTCCTTGGCGACAACAACAGCCATTCTTTCCTGCGATTCACTGATGGCAAGTTCTGTACCGTCAAGACCTTCGTATTTCTTGGGAACGGCATTGAGGTTGATTTCAAGACCGTCGGCAAGTTCACCGATGGCAACCGAAACACCGCCTGCACCGAAGTCGTTACAACGCTTGATAAGAAGAGAAGCTTCCTTGTTGCGGAACAGTCTTTGCAGTTTTCTTTCTTCGGGAGCATTACCCTTCTGGACTTCCGCACCGCAGGAAGTCAGAGATTCAAGGGTATGGGATTTGGAGGAGCCTGTTGCACCGCCGCAGCCGTCACGACCTGTACGACCGCCCAAAAGAATGACGATATCGCCATCCACGGGACATTCACGACGGACGTTTTCCGCAGGTGCGGCACCGACAACAGCGCCGATTTCAAGACGCTTTGCGGCGTAGCCTTCGTGATACAGTTCGTCAACCTGTCCCGTTGCAAGACCGATCTGGTTACCGTAGGAAGAATAACCTGCGGCAGCGGTGGTGACAATCTTTCTCTGGGGCAGTTTACCCTTAATGGTTTCGCTGACGGGACGAAGCGGATTGGCAGCACCCGTCACACGCATAGCGGCATATACATAGCTTCTGCCCGAAAGCGGATCACGGATGGCACCGCCGATACAAGTGGCAGCACCGCCGAAAGGTTCGATTTCGGTGGGATGATTATGGGTTTCGTTCTTGAACAAAAGAAGCCAATCTTCCTTTACACCGTCATGATCGATCTGAATCTTAACAGTGCAGGCATTGATTTCTTCGGATTCATCGAGTTTTGGCAGCTTGCCGTTCTTTTTGAGATATCTTGCAGCAACAGTGGCAAGATCCATCAGATTGACAGGCTTGTTTTCTCTGCCGAGTTCCTTGCGGACAGCCATGTACTGTTCGTAAGTTTCCTGCAGCAAGCTATCTTCAAAGGTTGCATTGTCGATGGTTGTCAGGAATGTGGTATGGCGGCAATGGTCAGACCAGTAGGTGTCGAGCATACGCACTTCCGTGATGGTGGGGTCACGGTCTTCGCTGCGGAAATAGTCGCGGCAGAACATGAGGTCATCTGCATCCATGGCAAGGGCATACTTCTTGACAAATTCAGCAATGCCGTCCGTTTCAAGTTCACGGAAACCGTGGAGGGTTTCAACCGTTTCGGGAATTTCAAACTCTGTTTTGAGTGTGTCAAAACGGGCAAGTGTGGCTTCTCTGGATTCAACGGGATTGATAACATAGCTCTTGACTGCGGCAATATCCTGCTCGGAAAGATTGCCGTAAAGCATATAGACCTTTGCCGAACGCACGGTGGGACGTTCGCCCTGCGAGAGAATCTGAATACACTGTGCTGCGGAATCTGCGCGCTGATCGAACTGACCGGGCAAGAATTCAACTGCAAATACAAATGCATCTGTTTCAGGCAGAGAGAAAGTGACAATATCCATCTGCGGTTCGGAAAAAACGGTATTGACGGCATAGTCAAACAGGTCTTTTTCGATATTTTCGACATCGTAACGATTGAAAAGACGGACATCTGTCAGATTTTCGATACCAAGCAGGGATACTGCTTCGTTTTTAAGGGCTGCTGCTTCGTTTGCGAGTTCTTTTTTCTTTTCTACATATACTCTGTAAACCATAGAAATCTCCTTTTTACAGAATTGCTTTCAGCGCACGCTGACCGATGTCGGTGCGGCTGTATTTGTTTTCAAAATGTACTTTTTCTGCTTCTTTATAAGCAATCTGCAGAGCTTCCTTGAGGGTGTCTGCCGTAGCGGTAACACCTGCAACTCTGCCACCGTCGGTTTTGAGAACGGCACCGTCTGCCTTGACACCTGCGCAATAAAGTGTTGCACCGAAATCGACATCCACGGTAAACTCTTTTCCTTTTTCATAGGCAGCAGGATAGCCTGCGGATGCAAGAATGACACAGGCGGCATTTTTGTCTGAAAATTTTACTTCCTGTTGTGCCAGTGTGCCGTCGGCAACCGCATTCATAATATCAAACAAATCACTTTCAAGCAGAGGAAGCACAACCTGTGTTTCGGGATCACCGAAACGGCAGTTGTATTCAATGACCTTCGGACCGTCTTTGGTAAGCATAAGACCAAAATACAAGCATCCTTTGAAAGTTCTGCCTTCCGCATTCATGGCTTTGATGGTAGGCAGGAAAATTTCTTCCATGCAACGGTCTGCAATTTCTTTTGTATAATAAGGATTGGGAGCAACCGTACCCATGCCGCCCGTATTGAGACCTTCATCATTGTCGAGAGCTCTCTTGTGATCCATGGAAGAAACCATGGGAACAACTACGTTGCCGTCGGTGAAGCTGAGAACGGATACTTCGGGACCTTCAAGGAATTCTTCGATGACGATACTCTTGCCCGATTCACCGAACTGACCGTCTTCCATCATGGAAACAACGGCAGCCGTGGCTTCTTCACGGGTCATGCAGATGACAACACCCTTGCCCAGAGCCAGACCGTCAGCTTTGATAACGGTGGGAATGGGGGCCGTACGCAAGTATGCGAGTGCAGGTGCAACATCATAAAACACTTCGTACTGTGCGGTGGGAATGCCGTATTTCTTCATCAGGTTCTTGGAAAAGATCTTGCTGCCTTCGATGATGGCGGCATCCTTTTTCGGGCCGAAACACTTGACACCGATGGCTTCAAGTGCATCCACGGCACCAAGTACCAACGGATCATCGGGGGCTACAACCGCAAAGTCAATTTCCTTTTCTTTTGCGAAATTGACCATACCGTCAATGTCTTTTGCACCGATGGAAACCAGAACTGCATCTTCTTGCATACCGCCGTTGCCGGGCAATGCGTACAGTTCACCGATTTCTTTATTTTCGCGCAGCTTTTTGATCAGAGCGTGTTCGCGTCCGCCGCTGCCGATAACCATTACTTTTTTCATTGCTTCACCTCAATGATGGAACAGACGCATACCTGTGAATGCCATTGCCATGCCGTATTTGTCACAAGCTGCAATCACATCTTCGTCACGTTTGCTGCCGCCGGGTTCTGCAATATAGCTGACACCGCTTCTCTTTGCACGTTCAATGTTGTCATCAAACGGGAAGAAAGCATCCGAACCGAGGGAAACACCTGTAATCTGAGAAAGATATTCTTTCTTTTCGGCTGCGGTGAAGGGAGCAGGCTGCTCGGTAAACCATTTCTGCCAGTTGCCGTCAGCGAGTACCACATCATCATCTTCGGACAGATAAATGTCAATGCAGTTGTTTCTGTCAGGTCTGCCGACTTCTGCACGGAAAGGCAGGGAAAGCACCTTTTCACTCAGACGCAGATGCCACAGATCTGCTTTGTTACCGGCAAGACGGGTGCAATGCACACGGGACTGCTGTCCTGCACCGACACCGATTGCCTGACCGTCAACGGCAAAGCAGACGGAGTTGGACTGGGTATATTTCAGGGTGATAAGAGCAACGATAAGGTCACGCTTGGCACCGTCGGGAAGCTCTTTGTTTGCGGTCACAACATTGCCCAGCAGCTCTTCGTCAATGCGGAAGTTGTTTCTTCCCTGTTCAAAAGTGACACCGAATACCTGCTTGCGTTCGATTTCGGCAGGAACATAATCGGGATCGATCTTTACAACGTTGTATGTGCCGTTACGTTTGCTGCTGAGGATTTCGAGTGCTTCATCCGTATAGCCGGGAGCAATGATACCGTCAGAAACCTCACGCTTGATGATGAGTGCGGTTGTCTTGTCGCAGACATCACTCAAAGCGATCCAGTCACCGAAAGAGGACATACGGTCGCTGCCTCTGGCTCTGGCATATGCACAGGCAAGAGGAGAATCATCAAGACCCTCGATATCATCAACAAAGCAGGCTTTCTTCTGTGCATCGGTCAGTTTTACACCGACAGCAGCACCTGCAGGGCTGACATGCTTGAAGGAGGTTGCTGCGGGCATGCCGAGAATGGTCTTGAGCTCCTTGACGAGCTGCCATGCGTTGAACGCATCGAGAAAATTGATGTAGCCGGGTCTGCCGCAAAGAATTTCAACAGGCAGATCGCTGCCGTCTTCCATAAAAATACGAGACGGTTTCTGATTGGGATTACAGCCGTATTTAAGAGCAAATTCGTTCATGTTGTTCTCCTTCAGTTGTTTTTGTTAAAGATCTTTGTCTGTTCTTCACCTGTGGCAAGATCGATGTAACGGACAAACAGAGAGATCTTGTTATCTGCATTCAGGTTATTCCATACCACATCAGCAAACTCATCCGGATTGTTGAAAGTTGCAATGCGTTCGGGTTCACCCGAGAAGGTCGGAATGGGATTTCCGTCATGATCGTAGGTATGAATGAAATGACCGACACCTGCAATGGGAGCATAGTCAAAGGTAAAGCGGTTGCATGCGGAACCGTCTGCATCGGCACTCTTGAGAATGCTCATGGAGTAATTGAATCCGTCTGCAAAGTCAAGCAGAACGCTGATTCTGGGGGTCCAGTTGGGACCGTCCGGTTCAAAGCAACGGGTTGCAAGAGCTGTAGAGAAGGTCTTGCCTTCGCTCATAAGGTCATAAACGGTATCGGTCTGGTCACCGTTGGTGACGATGAGTTTATCACCGAGTTTGCGGACAGCCGCATAAATAATAAGAGAGGGATCTTCCACTTTGCTTGCGTCGAAAGGTTCGGTGTAAAGCTCACCGTTGTCCTTGAGTGAGAACACACGGTTGCGTGAGTTTGCACTTCTGCCCATGATGAAATAAGCTGTGACAGCTTTTTTGCCGTCGGGTGTGAGACCAGCAATGATGCCTCTGCCGGGGTATGTATTTTCGCTCAGCAATTTGCCGATGCAATTTGTTTCATAAGCCATCTTTATTCTTTCCTTTCTCGGATGGTTTTGCTTACAAGCTGTGCCGCAGCAGGCAGCAAATGCCATTCAGCCTGTTCCATCACTCGTTTTTGTAATACTTCGGGGGTGTCACCGTCTTGAATTTCTACGGCACGTTGCAAAATGATTCTGCCGCCGTCGGGAATTTCATTGACAAAATGTACGGTAGCACCCGTGACCTTGACACCGTAGGAAAGTGCCGCTTCGTGCACTCTGAGTCCGTAAAAACCCTCACCGCAGAATGACGGAATCAAAGACGGATGCACATTGATAATGCGTTCCGGGTAACGGTTTGTAAAATCTGCCGAAAGAATACACATAAAGCCTGCAAGAATGATCAGCTCAATGCCGTGCTCTTCAAGCACATTAACAAGATCTTTTTCAAAGTCTTCTCTCGTTCTGCCTTTTTTCGGAACAAACAAACCTTTGACACCTGCGTTTTCGGCTCTTTTCAATGCGTAGGCATCGGCATTGTTGGACACAACAAGCACCACTTCGCCATCGGTGATCTTTCCGTCACGCTGTGCATCAAGAATCGCCTGTAAATTGGTACCGCCGCCGCTGACGAGGACGGCAATTTTTGTTTTGGGTGTGTTATTCATGTCAAATCAACTGCACCTTTTCTTCACCCTTGACGATTTCGCCGAGGAGATACGCATCTTCTCCGTTTGCACGAAGCACTTCGAGAGCTTTGTCGGCATCTTCTTTTGCAACTACACAGCTCATACCGACACCCATGTTAAATGTGTTGAACATATCTCTTTCGTCGATGTTTCCTGTTTTTGCAAGCAGATCAAAAATGGGAAGAATGCGGACTGCACTCTTTTCGATCTTTGCACAGAATCCGTCAGGCAGAGAACGCGGAATATTTTCATAGAAACCGCCGCCCGTAATATGGGAAACAGCCTTGACGGTCACAGCATCAAACAGAGCCGTCATGGGTTTGACATAAATCTTGGTGGGTGTCAGCAATGTTTCGCCCAGACCTTTGCCGCCGAGTGCATCCAAAGGCATACGCAGATCCGTATGTTCGACATTGAAAACCTTGCGAACAAGGGAGAAACCGTTGGAATGGACACCGGAGGAGGGCAATGCAATGATCACGTCACCTTCCTGCATGGTCTTGTTGTTGAGGATCTTATCTTTTTCGACGATACCGACAGCAAAACCGGCAAGGTCGTATTCATCAATGGGATAGAAACCGGGCATTTCAGCCGTTTCACCACCGATCAGAGCAGCACCGGACTGTACGCAGCCTTCCGCAACACCCGAAACGATCTGTGCAATACGTTCGGGAACATTCTTTCCGCAAGCAATGTAATCCAGGAAAAACAGAGGCTTTGCACCGCAGCAAATAACATCGTTCACACACATGGCAACACAGTCAATACCGACCGTATCATGCTTGTCCAAAAGGAATGCAAGTTTCAGTTTTGTACCGACACCGTCCGTACCGGAAACAAGAACAGGCTTTTTGTAGCCTTCAGGCAAGGCAAACAATCCGCCGAAACCGCCGACATCAGACACAACACCGCTTGTCAGGGTGCGTGCAATGTGTGCTTTCATCAGCTCAACCGCTTTGTAGCCGGCAGTAATATCTACGCCCGCTGCTGCATAACTTTCACTTCTTGAATTTTCAATCATAATTTCGGATCCTTTCTCAACTCTTGCCGTTCCAGCAATAGGTGCATATTTTTTCTTTGGGAAGACCAATGGCTTTGGTCAGATTTTCTATGGATTGGTACTCCAATGATGCAAAATGAAGTTTTTCGCAAATGGCATTGCGTAATTTTTTGCCGCGTTCGGTGGAGATATCTGCATATTCTTCAATGTATTTGTCCCCAGCTTCCCCTTCCAGTTCACGGATGGTCTGACGGGCAATCAAATCAAGATCAGAATTATTTCTGGAGAAATTAAGATATTTACAGCCGTACATGATCGGCGGACAAGCCGAACGGATGTGCACTTCCTTTGCACCGTTTTCATACAGAAAATCTACCGTTTCGCGAAGCTGCGTACCGCGTACGATGCTGTCATCCACAAAGAGGAGTCGCTTGCCTTCTATCAGATCATGAATGGGAACAAGTTTCATCTTTGCAACACGGTTGCGTTCCTGCTGATTCTGCGGCATAAACGAACGCGGCCATGTAGGTGTATATTTGATAAAGGGTCTTGCAAAAGCAATACGGCTTTCGTTTGCATATCCGATTGCGTGCGGCGTGCCCGAATCCGGAACACCGCAAACAAAATCAACATCCGGCATACGGTCGGTCTCCCGTTCATGTGCAGCCATAATTTCACCGTTACGGGTACGCATGCACTCAACATTGATACCCTCATATACAGAAGTCGGATAGCCGTAATAAGACCAGAGGAATGCACAGATTTTCATATTGTCATTCGCCGGTGAGATTACTTCACAGCCATCGGCAGTCAATGCAACGATTTCGCCCGAGCCGAGCTCTTTGTAATCCTCATATCCGAGTTTGTAGTATGCAAAAGACTCAAACGAAACACAGTATCCGTCGTCACGTTTACCGATCAAAATGGGCAAACGGCCGTTTTTGTCACGTGCGGCAATCAAAGAACCGTCTTCACGCAGAATCAGTATGGATGCCGTTCCGTCAATCTGCTGTTGGGCAAAACGAACACCCTCACAGAAATTGCTCTTCTGGTTGATAAGTGCTGCAACAAGCTCGGTATTGTTGATTCTGCCGCCACTCATAGCACCGAAGTGACCGCCGCTGAAAGACAGGAAAGAATCAATCAAAGCCTGTGCATTGTTGATGATTCCGATCGTACAAATGGCATAAGTGCCGAGGTTTGAACGGATAAGCATCGGTTGCGGATCGGAATCGCTGATGATACCGATGCAGGAATTGCCTTTCATTTCCTCAAGCGTATCTTCAAACTTTGTACGGAAAGGTGAATTTTCTATGTTGTGAATCTCTCTCTGAAAGCCGTCTGTCGGATTGTAGGCCGCCATACCGGCTCGGCGGGTGCCGAGATGCGAATGATAGTCCGTGCCGAAAAACACGTCCAAAATACAGTCATTCTTTGAAACTGCACCGAAAAAACCGCCCATTATTTTCCTCCTCTGATTCTCAAATCACTTATTAAGCAATGAAAAAAAGACGGAAAACCGCCTTTTTCATGTTTATGCGTTAAATTTTTCTGCCACAGCAGCATCCTTTGCAAGCACCGTTTCGGTTGCTGCTGCACGGGCAGCCTGCAAACGCTCTGCGAGTGCATCGTCGGAAACGCTGAGTATTTCAATGGCAAGCAATGCTGCATTGGCTGCACCGTCAATCGCAACGGTAGCAACGGGAATACCGGCAGGCATCTGCACGGTGGAAAGCAATGCATCCAGGCCGTCCAGTGTGGAACTCTTTACGGGAATGCCGATGACAGGCAATGTGGTATTGGCAGCAAAAGCACCTGCAAGATGTGCTGCTTTGCCTGCTGCACAGATAATAGCGCCGAACCCGTTCTTTCTGGCATTGAGTGCAAATTCTCTTGCCTGTTCGGGGGTTCTGTGTGCAGAATACACGTGCACTTCACAAGGCACATCGTATTCCTTCAGGGTTGTAATCGCTTTTTCAACTACGGGCAAGTCGCTGTCGGAGCCCATGATAACGGCAACTTTTTTCATCGGAAATCCTCCGTAAATAAAATTAAAAACAGCCTGCCCCTTTTTGCAAAGAGGAAGACTGCCCAGACGGTCGGCAAACAGACTGAAAAAAATACTGCTTCCCTGCGGTCAATTCCGCTGTAGGCAAAGGTGGAATCTGCATTTGAAGCCACCTGCCAGAATCCGTCGGTCACAGACAGTCTTTTGTGTTTTCTGCCATATTATAGCACACATATAAATAGCTCGTCAAGATAAAATCAAATTTTTGATTTACCAAAAAGTGAGTGTTATAAATTTATTTTTTTGTGCAACAACCAAAGGTTCCTGTCGTAACCAAAAAAAACTTGTATTTGCAGTTCAATTCTGTTATCTTGAAAACAACAAGTCAAATCAAGTCAACCGAGTTTGCAGACATCAATCCATTCCACGGGGGAACTCAGTTCAAAAAGTTCGTCGGGTGTCAGACGGACGGCACTGCTGGAACTGCCGGCTGCAGGATACACCGTTTCAAAACGCTGTAAGGAAACATCCAGATACACCTTCACATTTTCTTTGACAACAAACGGACACACCCCGCCTGCCGCATGGCCGACTCTTTCTTCCACTTCGACAAACGGAATCATCTTAGCCTTGGTGCCGAAATATGCCTTGTATTTAGGATTGTCCACTTTTGCATCCCCTGCGGCAACCACAAGCACAACATCTTCCCCTGCCAGAAACGAGAGGGTTTTCGCAATGCGGCACGGCTCACAACCGAGTGCCTGTGCCGCCAGGTCAACGGTAGCACTTGAAACGGAAAACTCAATTACGCGATCTGCGAATCCTTTTGATGAAAGATATTCTTTTACAATTTCGATAGACAATATACTGACCTCATTTCATACATTTTTATTGTATTTTATTACACATTCCATTCAAAAAAAAGAAACTGCGGAAAGGAGAACTACATGGCTTCACGCATCATGCATCTTGCCATTGCAAAACACTTGCAAAACAATCTGCATCTTGATGATTACAACCGATTCTGTTTCGGATGTTTGTTACCCGATGCTTGTCCGAAATTCACACAGGCTCATATCAGCCATTTCAAAATACAGCTTCCGCACAGCAAAAAAGTGACCTATGATTTAAACGCATTCCAAACATCCTATGCAAAAGAGATATGGACCGATCCCTTGTACCTCGGCTACTATATGCACCTTGTACAAGACCTGTTTTTCCGTCAGTTTGTATACGAAAAACACAGCTGGGATCCGCGTCCCGACGGAAATATTCTGCGTCTGCACAATGATTACAGATTGCTCAACACATACATCATTGAAAATTACAAAATCGAAAACACACTTTCCGTTCCGCAAAACATCGAACAGGAAAACATCTTCCGCATCTATCCTTTTGACACAGCATCAATGCTTGCTGAATTGCAAACGGATTTCATTCCGTTCCGTGAAGGCAGTGCTTTCTTTTTCACCGCCGCAATGGCAGATGAATATCTTGATTCCACCGCTGAAAAATGCCTGCAGGTATTTCAAAACCTGCAAAACGGAAAAAGCGGATTGGATGCGAAAAAATATGCCTGGGAAATACGCTGATTAATGTATTTTTATTCAATATGTTGCATAGTCAATTCAACAGCTTTTTCAATATCAACCGTGCCGACACCAAAAATCGATGTATGAATTTTGCCGTTGACAGGTGCTTTCCATTCGTCGGAAATGCCTTCATCGGTATTTCGCATTCCGAGGACAGAACCAACCGTGGCTCCGTTGCAATCCGTATCAAAAGCCATGCCGACGGCAGCACAAACCGACTTTCCGAAATCCCCTTCCCCATACAACAAAGCAGCCGTCACGATCATGGCATTGGAAATCGTATGACACCATCCGTGATCCGTGTGTTCGTCATACTGTGCATGAATCATTTCAAAACAGTCATCATATGTCTTGCCGTTCCTGTAAGCTTCCACAATACCAAAAACAGCATCATAGAGTCTTGAAGTATAGGGAATCTGGGCAAGACCACCGAAGATAATATCTTCAATATTATCCGTCACCGCTGCACACGCAATCATGGCAGCAACAAACATCTCACCGTAAATACCGTTTTTGACATGGCTGATGCGTGCATCCGTATAAGCCATCCGTGCAGCTTTCTGCGGATTACCGGGGTTGATATAACCGAAATAATCTCCGCGGATCTGTGCACCGATCCACTCACGACAGACATTTTTATACATTGCGGAAGCAGGCGGCTCCATACAGTTCATGAAGTTCACAAAAGCAATCCGTTCTGCCGTAAAATAGGAATAAACAGACTGGTATTTCATCCAGGCAGTCGCAACATCATCCGACTCAAAATCTCTGCCGTAGTCATTGACAATCTTTTGTGCCAGCACAACATAATTGGTATCGTCGTCCACAGGCATTCCGTCCACGGTATCGGCAAAGGGTTTGCCTCGCAGCATAAATTTATAGTTCGAACAAACTTCCTGTGTCATATCGGAAGCCAACAGATAACGATGCAATGGGTAATTCCCTGTTTCCTTGAGCAACGGAATCAGTTCATCACTGCGAATTCCCTCAATGGGTTTTCCGAGCAGACAACCAACCGCACGTCCGATCCAGGCACCGCGGATTTTCTTTCGCAAAAGCTCTTCATCGGGCATCTTTTTTTCAAATGTATGTGCGGAACACAGAGCCTGTATCTCCCGGAGAGAGGACGGCTCATCGTATTTATAACCGGGTTGCATTTTGGCATTGACAACCAGAGAAAACAAAAGATCGCTCATTTTTGTTTTGATCTCACCGGGTTCAAGTGCGGCAACCTCTTCAAAAAGTCCCTTGAAACGTTCTACATCCAATCCCTCTTCCATGGATTGATTGTATTCCGCCAACAAATCCTGCGGATAGCGATTCAAACCGTCTGCATTGTTGTAATCAGGTTTGATTTCTGTTTCATAGATTTTAGCAAACAACAAAATGCACCTCTACACTATACTTGTGACATTGAATGCAATATCTCTTTTATATTATACCATTTGACCGCTTGTTGCAAGGGCAAGACAAAGAAATTTCATTCAAAAACGGCAAGCAACTGTTGTTTGTTAAAAACAGTTGTGGTAAAATAAAGGAAAACTCTCGCATAAAGGAGAATATTATGGCCATCTACTCAAAATGTTTCCCGGCTTGGGGTCCTTACGGAAAAAAATATATGGGCATTTCAAGAATTGCCGAACATGATTTTGCAAAAGGTGTCCGTTTTGATTTCACGGTTGCACCCGCAATATTCGGTGGTGATATAAAAATCCCCAACACCACCCTGCCCTCCGGTTGCCATCCGTGGAGATGCAGCCCCGATTATTCGATTTTCACCTACAGACATGACCTTGAATGGAAAGACAAGGTCTATGCTGAGGTTTCCTATGTCAGACTGTCCGATGAGAGTACACTGGTCAGAACAGAAATTGTTAACAATTCGGAACTCATCCAGAACTGTGTGATCAACTTCTTTTCTTCTGTAGAATATCCGACGCCCTCATACTGCAATCTTTCGCTGCCTGCAAAGTGCGATTTCAAAAAAGCACTCGAATACGACAGCTACAACTATGCACTCCCCCGCCCCTGGGACGAACAGAATGCCGACGGTTTCAAGAAAGGTGAATTTGCAGACAACAGATTCGTTGACGGCTTCGGTCTGGGTGACAGAGCAGGCAAATGGCATATGCCCCATCGTGTTCTTTTGCCTTTCGGCGGAGAAAAAGGTGATTCCGTTTCGCTGACAATGAACATCGCAAACCGGTACAACAACCCTGTCCTTGCTGTCAGATACCGTTCCGCAGGTATTGAATACGAACAGGGAAAAATGGTTGGTGTTCGCATTGTGCCTGCTGAAACTGCGGCAACATTTACACTCAACAAAAATACAATTCTCGAATTTGAGCCTGTTGATGAACCTGCAATCAAATTCTTTGATATCGGAAACATCGGAAAAGGTGAATTCCAAATCAACCTTGAAGCACTCGGCACAGGCGGCATTGAATTTGACTTTTTCTGCATCTGCGAAAAAGAGGATTGTGAAAACATCAAGGCTGAAATGATCCCCTATGAATTTATGCCTGTTTACAAAAATGCAAGTCATGCTGACGGCGGATATATCACCGAATGCAGCTACAAAAATGTGGACGGCAGATTCATTTTACGCACATTCAATGACAATACAAGATTTCGCACCATTGAAACGGGTGCACTTGAAGACTGCATGACCGCAAGACTTTCCAACTCCGACCCGACGTTCGATGATGTTGCGGAAAGTTTCACTGGTGCTTTTTCAAGAAAACACAGCGATGACGGGTTCTTCCTCAATTCCATCATACACACCATTTTCGTACAGCCCGCCAGCAGACACATTGAATATGCCGTTCTTTCAAAGGGTGCAACAGCATACAAATCCGCAGAAGAATACGAAAATATTTATCTTTCCCGACTGTCCGAGGTAAATGCAGCCAATTATAACAGTGAAGGTAAAAAATATGAACTGAGCTGCGATATTCTCAAATCAACCGTCATGGTCAATGCCGTGTACCCCATCTACAAACACGGTGAGTATATCATCCACCACACACCGGGCAAGAGATGGGATTGTCTGTACACATGGGATTCAGGCTTTATCGGACTCGGCATGAACGATTATTCGGAGATGTTTGCCGAATACAGCCTCGACACCTATCTCAGTGAAGAAAGCAACAAGGATTATGCTTTTTTGCATCACGGTTCCCCCGTCCCTGTGCAGATGTATCTCTATCTTGAAATGCTCAAGAGAAGAAACGACAAGACAAAGTTGCTTGCCATGTACCCCAGAGCAAAGCTGTATTACGATTTTCTTGCAGGCAAGATCAGAGGATCCACAACCGCAAAACTCAAAAGCGGGCTGACCACCACATACGACTATTTCTACTCCACCAGCGGCATGGATGACTATCCTGCACAGGTTGCCATGATGGACAGAAACATCCGCGACACAACGGCTCCCGTTATCTCCACATCCCAGCTGATCCGCTGCGGCAAAATCCTGAAAATGGTTGCTTCCAAGCTCGGAAAAACAGAAGATGTTGCAACATATGAAAACGATATCGCAAAGCTGACCGAAGCACTCACAAAATATGCATGGGACAAAGACAGCGGTTATTTCAGCTATGTTCTGCACGATGAAAACTACGAACCGCAAGGCTTTATGTGTACCGAAGACGGTGAAAATCTGAACAAAGGCCTGGATGGCATTTATCCGATCATTGCAGGTGCCTGCAACGAAGAACAAAAGGCTGCCATTCTCGGACATCTCAAAAACGAAAAAGAAATGCTTTCCCCTTACGGAATCAGTGCCGTGGATGTCACAGCAGGCTATTTTATGGTCAATGGCTACTGGAACGGCAATATCTGGTTTCCGCATCAGTGGTTCATCTGGAAATCCATGCTTGATCTCGGTGAAAGTGATTTTGCTTACACCATTGCAAAACTGGCTCTCGACATCTGGAAACGCGAAGTTGACTACTCCTATTACACTTTCGAAATGGTCAATGTCGTAACCGGCAGAGGCGGCTGGTTCCATAACTTCGGCGGTCTTTCAACCCCCATCACCATGTGGGCAAATGCCTATTTCAAACCCGGCACATTCAACACCGGTTTCGATATGTGGGTTGACAAGGCAGTATTCAGCAACGACAACACAGCTTTCACGGCAGATATAACCTGTTTCGGAACAAATGAAAAATCCACCGTCATTGTAACGATGGATGAAGCCAACAATTATACAGTTACACTCGACGGCAACGAAGTTACGTTCTTTGAAAGACACAAGGGCACTCTTGAGATCCCGGTATCCGTTACCGACAATTGCATTCACACGCTTACTGTCAGAAAAATGTAAGATCGCATCCGTTCATAACCGCACAAAAATGAAACAGAACCAAGGTGGTCATGAAGCATATCCTGCGGATATAACTGAAAAAAATCGACAAGTTTCGACTTGTCGATTTTTGTGTATACAGCATTCATTTTTTGTTGTGCGTTTACTGTTTTTCAGGTATTGTAAAAGGTAAGGTTACAGCCTCGGAATACCTATGATAAGCACTTTCAGCCGTTACTGTGAGTGTGTAGGTTTTTCCCGGCTCGAGAATATCCTGTGCAACCGTAAAGCCCTGTGTGTTATTATCATCAATGATATAATATGCGGCAATAAAATTGTCATTATATACTTCTTTTTTACTTTCGTCTTTGATTGTTACTTCGTATTCGTGAACAATATACCCCTGTGCAACATCAGCTTCAGTAAATGTAATCCTGTAGTCTCCGTTTTCAGTCATAGTCGCGCTTGCCTTGGCATCTTCGG
Organism: Acutalibacteraceae bacterium; assembly: GCA_045576275.1. GTDB lineage: Bacteria > Bacillota > Clostridia > Oscillospirales > Acutalibacteraceae > RUG806. Next base: position 58,615 of record JAZNGB010000038.1, read on the forward strand.
TGAAAACAGGTGCTTCGTCGTTTGCTTTCAGATTTTTGTAGGAGTAAGCAAATGTATCCGCATCATTTACATTTTCAATAAAGTAATCACAGAAAAAGGAATCTGACAAAAGATCATAACCACGGATACGGACACTTCCGCTGCTATTTGCTTCAACAACACAGAACTGTGCCGCATCTTCATAGCGTTCAGGATGCTGACCTACCACATAGTTTTCATCCAGTTCAAATCTTGCCATAGCACCGACACCCACAGATGTGTATGTAGTCTGATTGATGCTTCTCGGGTCATTGAACGGGAAATGTGAATGGCCTGAAAAATTAATCACCTTGTTGTGACCTGCAAAAACGGGATTCAATTGCGGTGTGCACCATATTGTACTGCCATACACCGTACCGAAGGGATGGGGGTGCTGAAAAACAAAAACAGGTTTGTTATCGGCAGACTCTTCTGCTTTTTCAATTTCATCATGCAGCCAGATAAGACTTCCGGGGGTAAATGTCCATTCCGTAAGAGAGCGTTCACCTGAAAAACCGATGCAGGTAAAGCCGTTTATCTGTGTTACCGTGTTGATTTCGTGACCGAAATATTTTTCAAAAAGCTCTTCGTAATTATCATTTTTAAATTCATGATTACCGAGCACGTTGATACAAACGGTATCCTGTCGTATATGTGCCTTGAGCGTTTGGACGTACGCTTCATAATCAGGCTCCGTTCCGATACTTGAAAAATCACCAAGTCCAAAGAAAGCATCAACACCGGAATAAACACTGTCATTGTCAAACATTTCATAAGCGGTGTCAATGGCATCGGCAACATTTTCGTTTTCATTATGGGTATCTGTAAAAACAATAAATCGGATTTCCGGAACAAAATCATCGGGTGTCCGCGGTAATGCATCGGTTACATTCCCTCGGGATATCTGCACCGCCCCCCAGATAAGAGTTACAGCACAGCACAAAACAAGAAAGGACAGCACACTGCCCAATATAATTCCGATACATTTTACGCCTGTCTTCAGATTATTTTTCATCATAAATTCCCCCTTGTTTTATACATTTTTATTCCGCCTTTACAGGACCTTTAATATTATAATTATATTTTTGCCATTCGACTTTGTCAAGACTTTCGGAGTGCACACAACACAAATGACTTCAAAAATCGTTTTAAGAATTAAAAGCACAAATCAAGGCGACAGCCTTGTATGTAATCCGTCAAAAACGGCATGTAATCACACCGTAATCACAGAAAGGTATGCACTCAATTCGAGGGAAAATGCACCTACGGTGATGACATACGCCTACGGCGATCACATACACGCTATCGCGTGATTACATGCAAATCCTTCGGATTGGACAAGAAAACGGCTTCGCCGTAGGGTGACCGTTTTTGATTCGTCCATCTCCAAGCACGTGCAGCGGGCGACGGAGGGACATATAATCTTTTTTGCTTTATGGAAACGCAGTTTCCTATAAAGTAAAAAATCGACAACCTTCTCTCGCAGATTGTCGCCTTTGCACTTGTCAACAAAAATTGGACACATAAATCAAAATATTAGACCTGAAAAATGTGAGAATGCACAAGTCCGTCCGTCACCCTTGACATCGCTCCGAGAAATGCCGGACAAAGCATATCGATGGCGATGAACTCATGAG
>JAZNGB010000039.1:0-13661 GCA_045576275.1 Acutalibacteraceae bacterium
GCTCGGTCAGGTGCGGCTCTGAACATCCACCGGATGTTCATTCACTCCCGCACCGCTTCGATTCCGTTTAAATCAAAGCAAACAAAAAGAAGACCTGGCAAAATCAGGTCTTCTCTTGTTGGCACCCCCTGCGAGAATCGAACTCACATCTAATCCTTAGGAGGGATTTATTCTATCCATTGAACTAAGGAGGCATTTTTGTTTATCATGTTTTTTTAAACTTGCGGATGTATGCTGTATGCAGCTGATCCCGAACCATTTCAATATAGCAGATTTTCGTTTTTTTGTCAATTACTTATTGTGCAAGGTGGCTGTTTCTTGGCCGAAACGGCTTGCAATGTGCTTTATTCTATGATAAAATATTATAAAATTCACGGAAAGGACGGTGCGGTATGCAGCGAAGTAAACTTTTGCGATATACGTTTTCAATCGCCGCGGTGCTTTGGACGGCATTGTTGCTTTGGACACAGTTGACTCCTGCATTGCAGACGACGGTTTTGTCGGACGATTGGCGTGGTGAGCAGAGCTACACCTTGGCTTCGTACGCAGAATCGGAAGACTTTAAAGAAGCCGCATCGGTTACGGATTCACCTTTTGTCCTTGCCGCAACCACCGCAAACAGCGTCAAGCAGCCAACCTTGTCCGTCTCCCCGACGCCGCCTGCCGCAACAACAGAACAACAAACCGTTGCCGCATCTGCCGTCCGACAGGAATTGCCTGTCCGCACAACGGCAAGTGAGCAGCCTGTCGTCTCTGAATACACCACCGTGATGCTGCCTGTCACCACCGACGACAGCACCACACGAACCGAAAACACCGCAACAACACAACCCTTTGTTGCCGAACCGACAACGATCTCCGATGTGCAGCCTGCCGTTTCCGAAGTGCAGACAAACCCGGTATCCGTCCCCTTAACGGATGTGTCCTTACCGGTACAAACGGCTCCGACGGTGCAGGATGTTGCTGCCAACAACGGTGTACGACCGCTGCGTTTCGGAGCTGAGGTGACAACGCACCTTGTTTCGCAGTACGATTCCGCCGCATATTCCTTGCAGGTGGTGGCACGCGGTGCCATCTGCTACACGCTCGGATATGACAACAGTCTGTTTTCAACCGCCGGCTGGAAACTGTCGCTGTATGAAGAATACGACCCGACAGGCAGCAGCGGAAAAACCGCCTACCGTCTGCTGCATATCCTGACTTCCTCCGTTGCAACCGATTCCGTCAGCACGGGACAGATCGGTGTTTTGCCCGGCACCTACCGCCTTGTGTTGGAAGTCAGCGGTACGCACAGTGATACGGACGTCACCATTCTTGCCGAGTTCACCGAAGAAGTCCACCGTGAAGCCGAGCCGAACGGCAGTGCGACACGATACAATGAAATCTACCCGAACACCCCCATGTACGGTTCGTCCTGCAAGTTCGCTTCATCGCTCGACACGGACGAAGACTGGTATCTTTTCCGCATGGAAAAGGACGGCTACGCGAGTTACACCTTTACCCACGAACCAACCGATATGATCTCGGTGGGCTGGCAGATTTTTGTGTATGATGCAAACTTGAATGAAATTGCATTTGCCAACGCGAGCATTTCGGAAAAAACAGTTGTGGGTGAAAACATCGGTCTGCGAGCAGGCATTTATTTTGTCTGCATCAAAGGACGCGTGTACACACCTGCGGATTATACGCTGACCGTTACCGCCAAAACGGCTGCAAATTATGAATGCGAATCCAATGACACCTTTGCAGATGCGACACCGATTTCGTCCGGCACAAAGATGACCGGTATGCTCAACAACCGTTCCAAGGGCATTGATTATGACTATTTCAAGATCGTTCTTCCCAAAGCCGGCAGCCTGAAACTGACATTCACCCATGCCGTCGGCACGGATGATTATGACAGCTGGAATGTCCGTCTGTACAACGAAGACAAAGAAAGCCTGTTTGCCGACATCTCTAACCGTCTGGATACGGGTTGCGTGTCACCGTTGCTCGGTGTGCCTGCCGGCACATACTATCTGTGTATCGACAGCGACAACCTCTATTTCTCCAATGAACCCTACACCGTTCAGATCGATTACAAGGCCGACCGCAACTTTGAAGCCGAGCCGAACAACACCATGCAAACCGCAAACAAACTGCAGCTCGGTCAGAAAATCAGCGGTTCGCTCATGCAATACGGTCTTTTGATCGATAAGGATATGTTCTGTCTCAGCGTGAACGAGCTGACCGTTGTCACCCTCACATTCGAACATGAGATGTCCTCGCTTGATCAGCACACCTGGTCGGTCGAGGCCTGCGATGCCGACGGCAACATCCTGTCCCCCATCGACCTCAACGGCTATCCGTTTACGGATGCAAGCGGTGCGGTGCTGTCCTACCTGCCCGTCTACCGCAACCAGGCAAGCATCGGTGCACGCTACATCCTCGCCCCCGGTGACTACTATTTCACCGTCAACGCCGGCCTGCACTTCTCATCCGAAACTTACACACTGTGCATTGAATAAACCGCTTTACAGGTCAAAAAACCGCCTTTTGCATCATGCAAAGGGCGGTGATTTTTCATTTTTCACGGCAAGATGGGCACATTGCAATTATAATCATCGTGCAAATTACGGTTTGTAGTGGTGTCGGAGAGTCAATCATGGGGACGGCTACTCTGTTCGGCAAACCGTAATTTCTCTGTTTTAACTTCCCTGCATTTCTGTACACAGCCGAAAAAAAACCGCATTGCGGTTTGGGCAATGCGGTCGGAAGATGAATTGAATTTTGTTTATTTATAAAGCGGGCCGTAGGCTTCGCAGGCACGGAAGTCAGCAGCTTCGAGATCCTTGGTGCCGAATGCGTTCCAGCAAGCGGGACGGAAGATCTTTTCGTCGGGAACGTTGTGCATGCTGACGGGGATTCTGAGCATGGAGCAGAGTGTGATGATGTCTGCACCGATGTGACCGTAGGAGATGGCACCGTGGTTGGCACCCCAATGGTTCATCAGGTCATATGCACTTGCGAATGCTGCGGAGTCATCGCAACGGGGAGCAAACCATGTGCAGGGCCATGTGTAGTCGGTACGCTTCCAGATGATATCGGAAACTTCGTCGGGCAGTTCAACTGTCCAGCCTTCGCAGATCTGGATACAGGGACCGAGACCCTTGACGAGGTTCAGACGGATCATGGTTGCAGGCATTTCGGCCTTGGTCAGGAAACGGGAGGAATATCCGCCGCCTCTGAAATAGCCGTTGTCGGCTGCATTCCAGGTGGTAGCCTTGAGGATCTTTTCCATATCCTCTTCGGTAACATTGTACCATTCCTTGATTTCGCCGTTGCCGTCAGCATTTTTGGCTTCGCCGCAGGCATCCAGGCAGCAGGCACCGGAGTTGATGAGGTGAATCAGACCGTTTGCATCCTTGGCATGGCCTTCGATGTCGTAACCGGTCACGCGCTTGATGGATTCGCCGTTCCAGCAGGTACGAACGTCAGCAAACATCTGCGGACGGTTGGTGAGCAGCTTCATGAACAGCATGGAAATGCCGTTGAGAACGTCGTTTTCTGTTGCAAGGATATAGGGCTCGCGGATGCCGTTCCAGTCGAAAGAGGTATTCAGCAGTGCTTCCGCAAAGTCTGCGTTGGGATAGAAGTCTGTCCACTGTCGCTGACCCTGGAAACCGGCAGCAATGGCGTTGTGGCCGACCATTTCTTCTTCTCTGCCTTCGGGAAGATTCTTGTTGCCGTTCATGAGATCCTTGATGATGCACATCATCTTGACCACAAATTCCCAATCCTGCTCTTTCTGTTCGTCGGATTTGCGTACAAATTCAGGGTTCTTGTCGAAGCCTTCGGGACATTTTTCCTTAGTCCACTTGAGGGCTCTCTGAAATTCTTCTTCATCATAGATGCCTTCGGTCATGCGGCGGATGATTTCCACTTCGTCAACGGATTCAACACGCATACCGAGATATTCTTCGAGGAAGTTCGGGTCGATGGAAGAGCCTGCGATACCCATGCAGATAGAACCGATCTGCAGATAGCTCTTGCCTTTCATGGTGGCGGCAGCAACGGCTGCCTTTGCAAAACGAAGCAGTTTTTCTTCGACGTCGACAGGAATACGCATATCATCAGCATCCAAAACATCCTTGCCGTAAATGCCGAATGCCGGCAGACCCTTCTGTGCATGGGCTGCAAGAACGGATGCAAGGTAAACCGCACCGGGTCTTTCGGTTGCGTTCAGGCCCCAGACACCCTTAATGGTGTTGGGATCCATATCCATCGTTTCCGAGCCGTAGCACCAGCAGGGAGTGACGGAAAGGGTGATATCAACGCCTTCTTTTTTGAATTTATCTGCACAAGCAGCAGCTTCTGCAACACGGCCGATGGTGGTGTCTGCAATGACAACACGAACGGGTTCGCCGTTGGAGTAGCAAAGATTTTCTTCAAACAGTTTTTTTGCGGCCAGAGCCATACCCATGGTCTGATCTTCAAGGGATTCGCGCACCTTCAGAGGTCCTCTGCGTGCATCGATAACCGGGCGGATACCGATGACGGGATAAGAACCGATCAATCTGTTTTCTGCCATAAAATTTCCATCCTTTCTGACTTGCCGACAGCATACAAACGGCTGCCGTATGGGAATTATAAATTTCCTACCTTTCTATTTTATCACAGGAATGCATCATTTTCAACAAGGAATTATGAAAATGCAGTACTTTCCGAAAACAAACACGGAAACAAAGGAATGGTTTCCGTGAATCATCTTTTATTTCATGTTTTGTATGATCTGTCTGATGTTTTCGGCAGACAGACAGGGTTTATCATCCGCAAACCGATAAAAAAGATCTGTATTTTCGTCGCTGTATTCCATCTCTTTGGAGTACAGCTTGCTTTTTGCAATCCACGTTGCAAGCGAATCGCAACCGTCTGTCATGGTCAGGATGAACAGAACGGACACCACGGCGAATTTGATTTTGGGCAGCACCTGTTCATCAAAAACAGCTTTCAGAAAATACCGCCACACAAAATAACGCAAAAGGTTGCACATATACTGCTCTGCCCGAGGGAGTACGGTTTGCGGCAATGTTTTTCCTTGCAGCAATGCCTGCAAGGTTTCCTCCCAAGTTCGGTCTATCGGTTCAAAGGACAAAAACAGCGGTATGATATCTGCAAAATCTGCTCTTGCATTTTCTACGGTTTTTGCAGACAGCAGTTTTGCACCGTCAAGGTCTGCCTGCACCTGTTCAGCAAGGTCGAGAACGGCACACAGTTTTTCAGCCACGGAAAGACGGTCGGCATCTGTTATTGCAAACATGGCATCGCGAGCCGAAAGCAGTTGCAAAAACAGCGGTTCATCCACATCTTCCGGCTCTTCATCGACCGTATCCCTTGTATATTGCACCGTGTCGGTTGTCAGAATCAGCCGTGCTGCTTCCTCACAGGACAAGCCGAGGCCGCCTTCCTTACGATCGGAAAACCATTCAAAATACCGCGGATGGTCACGACAGATATTGCACAGGTGCTCTTCACCGCAGTGTATGATGATGTCGCACAGTTTTTTTTCATTGAGAAACGGGCAACGCTCCCCTTGCAGCAAAAAGCAATCGTCATCGGAGATATTGTTCCGCAAACGCTGCCCGAATGCACCTTGCACACTGCGGTAAAAGGCGGCTGTGGGTGCATCGACGGCAATTTCCCAACCGATGCAGCAGTTGTCGGTGCAACGATCGGCAATGCATTTGAACGTATGATAATAGGATGGTGTTACGAAGTCCATCTGATTCTCCCGATCTGTTCTTTACAAGTGGGTATCTGTTTTCTTACTTTGCCGCAACGGACACGGCAAGTTTTTTGACGCAGAAGCGTAATTTTTGCAGCATGGACAGCGGTTTTTCTTCAAACACGCAATCCTTGCCGTCCAAAGCATGAATGGTACCGTCGGCTGCCACGCTGAAAAGCATATACTGCAGCGCTGCGGACATACCCTCATACAGCAAGGCAAAATTGCCGTCAGGCAGCTCGGTCAGACAGGAATAGGCAAAAAAGCCGTTGTTGACATGGTAAGGCGGCAACCAGCGGACACAGAATCCGTCCCCGACCACGCCCACACGCAGCACACCGTCTGCACGGGCGGTTACGCTGCCGCCTGCAGAACACAGAATGACCTGTTTGCCGTCTAATCTTCGGCTCGTTGAAATGAAGCTGACCATGCAGTTGCGTGTGCCCTGCAAAGCCATGTCGGGACGAAACGCGGTCCATGTTTCGCCGCCGTCGGTACTGTCGGAAAATGCAATAAAATTGCTGTTGTTACGGGCATACATACGCAGCCGTTTCTGCCCGTTGCTTTCCAGCTCCACGATCTGCGATTCGCTGGTTTTGGTAAGCACGCGGCTGACCTTGATTTTTTGGCTGCGGTGCCAGGTCAGACCGTTGTCGTCCGAGTAAATCGCACAGGCATTTTCGGAAATGGGATCGGTGATGATGCCGCGATTGTTGTAAACGCAGAACAGAATCCGTTCTTTTCCGTTGTGACGGATGACGGTGCCTCTGCCGGGACAAATGCCGAAAAAGCTTTCGTTGTCGAATTTGAGCGAATCGGAAAGAACGGTGGGTGCACTCCACGTTTTTCCGTTGTCGTCAGAGGTACGCAGCCACAGATAAACGGTGCGGTAAACCTGCAATTCGGCTGCACTGTAGAACACATTCTGCTGCACCTGCACACCCTCGGTGCCCTTTTGGGGACAACACAAAGGCGAGCCGTTTTTATAAAGTCGGAACTCCCTGTCCACGCTGTAAGCGGTTTTTTGGTTGTCGTTGCGTCCCAGAACGGGTGCGGTGTCCCCCTCAAAATCCCCGATGTAAAACCCGAAGCTTGCAAGTTTATCACCGTTGTTGCCGCTTGTCAGAAGCATTCTTTTTTTGCCGTCGATACGGGCAAAACCCGTCCCCTTCTTGGCTTGCAGATAACCGCCTTGGGATGGGAAGACATCGGTTATGAGAAAAATTCTGCCGTTTGCAGTCTGTGCAATGGCGGAATCGATGAAAGAAGCACTGTCCTTGTCGGTTGTGTCGTCGGCATAGTCATCGAAGTGATTGACCACCGTGTACTGCCAGTCGGTGCGTCCGTTTGCGGAAACCGCCACGGCAATGTCGATGTTGTTGGGCGAGTCAGCACCATGTGCATAGCGTACATCCGTACCTGCCATCACACTGCCGTCAAGCAATGTACAGAGTGTAGGAATGCGGAAACACTGCGAACCGAGCGTACCTGCTTCAAAAGGCTGCGAATATACGAAAGAATCTGCCATCATTGTTCCTCCTCATTGAATATAAAATCAGTATAGCATGAAAACATACGAAAATCAACCGCTGTAAAATCGGGTTCTTTACGGAAGGTTCGGGAGTGTTGCAATGAAATCAATGTGTGAATTAGGGTTTGTTGAACAAACCCTAATTTATCTGTTATAAACTCCCCCACAATTCCGTGAAATTAAAAATGTATGGTTTTGACAAAACATAAACCGCCCCCATCGGAGCGGTTTCCTGTTGTGATTTGTACCTTTTATGCGGCATCAAGCGTTGCCATTTCTTCGGCTGCACGGTGCATGGCACGGGCATCCGCTGCTGTGACAAAACCGTCTTTGTCGATATCGCCTGCCGTGATCTGTGCATCGGTCATGTATTCCTGATCGGCACTGACAAGCAGGGCAAGACGGGCATCTTTTTCGGTGACAAGACCGTCGCCGTCCACATCCCCGAGGCTGAGTTTTACAACGACGGGCACATATTCCGTTTCATAAGCGGTGCGGTTTTCGTTGGTATCGTACACGGTAAGGGTGACGGTGTATTTTACCTCTTCACCGAGATGGTTGCCGTTGTCGGTTACGCAGGACAGTGCCGTACCGTTGATTTCAGCAGGAAACTGCATACTGACTTTGTTGTCTTTGGTTTCGGTGACGACATCGAGCGTTGCATGGGAGATCCCGTTTTCATCGCTCACGCTTGCGGTGAACAAAAATCCGACTCCCGTAGGCTCGCTGATGCGGACATTGCTGACCACGGGCGGCGTGACATCGGGTGTGGGCACACGGACGGTGATATTGTCGTGCATGGTCATGTTTTCCGCATAGTCATACACATACAGTTGGGCAAGGTATTTGCCGTAGCTGTTCATATGCTCTTCGGTGGGGACACGGACGGTTGCGACACCGTCTTTGATTGTACCCTCATGCCACACGACATCATCGGCTCCGTTTTCTTCCGTCCAGGCGGTCGCCTTGACCTTGTAGGCTTTGATATTGTCGGTGACTTTGGCGGTGATGGTGAACCCTTTGTGGGTATTCTGTGTGATTTTGACATCGCTGATTTCGGGCGGTTCGGAGTCGTCAGGCGGTATCACGACCACAAAATCCCGCAATGTCGAGCTGTTTCCGTTCGGGTCATAGACGGTGCATTCGACCAGATACTCACCGAATGCATTGTTGTGGTCTGCGGCATTGACGGTGTAGGTCACGGTGTTGCCGTTGACCATGGCAGCCTCAAGCGTGATGTCATCCTGTCCTTCATCCAGATTCCAGACCGCAACGGTTGCTCTTGCAATGCTCATGTTGTCGCTTGCAATGACCATCAGATCGAAACTCTCGTTGGTAATATTGATTGCACCGTACTCATTGATAACGGGCGGCTCCCTGTCAGCAGCTTCCGCATTCGAGATCTGTGCATAGTAAGGTGTGACATAGCAGGTGGGCATATAGGTCGTGCCGTCCTGCAAACGCAGAACGCTGTAGCCCTCAAGCTGGATGACTTCGTTGCCGACATTGCCGTGGATATAATTGTCGTCACCGTCGGTGATGGCAACATGGTTATAGTGCGATCCCGTGTAAGAATAAAAAACAAAGTCGCCGCACTTGGGCGTATAATTGGAATAATCATAGGTAATGGTAGCACCGCTGAGCTGCAGGGTCGTAAACAGAATATCGGGCGATGCACTCAGGGTATTGAAAACAATACCGCGCGGAATGCCTGCCTTTTCGGCACACCAGCACAGGAATATACAGCACCATTCGGTATAGGTAAAGTCATAGAGCTGACCGATGATCATTGATTGTTGGGTCGCCCATGCACCGTAAGCTGTACCACCGGAAGCATCTTCGCCATAGCCGACCTGGCTTTTGGCTACGGTGACAATATCTACCGCCGGATTGCCCGTAAGTGCAGGGACGGAATACGGTTGTTCATATGCCTGCACAGGCAAAAAAGCAAAGCTGCAAAGCAGCATTGCACACAGCAAGACAGATACGATTTGTCTGCATCGATTTTTCATTTTCTTTCACCCACAAGCGGTCACACCGCAGAAATTTATTACATCGTGTAGAATACACTATAATACTCTTACCTTATATAATAATGAAAAAACGAGCCTTTGTCAACACCTGATAGCAGGTATGTTGAGGAAAGACCCGAAAAAGGAAATGGTATTGTTCTTTTACTTTTTCTCTTTTCTGTTTAAAAACAAAACCGCAAAAACGATACCCAACACGCCTGCACAGAGTTTGCCGACGATCATGCCGGGTACAAAATCGGCTTGAAAAGACATTGTAAACGCAAGATGATCCACAAAAACAAAGGAACCGCCCACTGCAAAAGCAGCGTTGAGGATGAGACCTTTGCGATCCATGTCTTTTGCCATTTCAAAGGTGGTTACGCTTGAACCTGCCGATGCAAGGAACGAAAACGCAGCGGTTTCATTGATGCCGAGCTTCGCACCCAACAGGGCAAACACCTTTCGCAGCAGCCTTTTGCACAAACTGAGAAGCGGAAAGGCACCTGCCATGATGCACATGATGTTGACGATGATATCCATTGCATTGCCGAGCGTTTCCATCTGCGGCAAAATGGCAAATCCGGTCAGAAATTCAACAACGCCCACAAACAAACCGAAGGTGATGACGGCTTTGATGACCCATGCAAAACCCTTGAAAACCTTGATGGTGACGGTCTCGAATTTAAGGATTCCCACGGCAATAATCCCGACAAAAACAAAGAGAGGGATCAGATTCACAAGCAGTTGCAGAATCGGAAGTCCTGCCACCAGACCGCCTGCGATGCAGCCGAACGGAAGAGCGAGCATACCGCACAGCAGACCGAAAATGATATCGCCGTGCAGTTTTTTATCCGTCATCTGCAATGCAAAAGGAATGGTGAACGATGTCGTGCAACCCATCATGGATGCCACGATCAGACCGTTGAAATATCCCATGCGTTCGTCTGTTGCCAACTCGGCCGCAAGGTGGGCACCGCCCATGTCATTCGCAAGAAAGCAGGACGGGACAATGGAAAAATCCAGAAAAGACGGAAAAACACCGCTGATTTTTCCCAGAAGGCTTGCAAGAAAGGGGGAAATGACAATCATGCCTGCCATGGAAAGGGTCAGCGGCCCTAAGGTCTGAATGCCTTTTTCAAGTTCCGAACCCAGACCGAGACGGCTGCCGAAAATTCTGTCCAATGCCGCAACGGCTGCCACGGCAAGACAGACATAGGTAATATATTCCATATTGTTTCTCCGTTAAATCAAATCTGCCAATCGGAAACGGGCAGGCCGTCGCTGTCGGTGAAATTGCCGAGAGCGATCTGAATGACATCCACCAGAAGCCCCACACCGAAGCAACCGAGTGTCAAAATCCACACAATGCCTGTGCCGGTTTTGCCGACATAAAAACGGTGGACACCCAGGGTGCCGACAAACATACACAAAAGCAGTGCTGCCAGACGGGATTTCGGACTTGCAGGAACAGGCGGTTCATTGACGGCTTGTGTACCATAGGGAGCTTGCGTGCCGTAAGGCGGTTGGGCAGCTTGTTGCTGTGCCTGTCGGGCAGCTTCGGGAGAAAAACCGCAGTTGGTGCAGAATCGCTGACCGGCATCCATGGCGGTACCGCAGTTGGGACAATAATTCATCTTATGGCTCTCCTTTTCCGTATATTTTTTCAGCAGCTCGGTTTGAAGCAAGGCATGAGCTGCAATTTAAAAAGATTGGCTTTGTGTTTGCGGTCAATCAGTGCCTTTTTGTCGGCATCGTCGATTTCACCCGTGCGGATGTAGCGGTCAAGCTCGGCATAGGTGAAGCCTAAGTTTTCCTCGTCCGTTTTTCCGCAAAGTCCGTCGATGGGTGTTTTTTCGACCAGAACCGACGGCAGACCGAGAACATGACCGATTTGCTTGACTTCGGTGACGGTGAGGTTGGACATGGGTGAAAAGTCGCCCACCGAATCCCCGTAACGGGTGGAATAGCCGACCCAGTCTTCGGAGAGATTGCAGGTGTTGACCACACGGCCGTTTTCGGACTGGCTGACCGCATACAGCGTTGCCATGCGGATTCGCGGTGGCAGATTGACACGGCTCATCTCGGAAAGTTCCAGACTCGGTGCGATGGCTCTGTGAATACTCTGTACGGTTTCACCGATGTTGATAACATGGTGGCGGATTCCCAGGTGGTTGACAAGCAGATATGCCATGTCAATGTCATGCTGTTCGCCCTGGGGCATAAGCACACCCACAACGCGGTCTTTGCCGAGTGCTTCGACACAGAGGGCTGCCGCAACGGAGCTGTCCTTGCCGCCCGAAATACCGACAACGGCATTGCAACCCTTTCCGTTTTCTTCAAAAAAATTGCGGATCCATTCCACGCATTCATTTTTTACTTTTAAAGCATCAAACATTTCAATCACCTTATTTATCATTGCATATTGTTTTCAAAACCTGTTCAAACTGTGCAGACAGGTCGCTGTTGTCGTTGTTGATGATCACAAAAGAACTGCGCTGTGTAAAATAGTCCTCATTGTGCTGGGCTTGCATTCTTTTTTCGATGGCGGCATCGGAAAGACCGTCACGCAGTCGCAAACGTGCCATGCGTTGTGCACGGTCGGCGGTGATATGGACGGTGTAATCGCAGATTGCATCCAATCCGCACTCAAAAAGCAGCGGCACATCCATGACCACGTGCTCCCCTGCTTCGGTTTTTTCTTTGGCGAGCAGGCGGATCTTTTTCAGAATGGCAGGATGGGTGACGGCATTGAGTTTTTTCGTCTGTTCGGGAGAAGCAAACGCACGGTCGGCAAGCAGACGGCGGTTGAGTGTGCCGTCGGGATGCAGAATATCATCTCCGAACACACGGCACAATTCCTGCAAGGCAGGCTCGCCTTTTTGCGTGACTTCACGGGCGATGGCATCGGCATCGATGGGGAAAAATCCCTGCTGCTCAAACAGCTTCGTCAGTGTGCTTTTGCCGGCTCCGGTTGTACCCGTAATGCCCACGGCAAGACCGCGTTCGTTGACAAAGCGAAAACCTGCGGCACGGTACAGGCGGTTGCAGACGGCAAGACCGACACCTTCGGGCGAGGGGTCGCGTGCGAAAACGGTGACAGCACCCTTTTCGTCGAGTTCACGCAAGGCATCAAACAGGCGGTGGGTCTGGCTGAACGGATCGTTTTCGCTGCCGAATGTCACGCAGTTTTTATAAAAATGTGCATCCTCTTCAAAACACAAGGCAAACGCATCCGTATGTTGCTGCATAAAGGCATAAAACGCTTGTGCATTGCCACGCACAACGGTGATTTCTGCTTTGGGGGCATAGTGGCGGTATTTCATACCCGGGGAAGCTGCCGTCTGCCCCGATGCCAACGGATGCAGCACGGCATTGTCCACAAGCACCTCTCCCAGAACGCTCTCAAGCTGTTCTTTTGTGACACTGCCGGGTCGCAGCAGACGGGGGACGGGTGTTGCGAGGGTGATGACGGTACTCTCGACACCGAATTCGCAGCAGCCGCCATCACACACGGCGGCAATCCTGCCTTCCATATCGTCGGCTACATGACGCACGTCGGTGGGACTGGGGAAACCTGAAATATTGGCACTGGGTGCTGCAAGGGGAACCCCTGCGGCACGGATGACGGCATTGGCAGACGGGTGTGACGGCATACGCACCGCCACGGTCGGCAAGCCGCCGCTGACGGCATCGGGTACGCAGTCTTTTTTCGGCAGAATGACGGTCAGAGGTCCGGGCCAGAAGGCTTCGGCAAGCTTCAACGCAGCCGTCGGCACGTGTGCAGCAAGGTCAAAAAGTTCCTGCACATAGGCAATATGCACGATCAGGGGATTGTCCTGCGGTCTGCCCTTTGCTTCAAATATTTTGGCAACGGCTTGTTCGTCAAACGCATTGGCTGCCAGTCCGTAAACGGTTTCGGTCGGGATGGCAACCACCTCACCGCTGCGTAACAATTCCCCGGCACGATTCACCGCATCGGCTGCCGTTCGGGGATTGCGGATGTCTAAAAATTCTGTATTCATGGTATCACTCTTACATCAGGTTTTTTCTGCTTTCAGTATAGCACGCACGGCTGCATTTTACAATAGGGTGACGGATATAATCCGAACCCGTTTTTTACAGGCGGATTTCCGCCGATACTTCGTTAAAATACTCGAAAATCCACAAAGGATTTTCTGCGTTTTGTGCCTCGTCTCGTCAAAAATCCTCACTATAAAAAATCTTCGACCCGAATACGAGGTATTTTTATTGGATTTTTGGGGTTGAGACCGCAGGAAGGCTGCCGCCTTTCAAGGGTGAAACGCCGAAAAGACTTAAAAAGATCCGTTTTCGGGCGGGTTCGGATTATACCCGT
>JAZNGB010000040.1:0-17369 GCA_045576275.1 Acutalibacteraceae bacterium
TCTTCGACCCGAATACGAGGTATTTTTATTGGATTTTTGGGGTTGAGACCGCAGGAAGGCTGCCGCCTTTCAAGGGTGAAACGCCGAAAAGACTTAAAAAGATCCGTTTTCGGGCGGGTTCGGATTATACCCGTCACCCTAAATAATCAAACATTGTTTATCGGTAAAGTGATCGTATGCCAACAGTGTTTCATGCCGCATACGAACACTCATCATTACACGTTGTCCGTCTGTCAGCAGAACGCTGTCTGTTTCTATGGCACGGATATAATGCATATTCACAATAAATCCCTGGTGGGTTCTGACAAAACCGTGCGGTTGCAATACCGTATAGATATCTGAAATTTTGCCGACCGTTTCATGCTTTCCGCTTGCGGTATGCACAATCAGATGCCGGTTATACCCCTCGATAAAACTGATTTCATCCAAAGATATGCGTGTTCTTTTGTTTTGCCATTTTACAACAATGCTTCTGTTGACTTCTTCATATTTTTTAACGGCAAGTGCGAACACGGCATGGAATGCATCCTCTTGAATCGGTTTTGAGAGGCAGCAGAATGCCTGCGTGCTGCAATATTCCTTGTGAGATGTCAAAAAAATGACAATGGTTTTCGGTGAAAGCGTTTGCAATGTTTCTGCTGCCGCAATACCGTTGCATTCTGCAAGATCGGCACTGACAAACGCGATATCAAAACCGTTTACCTGTTTTGCACGGTCAAGAAAACTGTCGGTTGTATCGGTCAGGGTCAGGCTGATATCGGCATTTGTTTTTTCAAAATCCGTAATGAGCCTGCCCAATTGCCTGCTGAAATCGGCATCGTCATCCAGAATACATATTTTCATAATCAACACCTCCGAAATTAAAAAAAGCACCTTCGTCAAAAACGAAGATGCCGAAAATATTCACTTACCCGTCAGGCTATGCAAGCGGATAAAATGGCACTTCGTTTGTATAGAATTTTCATGGAATCCATTTCGTGTACCATACGTACTGTCATATTATCCGCCTCCTTTCGTTTGTTTTGTTGCACTTACCATAACACAAGATACCGACCCCGTCAAGCACAAATGCAAAAGTGTTGACGAAATCGGCATGAATGTTTTGCTTTCTTTACTTTTTAATGAGTTTTTCTTTTGTTCCGTCGGGACGAAGCACATAGGTACTGTCCAACTGCGAGACCAATGATTCCTTGAATGCTGCCACGTATTCGGCACGCAGTACCTTTTGTTCTTCTTTTTCAGCCTCGGTCAATCCCTCGGGGGTACGGGATTTTCTTGCAAGGGCATTGATACGGTCAAGTTTTTCCTGTGTGATCATGTTTCTTACTCCTTATATTCAGACGGGTCATAAAATCCGGCAAACTCGGCAGGATCAAATTCTTTTTCATAATCAAAATCGTCTTCATCGGAACCTGCGACAGGTTCACTTTCATCGGGCATATCGGGTACCCAGGCAATCACTTCGACTTTTCTTGCCTGCGACCAGACCATCGGTGTGACACGAAGGGTATAACCGCAGCCGTTGGGACACACCCAATCCGTCATCGGTCGTTCGGGCAGACCGAAAGCGGACAGTATTGCCATCATAACACCGCCGTGGGTGATGATCGCGGCATCGTCCACACCCGTCTGCAACAAGCCGTCCACGATCATTTCAAAACAGTTGCGTACACGGATCGAAAAATCCTCATTGCTCTCTCCGTAGGGCGGTGCACTCTCGCCGCCGCCTTTGAGCCATTCACCGAATGCAGGATCGGATGCCAGTTCTTCCGCAGTCTGTCCTTCAAATTCACCGAAATCGTATTCGATCAGATCTTCAAAAACAAGCGGCTGCATATCGGGAAAAATCACATTTGCCGTCTGCACACAACGCTTGAGAGGACTTGTAAGTACGGCACCGACATCGGGGTAGCCGTATTCATCACGCATTTCTTCAAGCTGTTTTCTGCCCTCTTCGGTCAGTGATACATCCGTGTGTCCGATGTAGCGTCCTTCAACAGCACCTTTTGCAATGCCGTGACGAATGAGATGTATTTTATAAGTTTTCATAATATTCTCCGTTTTGTATTTACAGTTTATTGTTTTTGTGTTATATTTATACTATCTGTATTAGAGGTGATGATATGAACGCAGATTTTCCGACCAAACTCAGCGAATTACGCAGGGCCAAAGGGGTCAGCCAAAAAGAAGCTGCTGCTGCACTCGGTGTGTCGCAAGCACTGCTTTCGCATTACGAAAAAGGCATCCGCGAATGCGGACTTGAATTTATCCGCAAAGCAAGTATCTACTATTCCGCCTCCACCGATTGGCTGCTCGGATTGAGTGACACCCGTCTGGGTGCAAACGAAATATTCGATGCGGCGGACAGCCCTGCGGATGAACAAATGCGACTTCGTACGATTCTGCGGTGCTATGTGCGTCTGAGCGAAGAAATGAGCAACCGCGGTGAAAATGCACGCGGACTGCTGACGGATTACATGGCATTGAGCCTGTACCGCTACATCGCAGCACTGCGATTTGCAGACGGAGCCGCACAAAACTGGGTACATTTTGAGAGCAAGGCAGCAGACCGCCTTTCGGAAATGCTGTTGGGTGAAATGATCCGCGAATTTCCGAGCTTGCGTGATGCCCCGACAGACGGGGAAAAACCGCTTTGCTACAAAACGCTGGTTGAATATTGCGAAACCCTGATCCGCGATGAAACGGAAGGTTTTCTTCGTAGCATATGATAGCACACATTCCGCCAAATTGCAACGACCGTTTTTATGCATTCAACACAAATGGCCTGTGTGTTTTTCATTTGCTTGCATAATTGAAAGCCCGGGAAAACTGTGCTATAATAAAATGTAAATATATATGAGGAGGATTTTATGATTACAGGTAAAAATATCGTACTGACCGGTTGCAACAGCGGCATCGGTCTGGAAGTACTGAAAATACTGACAAAGGCAAACAACAAAATCCTTTGCGTTGACAAAGATACGGACAATCTTTATAAATTTGACCCCGAAAAAGTGGAAATCATGCAAATTGATGTTTCCTCACAGGATGCTGTGGATGCTATTTTTGCAAAAGCAGAAGAGATTTTTGACTTTATTGATATCTTTTATGCCAATGCAGGTTATCCGTATTATGAAGAAATGAATTATACCGATTGGGACCGCGTTGCAGCCATGTTTGAAACCAATGTATACTCTCCCATTTATTCCTATCAAAAGTATGTAAAATACCTGGACGGCAGAAAAGGCATTTTTGCAATTACCGTTTCCGCCATCGGTGAAATGGCAATGCCCGGTTTCACCATTTACAGTTCCTCCAAGTTCGCCATGCATGGTTTCCAGCAGGGAATCCGTCTTGAAAAACCCGACAACGTACAGTTGACCTGCTTGTATCCCGTTGCAACGGAAACCAATTTCTTCCGCACCGCAAACGAATATAAGTTCAAGAAACCGTTCCCCGTACAGCAGCCGACGGTTGTTGCTCAAAAGATGGTGGAAGGCATTGAACAGGGTAAGGAAATCGTCAGCCCCTGCACATTGTTCGGTATTTCAAAGGTGTTGATGAATTTCTTCCCCATCGTGCGTAAAATCTATTGGGGTATGGAACAAAAAGGTTTTGAAAAATACAAAGCACAGCGCAAGGACGGAAAGGCGGTAAAGTGGGATGACTGACAAAATGCTTTTCACGCCGATGAAAATCGGCTCGTGCGAAATCAAAAACCGCATCGTGATGGCACCTATGCTCATGGGGTTCGGGCAGTTTGACGGTAAAACGACCGAAAAAATGCTCAACTATTATGAGGAACGAGCCAAAGGCGGTACGGGACTGATTATCACCGAAATCACCCGCATTGATGACAAAACCGGCTCTGCTGCGTTCGCTCAGCTTTCCGCAAGCACGGATGAAAACATTGCATCCTTGTCGGAGCTTGCACAACGAATCCACAAGCACGGTGCGAAACTGTTCGTGCAGTTGCACCATCCCGGCAGACAGAACATCGGACTTCTTGTCGGTACGGTTCCGCTGAGCATTGAAATGGAAAAGCTGACAAAAGGCTTGTACGGCAAGCTTCTGTACAAACTCACCCCGGCTGTCGGCCCGACGCTCATCAAAAACAACATTGCTCCCTGCAGCGTGGCACCCTCCGCTTGTGATCCTGCTTATTTTGCAGGCGGCAAGGTGCGTGCACTGACGATCGAAGAAATTAAAAATCTGGAACAAGGCTTTATTGACGGAGCCGTGCGTGTGCAGAAGGCAGGTTGCGACGGTGTGGAACTGCACGCTTCCCACGGCTATTTGTTGCAGCAGTTTTTCAGCCCCGTCACCAATCAGCGTACCGATGAATACGGCGGCAGCTTTGAAAACAGAATGCGTTTTATCACCAATATCATCAATGGTATCCGTGAAAAATGCGGCAAGGATTTTCCCCTGATTGTCCGTCTGACGGTTGATGAATGTTATGACCGCATCGGACAACCCGATAAAGGCTACTCCCTTGCGGAAGGTGTTGAAATTGCAAAAGCACTCGAAAAACTCGGTGTGGATGCCATCGACGTTTCTTCTGCAGGCTATGATACATTCAATTATTGGCTCGAACCGTCCTCTTTTGAACCCGGTTGGAGAAAATACATGGCAAAAGCAGTCAAGGATGCTGTCGGGATTCCGGTTCTGGCAGCCAACCTCATCCGTTCTCCCGAACAGGCTGAAGCACAGTTGCAGGAAGGTACGCAGGACTTCATTTCCCTGGGCAGACCGCACATTGCGGATCCGCATTGGGCAAACAAAGTGCAGAACGGTGAAACGGTCCGTCGCTGCATCTGCTGTCTGAACTGTATTGAAACCATGCAGAACAATGCCTACATCGGCTCCCACGGTGAATGTGCCGTCAATCCGTTTGTCGGTCACGAGGGACAGGAACTCAAAAAGAACGGCGGCGGCAGAAGAGTGGTCGTCTGCGGTGCAGGCCCGGCGGGTCTGATGGCAGCCGATCTGCTTGCACAAAGAGGATTTGATGTCACCGTATTTGAGAAAGACAGCGTTCCGGGTGGTCAGATCAATCTTGCAAAAGCACCGCCGAAAAAAGACAAGATCGATTGGTTCACACAAGATATTTTCAAAATGTGCAATGAACACGGTGTCAAGTTCCGTTTCGACACGGAAGCGACCATCGAACAGATCGCAGAGATTCATCCCTATGCGGTGTTCTGTGCCGTGGGAAGTGCTCCGTTCAAACCGTATTTTGACGGCAAATATAAATACGAAGACCTGATTACCTTTGAAGATATCCTCTCCGGTAAGGTGCAGATGACCGACAAAAATGTCGCAGTCATCGGCTCCGGCTTCACGGGACTTGAAACGGCTGAATACCTCAATGAAGCCGGCAACCGCACAACGGTTATTGAGATGGCAGCCGAAATCGCACCCGGTGCCTGGATGCAGCATATTGACGATATCTTACCGCGTCTGGAAGAAGCCGGCACGGTCATCCGTACCAATGAGAAACTCTGCGAAATTCACAAAGACAGAATTGTTTCTCTGAACACAAAGACAGGTCAGAGAACCGATATGCCCGTCGATGCCGTTGTGTTGGCTCTCGGCTCCAAGCCGCGCACATCCCTTTGGGACGAACTGAAAAAGTCAAATTGGCGTGTGTTCAATATCGGTGATTCCGACAGCCCCGGCAACCTTGCCCATGCCACCAAAGCTGCATACGAAAAGGTTGTAGCTCTCAAATAAAAATGCTGCAAGAAAACGGCTTCGCCGTAACGCGGCGACCGTTTTCGATTCGTCCATCTCCAAGCACGCACAGCGGGCGACGGAGGGATATATAATCTTTTTTGCTTTATGGAAACGCAGTTTCCTAATAAAGTAAAAACAGGACTGCCTTTTTCGGGCAGTCCTGAATTATTATTCAAAAAACAGTCTTCTTGCATTTTCGTTTGTGATGTCGAGCACTTCCTGTACCGTGCAATTCCATATGCCTGCAACCACTTCGGCTGCAAGGGGAATCATGGAGGAATCGCAACGCTTGCCGCGGTGCGGAACGGGTGCCATATAAGGGCAGTCCGTCTCCAGGAGCAATTTGTCTTTCGGTACCGCTGCGGCAGCTTCAAGCGGTTTTCTGGCACCTTTGAAGGTCAACGCACCGCCGAAACCGACATACATACCGAGTTTGACAACCTCTTTTGCCATTTCCGCACTCCCCGAAAAACAATGCACAACACCTGTCGGCTTGTATTGTTTGAGCAGCCGCATGGTGTCCTCGTGGGATTCGCGGTCATGCACGATGACGGGGAATTGCAGCTCATTTGCAATCTGCAATTGTCTTTCAAATACACGCTGCTGTGTGTCTCGCGGTGAGAAATCGTAGTGATAATCCAGTCCGATTTCGCCCACTGCAAGGCACTTTTTGTGTTTTAAAAGTGTATACAGGGCATCGAGTTTTTCTTCTTCCTGCTCAGCTTCATGCGGATGCACACCGCAGGCTGCATAGAGATAGTCGAAGTTTTCCGCCAATCGCAGACAATCTTCACTTGAAATGATCGTTGTGCCGCAGTTGAGTACGGTTGTTACGCCTTGCGCGGGAAGGGAATGCAGAACCGCATCCCTGTCCTCGTCAAAACGGCGGTCGTTGTAGTGTGCATGGGAATCAAATATATTGTTCATTATCTGACCTTTGCACCTGCAGGCATACCGTCCACGAAAATGACCTTGACATCGTCTTCTCCACAATCGGCAGCCAGAATCATGCCCTGGCTTTCAATGCCGCAGAGGGTGGCAGGCTTGAGGTTGGAAACAAGAATAATGCTCTTGCCGACAAGCTCTTCCGGTTTGTACCATTTTGCAATACCGGATGCAACCGTGCGGTTTGCACAACCGTCATTGACGGTGAGTTTCAGAAGTTTCTTTGCTTTTTTGACGGGTTCGCAATCCACAATCTTTGCTACGCGAAGGTCAACTTTTGCAAAATCTTCAATGCCGATTTTTGCAACACCTTCAATTTCTGCTTTACGTGCAGCCGCTTCCTGGATTTTCTTGTATTCGGCTTCGAGTTCTGCAAGCAGTTTTTCTGCATCGATTCTCTGGAACAGGGGAGTTGCCTCACCGACCGTTGTGCCGAGTTTATAACCGCCGAATGTGAACAGGCTTTCGTAATCCGTTACATCGGTGTTGATCTGTTTGAAAACAGCCGTTGCGGTTTCGGGCATAACATGAGAAAGTGCAAGGGTGACAATGCGGATGCCTTCCAGCAAGTTGTAAAGCACGGTGGAA
Source organism: Acutalibacteraceae bacterium (assembly GCA_045576275.1). Taxonomy (GTDB): domain Bacteria; phylum Bacillota; class Clostridia; order Oscillospirales; family Acutalibacteraceae; genus RUG806. The sequence continues at coordinate 7,273 of JAZNGB010000040.1, forward strand.
AGGCGGTCTTTCTTTTCTTCATCCTTTGCAAGTGCCCAGGGGGCGGTTTCGTCAATGTATTTGTTGCAACGCTTGGCAGCATTCATGACGATTTCGACGGAATCAGCCATCTTGAATTCGTCAAGCAGCTTAACGGATGCCGGTACGCAATCGAGGATGGTTGCCTTGAATTCGTCGTCCGGTTCTTCGTTTGCGGTGTTGCAGGGAAGGGTGCCGCCGAAATACTTGTTGACCATGGCAACGGTACGGTTGACGAGGTTGCCGAGGGTGTTGGCAAGGTCGGTGTTGTAGCGTTCGATGATGTTTTCGTAAGAAATTGTACCGTCATGTGCAAACGGCATTTCGCTGAGAACATAGTAACGAACGGCATCTGCACCGAATGTTTCGACAAGATCTTTTGCATAAATGACATTGCCTCTGGACTTGCTCATCTTGTCCGTACCCGAAAGCAGCCACGGATGACCGAATACCTGCTTGGGCAGCGGTTCTTCCAGTGCCATGAGGATAACAGGCCAGTAGATGGTGTGGAATCTTACGATGTCCTTGCCGATGATGTGAATGCCGGGCCAATACTTTTTGTAATCGTCGGAGCTTCCGTCGGGATCGTAACCGATGCCGGTGATGTAGTTGGAAAGTGCATCGATCCATACATAAACCACATGACCGGGATCGAAGTCAACGGGAATACCCCATGTAAAGGTACTTCTGGAAACGCAAAGATCCTGCAGACCCGGTTTGATGAAGTTGTTGAGCATTTCTTTTTTGCGGCTTTCGGGATAGATGAAGTCGGGGTTCTGTTCAATATAGTCCTCGAGCTGCTTCTGGTATTTGCTGAGTCTGAGGAAGTATGCTTCTTCTTTTTCAAGCTTGACAGGTCTGCCGCAGTCGGGACATTTGCCGTCAACGAGCTGGCTGTCGGTGAAAAAGCTTTCGCATTCCACGCAGTATTTTCCTTCATAAGAACTCTTATAAATATCGCCCTTTTCATAGAGCTTTTTGAAAATTTTCTGAATTACGCGTTCATGCATTTCGTCCGTTGTACGCAGAAAACGGTCATATTGAATGTTCAGAAGTTTATAGTCGTTCTGAATATCGGCAACAATGCGGTCAACGTGTTCTTTGGGAGTAATGCCCTGTTCTTTTGCCTTGTTTTCGATTTTCTGACCGTGTTCGTCCGTGCCGGTCTGGAAGCATACATCATAACCCTGCATTCGTTTAAAGCGAGCAACCGCATCTGTGAAGACAAGCTCATAGGAGTTTCCGATGTGCGGTTTCGATGAAGTGTAGGGGATTGCTGTTGTGATGTAATAGGGTGTTTTTGCCATGATGTACCTCCTTGCGAATTTACGCCAAATGTTTTCCGAAAAATTCGGTTCTCTTTATTATATATTTTTTTTGTCTGTATTGCAAGTGTTAAATAAATTGTTTTTTTTGCATTTTTATATAGACAGAAACGTAAAAATCAGGTACAATAAACACATTCCACCGAAAGGATTGCTGTGTTATGAAAAAGGTTTTATGCATTCTTTTGTCCCTTGCATTGTGTCTGAGTATTCCCGTGGTTGCTTTTGCGGATGATACTTGCGATTGCGGCAATGCCCCCGTTGTGCTCGTGCACGGTTTCGGTTCCCCGATGTATACGGTAAACGAAGACGGTACGCAAGGAGAGCTTATTTCTCTTACCACTGAGGATGTTATGACGCTCATTCCCGATCTGTTGTCTGCACTTGTCAAGTTGCAGGAGGGGGATGATGTCGGCTTTGCACAGGATGTCAAGGCTTTGGTCGATGTGCTTGCCGCCAATCTGTACTGCAATCCCGACGGTACTTCGGTTGCAGATATTGCGGTCGGTCCGAATACGGCTGCCGATCCCGAAATTCATCTTCGTGCCTACAATGAAACCGATCCCGATGCCGAAATCTACGAAACCGTTTATACCTTCCATCAGGACTGGCGTCTGGATCCGCTGTATTCCGCTTCACTTCTGGATGCCTACATTCAGGAAATTAAAGCAGCAACGGGGCATGATAAGATTGTTCTCATGGCACACAGCCAGGGCAATATCATCGCCACCTCTTACCTTGCAGAATACGGCACGGATGATGTTGAAAAAGTGATTTTCACAAGTCCTGCCTATCAGGGACTTCGCCTTGTCGGACAGCTCTATACAAGAGATATCAGCATCAAGGGGAAAACCTCTGCGTTGACTTCCTTCCTGGACACTTTCATGCGTCTGAATGCCGATCAGCAGACCCTTGTCAATATCCTCGGTGTGCTGGATGAAGCCGGTATTCTTGATGTGCTTGTCGCTGCGGTGGATCTGTTTCTGGATTCCACATTGGATGCCCTGTATGATTATGTGCTGATTGATATGTTCGCAACCATGCCCGGTATCTGGGGATTTGTGCCCGACGAATACTATGAAGAAGCCAAAGAAGTGATGTTGCAGAAGGAAGAATATGCAGCCATCATTCCCGTTATTGACGAATATCACTACGGTGTGCAGACCCGTCTGCCCGAAATTCTTGCAGATCTCGAAACAAAGAACATTCCGTTCTACATCGTTGCAGGCTACGGCATTGACCCCATTCCCGTATATGAGGATGCCGTATATCAGAGCGATATGCTTATTGATACCGATTATATGTCTGTCGGGGCTACCTGTGCAAAGTCTGGTGAGCTGCTTTCCTATGAGGGCGACACCTTGCCGCAGTATTTCTCTCCCGACCTGATGATTGATGCATCCACCTGTCTGTATCCCGACCGTACATGGTTCCTGCGTTACCAGGGACATCTTGATATGTGTGCGGCATACAAGGATTTTATTGCATGGCTCATTTCCACAGAAACGCAGGCAACCGTGTTTGACAGTGATTCTTACAGCCAGTTTATGCAGTGCAATGTGCATGATGCATTGGTGCCGATCACCGAACCGGAAGTAAAAGACGAACGCAGCTATTTCAAGCGTGTGTTGGATGCGATTATACAGTTTTTCAAGGAAGCTTTTGAAAAGCTGTTTGCTGATATCAAGATGTAAAAAAACAAAAGCGGTTCCCGTGCGGAATCGCTTTTCTTGCAGGTGAAAATACAACCCACGGTTGAACTATGACAAATAACGGCTTGTGGAATTGTGAGATTTTTTGTGCTATGCTCAAAGCAGAACACAAAAGGAGTTACTGAAAATGGATGCAATCGGAAAACAAATCCGCACCTTGCGAAAACAAAAGAAAATGACCCAGGAGCAGCTTGCGGAGCTGCTGAATATTTCGGCACAGGCGGTCAGCAAGTGGGAAACGGGTATCGCGTTGCCTGACATCACTTTTGTGCCCGTGCTTGCAGGGATTTTCAATGTGTCTACCGATGTGCTGTTCGGTTTTGACAAAAAGGAAATGGAAAAAGAAATCGAAAGTATCTGTCTGCACGCCTTTGAATACCGCGAGAGCGATTACAAAAAGAGCCGCGACATCCTCGAAGACGGTTTGCAGAAGTACCCCGGGAATGAGATTCTGCTGAACAATCTCTTGTATGTTGTGACAGACCCTGATGAAAAAATCCGCTTTGCACTGCCGCTTTCACAGAGCGATGATGCAGAAGTCCGTTTTGATGCACTGCGTTTTCTTGCCTATGCCTACAGCGAAAAAGGGGAGGACGAACAGGCGGTTGCCTGCATGGAGCAGATTCCCGAAATCTACTTTACAAAGCTGTCGGAGCTGGCATTCATCACAAAAGGGCAGGCGAAATACGATGCCGCCGAAAAACAGAAATGGCTTTCCTTTGAAACCCTTTTGCAGATGATGTGGAAGCTGGCAGAATATTACGAGGAACAAGGCAACACGCAGGCGGCAATCACCGAAACGAACAGTTGTCTTTTGCTGCTTGATGCAATCAAAGGTCACAACAAAGCCGAAAACTTTGACACCTACAAAGCGTTTTTTGAAAAGCACTTGAACCGATTGAAAAAGTAAAAACTAAAAAACAGAGAGATGCCAAAAACATCTCTCTGCTTCTTTTTGTGTTGTTATTTTGTTCCGAAAATACGGTCGCCTGCATCACCGAGACCGGGAACGATGTAACCCTTTTCGTTGAGTTTTTCGTCTTTGCTTGCACAGAAGATCGGTACATCAGGATGTGCCGCACTGAGGGCTTTGATGCCTTCGGGGGCTGCGATCAGGCACATGAACTTGATGTTCTTGCCGCCGTGCTGCTTGATGAAGTTGAGTGCAGCAATGGCGGAGCCGCCTGTTGCCAGCATCGGGTCAACAACGATGATCTGTCTTTTTTCAATCTGCGGAGGCAGCTTGCAGTAATATTCATGCGGTTCAAGGGTTTCTTCGTCACGGTACAGACCGATATGACCGATTCGTGCTGCGGGCACAATGCTTGTCACTCCGTCCACCATGCCCAGACCTGCACGCAGAATCGGAACGATTGCAAACTTCGGTCCGTCCACCATCTTGCAGACGGTTTCGGTGATGGGGGTCTTTACCGTAACATCCTTTAACGGAAGATCACGCAGCGATTCATAGCACATGAGCATGGTGATTTCCTTCACAAGCTCGCGGAATTCCTTGCTGCCGGTTGCTTCATTGCGAAGCACGGCAATCTTGTGCTGAATCAGCGGATGATCGAAAATTGTTATATTTGCCATTTTGTATTACCTGCCTTTTTATGCTTCATCGTCAGCCTTTGCTTTGGAAACAATAGCGTTTACGATGATACCGAGGATAAGAGCGACTGCAATGTTTGTGATTTTGATAACGGGAGCGTTGAAGGGATCTTCGCCACCGAAGTTGAGGGTCATGCCGCCGATACCGGGGATGAGGATGGCTGCAACAACAAACAGATTCTTGTTGAGGTTGAGGTCAACCTTCTGAATCATCTTCAGACCCGAAACTGCGATAAAGCCGTACAGAGCAATACTGATACCGCCGACGACGCAGGTCGGAATGGAGCTGACAAACAGTTCAAACGGAGTGATGAAAGCCATTACAATAGCCAGTATTGCCGCACCGATGATGCTGTAAACAGATGCATTCTTGGTAATGGCTACGCAACCGACGGATTCGCCGTAGGTGGTGTTCGGGCAGCAGCCGAAGATGGTACCGATCATGGAACCGACACCGTCACCCAGCAATGTACGGGAGAGACCGGGATCTTCAAGAAGGTCAACCTGATTGTCGCCGTCGGAAAGGATGAAGCTGAGGTTCTTGTGGTCAGCAATGTGTTCGGCAAGAACAACGAAAGCAACGGGCATGAACAGAAGTGCGATGGATGCAACGTTCTTCCAGTCGAAGGATCCCATTTCACCGATTGCCTTGAACAGAACAATATTGTCGGGAACGGAAACGATGGTCTTGAATGAGAAGGATTCAAATACACTGAAGTCAATCAGCTGCAGATAGGGAGTTTCGGTTGCAATGCCGATCACGGTGAAGATAACAGCAGAAATGTAACCTGCTGCAATACCGATGATAAAGGGGATCAGCTTGAGAGTCTTTTTGCCGTAGCAGGATGCAACAACGGTTGCAATGAATGTGATCACGCCGCAAAGAATGGCGATCAGGTTGTAGTTGTCGGTAGAAGCTGCAATATTCTGCACATTGTTGATGGCCGAACCTGCAAGGGAAAGACCGATGAGGGCAACCGTGGGCCCGATGATAACGGGAGGAAGCAGCTTGGAGATCCACTTCGTACCGCTGATTTTGACGATGATGGCAATGATTACATACACAAGACCGGCAAGCACGCCGCCGATGAGGATGCCCATGTAACCGTTTGCGGTCGCGGCATAAAGGGAGCCGAGGAATGCGAAGGAAGAACCGAGGAAAACGGGGCTCTTACCCTTGGTGAACAGGAAGTATACGATGGTTCCCAAGCCTGCACCGAGCATAGCCGAAGAGGTGGAAAGAACCGTGCCTGTTTCGTAGCCGCCGTTGTAGTTGACGAGCATGGGAACAAGGATGGTAGCTGCAATAATGGAAAGCAGCTGCTGGATGGAAAACAGTACGAGTTTCCCGAAGGGGGGCTTGTCTTTGATACCGTAGATCAGTTTCATGTGTATTCTCCTTTGTGGATTGATCTATATAAACAGACAATGTATCTGCTTATAACGCAAAAAAAAACTGACGAATAAAACCGTCAGCAATTCAATGAAAAATAGAAATAATAAGACACGGAAGAAAAGCAAACCGAACTTTTTTCTGCTTTTTTCAACATCATGTCTTTCACCTCAAAAAAATTATACTGTTTACCCCTTCTTTTGTCAAGGTTTTGCAATCAACAAATTCATTTTTGTCATTTTGTACGAAAAACGGGAGACGGATTTTACAGATTATCAAGTGAAAAAAACCTCTTTACTTTTGTTCTTTTGTGTGTTAAAATAGTAGTGTTTGAAAGATTGAAAGCGAGGCGTTATTATGGCAAGTAAAATCAGAGACGACAATACTGATTTTCTCTTTGATGCAATTTTGCAGTTGAAAGACAGAGCGGAATGCTATTCTTTTTTTGAGGATCTTTGTACGGTTCCCGAAGTCAAGGCAATGGCACAGCGTATTGCGGTTGCGAAAATGCTTTCCGATAAAAAGGTGTACAATGACATTGTGCGACTGACCGGTGCTTCCACCGCAACCATCAGCCGTGTCAACCGTAGTCTTTCTTACGGTTGCGGCGGTTACGATGTGGTCTTCAAGAGATTGGAGAAAGAATAATGGCCGGATACGACCGGTTTGCATCCGTTTATGATTCATTGACAGAAAATGTCGGCTACGCACAGCGGGCCGACTATCTGTTTATGTTGCTGAAAAATGCAGGTTGTGAAAAGGGGACTTTGCTTGATCTTGCCTGCGGCACAGGCAGCCTGAGTGCCTTGCTTTGTGAAAAAGGGTATGAGGTCGTTGCAGTGGACGGCTCTTTTGAGATGCTTTCCGTTGCAAGGGAAAAATGTGCCTCTTTCGGCAACCGCATTTTGCTTTTGTGTCAGGATATGACAGAGCTTGATTTGTTCGGTACGGTTGATTGTGCCGTGTGTTCATTGGACAGCATCAACCACCTGACCGAAGAAGATGATGTGCAGGAATGTTTTCGTCTTGTTTCACTGTTCATGAATCAGGGCGGTGTTTTTGTGTTCGATGTCAACACCCCATACAAGCACCGCCATGTGCTGGGAGATCATACATTTGTGTATGAGGAAGACGACGTTTACTGCGTTTGGCAGAATGCTTTTTTTGAAGAGGACTGTTCGGTGGAAATCGCGTTGGATATTTTCACGCAGCAAGAGGACGGCTCGTATGTACGCGAAGAAGAATGCTTTTGCGAACGGGCTTATTCCGATGAGAAACTTACCGGCATGTTGTTCAATGCGGGTTTTGATGTGCTTGCACGCTATGGTGAAATGACCACGGATGCACCGTCTGAAACCGAAGAACGCGTGTTTTATGTCTGCCGTAAGGTGACACCGACGGGACAAGGAGGAAGAAATGAATAAATTAGTACGTTGTTTATCCGAGGACGGTACCGTTCTCGTTATGGCTGCCGATACCACCGAATTGGTGGAAACGGCTCGCCGTTATCATGAAACAAGCAAGGTTTGTTCTGCGGCTCTCGGCAGATTGCTGACCGCGGCTTCGCTGATGGGCACCTTGCTTAAAAACGATGATTACAGCCTGACTCTGCGTATCAACGGTGGCGGTCCTGCAGGCAGCGTGATCGCGGTGGGCGACCCCCAGGGCAATGTCCGCGGCTATGTCATGGATGCATCCGTTGAGCTGCCTTTGAATGAAAAAGGCAAGTTGGATGTCGGCGGTGCGGTCGGTACGGACGGCTTCCTGACGGTTATCAAGGACATCGGTATGCGAGACCCTTATATCGGGCAGACCCCCATTGTTTCCGGTGAAATTGCCGAAGATATCACATCCTATTATGCAATCAGTGAGCAGGTACCCACGGTTTGTGCGTTGGGTGTTCTGGTTAATCCGGATAAAAGCATCGCTGCGGCAGGCGGATTCATGATTCAGTTGCTCCCCACGGCAGACGATTCGATCATTGACCGTGTGGAAGCCGGTCTGCAAGGCTTGCCGTCGGTGACCGAGATGCTTTCCAAGGGGATGACACCGCTTGAAATCTGCAGAAAAGTCGTTCCGAATTTTGAAATCGATGTTCTGGACGAAGAAAGCCCCGATTATGTTTGCAACTGCAGCAAAGATCGCGTGGAGGCCGCCTTGTTGAGTACGGGCAGAGAGAGTCTTCTGGAAATGGCAGAAGACAAGGGAACACAGGTGCAATGCCATTTCTGCCCGAAAGTGTATACTTTTACCCCCGAAGAATTGCGTGCACTTGCAGGCAATGTCGCAGAGGAAGACACAGAAGAAGAATAAAACGCAAAAAGAAAGGAGCCGAAAGGCTCCTTTTTTGGTGGGATATATTACGATTTGCAGAACAAACCGTAGTAATGATTTACGCCCTTGGGCGTATGATATCACGCCTTCGTCGTGGTAATATCCGCTTTGCGGATGATATATTTGTTTGCACAAATGTGTCGGATGCTGTTGCTTTCCGCTTCGCTCTATAAGATAATTTTACCATTCGAAGCGTGAGAGACCCTTCATATCGAAGATATATCATATCCGCTGCAAGCGGATATATCATTGTCGAATGCAGTTCGACATACCGCACTTTATCTCTCCTCTCATCGTCGCTTCCGTAAAACCGGTACATTCTCGCGTGCTTGTTTTTCGGCCGCTTCCAGGTCATAAGAAGCCGGGGAATGAAAAAAGTCGGTAGTTCTGTACGCGAATGCATTCTGTCTTTCTTTTTCAAACCGTTCCTTTTCGCGGACAGACTGACTTTGTTCCGCTTTTTCGGCAGTAGTTCTCTTTTCTATTTCGTCTTTGCATATCCATTCGCACAGAACCAAAAAATCGCTTTCATATTTTTTGCCCGTTCGTTGTTTATAAAAAGATAATTTATCAATATATACATCGGCAACCGTGCTGCGTTCCTGCAGCTTGCTTTTTTCTTCTGTGGTCATATACACATTCTTGCACATGCCGTAACAGCGTTTTGCCGCGTTTTCGGCTTGTTTTGCAGGTGTTTCTTCGGCTGCGGCAGCCGGTTGTGTTGCATTATTTTCTTCAGGTTCAATGACACATTTTTTTGCAGGTGCTTTTTTGGTTTCGGGAGTCTTCTTTTCTGACGGTGCCGTCGGTTGCGGTTCTGCCTGTTCGGATGCATCAAGCATGGTGATCAGTGAATAACGATATCGAACATTCTGCCGACGGATAAGGTTCTGTTTTTCAAGTCTTTCGAGAGCACAACGGACGGTGTGATCCGTAAGATTGCAAGCCGCTGCAATCGAGTGAACAGAAAGAAGCACCTGTCCGGGCAGAACGCGTATACCGTCGATTTCCGTTTCCGTAAACCGCACCACGCTGCTCAGAAGCGACCATACCTGCAGCATGGAAGGATCTTTCAGCAGTTTTGTATGCAACAGCTCTCTGTCAACCTTGTAAAAACCTGTCATTTGTGTCCTCCGTTTGTGTTCTGCAGGTATTATATCAAAACACAAAAACGGATTTCTCCCCATTTACCCCCGAAAATGAAAAAAATTTAAAAAAATTTTTCACTTTTTTTGTGTGTGTTTTTTCTTTCTTTTTTCCTTTCTTTCTACATCACCATTCTATATACCATTCTATAATACATTCTATTAATCATTCTTTCTTATATAATAGTATGTACGGCTTGCGGTATAGAAAGCAACCGCTCGCGGTAGCGGTGGCAGTACAGCTTACGGTACAGCTTGCGGTAAGCAAGCCACCAACCCCCCGAAAAGCCTTTATCGATGGGATTTGTAAGCCTTTGTCGGCTTGCAGTACCGCTTGCAGTGCAGCCGAGATTACCGCTTTGGGTAATTGTGCAATCGGCTTGAAAAAGGTCTTCATGAAAAAGTGAGGAGAGCAGATAAATTGCGGTTTACAGCACAAAGTGGGAGACCCCACCAACCCCTTGTCGCCCCTGAAAGACTAACTATTAAAAGTCAATAGCAAAAAAAGAAAAAGTTGTGAATTGTAGAGAGAAAAAAAGGTATAACAAAACAGACGTCA
>JAZNGB010000041.1:0-112375 GCA_045576275.1 Acutalibacteraceae bacterium
TGCGCGCATTTCTACTGTGCTGCCGGTGCGACCGGAGTCGTCACCCGAACCGTTCACTTTTATGTTGATCGGATGCGATGAGGTGCCTTTTGCATTGGTAATGGTGTGCATGGGAGCAACGGTGATGGTGGTTTCGGCATCGTTGCATACATAGTAGTCGTTTTCAACGGGGTTGTACACGGCTTTGATGTGCGAGGTGCCGCCTTCGTCGGTGTAAACCTCACAGTCAAACACATACCCATCTTTTCTGCTTACAGTGGCAATTTCCACATCATTGTGGTAAATGGTGAACGTTCCGGGCACGGAGTGACCTGCACAGTCCACTTTGAATTTGTTGGAACCGGCACTCACAATGGAGGGGGTGATTTCGGTGGTGGCAAACACAAGTTTTACATAGGCAATGTTGCCGGTGTAGTTGCTGTTGCTGTATTCGCGCACATAATATTCATAGATTCTGCCGTGTTCCGCAGTGCCGTTGTAATCCTCAATCTGCACACCGGTAGAACCGGGCCAATTGAGGTGATAATATTTCAGAGTGTCCCTTACCTCTCCCATGTCAGCAAACGGAGCGACCTCAAAAATATAGGGGTCGTCAATACTTGTGCCTTTATATTCGGGACCGAAAGAAATCGGAATAGCATTTACTATTACCTTCACTTCTACTGTTGCGGTTGCATACTTAGAATCAGTCGGAGTAAACAAAAATTCGCATGTGATATTGCCTGCATTTTTAACTGTTCCTGATTTTGTAAGTGAAAATACACCGTCAACTTCTGTTCCGTTGGCATCCACCGCTTTACCGCCGGTATAAATGAGTTCAGACCAATCATCACCTACGGTCAATGAATTGGCAACTATCGGAGCTTCCGATACCTTTGTAACCAATGTAACTTCAGTATCATCACCGGCAATACGAACAAAAACAAGGCAATAAGCTAAATTATATGTATCCGCATCCGATGGATTAAAATAAACATTATAATATCCACTTTCAGTTATTTTGGTACCGCTGGACTTCCATCCGAATGTTCCGTCTATCGCCTCACCCGTTGTCGGATCAATCGCAATACCGCCGGAAAGTTTGGATGTTCTGAGTCTGTCACCGGATTTTGCAATTTCTGTTGCTGTCGGAACAGCTGTAATTTCCGGGGTAATCAATTCTTCGGCAGAAGCAAATACAGGTAAAGCGGCTAAAAGCATCATAATTGCCACTACGAGGATTGTCAATTTCTGTATTTTCATAGAATTAAATCCTTTCGTAAAAAATAATCAATTACTCTCTTATGGGAAATGAATCTTACAGCATTTTTGCTTTTTTTTGAGATTCAGTTTATTTTCGATTTTATTCTTAACACCTCCCCTTTATCTGATAATGCAAAAGAATGATTTCTTTGCGAATAACCGGTTATGAATATATTATAGATAAAATTTGTCTAAAGTCAATAGATATTTTTTATCTATGATATATTTTTTATAACAAATCGGGAAGGAAGTGCAAAGATGAAATTCCATGAACGTCTGAGAAATGAACGAGAGGACCGAGATATGACCCAAAAACAATTGGGGGAAGCACTCAACATGAGCCAACGAAAAATCTCCTATCTGGAGAAAAAACAAACAGAACCTACGCCGGATGAAATTATTGCAATTTGCAAGTTCTTTCAAAAATCGGCAGACTACATGTTGGGTCTTAAAGATAAATAAAGACCTGTCCCCGTACCGCCCAATGGCGGTTTTTTCTTTTTTCACCGATGTTTACAAACAATACATTACCGATTTATGATACAACAAACATCAGCATTGTAAATTTCTCAATTCAATTATCTCAAACACTCTTTGAAACACACCGCAGGATGTGTTTTTTGCACCCTGCGGTGTTGAAGAAACTTTATAAATAAAGCTTCTTCACAATTAAATTACGCATTGGGATTCTGCGTTACGGTACCGGCTCCAATAAGACCGGCATCAACAGAATCAACAGTGCCGTCGAAATTGACATCTGCAGCGGTGTAGTAAATATTGCCCTGTGCAATCGGAGATGTATTACCTGCAATATAAGCATTTACAACATCCTTATCCGAATCGTTGATGCGACCGTCACCGTTGACATCGCCGTAAAGAATAACAGTGTAAGTTACAACAACATCCTCGTTTTCGTCATAAACATTAACCAAAGCACCGGTTCCAATATAATTGCCGTCAAATTCACAGTCAATACCAGAATAGTTAGAACCTTCTTCTACAAAATCATAAATCTCGACTTTTTGCGAATTTATTCCGTAAATCACCATTCCGACAGAATCAATAACAACAGTATCAGCAACTTCAACAAGATATCTCGGCTTAAGCCCCTTCATTGCTGTCATCAGATTGATGCGAGCATCGTTGACTTCTGTCTGCAATGCATCTGCATCATTTTTGACAAGCACAGCGGCATCACGGGCAGCATCAAAAGCATCCCACCATTCAGCAGCAACATCATCTTCCGTCCAGTTTTCAACCGGAGTGAGCAGATTGTTGAGCTGGGTCTTGTTGGTGGTTCTTTCGATCAGACGGCCGCCCCAGAGATTGAGCTGCTGGGTTGCATAGACAAGGTCGAACATCGGGATGGACGGAGCGACAAAATCGGCTTCGTCTTCGGGTGCTACCTGCGAATTTGCAAGGGATGCGGCATGGTCGTAAGCATCTTCAAAGCGATCATAGGTGAACAGGACATAGTTATCGCGATCCACGTCTGCATATTCCGCAATTTCCGCATTGAGAGCAGCAAGCAAGGTGCTGTCGGTTGCCTTTTTCTTTGCATCCAGTGCTTCAACAGCGGCATTGATGGTATTTACCTTGGCGGAATATTCATTCTGCACACCGTCGAGGGTGGTGTCAAGGTCAACGAACATCTTGTCGTGGTCGGGATTGCCGTTGAGCAGTGCATAACCGTCTGCAACGGCGGCAAGGTATGCATTCCATTCCGTTGTTGCATCCTCCGCATAATCCACACGCTGTCTGTTTGCACCCATGATTTCGTCCAACAAACCGGGAAGACCGAAATCGTCATAAATGACGAGCACATGGCTTCTTGCATCCGTTGTGGCGGTCGTGGTCTGGCCGAGCCAGTTTCTGCCGCGCACTTCAAACTGAACGGATACATTATAGATACCGTAAGGCTGTGCGGCATCGGGGTCGGTAATGTTGGAAACATAGGGGTTGACCGTGCCGTAGGTATCGCTGGTGGCAGAGGAATCGTCAATGTGAACAATGACATCATCCGTCGGGGCGTTGGCGGCAATGCCGGCAGGCAGGTTGCCAGTCACAATGGCTCTGGTAACATCAACGGCATTGGTAACAAGGCCGCTTTCGTTGGTAGCCAGAATGGAGAACAGCGAAACGGTATAGACATCGGTGGTGTAATAATAGGTTGCGAAATCTTCAAAGGTTACATTGTTGGCGGAAGAAGAGGCGCTGTTTGCGGCATAGTAGGTGCTTTCAACCGTGTAAAGGTGGGTGTAAACCGACTTTACAAGCGGCGTACCGTTGTTAATGCGGTTGCCGTCTTCGTCAAGAATGTAATAGGTTAGATCAAAGCGGGCTTCCTTGGTTGCATCCACGGTGCCGGAAACCGCAACATCAAGATAAGAGTTTGCGGCAATCTTTGCACCTTCGGTCACGCTTGCGGTCAGGTTGGCGTTGTTGGTCAGGGAGATGAGCTCAATTTCATACATCTTATCCTGATCAATTGCAGTTGCATTTTCGGGCAGCCAGCCGGAGTTGATACCGTCGGAATAGTTGGAGATGCGCATGAAGGTGCCGGACGGAACAGAACCGGATGTGCAGTTGATTCTGCTGTCGAGGTCAATATCCACATCACTGAGGCTCTGCGGATCGGCAAGGCCCATGACCATCACAACAATATTGAGGACGGATTCGCGCATATCTGCATCGGCAGCAAGCGTGCTGAGAATGCCGCAGATGAGCTTGGAAGCATTTTCAATGGGATTGATAACGGATTCAAAGGTTGTGACATCTGCAAGATCGACAATATCGTTTGTTGCCGCAGTGGACGGATTATCGAATGCAGTGTTGAGAATGTTTGCAACAAACTGAATAATAAATTCATCAACATGCATCATCAGGTCGCTGTTTGCATCATGGGTGAAGAAGGTGAAGATCTTTTCGACATTCAGGTCGAGCAGTGCATCCATGATATAGTCAAGCAGGCTCTTGAAGGTCAGGTCAGAAGCGACGCCGGCTCCTTCATTGTCGGCAAACATACCGGCATAGTTGAACCATGCCTTGGGAATAAACTGCCACAGAATGGCATCCACTGCACCCCAACCGTCGCCGTCGGAAATTGCATTATTATAGTCCGTCGTCTTGGTAAACAGACCGTCAATATAAGGCATGCACCAATCAAGGAATGCCAGAATGAATTCATTGGCAGTGGTGCTGTAAGCACAGTCCAGACCGAGGTTTGCATTCAGATAGTAACAGGCAATATCTGCGCCCATTTCCAGAATGCCGTCGCGGTACTGCTGTTCGGTACCGTCTTCAATGTCGAGATAGGTGACTTCGGGAACAAATCTTACAACCAGCTCACGAAGTCCTGTGTAAGCAATCTTTTCCATGGTGTCGCCGTCTTCGAAGTCAAGATGATCGACAAACTGTTCAACCGCCGCACGGGCAATGTAGTCGCCGAGTTCTTCAAGAGAATCGGTGGAAACATCTTCCGTATCGCCGCCTGCAACAATAATCTGTCTGATCAGGACTTCAAGGTTACGGGTCAGATTTTCGGCATTGCTTCTGCCGGCAGTTATGCCGTCAGCGGTGGAAACCCATTCGGATTTGCCATCGAGGAGCATTTCTTCAACAACAACACCAAGTACGTCGTTGAGCTGATCAACAAGGCCGAGGTCGGTGTCAAATGCATGATTTTCAATGACATAGTTCGTATCGATCAGTTCATACAGTTCGCCGCCGTCTGCCTGATTGGATTCAACTGCTTCACGGATAACCGTTTTCAGACTGCTGTTGAGAATCGGTACGATGAAAGCATTCAATGCTTCATAAATGCCTTCTTCGATCACGCGGTAAGCAGTGTCGCCGTCAACATCAACAATAAAGCCTGGCATTGCGCCTTCAAAGCCCATGATTTCGGGTCTGAGGCCTGCAAGCTGATTGTCGCAAAGGAACTGAACAAAATCGTCCAGCGTGGGATTGCCGACCATCGCTTCATCGTTTACGGGATGCAGAAGATCCCAGATAAGATCATCCAGCCAACCGTTGAAGTCGTCAATGATCATGCGGAATTCGGGCGGCAGGAAGCCGTGCACGATTCCCCAGTTGAAATCATCGCCGAACATACCGAGAAGGGTGGGAGCGCAATTTGCGAGGTAGGTTACAAGGCTTGAAATGACATCCATGTCATCGTTGTTTGCGGATGCTCTTCTGTTGGTTGCAATGTCGGATCTGTGATCCTCCAAAACAAACAGGTCACCCACGGTAAGGGAGCCGTAGAGCCAGTTACCCGTCAGATTGTAGATGGAATCCATTGCAGCATCAACGCTTGTCAGGTCAATGGTTCCGATCAACGGAATGTCAAGCACAATTTCTTCTTTGGTGAGCATAACATCCAGTTCATCAAGAATAAGGGTTGCCTGCTGTTCAGTGGTCAGTTCCGCTTTGTCGATGGAATTGTACTGGTTGATGATCGCTTCATCAAGATAATCACTGCGTGATGCACTTGCAAGAACCGACATCGAACCGAATACCATGAGAACCGCCAAAAGAACAGATGTTACTTTTTTGAACTTTGCCATAGTGTTTCCTCCTTTGTTCTTAGTTTCCGATTGAATTGTTTTTCAATTCCTCGGTTTTAAGACAGGGGGGTGTGTTTTGTATTGTTTGCACAGGGTGACGGACAAAAATCCGAGCCTGCTTTTCTGAGTGAACAGGCGTTGCATCAAAAATGCCCCTGTCCTCAATTTTGCGCAACGGAAGTCCACTCACAATTAGATGCCATGGGCATCCCTCCTCTCAAGAATGGAAAAAAATATTTATAAATCATTTGATTTATACAAAATAAATTACTGTGCGGCAAAATCAATTTCCGCAACAAATGCATCAGCCGCCGCAACATCCGCAAGACCGCCGTCTTTAGAAGTCAGGGTGATCATAAACACTTTATTGTTGATCTGCGCCAGATATGCATAGGCTTCAAGCTGCACACCGTCGTCATCAAGCATAGTCATTGCAAAGCGTTTCATGGTAATGCCGTTTACGGTGACTTCTTCAAGTTCGCCGTTTGCAAGTCCCGATGCGGATGCAGAACGGTAGGTATCTTTGGCATATTCCTCAAAATCGGACACGACTTTTGTTTTATCCATTATATTAAATTGTATGGTTCCCTGTTCGTTTTCAAGCAAGGGGTCGTTACCTTCTGACTTGATTTCAAAATCCTCGGGAATTTCAAGGCTGTATTCGGGAGCAATAATGACATCGTCCTGAATGGTAATTGGCTGTTCGGTCGTCAGCACCGTGTCGGTCACAGCATCGGAAACCGCGGGGACAGTAACGTCATTTTGCAGTTCTTCCCCGCTTGCAGTCTCCCCTTGCACGGGATCGGACGGTTGCTCATTTTCCAAAAGAGAGGTCTGCAGTGCATTGCTTTGCACCTGCGAAGCCGTATCCGGTTCGCTTGCAGAGGGTGTCTCTTCCGGCTTGCAGGATGAAAGCAAGAGCAAACAACCGCCGCACAGCAACAAACACAACATACGTTTCATAAAAAGACCTCCGTTCTTTTTTATTCCGAGAAAGAAATTACATTTGCGTATTCTTTCTTTCAATTGCAATCATATCACACAAAATCCATTTTGTCAAGTATATATTTACAACAAAGGTATTTACAAACAATACAATTTGTGGTAGAATCTATTTGCAAAAACAAAAGATTGTTTTTTTGGGGAAATGTTGAAATTGTACGCATTTTTATGCTATAATCACTCTAACAAGAAACAGGGGTGATTTTTTGAGTCAGAATCAGGAAAACTTCAAGCGCGGCTGTACGGAACTGCTTGCTTTGCATCTCCTCGCAAAGGAAGACCTGTACGGGTATCAGATCACGCAGCTTTTTGATGAAAAAAGCGGTGGCAGATTCACCATGCTTGAAGGCACGCTTTATCTAATCCTTTATAAATTGGTGGATGCAGGTTATTTGTCTACTTACTCAAAACTTGTCGGCAAGCGCAGAACCAGAAAGTATTACCACCTTGAGGAGAAAGGTAAGGAATATCTCATGCAGATGCTGCATGAATATGATGAGATTTCCAAAGGAATCGCTTTAATCTTGGACAGAGAGGAGGAAGAAGCATGATTGCAATTGAAAAAGATATTGAAAAATACATGTCAGAGGTCAATTCACATCTTTTTTGTTTGCGAAAAAACAAAAAGGCGGTTCTTGAGGACATCCGGGAAGCAATCCTTGAATTTACGCAAAACAACGAAGTCGAAACAATAGATGTAATCTATGCGCGTTTCGGCACACCCGAAGAAATTGCGAAGGCATATATTGCCGATGCAGAACCGCAAAACATAAAAAAAGCAATCAACATCAGGAAGATGCTGGTTGCGGCAATTGTTGCATCACTTTTAATTTTCACAAGCATCATGATCGGCATTTTCATTGATGCTCGCATTGATGGACATGGTTCATTGCACATAGAAATTGAAGAAGGTGTAACTTATATTGATTTATGTGATGATTATTAATCATTTGAGAGGATTATAATAATGAAACATTTACTTTCTTTTTTAATCGTACTTTCTCTGCTTTTCGCCATCTCATTAAATGTAAATGCTACACAAAAAAGCATACAATCTTCAGAAGCAACTCAAATTGAATTTTTCGATGACGGTTCATGTCTGATAATTACAATCAATGAAGAAAACACATGCACAACTTTTTCCACTCAAACAAAAAGCGGCTCTAAAACTGTTACATATAAAGATACTAATGGCAATGTCGATTGGAAAGTTGTTCTACATGGCACTTATACTTACACAGGCACTACATCAACTTGCACCTCTGCAAACATTACTTACAACATATACGATACAAATTGGGTTATGGAGTCTGCTGTCGCATCAAAATCAGCAAATACAGCTATCGGCGATATTGTTGCAAAGCGTAAAGTGCTGGGGATAACAGTCAATACTATTTCAAACCAAATTACACTTTCCTGCAGCCCCACCGGTGTGCTGTCTTAACAATCTAAATCCCCCAACAAAATCAAAGCGTTGTCTCGCAAAAGTGAGGCAACGTTTTTTATGAACAGCCAATATTTTACAAATGACCGACATCTTGTTCGTTTTTTGTTTTTATTAACATTTTGTTAATTTTATTAAATTATTATTAAATCATGTGGTAAATTTTATTTTCTCGGATATAATATAATTGAAATGGATTAGTGTGCTTTTTTGTGCATACACTACATCATATTTGTGCAATTTTAACAATAACATTGTGCATTTTTTTGTATTTTTGTACAATTTACCACTTGACAAGCACAAACATTTCATATATATTAATAATATATTTTTATATAAATTATTATTAATCAAACTTGACAAGGAGAATACAAATGAACAACATTGCGAAATCGAAGGAAAACGATGTATTGGATTACATCTGCAATGGTTTGGTGAATTCTCCGGATACCATCGCCGGGCGATTTAAACAACTGCAAGGACTTGAAGTTTTCAGGAAGTCTATTTCTTTACAAACCGCTGATATCATGAAAAGCAACGACTATCAAGAAATCTACAAAAACTCCTTTTCACGTTGTCGAAGCAGATTTGATGAATACGGAAGGATTTCGCTGACTTCAAAGGAAAGAAAATAAGTATTAAGCGATAACTACATAGTAGGTATCGCTTATTTTTATGTTTTATTACTATAAGTTTTACTACTATAATTTGGAGAGATGTTTGTGAGTAATCAGTTATTAATGGGCAGTTTTTATATAATCAAATGTTCAAACTCTTCCACTCGAGATTTACATAATTTTTACAAAATTGAAAATTTTATACCTACTGCTAAATCAAATTGGGAAAAAGAGAATATTGTATTGTATGACACAGCAACAACTTTTAATACTGACAAATTATACAATTTCGAATTATTTCAATTGCCGTTCACAGCTCGAAAGAGTTTCACGCATTTATTTTCAAAAGACAATTTCACAAAAAGTGCCTACGATTTATTTTCGGAATACTGCAAGATTGCAACAATCACAAATAGCATCCTATCCAATAAATATACTGATGTATATGTTTTTTGCAGTCTTCTATATAACGACTATTGCGTATTAATCCCCGAGGAATTATCACACAATTTCGATGCGATAAAAAATGAAGTCATGCAGACTTTAATTGATACTTGTTTTTCTCTTCACAACTCGCCTGATTTATCTCATGATGATGCTATTGTTAAGGCTGACCTTGCAGACAAAAAGCAAAGAAAACTTGACTGCATTCATTCCGGACGCCAATTTGTAAAGCATTCTTCTCATTTTCACCTTTATGAAGAATTAATTGATTCATTAGATAGTATACAATGTGACAGCCTTGACAGAAAACAAGAATTATCTTTATTATCAAGCCTCATCATTGCAGACTTAATACATATAATTAGTGCATATCGGATGCACCCTACAGGTGATTTTCACTACGAACTAGCCGAGAAAACATATAGCATTAATAAGCAGGAACAATTATATTTTGATTTATTTAGTTTATTTTGCAAACAGACTGAAGACAATAATAAATATAATGATTGGTGTTGGGTTCTTACTTTTTTAACTCAAACACTTTTATCAACAATCAATGGTCGATCAAAATTTGATCTTCAACAAGAGGAATGGGATAGATATTTTAATTTTTTTGGTTTTGCACCGATTCTTTTAGACCTAAAAGAACATAGAAATGAGGTTACCTCATTATACACACATCACTCTAGTGCAAAGTTCTGTCATGGTTTTTTAGTTGTGCCAAAATCATCCGTTTATAACATTGTTGAAAACTTGCCCGCATATATTCATGAGTTTTTTCATTATATCCCCCCTTCGAATCGAGCAGAACGCAACAAAACAATAATTGAACTGTTGCTTCATTCTGCTTTTTACGAATTGCGTTTAAATTTGGACAAAGACTCATATAGCAAATTTATTAACTCAATAAAAAAAGAAATACTTTCATCAATCAACAAATTAGGATTTTCAGAAAAAAGTTTTTTTCAAATAGATTCGATGGAGTTTTACAATCATTTCAAAATTCTGTTTCATTATTATAAGTTTGAAGATATATACAGCAGAGCAATTGCAAAAGCAAAAATCGATAACATCGTTGCAATCTCAAAAATTGTTTTAAAACGAAATACATGTATTAATAAATTTAACAATGATGCCCACATGAATTTCAACACATTTGTTCTTTTTTTTCGAGAAGTTCGTTCCGACATTGAAATGTGCAATTTTTTAGATATTAATATAAAACAGTACATAAAGTTTATGGCAGACGAACCGGAATTCTGTATTCTTCCGAAAGAGCAAGTCGGTGACTCAACAATAATGAGATTCGGATACATGTGCCATTATCTGTATTTTATTGAACAAAGAAAAACAGCAAAAAAATGTCACCAACCATCATTAAGTATAAAAAGTGGATTCGAAATGCCGGATTGGGATAAGTGCGTTGCAGAAAGCATAAGAGAATTGCAGAAAAATGATACAGATGAAGCACTCAGACAAAAATACGATAATTTGATAGGGTACATTCAAGAGTATATGGACTTAGCCATCGAACAAGACTACACAGGCGATTCAGATGCAGACCGATCCATTTTAGAATCTACCGTTTGTAAAATTTTCAATCCGGATGAATACCCGTCAAAAGATTTTAAGCAGTACAAATTTACGAGATTATTAAAGGATTTGTTCGATAAATACATGAGCTTCGACAAAAAAGAAGCCGAGGAGAAAAAGTTGCAGTTAATTTGCGGTATCAAAATACTATTCCGAGATTTATATGCATTTGATCCGGATTTAGACCTGCAAACATAAAAAAGCAACGACAGTGCAATGCTTCAAAAAGAAGCGTACTGTCGTTGCTTTTTTATTTTACATCAACATGAATAAAGCTCTGTTCACACCCTTGCTGTCTGATATAATCCAACCATGCATAAATATTATCCGGTAAGATTACTTTGTCCTCATCACAGAATTGGTTATGTCTTTCCAACGCACAAGCCATCAATGCAAATTCATTTTCAAGAGTTGTGTCAAAAATACCAAGATCGTCAGTATTGATCGAAGCGGATAACCTCGGATTTGACAAACTGAACCGCGGGTCATTTGCAGCATACAAATGCTTGTTGTTAAATCTGAAAATCGGATGCTTCAAATAATCCTTGAATGTTCCGATCAACCAATTGGATGATGGGTTACATTCAATACCGATGTTTTTCAAACTGATATCATATTGCATCTTTTCCTGCACCATACAAACGGAATCAATTATGCATTTGGGCACTGCATATTCAATTCTTTTATCAGAATCAGCTTTCATTCCTGAGTGAAAATGATAATAGTGATACAGAGCATTGGAAATCATATCATAATTCTTACCGGCTTTATATCTCTTTCTCCACATTTCAACATCTGAGGAATTCAAATCTTTCAAAAAGGCTTTTTGTTCTTCTTCGGATCCGTCAGGATTGTGATAATATAAAAGCGGATCGTTTCCGCGCAACTTTTGTGAGCTGTAATAATCAAGCACATCAATAGAGTACACTAAACTCCGTCTCGGGTCTTTAAGGTTGTTCGTATAGATCTCTGTATACAGTTTCTTAAACCACTTATAAATCTGATCCTCCGCGGCATTATTCTGAATATCATACTGATGCATTTTACCGTATAACCATGTCAAATTATCCAACAGCGCTTGTTTTTTCAACAAAACTGTGTGCCTCTTTGAACCGTACCATTCCTCGCAATCAATCCCCAATGCCAATGCATGCCCCAGTCTGTCTCCGCCTCGCATTTCCAAAAACGTAATCGCTTCATCAATTGCCCGCAATCCGTCAACAGGATCCAAAAAATCTTCTCCGGCATGATACGTTATGCGCATATTCCGATACGGTTGTGGAGATACATAGTCATCAAAACCATATCTGTATTGGCGAATCATGCGAAAAGACGGAGCAAAAACTTCCGGTCGACAATCGATTTCATTTGAACAAGCATCAATGCCAGTCACCAATGACATTACTTTGGGGTTTTTCTTTACAGCTTCAATAATTGCGCTTGCATGCATTCCAACCTGCTCCCGCTTCTTATGATCTCGCGGCATGACAAAATCAAAATCATTTCCATTATAATCCTGAGCTTTTTTCGGAAAATGCAATACATAATGCAGTTTTTTATCGACAACAGATTTTACATACTCTTGTTGTTGTTCATTATCAATCGGAATAAATTTTGCAGCATTATAAAGATTGCTGATTTTCGCTATCAATTTGTCTGCAGTATCAGCCGGTCCCATTCTGCCTTCAAAAGAAACAATTTGAGGGTTTAACAACACCGATTGTTGGGCGATCACATTGCGTCTGAAAGCATACTCGGGATAATCATCTGTAAACAGTTCTTTCCGATCCTGATATTTTAAAAAATTACCAAACCCTACACGGTTATTAACCTGCATCAATTCACTGCGCAGTTTACAATAGATCAGCAAATACGCATACGCAACATCCAGATACGGAGTAACCGTTGCGTCGCCTCGATAAACAGCAGCAAAAAGATTATACAAAAATCGTTGTTCTCCGGATAGTATATGAAACAGGCGTCGTTCATAATTGCGTACGGCAAGTCCGTGATAATACGGCTCATCCGCATCATCCCATGGTGCATCAGCTTCATCACAGCTTGCATAATCAGCAACAAAATCATTTCCTGCTTTATTGTGCAATATTTTCAATGCATCCAGAAGCTCATTCACTTCAGCTGCACGCATATCACAGTCCGCTTCGCTTGCCGACAAAACTGAGAACAACCAGTCCTCATTATCTTTCCGCATTTCATCTTCCGTCTTTTTATCGGTCGAGTTCAAGACCCATTGTCCTCGCATACGTAAAAACAGAAACAATCTGATGCATACAGCTTTAAAAGTAAGCGAATAATACGATTCTGCTCCGGAATAAGGTGCATATACAGAATCCAATGAATAACCATCCAGATTTTCTTTGGCAAATTCTTTTTTTCGTTTTTCGGAATAATTATTCATTAAGCAGATCCATGAAAACAGAAAAGCGCTTGAAGAGCCACCGATATGAAAGTGATTTTCAGCAACGCCTTTGTCCAAAAGATGATTCAGGCGCTCATTGTCAGTATGCAAATTCAGCGGCCATGAGAACACCTTTCTTTCATAACAGGTTTTCATATCGGATTTTGCCAAAAACGCCGCAACGAACAGCAACGGATCAATCGGGTGTGTCAATTCGCGAAACTCAAGAACCTTTTTATATTTACATAAACACTCATTCCTTCCGTCCGTAATCAACAAATCCTTAACCGTTTCTGCAATTAAGCCGAATATTCCCGTTTCGAGATCATTACAGTTTTTTGAAATGTCTTTTGCATATTGATAGGCATATTCAGCTTCATTTACGGAATAGTGCGGAAACTGATTTTGTAAGGCAGTACAAAAACTGTTTTCATCGGGAAACAATGCCAGCGGCTTTTCAATGCTCAGCTTGCTTGTTTTTTTAGAATTGCACCATGCCTTTATCGCGTATTCCGGCGGAATTCGTCGAAGCAGAACAAATAAAGTATCTTCTAATACCATTTTTGTAGTCCTTATTCTATCTCTAAATTATCAATTTTTTTACTATAATAATATGGAATAATTTGCAATTCTTCATCTTGTTGAATCCATCCTTCAAAGTGCAATATTAATTCCGACATTGAATCAATAAAATCTTGATATGAATTCGACTCATTTTGATTCTCTTTTACTGACTTATTTTTTTCAGGATTCTTTTCTATTTTAAAATCTTCTAAAAATTCTTCAGGAAAACTATTATGCAATTTTTCAAATAAAGCAGACCATTTCTGTGTAAACACGTCGTCATTATCAGATTTACCAGAATCGACAAATTCTTTGAATTTTTTAATCAACTGCTTATCAATTGGTTGCAGCATATATTTAAGGCACTTTAAAGAGGCAAGTTTTTTTATTGGTGCATCAAATATCAAATCATTTTCGCATGTGGCTTCAGAAGAACTTCCCATTATCTTTGGCGCTGTCACCTTGGGAATATATTTATATACTTCATCATTAAAACTGCATATTGCTTTTGTAATCATATCAATAATATATTTTTCTATTGAAGATGCAATGGGACATTTATCTCTTTTTACATTTTCTATTATCTTATTATACAACCGCGAAATATAGTCTAAAGAATAAAATGGAAAACACATAATATAATCATTCTGCCATTCAACAAACTTACTATTATGTTTATCATCACCATCTACATTTATCAAACCCGGAGAAAGCAAATTTGTAAAAACTAACATAGGATGAGATAAATAATAGTTATTATTTCCGCAATCACAGCATAAATAACTAGGTTCACCCGTTTCAACATTTATACGCCATTGCATAACTGTAAACGTGGTATCATTTTCATAACAAATGCATCTCTTGCGATTAGGCAGAATAATATCACAAATTGATCGCCTATTTTTATCTTTATACAACGACCAATCAGCCTTTTTTTCAATATTATCAAAAAAGATAAATTGTGTTGCATCCGGATTCACAAACATTGCACCGACAGCAGTCCTAAAATCCGGTGTTATATATTTTGCTTGATGCGCACATATATCATTATAATTTGCAATACATCCATTCACATAAAGCTCATTCGTCATCTTGTTACTCCACATGGTTCGAATGACTTCAATCAGGTATCGAATATATGAGCAATGCGTGATCTTTTCAATTTTACCCAGAATAAACATAACATCTCCCATGCTCACATTCTCAGGGTAAATTGAAGCCTCTTTTATTTTGTCCAAACAGTTGTCTCTGTTGATTATTTGATAGTAATAGGATAGATTGCCATCATCTATATATTGCTTATTTTCTAAAGCAAGAATAATTTCAGAGGCTATTTTGCTGTTCATTTCCTTTACGGCGACATCAAACAATGACGGAATCAGATTTTTGAGTGTCTCGGCAAGATATTCATCTTCAAATGACATATCGGGTTCTTTACAGCATTCAAGATTGGAAATAAGGTATTTGTTGAATTCTTTAAGATTATGTTCTAATATAGTTCTTCGTTTTTCCCCTTCTGTATCATCGGCAAAATCGAAATATGTTAGAGGCCTGACAGTATCTCCATTAAATGCATCCTCATCAAATGCGGCGTCTTTCATATTTCTGAGAAAAACAATGAAATTACAAAGTGATCTGAGATTGCGAGGTATCAAGGCATAGTCTTTATGAGAGTTTCTCATGGGAATCATCATTGTTTTTCTCCAGATCAGGTGCAGAACTGCATCCATAATCGCAGGAGTCTGTTCACCGCCTGACAACTTCAGTTTTCCCCAATTTTTATCATCGTCGCCCAAAAAGTTTTTTGACTGAAACTTATCCAACTGATCAATTGTAAATTCCAACATATAATGCCGCCTTGCAAGAGGCAACACTTTTTCGACATATTTGTAAGAAAGATCCTTTGCTATTTTATTTGCTTTTTTGCTCTCCGTTCTGCAATCAAACGACTGCGTTTGTAAGGATTGCGCGAAATTGATTTTCAGCACTGTTTTAAGTTGTTCAATATCAACAGAAATCAAGACAATAACATTTTTTATGCAAAGGATGTTTCTGATCTCCTCCATGATTGCAAATGCATTCGTTGTATTCATGTCTAAATCGTCCAATTGAATGATCAGATAACGATCTTCAAGAGCCGTATTGCCTTTATACAGACTCAGAAAGCTTTTCACAGCCTTTTCAAAAAGGTCTTTAATGTGGACAATTTTATCCGTCTCTGCCAATAATTGATCGCCTTTTTTGATTCTTTCATCCGCATTTCTTAAAATCGCAGCATCTCCCGCTGTTTTCAACTTTTCGATAAAATCTCTTTTTTTCTCAACAGACAGGTCTTTATCGATTTCCTTATAGCGCCGATACATCTCACTGGCTACATCCGCAATGATTGTTTCAGTCTTGCACATATTGGCAGTATCAATCGCATTTAATGCTACAAATTCTGCTTGTGAGATTCTTCTTTTAACACTCTCATTTTTTATCCATTTACAATTCTTTTCTATGCTATTTTCAAGAAAGTGAGCAAAAGAACTCATGGCAGAACTTTTACCCGTACCACGATTCCCCACAAAAGCAATGCATGGATTAAAGAATAATTCATTTTTCGTTGAACCTTGCCCCTGCATAATATCATAAACATTATCAACAGCACCGGCATAAATATCACAAAACATCGAATTCTGTATTTCTTCCGGCTTTTCAACCAACACACCATACTGTGGAATTTCAGGAATATACAACACACCCATAGTTCATCTTTTGCAAATTTTAAAATCTGCAATCTCCTTTCATAATTGCAACAAAAACAATATTATTCTTATTACTTCAATTATCTAATCAATTAAAATGTAATATGTAACAAATCGCAATCATATTTTTTTAAATTTTGTCGATATCAACAACAAATAATAATCATTTTTGTTTATATTATCCACATCTTTAGGTGCACATAAGCATAAAAAAAGAATCACACAAAACATGAATTAACTCAACTTACGTATCTCACTTGAAATTCTTGAGCAAACAGAAAAAATAGTCTTTGCTCCACTTTTACATTTTGCAAAGACTATTTCTTTTACCTTTGTTACTCTAAAAACGACTATTCAACCTTAAGTCCATTTTGCTTCTCAATAAGATTGCATTTTACATCTTCTAAACTTCGCTCCAAGGCATTTGCTTCTTGTTGAAGATGATTAATTGCATCGTCAAAGTTTTCACACTTTCCCTTGTTCATGCGTTTTTTCAGAAGAGTTTTTGCAAGTTTCTCTTTTTGTTTTTTTATAATATCCGAAATGTTTGTTCCAAAAACAATAAAAAATATAAAACAAATGATACTTATAATTGCACTTATCAAATCACCGTGTACATCCATCAAGGAGTACTTTTTATTTACATATAAGATTGCAAAAATAACAGTTGCACCAATTGCCAAAATTGCAACATTCAATCGAGTAACAATCTTTGCCTCTTCCCTGCTTCGTTTGCTGGTAAGATGATTTAATTGTTTTTGCTTGTCCGACAAAAACAGCTCCATAGTAGCTATTGAATTTTGCAAACTTGTTATTATTTCCTTTTCTTGCTCAGAAATAATACGCTGGGATATTTCCACATCGTTTTGTGACTTCGTCAACATATACTTGATATGTTCATTCTCACTTCTGTAGTTTTCATTAACTTGGTTAACACTTTCAACATATTGCTGCGACTGTTTCATTTTTTCATCAAACAGACGGTTCAGTTCCTCATCCGAATCCGCAGCACTGTCGATCTCGTTCAACGACAAGCACTTTGTTGAAAACAACAAACTCATTACATCCAATTTTTTAGGATTCCCAGAAAAACGCTCTTTCTGTTTTTCAATTGATTCACTAATTCTTCTATATTGTTCTTTGTTTATTAATGATTGATTGAGCAATGCAAAAACAACATTTTCAAATGCCTGTCCGTTAAATTCTTTGGGAGATCTGAGCCAGAGAATCGTTGACAATTGGGCTTCAGTCAAACATTGCGGAATTCTTTTTTTGTTGTATTTCGAAGCTGACCATTTCATCAGTTTATTATCATCCGTTAATACCCAACATTTTGCCTTTGACATGTCGGCAACATATGCAGGACGAATAAGATCAATGGTTTTTACAAGTTTCAAATCATGTATCAATCCTGCATCATCAGTTGTGGGTTTAAACTTTTGCATTGATTCAATAATCTCATAATCACTTTCCGTAACATCAGCAATTTGTTTTGTCCAGCTTTTTATAGAGTATTCACATTCCAAACGTTCTTGCAAATTTGTTATAAGCTCATAAAGCTCCGTTTTGCTGAAATTGTTTCTGATGTAAGCAGAATGTATTCCGGAAAACAATTCATCCCCATATGGGGATAATGCTGAAATGGTATTTGGGTTTATTGAATCAAGAAATCTAGTCAAGGTAGTCGCAATTTGCTCCAATGTATCCGGCAAAATGTAGAATTCAACCCCGGCATCTTGAGCAAGCTTGTGGGTATGGATTGTTGTTTGATGCTCATATTTTGTCTGCAAATCAAGTAATCTAAAAACATAGTTACTGTCAACAATCAATTCAGTAATATTGTTATTATGCTCCAAATCACTTATCTCGGCTTTGTCTAATTTCATAACCGATGACAATGCAATTCCATAATAAATATCATTCAGCAATTCAAAAATTTCCGTATTTTCCAAGCGTATTTTCATCAGATATTTAATTATTATCTTTGAATAATCATCTTCTTGCTCATTATTTATTTCACTATCCTCATGAAGACAATTAAAAAAGGAGTTCAGATCCACAGCATTCTTCAGCATAAAATCAAGAAAAACCTGAACGGTATCTTTCGGTTTAACAGTAACATCGTTTTCTTTTGCAAAAGTTGAAAATGAAGATTTAAATCTATTCAATGTCGCCTTATATAAAAACGAACATTCTTCAATTGCTGATTTTTTAATATCTATATAATCATTCTTTAAAAAGTCAATCTTATTACAACTGTACAAACTCAATAAAATTTCATTTAAGATAGCCGGCGGTATTGCATAACCGTATCTGTCTTTATAGAGATTCACTAAATCAACTTTTTGTACCATATTGTCAGCTATACTCGCCAACAAATCTTCAACCAACGGACGAAAACTTAAAATAACACTCTCTTCGCTGTTAAAGCGCTCACTCAAAACCGCATATGCCATAATTGCGATATTGCTGTCATAAACACTCATTATGATTTCACCTCAATGACATCATAACATATACATTGCGATGTTTCAACAAAAATCAGCTATAATTGCTGCTTGCACATGAGAATTTAAAAATATCTTATACAAATAAATTGTAGGATATTTATTGTCGTTGCATTTCTTTAATGCTAAATGTCCATTAATACAAACAACTCGAAACATACCAAGATCATCAAAATCCAACAGATCACCATTTTTTATTAAGTATCCGTTTTTATCGTAATACATAAAACACCTCGTTTTGTCGAACATTTGTTCTTCATAATAACATAAAGAAATATTTATTGCAATAATATATTATTACAATATATTATTACCTGATATAAGCTATATTACATTATTAATTTCTATTATCTAAAACCTCGCGTAATTTGATTCATGAGCACCTTGGATTAACAATTGATAAAGCATATCAAATGTATAGTATTAGTTATAAGTTATTCATTAAAGGAGGTTAAGATAGCAGATTAAGCATGTGATAATCATTAATTAATGGATATTTTAAAATTATTGATGCTTTTTCGGTTAAAACAAAAATGCATCAATTTGAAAACAGTCATAACGGCACTCGCTTTTTATTCTGTTACAGGATCTTTGATATTCGGCAGTTTTACTGATTTCTTTTTAAGTGCATAGGTGCACTGAAAACGATAAAATAATAGATCAAAATAGTCATTCAGTTGAAAACAAACTAAATTAACCCTGCATCAACAATTGCCCATTGGTTTTTGTGGCAGAAACAATTTCCTATCTATTTATAAAACAACAGTGCATCCACTCTTACACCATTCTGAATCACTTCAAAATGGCAATGGGGGCCTGTTGAATAACCCGTTGAACCACATTCTGCGATAACCTGTCCTTGCTTTACCTCCTGCCCTTGCACAACAAGCAACACTGAACAATGACCATACAAGGTCGTGTAGGTAGAATCATGTTGAATCTTAACATAATAACCATATCCATCTGCATCATAACTTGCAGTGACAACAATGCCATCTGCCGCCGCAAGAATTGGGGTACCGAGTGGTGCCGCTATATCTGTTCCACCGTGTGTTTTTACTGCACCCGAAATCGGATCAACACGAGTACCAAAATAAGAAGTAATGGTTTGCGTTTGCTCAAACGGCCAAATAAACATACCGGTTCCGACATAATCGCTGTTGCCTTGAATAATCTGTCCACTTGATCCGAGTAATTCTGTCCACAAATCGTCAAATTCTTCGCTCAGCAATTCATCAAGTTGAGCTTTCTGCTCCTCATCAAAATTATACAAAGTAGCAATTTCACCGTTGTTAAGTTGAACAATAGTGATAACCAACACTTGTTTTGTTACATATTCGGTTGTGACATCACTATTCCCTTTTTCATCGGTTGTTACTATTTGTTGGGTAACCTTTTGTGGGATTACAACACCTGTCATTTTATTCATATCCTTCATTATTTCACGAAGAATATCCATTTTTTCATCATCAAGAGTTACAACTTCAAGAGGGTTATCACTTGATGTTGTTCGTACTGCATATACTGCGAGAACATCTTTCCAATTTATTGAAGTGTTACCATTAACCTCAAACAAATCATAAGTGTAGGATGCTTTCATTGCAGTAAGATTCGCATAATGCTCAGATGTGAGTTCAGATATTGCTTGTGACATTGTTTTCTGTGTTCCTGTTGTTTCGTCATTTGATAAGAAAATTCCGAAACAAGTACCACCAATAGCTGCAATCAAACAAATTATGATTATAACAACAACGGCAGGCACTCCACCTGCCGCTATTATTCCACCAATACTTTTAACTGCAGCAACAGTTGCTTTGCCTATTTCAACAACAGCTTTTGCGGCAACCTTTACTATTTTAACAGTTATTCTAATAGTTGCCTGAGCCGTCTGTTTAGTACGCTTTGCAATCTCTGCAGTCGTTTTTGCAGTTAACTTTGCAGTTTTAACAGACTTTTGAGCCGTCTTTACCTTGTTGTTTGCTTTCTTTATGGCATTGTTTTTATTATATAAACTCCTTTTAGTCTGTTTTATCTTATTAACATCAGAGCCAAGTGTTTTTATGGTTTGCTTATCGGCATTTGCCTTTTTAACACTTGGCTTTCCTTTTGTTTTAGGTGGAGTTTGTTTTCTCTGTCTTGGCTTTTTTACATCTTCAACAGGTGTTTCAATTTCTCGTTGTTTAGGCTGTGCTTGGGTTTTCTCTTTAACGGTAGGCTTATTATCTTTTTCTTTAATACCCTTAGCATCGCTTGTATCTGCTTTTTTATCAGCAGACTTGGTTTCTTGCTTACCTTTGGCTTCATTTTTCTTATCAGCTTTCGGATTTTGGCTGTTGTTGTCAGCAGATTTGCTTTGAGATTCAGAGTCAGCCTTTGATTTAGCAGAACTATCATTATCAACTGTTAAATTATCACTGTTACTATTCAGTGTTTGGCTTTCCGATTCAGTTTCAACAGTTTCTTGATTTTCCGGTGTTGAGTTCTCGTCAACCTCATCTGTCAAGTTTTCTGTTTCTGCATTTTCTTGTTCTCTTTTTTCTTCAACCTTTTCTTCAATCTTCGTCTTGGCTTTTTCAATACCTTTTTTAACAGCCTTTTCAGTACCAACAGCAGCAGTTTCAGTTCCTGTTCTTATTCCATCTGATATTTTATCAGAAGCATATTGTTCCAGGGAATCTGCTTCTGTTGGGTTAATATTTTCGCTTACCGCATCTTTTGATTTTACTCCAATGTTCTTAACTCTGTCTGCTACATTAACAGCAGAGTCATGAACTTTGATATTTTGTACTACTTCACGAGTTTTAATTCCTTTTCCCATTTGCACCTCCGTCTTTCACCATAAGGTGAAGGGTTTAATGAATCATCGGCTGAGGATACTTTTCTACCGGAGCAAGAAGAACCTTACCCGTACCTCTGTACACATTTACAAGACCTTCGCCGGATGCCGCAGAACCAACAAGGGTTTTGCCTGAACACTCAACTGTGAAATCAAGCGATTTACTCCAAGCAATCGCAAGATTACCATCAACCTTTAGAACATCGTTGTTGAGCTCAATTTCAATAAGTTCCTCTTTAGGACATCTTGATTCAATGGCAAAGATACCGTTACCTGTAAGACCGAGATTGAAAAGTCCCTCACCACCGAGAGCTGCAGAAGAAATATTTGTACGCATTACTGCTTTCTGTTCAAGTGCAGAATCACAAGCAAGGAAAAGACCGTCATCAAGAACAACAGCGCCGTTCCAATCGGCTGTGTTCATAAGAATAATGTGCTTATAGGTAGGTTCGAGAACAAGTGTACCATTACCTGTGTATTCAGGCTTGATTGCACTTTCTCCCGTAACCTTTCCACGGAGTGCTTTTCCGAAAAGATCTCCGACACCCTTAATGCCTGTGGTTGCATTTACATTGCCGACTGACCACTGCATAGCTCCTGACTGAAGAGTAATATCTGCATTTTTAAGGTCGCAGATAAGCTGTCTCTTTTTCACATTCATCTCGTTACAATAAAAAGCGAGCATTGCCGTTGAAGGTGTAACACTCAAATCTTTCTTGTATTCAATAATTGTAAAGGGTCCTTTTTCATCAAGAACCCTTACATCGTCATTATTCTGAAAATTATTTATTTCGTACATAAGTTAATACCTCTTTCTTTTTATTCGCCCATCTTTGTGGACATAAGTTTATACAGTTCCGTATTCTTCGGGAACTTTCTTTCAAACGGTACAAATGATGAACCGACCTTAACAAGACCGTGACCGACTTCAACATTGGTAATGTGTGTCATCTGTGTTTCACTAATCTGTAAAAGATTTGCAAGTTCTTCTCTGTCCGTTGAGCCCTGATTGAGCATTATAATAAACTCTGAGTTTGCGAGCATTGTTCTTGCTGTATGGCTCTGTAAAAGATCATCAACATTCTGTGTAATACCCGTACAATATGCTCCGTACTTACGAACTCGTTTCCAAAGAGTGAAAAGGAAGTTCGCAGAGTATTCGTGTTGGAAAAGAAGATATATCTCGTCAATGAAGATATATGTTTCTCTGCCCTCAGCTCTGTTCTTTGTGATTCGGTTAAGAATACTGTCAAGAACTACAAGCATGCCAATGGGCATAAGCTGACTACCGAGTTCAAGAATGTCATAACAGATAAGTCTGTTTTCAATGTTTACATTGGTTTTCTGTGCAAAGGTACTCTGTGAACCTGAAGCAAAAAGTTCCATAGCTGTTGCAAGTTCCGTAGCTTCGGGTTCAGGTTGCTTTCTTAAATCGTTACAAAGGTCAACAAGAGTAGGAACCTTGCCTGTGTAACCTCGTTTGATATAGTTTTTGTAAACATTGGTAAGACAACGGTCAACAATGGATTTCTGAATTGCATCAATACCGTCTTTGCCCATAACCTGTTCAAAGAGTGAAAGAACAAATTCAGCCTTAAATGCAATAGGACTTGCACCGTCTGCATACTCCTTATTTATATCAAGACAGTTGATATGATTTTTACTCTTCGCAGAAAGTTCGATAACTTGTCCGCCCATAGCTTCAACGAGAGCATAGTATTCTCGTTCAGGGTCAATAATCATAATGTCTGCATTAGTTGAAAGTAATAACTGTACTAATTCTTCTTTCGCAGTAAAGGATTTACCGGAACCTGAAACACCAAGAATGAAGCAGTTACCGTTAAGCAGGAACTTTCTGTTGACAATAATCATATTCTTTGAGATAACATTTACACCTTGGAATACACCGCCATCGTGCTGAATCTCCTGAACCTTAAAGGGCATAAAAACAGCAAGGCTTTCTGTTGTGAGAGTACGCCTTGCTTCAATCTTATTTATTCCTATCGGTAATGTGGCATTAAAGCCATCTAACTGCTGATATTTAAGAACACCGAGCTAACACATGTGCTTTCTGCCTGTTGCCTGAATTGCTTCTGTATCGCTGTTGAGTTCTTCAAGTGTATCTGCTGTGTGCATAACAGTAATTACAACCTTAAACATCTTTTGGTCACGGGTTGTAAGGTCATCAAGAAATTCTCTGATTTCCTTTCTCTGCTGTTCCATATCATAAGGAATAACAGAAGTGTAGTTGTTGTTTGCATTCTGCTTTCTCTGATAGTTTGCAATGTTGGTTTCAATACCGAGTGCCTGTTTCTCACCAAACTTCTGTGCTTCTTCTGTTGATACCGGGATAATATCGAAGTTAAAGACCATATTTCTGTTTGTATCTGTGAGTTCCCATACAACACTATCTTTGATATATGAGGGATAATCACGGATAAACAGAACTCTGCCGAATCTGTCTCCGATTTTGAAATAGTCAGACTTAAATTCAAAGCCGTCAGGTGTTATATAGTCTTTGAAACTCTGTCCTTTCTGCATTGTATCTCTCAAATCAAAGTGATAATCTGCTGACTCTTTAGGTCTGCAGAAATCGTGAATAATGCGAAGTCTTTCGGTTAAATCAAGTTCGGAGCACTTTGAACCGAGCCTTGCAAAGTGAGCAATCAAATCTGCACCCACACGATTAAAATGACTTCGTACTTCTTGGGCAGTCTTTTTCTGAATTGTGAGTGTTACATATTTATCCTGAACAATAGCATTTGCTCCGTTTGCTATCATTGTGAGCATATCATTGATTTCTTTACGGTATTTGTCCTTATCATCATTTGCCTTTTCAAGAAGTGCAATTTCTTTAAGCTCGCTGTTTTTAAGTTTTCTGTTGATGATAGTAATCTGACTTGAAATACCGTTTTCAAGTGAGTTCAAAATCTCACTGTAACGAAGGAAGTTTGCTTCTTTATCTTCCTTACTTGATACCGCATAATTTATATCGGTAAACTTAAATGTTTTTGAATATCTGTCCTTACCAGTTAAAAAGATACCGTCTGAATATACGGCATCAATTTTCATAACATCCTGAACAGACTTTGGGACAGACATTCCATCCCCAAATAAGTCATCGAGTCCTGTTTTCTTTTTTATTGTTCCTATGAGGTCGAACATCGTCACCATTCCTTTCAATTTCGTCATAATAGTTTTTTGAAATAAATTTCAATTCCTTTGGCATAAGGATTTCACTTTTAAGATAAGTGATTAAAACCTTTTCCGCCGTCATTCCGTGATATTTAAAAAAGCCGAGGGTTGCAAAAGGAGCTGCACCTACAATACACACCCAACTGAGTGTTTCAATACCGAAAAACGGTTTAAGAAGAAAGTACAATCCTACTGCAATACCGCAGGCTAAAACCGAAAATACGAACTGACGGATATTAAGACCGAAATATACCGCTTCACTGTAATCTCGTATTTCACGGTTAATCTTCACTTCCATCGCTGTTCTCCGCCTTTCTTAATCCTACATATTCAATGTGGTCAATGTTTTTTGCAGGGATATATACTGTTTTCTTTGACGTGCAATCATATATTTTGAGAATTGTATTCCTTCTTGATGAAAATTTGGAAATAATACCTTTTCTCAAAGGCTTGGAGCTTTCCTCGTGTACTTCATACACATAAAAGTCATACATATAGATGTGATAAACTCTGAATGTTTTTTCCAAAACCAATTCCTCCTTTCGCTGTTATAATCCCATCATTTCCTTGACAACTCTGTCACTCATTTTAACGGTACCAACGAGCACAAGCATATTAAATATAAGCTCACCAACATAAGTCCATACCTGATTGACAGCTTCTGCCGTTTCATCTACAACAGGCGGTGACGAAGCAAACAGAGAGAAGATGATACATCCTAGAACAATAATCGCTCCCTCCAAGCATACAGCGGCATAGGATTTAATAAAGCTCTTGCCTACAGATGATGAAGTTTCACCTGCAAAAGCAGATAAAGGAACGGGTGCAATCGCTGTATACAGGTAAATCTTAAAGAATCTTCCGTAAACCGTCATAATCATAATGAATGAAAGAACAGTTATAAATAGACTGCCTATAAGGGTTACTGCCCATAGCGGCACACTTTCCCAAAATCCGCTGTCTTCAATGGCTTGAATTATTGAATCCGGCAAAACTGCTTGCTCAACAGATGCCAGTCCTGATGTTGCCATAATTTTTGCAACGATACCTTGTACAATACTGAATAGAGCCATCATTAATTCAAGCCCATAGTCAATAGCTGCTTTAGAAAGAATAAAGCGAATGAACATTTTTAGTGCTATTTCAGGTCGTTTGAGTTCTGCAAAATTGCCGCAGGTTTTCATAACTCCTACAACAAAAAAGAGCACCAAAAGCGAGTAACCTATCGCCTGCAGTGCTCCGTGAATATTAGTGATAACATTCCATATAGAACCATCTTTGAATTCTTCGGGTGATTGAGTGATGAGAAGCCATATTTCACTTAATTTATCGTTCCAAGTGGTAAGAGCATTTTGTAGGTTTTGCACTACCCAATTACTTGATTCTTCCATCAAAGACCTCCTATTAAAGTATTAGGTTGGCAAAGATAGACTCTGCCAACCTTGTAGTTTTAGCCGACAATAAGGTTAAGAATTTCTTTTGCAAAGGTGATAATAATACCGCCGGCAACAGTAAGGAAGCCGTTTGCTCTCTGTGAGGGGTCGTGAGATTTAAGAGAGAGACCAACCTGAACAATACCAAAGCCGAGAAGGATAAGACCTACTGCTCTGATAAGTCCGAAGATGAATGTTGAAAGATTGTTTACTACTGCAACGGGGTCATCTGCAGCAAATGCAGTTACACCGCACACAAAAAGCATTGTAAGGCAAAGGATAATACCCACATAAGCCTTAAAGCCTTTTCTCACTTTACCCTCCATAGGAGCCTTCTTTGTTTTTGTTATTACATTTTTACTCATATTTTTATTCCTCCAAATTTAATAAATATTCTTCAATTTCTTCGCTTGAATAGATAACAACATCTGATTTAGGTAAATCATCAATATTGATATCGTCAAGTTTATCAAAAAGCATTTCAAGACTTGAATAATCTTCAAAGCCGTGAACGTAATTTTCACCCTTACCGTCTGTTGTATCTTTGACATTTGGGTGTTTTAAGATGTCATACTTTAAATCTTGTACAGGTCTTTCACCACGAATAAAAAGAAGTGCGTACTTGTTATCAAGCATTCGCACTTCATCTGGAGTTAAAAGTTCTCTGCCGGAAATCTGATAGTTAGTTGAATAACTGCCATTTCTTCCACGAGATTGTCCGTAGGTGTTTGTGTCTATCGTTTCTTTACCCAATAGTTTAGAAACATATTCGTGTGTTGATTGCTCATTACCGCCGAGATACAAGAACTCATCACAGTTACCGACTATGCTTTCCCACTGTTTCTCAAACAAAGCTTTTAACTGTGCCATATTCTGAATAATTATTGAAACTGAAATTTCACGGGAACGCATAGTTGAAAGTAATTTATCAAAATCATCGGGTAGAGCAATATTAGCAAACTCATCCATCACAAAATGAACATGAACAGGAAGTCTGCCTGTATGAACAAAGTCAGCCTGATAATATAACTGTTGAAAAAGTTGTGTATAGAGCATACCTACAATAAAGTTAAAACTTGTATCATTTTCAGGGATAAGTGCGAACAAGGCTGTTTTCTTTTCTCCGATTTGGTCAAGCTCAAGCTCATCAAAACAAGTCATACTTGCAAGAGAATCAAGATTAAACTTTTCGAGTCTTGCAAGAAGTGTAATCTGAATGGATTTCAATGT
Source organism: Acutalibacteraceae bacterium (assembly GCA_045576275.1). Taxonomy (GTDB): domain Bacteria; phylum Bacillota; class Clostridia; order Oscillospirales; family Acutalibacteraceae; genus RUG806. The sequence continues at coordinate 27,842 of JAZNGB010000041.1, forward strand.
TTTTGTTGAACCACTGTGATATGAACGATAATATTTAAGTGCAATATGGTCAGGACAACGTTTTTCAAGTTTCTCAAATATTTCATCAAGAGGACTAATAGTTACCATATCCTGACTTCCACCTTCATCATCGGGAAGTTCTCCGGCTCTAATCATTTCAAGAACCATTGAAAAATTCTGTTCCTCCGGTGGAGCTTCATAATGGAGATATGAAACAAGTGCTTTTAAGAGCATACTTGCAGCTTGGTCCCAAAAAGGGTCATTACTCTGACTGCCTTTAGGAGTTGTATTCTTAAAAAGATTAGTTACAAGTCGCTGTATATCATTGTCGTTATGAATATACACAAACGGGTTATAACAATCACTCTTTTCCATATTGATAAGGTCAAGAACTTTAATGTCATAACCTTGTTTTTCTAACATACCACCTGTATCACGAAGCAGCTCACCTTTAGGGTCAAGAACTATAAAAGAAGTGTTTGCCTGCATAATGTTTGGTTTTGCATAGAAACGAGTCTTACCTGCACCCGAACCGCCGCACACCAAAACATTGAGGTTTCTTCTGTGTTGTCTGCCATCAAGTCCGATTGCTGTGTTTTGAGTTAAAATCTTGTTTTTTGTAACTTCTTTATCCACATATTTCTTCTTTATTGTTTCAGGCTTTCCCCATTTAGCCGAGCCGTGTTCTTCTCGTCTTCGATAATTTTTATCATTTGAAAGATAAATACCGATACCAAGAGCATACGCTAAAATGAAAATGAGGACAGTTTTTAAGCTGTCCTCACAAAAAGAAATATTAAAAGGATTATTAAAGGCTACAGTAAGATTTTTTATTATCTCAACAAGTCCGCCATCAATATACGGAGCAACCAACAAGCCTAACCATACCACAGGTATAAGTCCACAAGCATAAAGTATGAGATTAGTTTTTGAGAATTTATCTGTCCTCACGGTCAAACCTCCTCTTTCTTTGAGGTGGTGCATCAATGACTTTTATCAGAAGTTTGTCAACATCTTCAGTTGGCATACCTTGTTCAAGTAACATATTACGGAATTCATTTATTCCATTAACCAAAAGGTTTTGTTCAAAATCATTAACCGTTATAACTCTTTTTTCTTCTCTCATACAAGAACACCGCCTTATCTGTCACCGTGTTCTTTGTTTTTAGGTTCAATAACCTTATTCATTGAATTTACAATTGCGTTAGCATGATCACGAACCTGTGAAAGCACTGCTCGCTTTTCCTTTGATTCAAGAGATGAAAATTTCTCGCTTAACGCTGTAATAGGTTCAGGTTCAAAGCCTGCTCTCGAGGTTGCAATACATGAAATTGCCTGTGCTTTAAATTCGAGGTTTTCTCTGTTGAAATCACCATTGTCAAGTCTTGCAAAAACAATTTCCTTTGAGAGAGCACGGACAATATCACCACCCTCTAAACCCTGACGAATAAAAATCATTCTAGCTTCAGGCTGGTAATGAGCATTTATTCCTTCAGGAAGCTCATTACTGATTTTTACGGGAACGGGTGAAGTTGTAATCATTGCTTTAACAACCACACGGGCATCAGGGGTTTTAGCTCTGTTTTGTCTTGGTCTTGCGTTGGTCTGTGAAATATCAAAAACCTTCTTTGCATTATACGGAGTTACTGTCTTTCCGTCTTCTCTTGTATATTCCTTTCCGGGTTCAAGAATAATAATTCCTGTTTCGCCCTTGTTGATAAACACATGATTTTTCTGCCAAGTTTTTGAATCGCAAAGCCTTGTTGCTTCAGGATTCTGATATGCAACTAACAGAGCATTGCTAACAGAGTATCTGTCAAACTTACTCTGAATATCAAGATATGCCATAACAGTATCGGGATTATTAAGTTCCTCTGTTGCTGTTTCAAGCATTTCATAAGCCAATGCTCTGTTTTCATTTCTCTGTTTTATCCAATCATCTTTTGAATAAGGCTCCATAGTTGTCTGCTTTTCGTTACCGAAAAGTTCATCGAGTTCTGCCATTTGTTTTGGCTCCTTTCGTTTTCGATTTTGTTTTCTGCGGAGTTGTTTTTTCTGTCGCAGTATTTCTTCTTTCTTCCTTAATTCGGTTAAGCTCTGCTCTGACCGAGGGGCGGGAAAATTTATCATCCCGTGTATGGCGTCGGAGCTCTGACACTCCGGAGGAAGGCTCGGACGCTCGGGATTTTTCCGTCCTCGCCATAGAGGGGTTTTCGAGATAGCTCTTTTCTGTCTGTTGAGGTTTAGCAAATAGCTCATCAATAAACTTGTCCTCTACACTTTTTTCAGGCTTTTGTTTTTCAGGTGATTGTTTAATATCACCTTTAGATTTTTCAAGACTTGCACGGACAGTCGCTTTATTGTTTACACCGAGATGAAATCTTTGGAAGATACGGTTTACCTTTGCAGAGTCTTCAGCACGAACCATAATGTCACATTTACCGTCATTCTTATCTCTGTCTTTAAGAACGTGATACATTACACCATACTTTTTTGCTTCCTGACAAAACTTTTTTAAATCTCTGTCTTTAAGTTCAAAAACTTTAATCGGCTTATTAGACTTTAGCATCGTATTAAGTGATGCTCTGCCTTTGGTTCTCTTTGTATCTTTAAGAGAAGCAAAAATAAGTTTCACAAGTCTCTCAGCTCCGTCCATTGACATTTTACCTGCAACCTCAACGCCCTGTAATGTCATCCTCACGATTTGTTCCGCTGCGTCTCCTGAAGCGTTCATCTGTACTCATCTCCTTTCGTTCTTTATCATTCATAATTTCATTTATTTTGTTTTCAATTTTAGGTTCTTGTTCCTGTATTCTGTCACAGATACGAATATCCTTTCTCAAGATTTTCATTCTTTCAGTAAGAAGAGATATTTCATCTTTGATTTTTGCAACCTCTGTTTCTTCACCTTTTCTTGCTGCAGCCTTCACCATTTTGCGATAACGCTCTCTTGCTTCATCGCATTCCTGAAGCTCACTCTTACAAGAATCTTTATATTCCTCAAGTTGTTCCGGTGTTTCAATATCGTTATCACACAAGAGATTTTGTTGTTCAATGAGTTTATCGAGCTTTCGCATTTCATCAATAAGGTATTTATCAATCTCTCTGTTTGTGTTTGGATTTTTCTTTACATATTGAACAACCGTTACAAAAGAAACATACACTTCTCTATAATTAGGCTCATTAAGAGGTTCAAAAAATTCCTGAACAAGATTGTCTTGCTCAGGAATATCTATTTTATATCTTTGCCATTTTGACATTAACCGTTTCTCAATATCTTCCGGCGTATAACCCTCACCAAGAGTTTTTAATCTTCTCGGTCTTTCAAATTTAGGATGTGATATAGTCGGATACTTTCGTTCAAAGTTAAAAGTGTATCCGAGTTTTCTCATTTCGGTATAAAAGCCTCTCTCACTTGTTGTTTTTAAAATACACTCATCAATATCTCTTTTAATGATTGCATCTTTAGTCCACTCTCCGTTTTTCTCTGCCATATATATGTCATAACTTTTACGAGTTCGCTTTTTAGGATTTTCGATTACGGACAATTCATATTCCCTGCAAAGCTCATCAGAAATTTGACGGAGGTTATAATAACTTTCCATACAGTCATTAAACTTCTTTCCCGTTTCAACACAAACAGAATTAATTACAATGTGGTTATGCAAACAATCGGTGTTAAGATGAGTTGCAACGACGGCTTCATAACCATTAAATGATCGATTGACAAATTCAACACCTATATCGTGAATCAATTCCGGTGTTCCTTCTCCGGGAGCAAAGGATTGGATAATATGATAACCGAGATTACCGTCTTTCTTGTTATAGAGTTTTTTTGTATTCATCATTTCGGAAAAAGCAGTTTCTAAAGAGGTTAAACCAACTTCTGAAACATAGAACTGCTTTTCAGTCTTCAAATCATCAACTGTGTAATTAAGAACATTATGCAAATCCAAGAATACTTCTTCATAATTTTCATTTTCAGTTTTAAGTTTGTTACTGACATAAGCTAATGTTCTGTCAAGATGAGTGTGAATAGGAATTATATAAACTATTGCCATTTATTATTGTCCCTGTTCAAATAAAATACCGAATGCATTTTCTCCTCTATAGTTCTGAGTTCAGATAAGTGTTTCTCTAATTCAACAGGATTTAAAATTCCGTTTGTTCTTGCGATACGAAGAATTTGGTTTATATTATTTCCAAGACATCTTAACTGATAAATCAATTCACCATAATTTGCAGGAGGACCTTCGGGTGGAGAATAACCTAAAATGATTTCTCTTATAAGTTGCGACTTTGAAAGTTTTGTAATTTCAGAAAGTTTGCATAAAGCATCTTTTTCCTCTTCGTTAAGATAGATATGAAATTCATATTTTCTCTCACTCACAACATATCAATCCTTTTCTTTTGAAATTTTCTACCAATACTGTTGCGGTAATATTAGAGGCAAACGCCAATGCTATCAACGCAACATAAGCCAATGTGTCCATTGGAATCATCTCTTTTCACGGGGTGTTAGGGGTGAAAACCCTTAACAAGCGGGTAAAATGTCCCATTTACCCAATGCTTGTTAAGACTTAGCCGCAGGCTTTTACCCTTTAATACAGTTCGTCGTAAAGATACTCTCGCTCTTCAGAACAGTAGTCGTCATCACAATCTTCATCGCAGTTCTCACAAGGGTTTTCCGCCGAACTCTCTGCTTCGCAGACAATAGAAGCTATATCATCTTCGGCGAATTCTACAAGGTCTGTTTTGAATAAAATATCTTTTGCTTTAGCTATTGCTTCGTCACCGCAACAGGCGTTTATTCTCATAGGTTTCTTAAATGTTACTGAAACCGTTACATCATAACTTTTCATTTTCAATTTCTCCGTTATCTTTCATAATCTTTATTTTTATTTGGATTGTATGGAACCTTTGTTATTCCATCTCCGGTTCTGTAAAATCTTTCAGGATATTTAAATCTTTTAAGATATTCTTCAGTTTGCTTTTCCGATAAACCAATAAATTCATCTTCTCTGCTGTCACAGATAAAACAAGTTCCTGTAATGACATCACGAACCTTACCTGTTTCATCACACAAACCTCTGTTGAATGGTAAGTTTCTTTCCTTACCTTCACGGTTATGAATGAGCAATGCACCCGACAAAGAAACTACATCAATATTTCCGCCGACAACATTTTGCATACCTTTAAGTGATGCGTCAATTTCTGTTGTTCTTGCAACCTTACCGGGTTCAAGTAAAACAACTTTTATTTTTTCGGGTTCATTTTCTTTTGCTTCAAAAACAACTTCTGTAAAGTTATCCGCATCAAGAATATGGTCTCCCTTGTACCAATCATCAGTTACAATCTGTTCTGCTTCTTCCTGAGTTTCTGCTTCAACTTCAACTTTCTTTTTTAAAGTTTCAGTTATTGTTACTTCAAATTTTTTCATTATCTACAAGCGACCTCCTTTTCAAAAGTTCTGTATGGTAGATTTTTTGAATAACATAAATAGTCGTTAACATCCTTACCTACGGGTACAAAATGTTTTTTTACTGTGTATTTATCTTTCAATAAATTACTGATTACCTCTGCCGCTTTACGGCCTGCAGAGTCATTATCCAAATGAAGATAAACGGTTTTAAGTTGCGGATTATCTTTTAGAACAGTTCGTAATGAGAGAGGTATCTGTGCATTATTCATATTTTTTGTAGGCTTATATACTCCCGATAAAGAAACAAGGTTCTGACTTTTGAAATCAGAACCCTGCTCATAAAGAAGAGTTGCATAAGATAACAAATCTATTGCACCCTCAAAAATATGAATATTAGTGTTGTCTTTATTAACCAACCGAAAAGGAAAAGTTTTATCACTTCCGTAAGCATCACCGATATATCTGTACTTTTCTGTACCACGCATTCCTGCATATTTAGGTTTGTTGTTTTCATCGTAACCAACAAAAACAATATTGTTCATCGGTACACTTTGATAGAGCATTCCTTTTTCAATAAAGTAGGAAATAACAATTTCGTTAATTCCTCTTTGCATCAAATACTCGATTGCTATATCATTGTTTTCTGCTTTGGGTGGAAGTATAAGATTTCTTTCTGTTCTCGGTTTTGGTTTTTCGTATTGTTTTCTTAAAGCACTTTCATCATTTGCAATTTGTGAAACAGCTTCAATGAAAGTCATATCACGCACCCTCATAAGATAATCAACAGCACTTCTTCCGCCGATACCTCTTGACCACCACATCCACATTCCGTTTGATATTTTTAAACTATCGTGTGCTTTTGTAGTGTAAGTGTTACCAAAATTCTCACAAGTTCGTTAGGTTCGTAAGTTTGCAGATAAGTGAGAAGATCCATTTCCTTTGCTCTGCTGATAGCACTTTGAGAATAATATGCCATTCTATCTGCTGCCCCTGTCTGCTCTTACTCTTGCAAGTTTTATAAGTTCATTCGCCTTATTCTCGATACAATCACGAATTTCATTCATATGGTCACCCTCGTGTTTCTCCCAAGCAAGGAATAATTTATCAAGAGGTTTCTTCTCTCTTAAAAGAGCTTTACACTGTTTTGCATCAAGGTCATTTTCTTCAAGTGATAATAATATATCTTCACGGATAACAAGTTCGTAAGCAAACTGAATAATATTTTCAGGAGTCATAGTTTTTAATGATCTTATGAACTCCTGTTGCTCTGCATAAAGCTTTTCGTATAATGCAGTATTTAACTGTTCAAGTGTCATTCATACCAACTCCTCATTTTGTAAAAAATAAAAAGCTGATAGGTTTGTACCCATCAGCTCGTTAAATATTAATCATTTAGTTATAAGTTCTGAAACAGCATCATCTATGTTGTCCTTGTTTTCGTTATAAATTTCCATATCTTCAGAAAAATTTTGTCTGTGCAATTTCTCTTTTAAATCTTTGTTTTCTTTTTGCAATTTGTTTACTTCATTTTGAAGCTCGATATTATCATCTGTTAACAATTTATTTTTTTCATCAGTCTTTTTCTTTTCATTTATCTGAATTTTAAAATGAATAAAAGTCAAATATGCCCACATTAATGCGGCTCCCGCTATAAATAATACTATAGCTACTGCAACAACTTTAACAACATTATTCTTTACAAACTCCGATTGAAAAAACTCATTAAAAAAATCGAACAAATTAATCGTCTCCTTTTTTCACTGTCATTCCTTCACACAAAGATTCCATAACTAACATTAAAGCTTCTTTATCAAGATCCCAATACTTCAATGCATACGATAATTTTTCAGTATATCCTTTTGAAACACTAAAAATCATATCTGGATTTCTCGTAGTTTCCTCTTTTATAGTTGAGTAAATTAAAAAAACAGCAAAATTCTCATTAATATAAGGGGACTTTTTTCGCAGCTCGTCATTAATAATTCTTATTGGCTTAAATTTTAATAACCAATAAACCAATAAGGCTGTTTCTTTTAACTCATTCATTTGTGTATCGTCATGATATATAACAAAATAATCTCGCCTTTTATCAACACGACTATAAGCTTCACCGACTAATGATTCATCCAAACTAATATCCTCTAAAACAATATTGTTTAATTTACTAACATACTTATCAAGGATATCTGCAAGTTTTGAAATCATATCATACAATGCATCTTCTGACAGTCCATCATACTGATAAACTTTTTCGCCATTTTCTTTTATCTTTTCTACAATAGCCATCTTTCACGTTCCCTATAAATTATCCTATATTTGTTATTATATCAAGTACGACATTCTCGTTTTCAGCAATTAATTTTTCTGCACCACTTTTCATAAAGCTAAGACAGGACTCTCCACTATCGTATAACGGATGGTTTTTGTTAAATTCTGAATTAAATCCTTTTTTCTCTTCATAAACAGTGTGAAATTTTTCTCTTGTTATTCCCAAACGTTCTATAGCTGTCATTAATACTTAAATCTCCATTCTATATGGTTCCTCACTTTATATTATGAAAGAACCTTCTATTTGTTGTCTTTTGTTTCTTGCTTATTATTTTTAATCCATTCATACACATCGTCTTCATCAAAGCGGACACCACGCCCAACCTTGGTGAAAGGTAAACCTTCTTTTCTCCAACGATCAACAGTAGACCTACTAATGGAATAAACAGTTTGCAATTCTTGGCTTGTAATCAATTTACCCACAAAAGCACCTCCAATAAATAATGATTACTCATTATTAATCATAACGCTCTATTACGCTTCATAATGCATTATTAAAAACCAATATGACTCATTTAGTTTATCACACAGCAAAATTATTGTCAATATAAAAGTCGAATATTTATTTCACCTTTTGTATTTGCATACCTCCGATGAATGTGTAAAGGACATTTATCTTTCAATCACTTTGTTTCTTTCCTTTGCGGATGAATCAGCCACATCAGGTTCGCCGTCAACAATTTCATTATCCTTATGGTCCATATCAAGAAGTGCATTGAGCTCTGCCAACCTCTCCATTTTCTGTGAGAGCTCTTCTTCCTGCGGGAATGGTCTTTCAACCTCGGCTTTAGCATTTTCAAGCTGGACCTTTGTATCAGCAAGTCTTTCTTCAGCAGCCTTCAACCTTTCCGGCATTGCAGTTATGATATTATCAAGTCGGGTAATATTACCGTAAATATCAGCACCGAGAGATACCGAATGTCTGAGTGAACCTACAAGGGTTAATATATATTCTTTTTCAAAGGAATTGAATGACAGCTCCATATTAAAGCCACGATATGAACCGATTAATTTCGGTTCAGGTGATGTCATCGCCTTACAAGCCACCAATATCGCTGAACCTGCACCTTTCTTTTCGTCATAGGTAACATCTTCGACCACCATTGGAGAGAAGTTATCAACGCTCGGGAAGGTGTTTTCTTTTGCTCTTTCAATATCTGCTTTGTACCCGGCAATTCTTTCTTCGCCTTCTTTTATCCTTTGAGGATAATATTTTATAATCATATCCTCAAGGCTGTATCTCTGACTTAAATGGTTCTGCTTCAAAAGTTTGAGTTTTGATACTGCAACATCCAAATCCATTTTTTCTTTGATATACGGATTACCCGTTGCAAGTGCCTTGATTTCGGCATAAGAAAGAGCCTGCTCGTCAACATCTTCTGCTGAACGCACAGGCGATTTCGAGGTCATAATCTGACCTATAAACTTTTGCTTATTCTCAACCAACTGATAAAGGTACGCATCGAATGTCTGTTCTGTAACATAACTGTAAATCTCAACTTCGGGGTTCTCATTACCTTGTCGAACAATTCTTCCTTCACGCTGCTGAAGGTCAGCGGGCCTCCAAGGACAATCCGTATGATGAATTGCTATGAGTTTCTGCTGAACATTAGTGCCTGCACCCATTTTTGCGGTTGAACCTATCAGAACACGAACCTGACCTGAACGGACTTTTCCGAAAAGGTCTTTTTTCTTTGCTTCACTGTCTGCGTTATGAATAAAGGCAATTTCACTTTCCGGGACACCTTTTGCAATAAGTTTCTTCTTAATGTCATCATAAACATTAAACTTACCGTCATTATGCGGAGTGGATAAGTCACAGAAAATAAGCTGTGTTGATTTCTGTGGAGTTGTTCGTTCCCAAATGCCATAAACATTATCAACACAAGCGGCAACCTTGCTGTCAGGGTCATCAGGTAACATTTCATTAAATAGTCTTTGGTCAAGTGCTAACTTTCTGCCGTCATTGGTAATGAGAAGCATATTATCAACACTTGAATCAACCATCTTATTCCTTACCTTCTCGGCTCGTTCCGAAAGAGATTCAACAATCTGTTTCTGATGCTCTGTCGGTTTAACTGCGATATTGTGAAAGTTTGCTTTGGGAACGGGAAGATTAAGCATATCTGCCGTCTGTATATCTGCAACCTGCCTGAACATCATCATAAGTTCGGGAAGGTTATAGAACTTGGCAAATCGTGTCTTTGCTCTGTATCCCGTGCCTTCGGGAGCGAGTTCAATAGCAGTAACAGTTTCACCAAAGGTTGAAGCCCAAGAGTCGAAATGCTGTAAGTGCTTATCTTCAAGTGCATCATACTGAAGGTATCTCTGCATTGTGTAAAGCTCTACCATTGAGTTTGAAACGGGAGTACCCGTTGCAAAGATAACACCTTTATTTCCGGTCACTTCATCAAGGTATCTGCACTTCATATAAAGGTCAGATGACTTCTGTGCCTCGGTTTGAGCTATACCGCCGACATTCCTCATTTTTGTATATAAGAAAAGGTTCTTAAAATTATGAGCTTCGTCAACAAAGAGCCTGTCAACACCGAGTTCCTCAAAGGTAACAACATCGTCTTTTCGGCTTTGGTCATTTAGCTTATCAAGTTTTGTCTGCAAAGATTTCTTTGTTTTTTCAAGCTGTTTAACGGTGATTTTCTCACCTCTGTCATACTTAATCTGTGCAACACCGAGAGTGATTTCATCAATCTGTCGCTGTAGCATTTCTCTCTGTCTTTCAATACTGATAGGGATTTTCTCAAACTGCGAATGACCTATGATAATCGCATCATAATCACCTGTAGCAATACGAGCACAGAACTTTTTACGGTTCTTTGTTTCAAAGTCCTTTTTAGTAGCAACAAGAATGTTTGCTGACGGATAAAGCTGAAGATATTCAGATGCCCACTGTTCTGTAAGGTGATTAGGAACTACAATGAGGGATTTATTGCAGAGTCCGAGCCTTTTGCTTTCCTGTGCTGCAGCAACAATTTCAAATGTTTTACCTGCACCAACAACATGAGCAAGTAAAGAATTACCACCGTACATAATACGGGCAACTGCATTTATCTGATGAGGTCGTAAAGATATTTCAGGGTTCATACCCGAAAATGTTATATGACTACCGTCATATTCACGAGCTCGCATAGAATTGAATAAATCATTATATATTCTTACAAGTCTTTCTCTTCGGTTCGGATCTTTCCAAATCCAATCCTGAAAGGCTTGTTTTATCATTTCCTGCTTGCCCTGAGCAATGGCAGTTTCTTTTTTGTTGAGAACAGGTTTCTTATTACCGTGTTCATCTTCTACATAGTCAAAGATACGCACATCTTTAAGATTGAGAGTATCTTCAATAATTTTGTAACCGTTAATTCTGCTTGTACCATAAGTGTTATTTGCAACAACATTAGTACGGTCATAAGATTTGTTCGCAATAGTCCATTCACCTGTAAGCTCGGTATATTTTACTTTAATATTCCATTGAGCATAACGAGGTGTCTGCAAAATCTCATATACAAATCTTTCGACATCTTCAGGCGGGAGCCAAGTTGCACCCAAACGAACAGAAATTTCACTTGCTGTCAAATCCTGTGGCTGAACCTTTTCAAGCATTTTCACATTGATATTATAATCATCAGGATAAAGCTCTGCTGTTCTTCTTGCAAGTTCAAGTTTCTTTCTAACATTTCCTGAAAGATATTCATCCGCAGGAAGATACCTTGCATCATTACTGTGTTCAGATGTGTATTCCGGGTTTAAGAAGATAACTCCTTTGAGTTCTTCAAAGAGTTCTTGTTCCGTCTTTCCTGTAAGCTCACACATAAAATCCATATCAACTCTTGCTTTTTCACCGATTGAAACAGCGAGTGCTTCACTTGCAGTTGAAACAGATGTTACCTTAATATGAGGTTTGATTGTTCTCTTTGTAAACATATCTGCTTTGCGTTTAAGTTCGCCATTTTCACCGATAATTTCAAGTGAACAAAGCAAACAATATGAACTGTCATCAGCAAAGGCCAATCTGTTTGCTCTTGCATTGAGAAGTCCGTATTTCTTTGTAAAATCGTCATACAAGGTATTTAATCTGTCCTGTACTGATTTAATAGAACTGTCAGGGTAATCATCTGTCTGTAATCGTATAAGCTCTCTTACACAATCACGGATTTTAATCATTCCCTTAATTCTGTTTTCGGCTGTTGCAGAAACATCAACAGGGTTCATTCTGCTGTTTTGACGATAATATATCTTATCTTCAACAACAGTAAAACTGAAGTTTTTTACATTCGGGTCTGCGGGAACTGAATTATCTTCAACCTCACCGATTTCCGAAATATCAAACTCCGTAATTTCTGCGTGAATATTCTGTACGGCTTCACTTAAAAGGTCAGAAAGGCTTCTGTCCTCATACGGCTTACAAGTCAAGGAATGACCGAACTGTGAGGACTCCATAACCATTTCACCGAGCACCATTTCAGGATGGTCTATGAAATACTTGTTGTATTCATTACCGTTCTCATCACGGTCAAGGTGAACCCAATCGGGTTCATCATTTACAAGAGTATCTCTTTTCTGCAAGAAGAGAATATCAGATGTTACCTCTGTACCTGCATTAGCCTTAAATGTGTTATTCGGCAAACGAATGGCGCCGAGAAGCTCGGCTCTTTGTGCAATATACTTTCTTACATTTGAGTTTCTCTTGTCCATAGTACCCGATGAAGTGATAAATGCAATAACACCACCGGGGCGAACCTTATCAAGTGTCTTTCCGAAAAAGTAATCGTGTATGAGCCAATTATTCTTATCATACTTTTTATCAATTACTTTAAACTGACCGAAAGGCACATTACCTATGGCAACGTCAAAGAAACTGTCGGGGAGTGATGCGTTCTCATATCCCTGTACTGTGATACCTGATTTCTGATATAACTGCTGTGCAATACGACCTGTTAAACTGTCAAGCTCAACACCGAAGAATTTACTTTTCTGCATATTGTCAGGAAGCATACCTATAAAGTTACCCGTACCACAAGACGGTTCAAGAATATTACCTTCGCTGAATCCCATATTACCGAGTGCTTCATACATAGCACGGATAACTACGGGAGGTGTATAGAAAGCAGTAAGTGTGCTTTCTCGTGCTGCAGCATATTCTTCGGGAGAGAGTGTTACAATAAGCTCTTTATATTCATCTGCCCAAATTGTTTTGCTTTCGTCAAAAGCATCAGCAAGCCCACCGAAGCCAACATACTTTGAAAGCACTTCCTGTTCTTCAGGAGTTGCAAGACGGTTTTCAAATTCAAGCTCGTGCAAGAGGTTGATTGCAGCCATATTATTACGGAATTTCTCTTTCGGACCGCCAACACCTAAATTATCATCTGTTATTCTGAAATTGTGTTTCTCACTATCAGGAATAGTAGGATGAAGTGTTGTTACTTTCTCTTTCTTTTCTTCCCAAGTGGGAGGAGTAAGAGCAGGTTCTTCCGTCTTAATTGTTTCCACAACAATATCATAAGGAAGACCATTTTCTACTGCGGGGTATTCAGCAACCTTTTCAGTTGTATAGTCCTGCTTTTCAGGTGCCAAATGCTCACGAACAAAACCTATCTTTTCAACTCTGTTTATAGGGTAAATTGATGTTGTATCACGCATTGACACATCACCAAATACAGGGTCAATCTTTTCAATGACATATTTATCACCGTCAATTATGACCTCTTTGCCGATAAGTTCTGCATCAGTAATTTCTTCCGCTTTTTCTTCTTCGGCTCGTTCCAAATACGGACTCGGAATTACCTCAAAGCCTTGTGGCGGTGGGTCAAGCTCGTTAATAAAGTCTCTTGAAATTGTATTGCCGTATTTATCGGCATACAAAACAACCAACATCGGAGTTCCGTAGTAGTTTTCGTCCTTAACATCTTTTACAAACTGATATTCGCTTGTATATTCAATACTTTCACGAACCTTACCGTCTGTATGAAGATAATCAATTCTGCCTACAGGCTTACTCTCTACGGGGTCTTCCTTGTTCTGAGAAACAATCGTATAGGTTTTTCTCTCACCGTTTTCAAGGGAACACACAGCAACATCAAAACCTCTGTCTGTAAGCATATCAAGATAAGTTTCAAGACGATGCTTTGGAATTCCGCACATATCAACGGTGACATTATCACCGATTGTTCTGTGAGTAAGCTGTAAGTCAAGTGCTTCTGTCATATCCTTTGCATCTTCACCAAGAGCTTCAAAGAAATCCCCAACTTGATACAAAAACAGCTTATCAGCATTTTCAGCCTTAAGCTCGTTATACTGTTGCCAATACGGATTTAATATGCTGTCCTTAACAGGTACACCGTAGCTTTCTGACAATTCTTTAAAATCTTTGAGCAGTTCATCACGAATGCCAAGAACAGAACCATCTTTTTCAAAAACAAAAGCTTCTTTTACAAGGAATTCATAAAACTCTTTGCCACTCCAGAGATTATCAATATCTCTTGCTACAAGAATACCGCCCTCATAAGTCAGGTCAATATCATCAATCTTTAATGCTGAGAGAACATCGTACAACACTTCTGTTTCTTTCGTTTCCGGCTGAACAAAAGTTAATACGGGTGCTTCTGCAGTCTTTGCTTCTTCAACAAGAGCCTGCATAGTTTCCTTTGTGCAATCAGTTAAATCAACAGCAGAGTGGAAATATTCATAATCGTCCTTGTACTCTTTTGTGCCGTAATCCGAAAGTGTCTGATGAGCAACTGAACCGAGATACTCAAAGAACTCTATTTCATCCGTATGAAGTTCTGCTGCTATTAGAATATCCTCATAAGAGAAAAGGTTATTAACAAACTGTCCCTTACCGTCATTGCCGTCAGGATTGTAGTACACCCATTCAACATTGTTACTTCCGTCATTCACAAAGAAAGCGTCTGTATAATTTGCATCCAATGTTTCAGTTATTTCAACTGAAGGGGTCGGAAATCTGTCAACAACACCTTTGTCAACCTCCATAATAACAATGTTAATGTTGTTATTTGCATAAAGTTCTTTCTGACAATAACTAAGGTTAAAATCAAGAACCTCACAACAAGGAGTTAAGACATTTCCGTAAAAATTCTTTCTCGGTGCTAAATAATGCGTATGCTTTGAAACAATTTCTGCGTCTTTACCGAAGGCAATATAGAACCCGCCTGTGTGCATAAGAAGAACACCATCGGGATTTTCCTTTTTAACCTGCTCATACTGAACCAAGAAATCAGGCTTATTGCTTTCGTCAACCTCTGTTTCGGGTTCGTTATCCTCAATAGGTCTTTCAACCTCTACTTCAATTCTCAAGTGATTGTTAGCAGGGTTTTCTTTTACCTTTTTCTCAAAGTCAGCCTTTGAAAATTCCTTGATGAATAAAGGATATTGGCTGTCATTAAGGATTACAGGGTCTTCAAGTGAAAGAATAGTGTATTCGTCTGCACCGATATATACAGTATCTCCGAGATTATATTCGTATCTGTATTCTTTTGGTGCCTGTTCTTCTTCGGGAGCCTCACGGATAAATTGTCGAATTTCATTCGTCTTTTTCCAAGCTGCTTCTTTTGCCATTTGTTCATCAAGCCATTGCGGATACATTTCCTTTTCTTTCGGACTTAAATATCTGTCAAGTTTTACAAGTTCGGAAATACGCTTTTCAACATAGTTCCATTTAAGGAGAGTTCGCCTTTCGGGTACACTGTAATGGTCTGAAATCTCAATACCTTTAGCATCGTGATTATGCCAATACCCCGTACCGGGGATAGCATCAGTTCCGCCACCTATACCATATTCATTCTTTAAGAATTTGATATTATCTTCCTTTGAAAGACTCTCGGTAAACTGTCGATACACTCGCATTTTACCTTCACTAAAGCCACTACCCGCACCGAGAACATAGTCAATAGCACCCTGCGGTAACGGAAGAATTGCATCTTTTACCTTTGTGCCGATAAACTCAATCTGATTATCAACGCCGGGCAACAACAAAGCCTGTGGCTCTGTCCATTCTTCAATGAGTATCATGCCGAAAACGGAACGCTCAATCTGAAACCATTTTTCCCAAGCTTCACGAAGTTCTGTTCCGTCATCACGCCACAATCTGATAGCATCAGAATAGGCTTCAAAACCTGCTTTAACACCGTTTGAAAGTGTCATTTCATAAGGTGTCGAATTGAAGAAGGATTTAATAAAATCGCTACGTTCTTTTTTGTCTTGGTGACTTTCATAGAACATAGCGATTTCTTCTCTGTATGGAGTTAAGAAAGATTTTATTAACTCATTTTTCTGTTTGTCTTGGTGGAAATATTCTACGCCGTTCCAACGGGCATCGAAGTCGTGTCCGCTTAACTGTAAATCAGTTGTTTCAGCACTGTTTCCTCGGCTGTCATCCTGATGTTGTTCATCATACGAACCCACTGCATCTGATTCTGCTCTTTCAGTTCCTCCGTCACTCCCTGTGACTTCATCATCTGTTCTGTCAACTGAGTCATCATCTGTTCTGCTTCGGTTTCCGTCTGTTTGATTGTTCTCATCAGTTCGCCCTTCGCTATCAGTTGTGCGAAATAGACTTTCCTGTGTTCCTGCAGGAATTTCTTCCTCATCATACCGTACTTCCCAAGAGTAACGTTCTCCTCTTTCGGTAAGGTCAGGTTCGGAATCTGATAATCTCCCACTTGTCTGTAAGTCATCTGTGACATTTTCATTACTCCTTTCGGTTTCGTTTTTTGCTTTTGCACTTTCATCATACTCTAACGAGAAATTATTATCAAATGTGCGATTATGAGCTTGTGAATAAAAAGGTTCTGGGGTACCCACTCCAAATCTTTGATTTGGCAAGTGGGTCAGGTTCTTATTTCTTTTTTTCTCATTTTTTTCGATATTTTTTACTGTGCTTTCGATTTCTCGAAGGCCCATTTCTGCTATATCACTTACAGCCATACCCATTGCTATAACACTTGAAGGGGTATTGAAATTAAAAATATCTTCAAAATCTTCTCTGGTATAATATTCATCAGCATTGATACCGCACCTTGTCATCATCATATATCCGATTGATGCAGAAAGTGCATTTTTTAAGATAACCGAAATATTGTCATCGTCAAGTTCTTCAAGGAAACTACCAAATTTACTGTCATTGACGGTTGAAAGATAATCAAGAATATTATCTTCCACCAAGTTTCTTGCAGTATCATCAATTACACTTTCAAGTCCGCCCTCGGCAGTATCACCGAAAGCATTGGTAAGAGCTTCTGCAACTTCATCGTGATAATGGTCTTTTACTTCCCATCGTGGAACCTCATACCCATAGAATGAATTAGTGTCAGAAACATCAAAAACATATCGTAACTTTTGATAACTGCCCGAATAGTCAAATAACGCAATGCCTGTGGCACCTCGATTAACCCAACGGTGCATTTTGTCGTTCCAAAAACCTATCTCTGCACAAGCTGTTGCATCAGGTCTTTGTCCGTAAATCAAAATCTGTTCAACGAAATTATATTTAAAGTTATTGGATGCAGTCCTCAAAAAAGAAGTCCAATTATCAAGATTACTTGTAACTTTACCTACTTCATCGTTGAACATTGCTGTGATTATTTGCAGCTTACCCGCCATCAGAAATCACCTCATTGTTTACCTTTTTCTTTTTTATTGGTTTTTCAGTTTTCGGTTCTTCTGTAGTGACGGTCATATCTGCGGTAAGAAAGGAAAACAACAAGTTTTCGTTTACACTTTCCTGAAGCTGTCCGATAAGCTCAATCTCTTTAAAAGAAAGGCTTTCAACACCCAATAGCTCCTTTGGTGTCAGTTTTTCAAGCTGTTCCTCTGTATTAATGCCAAGTGAAGCAAGTTTTTCAAGCACTTCAAATTTCATCTGAGTTTTGCTTACTTTCATTTTCTTTGCCATTTACCTTCTCCTTTCCATCGTAGAATTCTTCATATACTTTTTTCCAACAGATATTACATACCAATCCGTTTCGGTATCTGCAATTTTTTCAACCTAATTTCTTTTCATCAACTTTCATTTCTGACGATGAAGCTCATCGTGCTTCACCTCGCTCGTGCTGTTTTGAATGAATAAACTTGCCTTGCTCGTTATAGTTCTGCGGATTAGCAGATGGTGTCTGCCAACCGTTAGTAATACCGCCGAGCATAGCTTCTTTCTGAGCTTTGGTAACGCCCATTTCAGAATTATGTCCGTCTGCAAGCTGTCTGTTTTGTTCAGGTGTGTTACGCTCATCAGTTACATCGACAAATTCTTTTTCACCTTTTGTAATGATAATAAGTTTTTCACTTTCGGGATGAATGGCATAACAAAGCTTTGGAAGAGAAGAACGAATAGGAATAACTGTACTTCCGTTTCTCTCCATAAGCTCGGCAAACTCACAGATATGATAGAGTCTGTCACCAACCTCTGTATGGTAATCATCTATATATCTGCAGGTTTTATATGACCTTTCACCGTCAGAATGAGTGATTTTGATTTTATCACCATCTGGTATTCTGAATATTTCTCTGTAATGAGGGGTTATAAACCGGATACCCTTACTTGCCTGAACAAGCTGTGTTTCAAGATATTTCTTTACATAGCAGTAACAGTAAAGGTTATATTCACCTCTGTTCGGATTGAGCCTTAACAGATAAGTGTGATTATCTGTATCAACTCTTACGCCGAAATACTGTTTATCATCTCCGGTGTACTGCTTTGCATTATCGTGGCAATACTTTGAAAGACTTGTTCTGTCACCGAGCATTTTGCCGTACTTATCATCAAGTCGAAGTGCATTGATAACATCATCAAATTCCTTTGAGAATTCATCCGTCTTAAAGAAAGAGCAGGTATCGTTCCAAGTAGAATGAAATTCCTTTCCGCTTGAACCGAGGTCTGCACGAAGATAACCTATACAGCCTGTCTGCTGATATAACTGATTGCTCTGCCTGAATGTGTACTTTTCAAGATTCGCTGTAATCGGAGTTATATATAAATCTTTCATCGTGCATCCCTTTCCTTTCTCTTTTCGGCTCGCTCTTTCTGAACATCGTCTAATTTCTGCTTTGCCCATTCGGGGAGTTTGTCCTTTTCAATGACACCGAGAATATCACGACGTTCATATCTTGATTCTTTACCGCTGTATAAGTTAGTGCAGAAGCAGGCTGAACCTCTTGAATTACGCTCTGAACCAAAACCGCCCGTACAAAGCTGCAACTGCATTGTTGCAATCTGATATTCCGGCTTAAATACATCAGCTCTTATAACTACAACCTTATTTTTGATAGAGTCTTCAGACTTAATAACGGTGCATCCATCAGCATAAATAGGTGCAGTATCAACCTCAATTTTTGAGATTTCTTCAATAACAAGTTCAGCTTCATTTTTTATTCGTTCAGCAAAAATCTTTGATATTTCTGCATAATCATTGCTGACAAGTGCATTAACATATCTTTCAAATATGCCATTATTTTCATAATCAGCAACGAGATATTTTTCATCAGGAGAAGCATTCTCATCCTTGCCGATAACAATTTCTTTTTTGCCAATATCAAATGAATGAATTATTTCATAAGTTCCCGCCATTCGCTTTTCCTTACTCAAATTTATCATCTCCTTTTTTTTAAAAGATTTTGGGCGACTTAAAAAAGCCGCCCTTCGAATGTTTTAACGCCCTACATACCAATCATCGTATGCAGAGTCTTTGATAATAATTTTATTTGATTTATACTCTTGTTTCATCATACCTACAGGTGTCCACAAATCACTCAATTCAACTCTTACGATATAATTCCCATCAGGATACCAAAGAGGTGTAAAATGGACATTACCATAAGAGCCTGTTGCAGAGAAAATCCACTTGCCGTTTGAAAGATTGAGAGTAGTAATCTTTCCACTATCCTTTGAATACCCGTATTCAGGGAAGTATGCTACACCATATTGAGGCAGTGTATATGAGCTTTCAGGTGCAGTTGCATAATCACTTTTTGTCGATTGGGCTTTATTGTTCAATGACAATGTTATTCCATATCCTGAATTTAAATACCAATAACCATTCTGTGTAGCAACTTGTTTGTTTTCAGGTTCAATCGTAACTGCTCCACCTGCAAGACTTGTATAATACTGTGTTTTTATAAACTTTCCGTTAGAATAGGTATACTCCCACCATTCACAAGCTGTACCCGTTGTATAGGTATCAGCTGGAATAGAGAATCCAGAAGGACCTTTCCTTTCAAACTGTGTGTCAGGCGTCTGCTCTATCTTATACGGTATTGTTGAGTAATTCTTTGTCACCTTGTTGTATGAAACCCCGTCATCAACTATTTCTGCCGTTATCTTAACGTCGGCATTATTAAATCCTATCGGAACTTTCCACTTGAAATAAATCAGATTGTTGAGATTTCCGGGAACTACTGCTTTAGTTTTCGTGTAACTGTATATGAGATTTGAACCCTTATACACACAGAACTTGATTGATACATCTTCAGCAGGGGTATAATCACCTGAATATGAATTTTTAAGCCAATAACTTGTAATAACCTCTGTGTTTTCCCGGTAATCAGCATTAGGTGTTATCGCCTGAAGCTTTAAGGGATGATTAACCTTACAAGTTAAAGTCTTTTCATTGTTTGTGCCGTTTGCTTCATAGTCAGTGTTATAAATTCCCATACCTTCCTGATAAATACCGCCCCATATGGTAAAGGTTCGTTCATTAGGCACGGTAATGGTTTCACCCCATAAACCTGCATAACTCTTTGCGGGAATAGAATATACTGCATTACCTATTCTTTCCTTACTATCGTTGTAACTTTCAACATATACCTTTGAATCGGTATTGTTATAGTAAATATATCTGACCTTTACGATCTGTCCTGCTTCAAGTTTATTTGGGTCAAGCTCTCTGTTTGTTGAAGCATCATAAAGTTTGATTTCATCAAGCTGCAAATCACAAGGAACTACGGGAAGTTCTATCCATGAAGCTTCTTCGGTGTGTTCCTTATCATTCATCCACCAAGTTATAAGATTAAATCTCAATTTGTTTTGTGATGTTTTCGGAATCGTGTAAGTGTTAAGTGAACTATTAAGCGTTGTTACACCGTTCTTTGAAAGAATGGCCTTGTTTCTTGCTACATCATATCCGTCATTGGATTTGTAAGCATTAACCCAACTTGTGCCATTGTGATAATACAAAGCACCTCTTAAATACTCAATAGGATTCCAAGTATTTGCACCCTTAAATTTGTATGCTAACTTTACATGCTGACCGGAATAGAGATTTCCACTTGAGCCGTCCATACCGTTGTATGCTACTACAACAGATTCATAGCCTCTTGCTTCTACTCTGTATCTGTATGCAACAGGCTTAACGGGAATATAGAACGTCTTTGTTATACCACTCTTTAAGATATTACCCGAAGCATCAATCCAATCAGTTTTTACCTCAATTTCATAATATCCTATGCTCTCAGGAACGGTTTTGTAGTCACCTGTAAACTGTATGGGGAAATACTGTGATGTGGTATCAGAGCTACTGAGCGTGACATCTCTTGTTGTCCAAGAACCACCTTTATATCTCACATATTGTCTCACCTTTATGTTTACGGGTTCTGCTGGGAAATAAATGTTATACCAAATGGTATCACCGAGTACAGGATAATCTGTTTTGTAAACATAATCATCAAAGACATTACCTCTTGTGTAACCAAAGAGTGTTGTTTTATCACTTTTTGCACCTTCATAAACACTACACTGTTCAACAACAAGCACCGGGTCATATTCCCACTTTGCGTAAAGAGTAATGGTCGCACCATTTGATGTCGTGAGATTTTTAACACTCTGCTTATCGGTGTAATTTGTACCACTACCATCAGCCTTTGTGTTCCAACCCTTAAAGTTATATGAGGTTCTCTTAAATCCGTTAGCGGTGAGGTTCTTTGCAACATCGTAAGTCATACTCATTGATGCAGTTGAACCACTTGTAGCTCCGTTGCCATCAAACTTAATAGTATAGGTTATTGGCTTCCATTTGGCATACAGATTTATTGTTGCTCCGTTGGTTGACGTCATATTCTTTACGCTTTGTTTATCGGTATAGTTGTTTCCCGTTCCGCTTGAATTGGTATTCCAACCGTCAAAGATATATCCGGTTTTATTAAATCCGTTGGCTGTTAGATTTTTTGATACATCATAGGTCATTGACATTTGTGTCGTAGAACCACTTGTATTTCCGTTGCCATTAAACTTAATCGTGTAGGTGTTTGGTGTCCATTGTGCATACAAATTGAATGTTCCGCCGTTTACAGTTGTAAGGTTATTAACACTCTGCCTATCGGAATAATCCGTCCCGCTTCCCCCTGCGCTTGTGTTCCACTTCGAGAAAGAGTACCCTGTCTTAATATATCCATTGGCATTTAGATCTTTCGTTTCATCAAACTTCATAGTCATACTTGAAGTGTTGCCACCGGTACTGTCGTTTCCATCAAATGCAATGATATATGAGTTTGTATCCCACTGTGCATACAAATCTATAACGGCTCCTTGCGTAGCTGAGAGGTTAATTACCGATTGTTGATTATAATAACTTTCACCCGAACCATCCTCTTTTGTATTCCAACCCGTGAAATGATACCCTGATTTTTCATAAGTATTTAACGGCAGAGTTTTTGCGACATCATAGGTCATGTTCATATCCAACATTGAACCGCTTGTCGATTCGTTACCATGAAATTTAATAGTATACAATATAGGGTTCCATTTTGCATATAGAGTAATACTTCTGTTACCCGTGGAGATATCGGGAACGAAATCAGAAGTCTTTTTCGTCGAATCATACTGTACTTCCATTCCGCCATTCGGTTGCGTTGTCCACGATGATGTGGAATATCCCATCTTATACAAATCGTAGTCGGAAGCGCTAACAATGCTAACAGAGTCATCATAGCCTACATCCTGAACTAACTTCATATCCAAGTTTCGCCAATAAACATAGTCATCAACAAGTTTGAACAGATTAGATGAGGTACTACCACCGTTACTGTGATAACAAATCGATAATACATACGATTTCCATTGAGCATACAAAGTAACTGTTGCACCGTGTGCCAATGTTAAATCTTTTACACTTTGCTGATCAGTATAACTTGTCCCGGAGCCATCAGCCTTGGTATTCCATTCTACAAACGCATTCCCTGTTTTGCTAAATCCGTTAGCTGTAAGATTTTTAGCAACACCAAAGGCCATAGACATGGAAGCCGTAGAACCACTCGTTGCTCCGTTTCCATCAAATTTAATGTTATAAGCACTGTTTGTTTTTTCGGTGTATGCAATACCTATGCCATAACCTTTATTCATAATATTGTTAAAGGTTTCTTTGGAGTATGAATTAATTGTTGCCACACCATCCCACAAACCTTGACCATCGGGCGTAAATAGTTTATTGGGCCATATACGATTGGTATAATTTGCAATAAATCCCCATGTTGAAGAAGTACCGTTACTTGTACCACCCGTAGAGTATCCACCTAATACGCTTCGTCCGCAATATGCGATTTCCGACACCGTCAGTGCCTGATATTCGCCTGCAAGACAAACATCGAACAATGGTTCAACCAGAACTTTATCTCCATAAACCATATTAGCAACACTACCAACACCAAGGGCAGACAATACTCTGTTGATATTCGTTTCATACATTTGCCAAGTTTCAACACCCGACGGATCCGGTAATGCTGTAACAAAACCCATATAGGTTTCTTTATAGCAGTTTGCTGTATTAGCTGTTGTTGTAAGCTTTGCGTTTTTGTTTTCAATAATGCCTAACTTATTATATTTATTTGAAAATTTTGCAGAAGTCAAATAAGCATTATTACCATTAGATGTTTTTCTGTAAACATCAATCACCTTCGATACTTTCAGATTGCCTGCGGAGTCAATGACGGAAAAACGATAACCCACGACACATGCAGCATCCAATGTTGAACGAATAACATAACCCGTTGAACTGCCGTTTACCGCATTTGTACTACCGCCTGCAGAGTCACCGTCCCAAGAGAGGGCAAATGCAGAATACGGTATTGCAGAAAGTAAAGTACATAAAACAAGGAGGATTGAAATTACCTTTTTAATATCTATCATCTTCCTTTCGTAAAAAATAAAAGCTCGACTTTTACGCCGAGCTTAGTCCGATTTATATTTTAATGTGAGTGACAGGTCTTACCTTTAACAGATTTACCACATTCGGGACACTTTGTATCAACTGTAAATCTCACACAAGTGTCACCGGAGCCTGTGCCGACCTTCTTGCCACATTCCTGACAGTATTCACAAGGGTCACTCTTTGCATTGTAGCTTTCACACTTTGTAGGGTCATAACACGCATTTCCCCATTCATCGTAAGTGTAGAAGCTCTTACAAGAGTGTGAACCGCAGTGGGGACAGCCTTTGTTTTCAAGGCTTACAATAAAGTCATGTGTTTCTTTGCTGTCACAATGATGTCCCTTTTTTCCGCAACTGTACTCATTTACACTATCGTTACCGTTATCAATTACTTCATATCTGTTGCCCTGTGATACTCCTGCAGGATTACCCTGTGTTACGGGTTCAGCAGGTTTAACAGTAGAGGTCTGCTGTGTAGGTTTCTGAGTAGTGGTCACTTTTTCTACTGTGGGTTCTTCAAGTTTAATAACTGTCTCGTTTTTTTCGGTAGTGCTCTCTGCATTGTCATTTTCTTCTGTGATGTTATCGTCAATGACAATATCGCCAACCGTTTCTGCCTGTTCGGTTGTAATATCGGTTGTAGGTTCTTCTGTGTCCTTGCCGACAAAGTTACCAATCATTACTGCAATAAAAATTGATACTGCAATAATACCGACTATGAGAGCAGCGATTATTTTGTTGTTTTTGTTTCCCTTTTTGTTGGGGTTACTTGTAAGAATCATCATTTTTGTTTCCTCCTGTGATTAAAATTTTTCGGTTAATATTGATGTTACCTCTATGGGTATATTCGCAGATGGGAACTGATGACCTGCAAACCATAACGGAATTGAAATCGTATAATTTACTACAAGTTCAAGTTCGTTTGCTTCTCGGAAGCTGAGTACGGGTTCAGTTATGTGATACAGTTCTTTTCCGTCTGCATCATAACTATATAACATTCCGTCCTCTATTTCCAATGTGCAAAATGATATAAGAGATGTGCGAAATTCCTCGGTATCAATTACTTCGGTGTAGTCATTACCTTGTTTGATACTGTGATATATTTCGGTTGAGTTTTGAGTAAGAAAACTGTCAAGCACAACCTTTGTGTTTTCTCTCATAAGGTTTACCTTTGATATGGATGCAGAGTAAGTGAAAATCATTGCGAATATCATCGCAAAAATAAGAATAAAGACACAAGGAACAATATATCCCTCAGCCTTATTTGATTTTAACAGCCTCATTTGTTACACCTACTTCCAATACTTTTCCGATATACCTGACCTGTGGCTTGTAACAGTTACGGGTATTCTAAACATACCAAGACCTTGCACATAGGTCTGAACAGACACATAAACATCCATTTGGTCTCCGAGCTGAACACGCTCATAGGTTGCATTGAAATAGCTTTCTGCATCAGTATCAACCTCAAATTCAAAGAACTGATTTTGCAGACTTTCAACTCGTTCATCAAACTCACTGTCAAAGCAGCCGTTAAAGGTTGCCGTTTCAATGAGCTGACCGCTTATCTCATCAAGATCCTGTTTCAGAGTCATAAACTGAAAGATGTTAAGAACAACAACGAGAACCATCATCATAGCAAATATACCGATTACAACATCAATATAACCTTCGCCCTTTTTAGATTTAATAAATTTCTTCATATATACACCTCCGTTAACCGAACAGAACGCCCATAGAAGAAACAATCTGAGCGAGAATAACAACGATATATATAAGCATAAAGCAGAAAAGCAGACACATTGAAAGTTTCTTTACCTTTCTCGGTATCTTCTCGGCTTCAAGTCTTAACTGCTGTCTTTGAATATCAGCAAATTTCATAGAGAGAGATTTCCAATACACCGTATTGACATCACCTCTGTTAATCGAGATGAGTCCTCGGCATACATCACTCATAAGTGGTGAACCTACTCTTGCTTCAAGTCTTGTAATAGCAATTTCGTTATTACCGGAGTGCATATCCGCAGCAGTAATGTCAAGCTCGTGCTTTATTTCAGGTCCCGCATTTTTAGCAAAGGACTCAATCATTTCAAGCACATCCTTACTGTGCATCAAGGACTTTTCAATCTTGAAAACAAATCTCGGAAGTTCATATTCAATCTTTGCTCTTTTTGCCCTTATTCGGTTTGAGATGCCCTTCATATTCATTCGGTAAAGAATGAAAGCAAGGAATATGATTATTGGACAAAGTATGGGGAAGATAAAGAGAACGGGAATAGCAAATACACCGACAATGAGAGATTTAACAATGGCATTTGCCATAAACATTTCGGGAGTAATATCCATTTGAGCCGTTCTTAAATCTGATTCCAACTGAGCCTTCTTAAACTCATTCAATCGAATTTTACGGGCAATAAAAGAAGCAACAGAGGAAAGCCAAACATCAATACTGCTTGTTTTCTCTTTCTGTTGCTTTGCAAGGTTATTAACCGCCTTTGATGTTCTCATATACGGAATACGGAAACGGTCAGCAAGTATCATAAATAAGCCGATTCCGACAAGAACACCGATACATATTTTCATTATCATTTGACCGCCTCCTTATCTTTTGAATTCAACGGGTTTCGTGAACTTCAACATAAAGAAATATGTTACAACAATCACGATACCGCATACACCGAGTACGATTTTACCGGGTGTTTCAAATATGAGTGTATGAAACCAATCCTTGTTAAGAACATACAAAAGAGGAATGTTACCGACAACAAGACCGACCATTGTGTAGTATTCTGTTCTTACGGCTGACATCATCGTGTTAAGCTCACTGTTTACAATACGAACATCGGTGAGCTTTGAAACAATAGGTTGTAAGGTATCTTTCATTTCCTGATTGTCCTGGCACTGTATAAGGGTGTCAACCCATTCACGGAAGATTTCATCATCAACCTTCTTTTTGAGGTTATATAGTGCCTGTTTAACACTTGAAGATACCGCCATAGCATCACCTATAAAAGCCGTAAAACATTCTTTAAGTGGTGGCTTGATATGAGGTAAGTTTTCCTGTACTGCCATAATGATATTACCATCTCTTGAATATGAGGTGGTAATAATTGAGAGTGCAGTTTCAAGTTCTTCCTTTGTCTGCTTTTCATAGATGTTTATGATGTTACGAACATAAACAAAGGGTATCATTGCAAAGGCTACCGATAAAGCAGGGATAAGGAATACATTATTTATTAAAACAGCAACTACAGCACCTACGGCAAAAAGAACTAATGCTGATGAACATACAAAAGCAAACATTCCTTCTTTGCCACAAGCCTTTAATGCAGATTGCAGATATTCAAGTTTTGCACCCAAGCCTTTTTTCTTTTTACCTGCTCTGAGTGCTCTCGCTCTGTCACGAATATTAGGTTTCTTTGATACAACAGAACTTAAATCCTGAGTTATCTGTTGCGGGGTTAAATTAAGAAAACATACGATTGCTATAATGAGAAATATAGACGCAATCATTGGGAGTATCATTCGTAATCAGCTCCCTTCTTTAAGAATTTGTTTAATTCCTCCTGTGGTACACCGAACTGCAGGAGTTTTCTTTTGAGATTGTCTGACATAATTTCAGGCTGTTCAAAATAGCCTTCGGTAACATATTTACCGTTTACGATTTCGTTTTTGGTGATATTAAATCTGAATAGTGTGTGATAAACTCTATCACCGTTGGGAAGTATCTCACACTCGGAAATATCCATAATCTTTCTTTCGTTGTTCTCCAACTTATGAGAGTAAACAACAATAGGGAAAGCCTGACCTGCCTGCATAAGTGAAGTCTTGAAGTCAATGGGGAAACGCTTCTGACAAAGAAGAGCTATTCGCATATGTGCTGAATCAGCAGCAAATGCGTGAACTGTTGATACAACTGTATGACCTGTAAGACTTGCTTCAACTGCTGAATAACATTCAACATCTCGCATCTCACCGACACAAACAATATCGGGATTAAATCGAAGAGAAGCTACAACAAGGTCTTCCTGAGTTATATCAAATGCAGGGTTATCGGAAGGACGGGAAAGAGTATGGACTACATTGTTTACTACCTTGCCTTTCTTTTTTCGGACAAGTGAAAGTTCTCTTGAACCTGTTTCAATAGTGAACACTCGCTTACCATCGGGAATTGTAGTGAGCAGTGCATTAAGAAGTGTTGTTTTACCTGATGATGTTGCACCCGCAACAACCATAGAAACACCGTATCGCATACACATACAAAGAAAATCAATCATCTTTTCAGTTGCATTACCGGAAGAAATAATCTGCTTTCTGTTAATTCTTGACGGATGCAAAAGTCGTATTGAAACACTAACGCCCACTTCATCGTCAACAAGAGGTTCTTTGAGTGCCGTAATACGGGTATTATTAGGCAAATGACCTTGCGACATGGGAGTGGAGTTATCAATAATCATACCTGAATGATGAAGCAAACGCTTAACAATATCGACAGCGTGTGAAGGAGAATAGAAATGCTCCTTTGCTTTTATTGTTCTACCCGAAGTATAGGTAATAGCAATATCATTCCAAGCATTGATGTTGATTTCTTCAATATTATCTCTGCCGAGATATTTGGTAAGAATGGAGTATTCAGCCATTTCAGAATAAAGTTTATTGCTCAGTTCGGTTTGTGTAAGTCCTTCAACTACATAACCGGTGTCAAGAAGATATTTGTCTATATATGACCTGAGCTGTGGCAATTTACTTGAATCTGAAAGTGCCGCCGCATAACGAGAGGAGATATGCTCCTGAATCATCGATAACAGCGGCACAAAATCAATGATTTTCTGCATTTCTTAATCTCCGTTCACTTTGATTTTGTTTTCTTAATCTTTTTACCCTTTACAACGCAATATGCAAGAGCAATACAGGACACGATGAAAGTAGCAACAGCAGGGAAAAACTTTCTTTTATCTCCTGTCTGCGGAATTTCGGGGACTTCATCATTTACCGTTTCACTATCATCTTCCACGGTTTCGCCGTCCTCAAGAACTTCAAAAGTAGCACTTTCAACTTCCTCATTGTTTTCGCTATCTGTATTGTCGGAACCTTCAGCTCCTTCGGAAGATTCAGGCATTGTTGTTTCATCTGCTTCGGTAGATGTTTCCACATCAGTAGTTGCAGTTTCGGCATTATCACTCACTTCCTCGGCTGTTGTTTCTTCGGGGATTGTTGTATCTTTTTCGGTTGTTCCTGTTTCGGGAATATTGGGAGTTTCTTCGTTATTTGCAGCAGAAGCTACAACAGAAGATGCAGTTGCAATAACTGCCATAGCAATAAGGACACCTATAATCTTTTTCATTCTGAATTCTTCCTTTCTCTTACATAATCTTGTTTATAATCTTTGAAAGCTCTGTGCGATACTTCTTGTCTTTTGCCCTTTCGTAAAGCAGACCGTCAAGGTGCTGACCTCTTATCTGTTTACTGTAAGGCAAGATATATGAAATGTTCTTAGCATTGGTTCTCACATCATCAACGGGAGAATAAAGCTCATTTTCATTCACATTGAGAATTCTCATTGCTCTTTCTGCATTGTTTCCGAAAAGCTCTTCATTGGATGCAAGATATACCATACTTTTAAGGTCAGGTGAAAGCACCATAATTACCTCGTGTGCATTTCTCAATGCAATCTGTGAGATAAGGTCATTTTCTTCATCTGTGCAATCAACAAAGACATAACCTGCCATTTTGTGAAGCACCTCAAAAAGTGCATTTACCTTATCTTCCGTAAGCGTTGCAAAATCGTATTTGTTTTCTCCCGCCTTGTAGCCAAGACAACCGAAGTTGTTCATAGCCTTAACAGTTACCAAGTGGTTCAGAACATCCTCCTCATAGATGTCTGTCTTATCAAACATCGTACCGAGAGAAAATATGCTGTCAGGTGTGTAATTTGGGAAAAGAACACCTAAAGCCGGGACTTTCAAAGAAGGTGAAAGATAAATAACTGCTCCGCTTGTAGTGGCGCAGTAAAGCTCCTGTGCCAATTTGAGAGTAACGGTTGTTTTACCACTACCGGGTGAACCGATTACAGCAATAATCTTAGCCATTCTTATCAGCCTCACTTACATTCTTTTTTGTAAAATAATCGTCCTGTGCTTTAAGGAACTTATCTGCAATAGCATCGTCACCTCTGTAAACAAGAGCAACGTGCATTACTGCACTTTCCTCGTAGTTTGCAAGGATTTTTGCCTGTTCAACAGACACAAGAACCGTAATTGTTGTAGGAAGCTCAAAGCTGCCGTCCTCATTTTCAACAACATCGTTTTCATCAATACCGCCTGATGTGGTTGTAGTGATTACTTTGACATATTTAAGAGATGCCGGGACTTCTGTGTGGTTATCTTTATCGGTAACATAAATGCTTACAATATCACCGTTTTCAAGCTTACCTGAAAGACCGCCCGCAAATGAGTTTATTGTGATACTCATAGCAACCTTATCGCCTTTAAGTGAAGCCATAACATCATTAGCAGTGTTTGCATTGTCTGTTACCTTGCTTTCGGTTGCAAAGTCGCCTTTGAATATATCTGCTGTTGCAAATTTACCGACAACTGATTTCTTGTCCTTAATTACCTTTTCGGGGAGTGCAGAATTTGAGATTTTCACAATCTCAACATCTGTGTCTTTAATCTCTGTTCCGTGAGATACATCAGCAACAAAGCGGACTACCTCAGTTTTCTTATCAGAGATGTTGTTTACAAAGGGTGACACAACAAAGGTTACTGCCACCGCAAGAATAATACAGACGATACCTATCGCTGTTCTGTTTTTCATTGAGAAATTAACCTCCTTTATACTAAAAATAAAAAATGCGTACTTAATTTTAAGCACGCATAAAGTTAATTCTGTTATTTTATTTTTTTGTTTCTTTTGTGTATTTTCTTGTTTTCTGTTTTGGGAATTGATTGTTGTCTTACATACCAAATCAGGTCGGACAATGCAAGATGGAGCTGTATATATGGCTCTTTATATTCTTCAGAAAAAGTTCTTTGAAGTTTTGATATTTCCTCCATTATATTTAAGTTTTTAATACGACCTTCTGGAGTCATAGCAGTATAAATATCACATAATTTCAAAATCATAGCAGAGCTTTTTTCACAAACAGCATCCAATTTACTGCCTGTATCACCTAATTTGTTCAACATTGCTTCATCTTCAAAAATTGAATATGTCAGCATTTTAATAATGTTTGATAATGTCTGTAATTCATCAGATATTCCCAATAATCGTGTGCGTATATTTCTATTCTCTTCGTGAGATATACTACGTGGTACAATTTCATTTATTACAGTATTAAGAACATTAGGATCACATTTTGTCAAAAGAATTGCCGATTTCTCTGCAATTTGGTCTGCTACTTTTTCTTTTTGTGTGAACTTCATACTATCCACATTATTACTGAAAGATTGCTTTGAAGCATTCTTCGCCGCTTTATAGCTTGTCAGCATAGCAATAAATGATACAAAAGCAGTAATTAAAGAAGGAAGAATATCAGCAACTATTTCTTGTTCGGTCATAAAACCAATCCTCTCAAACTGTGTTTTTTTAATTATATCATGCTTAAAACACCTTATCAAGATTTACACAAAAAATGCTGTCATAAATCCAATTGATAAATACGGCACAAGCGGAAAAGCTTTGCCTTTTGTTTTGTTTTTATGGCTGAAATATATATTGCAAATTATCGCAAGGAAAAGACCGATAACAAGACCTGCTATGCTCTTTGAAAAGCCAAGCAAGAAAGCACAGGCAGCAGATAACTTAACATCTGCTCCGCCAAGTCTGTTTCCGCTTACCATAGCACAGATTAACAACACTCCGCCGATAGCCAAGCCACTGAAAAGCATCATTGGAATATCTGAAAGTGTTACACCTATGAAGCCTGTAATGAATATCAAAACTGAAATGAAATCTTTAACCTCGTGTGTCTGAATATCTGATACCGAAGCATAGAGTAATATTTGCAAAAGAATAATGCCTTTGAGAAGTTCTATTGACCAACCAAAGACAATTAGCAGACTTGACACAAGAATAATACTGATGCAATGATATATTGGGATTTTTTTGCTTTCTTTGTTGTAACCGGGTGTTTTGCTAATTACAACTTTTGAAATCTTGTGAACTGCCAAGTAGAAAAGAAAAATACAAGCGAGCTTCACAATGGTGGTTATAACTTCTTCGGGATTGAGTTCCATTAACCTTTCAGGTGAAATCGGTCTTATCGGCCCTATTGGTTGTATAAATTTAGTCATAGTTATCAGTCCTCACAAATTGGGGCGAAGCAGGTTTTCTGCTCCGCCCTTTGTTATTCTTTAACCTGCGTAGTTAAAGAGACCTTCGACCTTTTCGGTTACGGTAGGCATGATTGTGTCGTTGAAGAGTGCATAGAGAAGTGTGAGAAGAAGAGCACCGATTACAACGGCGATGAGAATCTTAACCCCTGTGTCAACATAGGCTTCAGCAACAGTACCGTCAAGAACTGCGTGAGCCTTTGCTGCCATTTCTGTTTCCTTTGCTGAAACAAAACCCTTTACCTTGTTTGCTACACCTGTAGCCATTGACTTGATTTTCTTAAACATAATTTTTTACCTCGTTCTTTCTTAATTTTATTTTTGTTTTCGCTTAACCTGCGTAGTTGAAAAGTCCCTGAATCTTGCTTGTGACTGTGGGCATAATAGTTGTGTTGAAGAGAGCGTAAAGACCGCCGAGAAGAAGAGCACCGATTACAACGGCGATGAGAATCTTAACGCCTGTGTCCACATACGCTTCAGCAACAGTACCGTCAAGAACTGCGTGAGCCTTTGCTGACATTTCTGTTTCCTTTGCTGAAACGAAACCCTTTACCTTGTTTGCTACACTTGTAGCCATTGTCTTAATCTTGTTAAACATAATTTTTTACCTCTTTCTTTCTTAAAAATTTAGAGCACCCGTTTTCGGATGCTCTTTTGTGATAGTTTTTTTGATTTGTTGAGACTTAACCTGCGTAGTTGAAAAGCTCTGTGATTTTGCTTGTGACTGTAGGCATAATGGTTGAATTGAAGAGAGCGTAAAGACCGCCGAGAAGAAGAGCACCGATAACTACGGCAATGAGAATCTTAACACCGGTATCTACATACGCTTCTGCGATTGTACCATCGAGAACTTCGTGAGCCTTCTGAGAAACCTTTTCTGCACAGAAGTCCTTTACTGCCTGAACCTTTGTCTGAATGAATGTCTTTGCTTTGTTAAACATATTTTTTTACCTCGTTCTTTCTTAAAATTTAGTTGTTTTTGCCCAATTCCTGCTCATAGGCAGAGAAGAGTGCTTCTTCAAGTTCTTTACGAGCCGAAGAAGAAATTGGATGGCATACGGGTCTTGTTACTTCTTCACCCTTTGCTGTCTTCCAACTTGTCATAGGCATAGACATATATCTGCCTTTTTCGTTTTCGACAACGCCAACACCGTGAATTACGACTGCATCATCGATAACAATGTTTGCATAAGCCTTTGTAGGCTTATCACCTTTGAGGATTTTCTTGATTTCTACTTTGATATTCATTTTGCATTTTCCTTTCTTGTAGTTACTAACAGAGTTAATATTTCTTATTCTCGGTTAGTACAGTTAGTATTTAATAAAGGGGGAGAGTGTGAGAGGGGGATGAAAAAACTACCGAGCACCCCTGTCCCTGTTTCTGCTTCTCTGCAGAAATAAGGTGTAGTGTTCGATAGCTTTAATTACAAATTCACATTGCTGTTCCTTAGGAATTGCCTTTGGTATTGCGTTGGATATGCGACTGTCTCTGAACGGAGATTTTTCCCTTTGGTTCGGTTTTTCTTCACTCATAATAGCTTCTATTGCTTCTTTAGTGAGTTTACCTTCCTGGGAAAATCTCTTCATTCTCAATGTTTGGTCATGTGATGGCGTACATTGTTCAGCATCAATCGCATCTGCTAAATTCAACTGTTCTTCAGGAGTAAGATACGAAATCTCTACCGCAGGACGCATAGCAATTTTCTTTTCATCGACAAGATTAATAAGTTCAGGTATGAGATTAGTAAGACGAATATATCTGCGGATTTGTTCACGGCTTTCACCGACTTCTTCAGCAAGAGTATCTCTTGATTTCTGTCCTTCCAACTTGTGCTCCGATGGTGCACAAGTTAAATCGGTGCGTTTACCTTGTCGATTCATAGCTTCAAGTCGCATTTTATAAGCAAAGGCTTTTTCTGAAGGTAAGATTTCATCTCTTTGCAGATTACTGTCCACCATTGAAAGTATGGCTTCATCTCTTGTGAGATTCTGAACTCTCGCAGGTATCTTTTCTATACCCGCAATTTCAAACGCACGTTTTCTTCTGTGTCCTGATACCATTTCGTACATACCATTATCAAGAGGTCTGACGAGAACAGGCTGAATAAGTCCTCTTGTTTTTACACTTTCAACAAGCTCAACCATATTTTCATCGTCTTTTACCTTATATGGATGATCAGGAAAATCCTTAATGCTTGATAAGGGTATTTCCGTCAGCATTTCATTTTTTATACTCAAGTTTATTTCCTCCCATCATCCAAAGATATTGAAAAATAACTGAAGAAAAGCCGTTATATACAGCCCGGGAAGAACGAGAAGTCCGTGTATCATGATTGTTTTCCTCCTTGCTTTGATGCTTTATTTGTGATTTGTAATGGTACTTTATGTTTAACTAAAGTCCATTGAGTTTAATAAACATTTTTGTTCTCCTTTCTATTTTTTTTGATTTAATAAAAAAACGGCCGCTACTAAAAAGTAACAGCCATGTACTGATATATAAAAAAACCGAATTATTAATAAAACATAATAACTCGGTTAAAATATTTTTAGAAGCAAATAGTAACATTATAGTTTACTTGGTATCTATGTTCCTGAACTCGCCGTAATTCTCTGTAAAAACTATACTGTCGTACGGGACATATATTCTTGACCATCTGGCCGCCGACAGAGCCTGCCTGCTTGGAGGTCAGGTCACCGTTGTAACCCTGCTTGAGGTTGACACCGACTTCGGAAGCAGCTTCCATCTTGAATCTGTTGAGAGCTTCACGAGCTTCGGGAACAAGGCTGTTCTTATTGTTGGACATTGCGTTTCACTCCTTCAAGTGTTTTTCTTGCGTTTGCAAAAGTAGTTTGAGCAAAACGGCAATGAATATAAATGAAAATTTTTGGAAACAAAAACTGATAAAACAAATCAACATTTGTTCTCGTTTTTTTGTGCATAGCTGATTTTAAAAACAAAACAATCCCCTTTTAGCAACCCTGAAAACTTTCATTTTTTCAAGTGTCTGCATGAAGGGGATTGTACTGTTTCATTATATACGCAACACGGAAATTGTATTACCGATACGCTTAAAAACCGCTGACTTCGGACATTGTATAATCGGCGGAAACGATAAACTCCTGTAAATCCTCAAAAGATGTGAAGAAGTTTGAACCGCAAGCACCGTTAGCAAGATCATAATAAATATTTTCTCCTGCCCGCGTTATATTGCCGACGAAATAATATGCGTATGCATCACCATCATAGGAATCTGATAAACTGCTCCAAAAGCCTGTATAATTGGCATTGACTACGTTGAATTTATAAACAAAGCATAAAAAATTATTTGCTGCTGAATAATCAGGTGCCTTTAAGCCGGGATTTTCACTATAGCACAAATACACATTCTGCAGTTCCGGTTGACCGACACTTTCGGCATCACTGAGTACGAGAGATCGTCCGTAAAGCTTGGTTTTGCTGTTTTCTACCGTAAAATACCCGATTGCTTCTTCGTCTGCGGTAGCCTTTAATTCTTTTATAGTCTTCGAATCAAAATCCATGGCATTCGATATATATTGTTCCGCCATGTCGGGAGTGATGACAATGGATTTTTCAAGCTGATTGACGATGTAGCCATGTGCCAGATCGGCACCTTCGCTGAATGTTGCGTTGATATTGACAGTATCGCCGATCTTGTAAGTATGTGGTGCATTTGCAACCAACGAATACTTGACATAGAATCCGTATTTACCGGTTTCCTTTTCGCTGAACGAAACGGAAAGTTTGGGAGAAATACCGCTGATTTTCATATCCATGTTTTCAAACACATCCAGTTCAACTACTTCACCCAGTCCGCTGACGGTAAATTCACATTCAAAGTTTTTGAATTCAATGCCGGTATTCTTTTTGATTTTATCAAGAGAGCCGTCAAATTCAATTTTAACCTTGACCTTGTCCTTGTTGGACAGGTTTTCTCCGTCTGTTCTGACATAAAACAGCTCGGCAATCATTTCAGCATACAAATCGGGATCGCCTTCATAGATCTCGTTGCCTTTTGCAGCTTTTTTGATTTTGCTGCCGTACTTGTCCATCAGGTCTTCTGCAAGGGCATCCTCGTCGAATTGTACTTTTGCTTTACCGTAGCCATTTGCGCCCTGAAACTCAACATTCACGTAATCACGCAGGTTGATTGAATTTCCACCGCAAGCACTGAATAAGGTTGCGATAAGCGATACAATCAGAACGATTGCAAGTAATTTCGTTGTCTTCATATATAATCGTCTCCTCTATTTATTGACTTTTTGCATTTTCAAATTCTTCAATGGGAATGCCGACAGCTCTTGCATAAAAATATACAACGTTGATTACCTCACCATACACGGTACGCATGGTGGCCGTGCTGTAATGTCCGATGCTGAAATGCTTTTCGTCTGCTTTCATTTCCTCCAGATCGCGACCGGTCCATTCGCAGAACATATCATACACTTGCTGCTTACGTTCTTTTGCAAGCGGATCATCATCTATTGCAGCAAGAGATACGGGAGCCACAAACCCGACCCACGGAGAGCCGTCTGTACAAGGCTGCTTAAAAACCTCATAGTATGTATCGGTGAGCAGAAGATAGGTATCATCATAAACATAATAATGATATACACTTTTTACCTCTCCGCTGCAATCTGTCACATAGTCACCGAGGTATTCACACTTGATTTCACATTTGGGCTCATAACCGAAGATGGCAGCAAATTTTGCAATGAATGCATCCATTGCATCCTCGCTGTTTTCTGTCAGATAAATGCTCAGATACGAATCACTGTACACCGGATCGCCGTCTGCATATTTACGCAGCACATTATCGCTTTCAAAATAACCGATGGGTTTGTTGAAGATTTCAACATTATCCTTTTTGTCAGCAAGTCCGACAGAAAAACGAAGAATCAACCTTGCATCTGAGGAATTGATAACACCGTCTCCGTTTGCATCAAGCATTTCTGCCTGTTCGTCGGACAGTTCTTCAAGACCGACACTGTATCGAAGTGCAATTCTTGCATCGGAAGAAGTGATGCGATTGTCACCATCACTATCACCGCAGGCAACAACGAGGTGGATATTGGATGTGCCTTCTGCAATCACGATGTTGCAGGCAGTACAATAATAATCTCCGGAGTAAGCAGCGGTTGCATTACGCAGCTCGATTTTTCCGATATGACTGTCATTGACCTCAGTTTCATAGCGTTCAGACTTATAACCACACGAAAAACAATAATCATAAGCAATACCGGCAGTACAGCAGGTTGCTGCTTTAACAGCATACTGATAAAGTTTCACATGCTCTGCAAGTCCGTCCGTATGTTCTACTTTTGTTGCATCGCAGTATTCACATACGTAATAATAATCCTGACCTTCGACGCAATCATTCGCAGAATAGCCCTCCAACAGCCATTCGTGTTCATGTTCCGGCACGTCATCGTCGGAAAATGCCGCAGCAATGGGCAACAGCCTTTCATCTGCAGAACCGAGAACAATGCAACCGAGCAACAACATCGCAGCCAAACAAACCAACAGAATCTTTCTTACACTCTTCATAGCATTTACCCTCTTTTCATTTGTGCTGAAATAAAATACATTTCAACTTCTGATTTTATTATAGCAAGACAAAAAGCAAAAACAAGCCGTTGTGTAATCAACGGTCATTTTTTTTGATGAACGGTCGCGATGCTTAAATGAAACAAAAAACCGCCCGAAAAAGGGCGGTAAAGATAGGATCAGGTGCGATTGAACAGTCTGAGGATTTTATTGAGCAGGGTGACAACGGCACGTAGGAAGAACTGCTGAATGGCAAGAACATCGATATTCTCATAGGTTGTATCCTGTGCATCATTTACGACCAGTTGAAAACCGTAATAAGTGCCGTCTTCCAACCCCTGACACAGCTCATTGAATGAAATATTTGTAAATTTTTCTGTTTCTTCGTCAAAAACGGCAGCAGTGAAAGATGCAAATTCAATCGAATGCAGCTGTTCATATTCCCCCGGACCGATTTCTTTTGAAAATGTAAAATCCGTAGTTAAAATGGAAACAAATTCAAGCTCCCAAACATTTGCATAGTAATCACAAATGACAATAAGGAGATTGAAGAAATCATAAGAACTGACCGTTACAGGCTGATCAAAAACAACGGTATTGCCGTTTGTATCATCCTCTTCAAGCGAAAAAGCGACAACGGATTCAAGTCCGTCAATTGATTTTCCTTGTTCTGCATAAAACAACAACGAATCACTGCTGCCGATAAAAGCATCCGTCTCTGCAGTCAAATCCGCAAAAAACACAACAGAATGCAGTTTTGTGCAATCAGCAAAAGAGGACGCTGCAAGATTCACGGACTCTCCGTATATTGCAAGAATCGACATTGCAGCAAAATCGGAGAACGCATTTGCACCGACATATGAAACATTTTCCAGCACAACGGCATCCGTAGCCATACTGCAAGCAACCCACGGGAAATAACAACGGGTTTCGGAATCGGGAATTTCAATGTTTGTATCCGATGTGCCGACATACAACACACCATCTGCAAAAGACCATGTAACACCGTCATAGAATGCAGTAAACAAACAACCGTAAGTTTCTGCATATTGCTGTACTGTGGAATCCGGCTGTCCGTAAAGAGTGACGGATTCTTCAAAAGCATTCTCTGCAATTACGCAATCGGGATTCAAAACGGCAACGGCAGAAAGGGATGTGCAATTTGCAAACGCATTTTTTCCGATGGTTGTTAATGTATCCGGGAATACAAGGTCGTTCAAAGACCTACAATTGAGAAATGCTTCTTTGTTAATTATTTTCAATGCGGACGGGATATTTATATTTGTCAAAGAAATGCAGCCGTAAAAAACATAAAAATCGATGTTTGTCACAGTTTCCGGCAGGGTAACGGATACAATTGATTCAGCTTCATAAAACACAGCCGGAGAAATGGAAGTAGCTGTCGGTGCAAAAACAACTTCCTCAAGAAAATGCACACCCGTAAACGCATAGGGAAAAGCACCGACCACACTATCAGGCATGGTGTAAGCAAGCTCTTCTTTACCCGCAGGATACACAATCAGTTGCTGCATACCCTTGTTATACAGAATACCGTTCTGTGCAATATATGTCTGATTGCTTTCATCCACCGTAATTTCCTGCAAATTATCACAGTCACTCAATGCGGAATAGCGAATACTGCTGACGGCCGCAGGCAGATGCAGAGTGGTTAAAGAATCACAATCATACAGAGCATACATACCAAATGTTGTCAACTTCGCAGGCAATTGCAGCTCTCGCAGATTCACACAACTCTTAAAAGCATACTCATCAATTCGTTCAACCGAATCGGCAAGATCTGCTATTGCGATCTTGCTGCAATTCATAAAAGCACGAGTGCCGATTGTACTGACACCATCTTCAATGACAAGACGCGTGATACTTGCCCTGTAAGAAAACCAAGGCTGTTCATCTTCCATATAAGCCTGCATCTTTCCGGTGCCGCTTATTGTCAGCACATTTTCAGCATCCAGATACCAGAGCAGACTGTCTCCGCAGGTGCCGTCATCGACCAACGCAACAAAAGCGGAACCATATTGTTCGGCATACTGTTGTACGACAGAATCAACATAAGCATAAATGATTGCACCACCTGAAAAAAACGTCGGGGTTGCAACGATCTCACATTCAGGATTGAGCACAACAATCCGTTCAAGGGCATTGCAATTGTCGAATGCAGCACCATCGACCCGCCGTGTGCTTTTCGGGAGAACAATTTGTGACAATGAATCACACAATAAAAACGCCCGATATTCGATTGTCTCAAGACCGGATGACAGTCGGATTCTTTCAAGTGCCGTGCACTCGCTAAAAGCACCGACACCAATGGTGATAACACTATCCGGCAGCGTAATCTCCTTAATCTTTGAACAGGCAGAAAACGCAAGCGAACCGATCACAGTAACACCGGAGGGCACAGCAAAGGAGGTTAGCGTTTTTCCGCAGGGAAAGGTGTGCAGCTGTGTCAGATTCTTGTTATAAAGAACACCGTCAACAGCCGCGTAAGCAGAATTGTTATCATCGACAACAATATCAGTCAAAGATGTGCACCAATCAAAAACACCGGCACCAATCTGCTTGACACTGTCCGGAATGGTGACAGAGTGCAAAGCAATACAGCGATAAAAAGCTGTGTCACCGATTTTCTCTACCCCCGTGGCAATAACAAGCTCTGACAAAGCAATGCAATTGCCAAAGGCTCCGCTTCCGATATTTTTCACATTACCCGGTATGGTTATACGCTCCAGATCAACGCATTGCAAAAAAGCATCAATGTCGATACTTTCCACTGTATCGGAGATGATTACTTCTTTAATGTGACTGTTCTGTGAAAATGCATTTTGTGCAATCCTTGTGACACCATTAGGAATTGTAAAAGAATCTGCTGTTTTACCGGTCGGATAACAATGCAAAGTGCTTTTGTCGGCATTGTAAAGAACACCGTCAAGGGAGGAATAATATTCATTGCCTTGTGCAACTACAATATTTTCAAGTTTTGTGTTATGTATAAACACATTATTAGCGATGCTTTCAACGCTTGCAGGGATTTCAATATATGTAAAATCACAAAATTCAAAAGCTTGTACCTGTATGATTTTCAATCCCTCCGGCAGTGTAATTTCCGGGAGATAAGCCTTTGAAAATACCTGGCGTTCGATGCCATACAGGGTATCCGGCAAACTGACAAAACGTAACCCTGAACAGTCCATAAAAGCACAGGCACGCAGAATCGTGACACCCTCCGGCAAAACAACTTCCGTCACATTGGTAAGCTGTTGGAATGCATAAGAGCCGATGCTTGTTACACCGCTGTTGATCGTAAGTTTTTTGATTTTGCTGCGATAAGCATACCACGGAGCAGATATAGGATTGAAATTTTCCATCTCTCCCTCACCGCTGATGGTCAATGCGCCTTCATCATCGAGCACCCATGTCAGATTTTCACCGCAGATACCTTCATCAACGGTTTCTGCAGCATGGACTGTTGTATATGCAAAAAGAAAAGCACTCAAAAGTGAGATTGTGAACAAAACAGTACGAAACAGTTTTTTCATATTTACCCTTCTTATTTAAATGATATAAGTAAATTATACATCTTTCTTGTTTTTATTGCAAGGTTTGATGTAACGAACGGTCGTATTTTGATGCATAAAAGAATTTCTTCAACGATCCGGACAACCGTTTGCCCGGGAAATGAACCGTTCAATACATCATTTGTTGCTATTTATGCAACAATATGGTATATTAACAATGTTGTGTTGAGAGGAGATGGATGTTATGAAAATTGCAGTTTGTGAAGATGAGCAGTATACAAACGACCAACTGAAAAAATATGTCGAAGATTTCATGAACGAAAAAGGACTGGTTTTTTCAGTAGATTCTTTTTCAACAGCCAATGCATTTTTTTCATCTGCGGAAGATTATGATTTATTGCTTCTGGACTATTCACTGCCGGATGCAACAGGCATGGAAATTGCCCGAAAGATCCGCATGACCAACCAAAAGATGGTTATTATTTTTGTTACAGCCTACAGCGAATACGTTTTTGAAAGCTTTGAGGTCAACACGTTCCGTTATCTCCTCAAACCGATTGATCCCAAAGAATTGCACAAGACACTGAATGTATTTCTGAACACCTTTGAGCAGTATACAAAAATAGAAATTCCGCTGACAACAGGTATCGTTTTTGCATCCCTTGCTGAGATCATGTACATTGAATCCAACGGCAGATACACAACCGTCAGAATGAACAGTGCAAGCTACACTTCCACCAAGTCGCTTTCCGCTTTTCATGCTGACATTAACAGCTTCCGTTTTTTCCGCACACACCGCACTTTTTTGGTAAACATGAAATACATAGCCGAAGTGGACGGACACATAATTACCCTCACAAACGGAGAAAAGGTGGAAATCAGCAGACGAAATCTGACAACATTCAACAAATGTTACATGAATTTTCTGCGCTATTCTGATATCTGAAAGAGGGTAATGTATGATAAATCTGCTTGATTTTTTCTTTTATACAATCAAGGACATTCTTGTTTGCATCACAATGATTCTTGCCTGCACAAATCTATTGGGCGGCAAGGTAAAGAAGAACATTCCTGCCGGCATTCTGATCGGTCTGTTGCTGGTCAGCAATGCAGCATTCTTCATATTCTTTTTTAAAGGCACACAAGAAAACCGGTTGCTGTTTCTGGATTCGGTTTCAAGCCTTGCCTTTATTCTGTCAGTCAGCTTTTTTATAAAAGAACTCAAATACAGCAAACGTATCTGGTTTTTGCTTGTTTGTGTACTGACGATGGAAATGTTCTTCTCATTGTTTTCGCCGTATTTACCATCGCATCTTTTTGTGGAAGCAATCATTTACATCATCCTGTATGCTCTGCTTTTGTTCGTTTTGCTGTATGCCGTCAAAAGCACGACCGTCAACTTCATGCCGCAGGTCTTTGACACCATGCCGAAATGGATCATCATTGCCTTGCTCGGTTTTGACCTGACCGGATATTACAAGACCTTCGGTGAATCAAGTGATTGGTATAATGTGCTTTATATTGCATCCACAATCGGTGTCATCATCTGTGTTTTGTTCTTTGTACTGAAGATATTCACCCTCACCTACCAACAGAATGAAATACTCAGACAGTTCCATGAACAGAAGAATTATTCCGAAAAAATGCTCAAGGGGGACGAAAATTTAAGACGATTCCGCCACGACTACCGCAACCACATGATCGTCATCAATGCCTATCTTGAAAACGGCAACACCGACAGTGCAAGAAGCTACCTGAATTCGATCAATGCATCCATAAGCGATACCGTCAATAAGATATCCACAGGCAATTTTGTAGCGGATGCAATTCTCAACAACAAAACGGTGGTTGCAGCACAAAACGGAAATCGCATACAATTCAGCGGTCAGGTTCCTGCCGACGGTATTGCGGATGAGGACATCTGCACGGTGCTTGCAAATGCAGTGGACAATGCCTTGGAAGCAACGCAGAAGTTACAGTCTGAATCCGTCATCCATGTGGAAGCTGCCATACGGAACAATATGTTCCTTCTGAACATTTCGAATCCCGTTGCCGAAAAAGTAAAGATCGGCAAAAACAACACCATCAAAACAACCAAGAAAAATAAATCCGAGCACGGAATCGGAACCAAAAACATACAAAAGATCGTCAAAAAATACAATGGTGCCTTGACTCTGGATTGCA
Organism: Acutalibacteraceae bacterium; assembly: GCA_045576275.1. GTDB lineage: Bacteria > Bacillota > Clostridia > Oscillospirales > Acutalibacteraceae > RUG806. The sequence continues at coordinate 71,367 of JAZNGB010000041.1, forward strand.
CGGATATGATTTTTACATTCAGCATCCGTCTGCATCTGCAAGCTGCTGATAATTATTCGGTTCAACAAGCAACACCGGCAACATAAACAATAACAATACAGGGCTGTTTCAAATCCGACGAGGAAATGAAACAGCCCTGATAATTATTAAACAAAACAATATTGCCGGACAGTGCGTTTGCAACGAATGTAAACCGCAAACGGCAATGAAAATTAAAAAAACGCTATGACAATGATTCCGAATGGACGGCATTTTCGATCGTGCATCGCACGGTTTGCATTTTTTCATCCAGTTCATTGCTCAGAGCTGCACACTCAAACAGGGTATCTTCCACCTGTGCAAGCACCTCCGGTGAAAGATTCTTCTTATAACGCATACGATGTTCCAGGTTTGCCCACGATTGCATGGCAATGGTACGCAATTGGACTTCAACACGCACCATACGCTTTTCATTGTACAAAAAGATCGGGATTTCAACGATCAGATGCAAACTGCGGTATCCGTTCGGTTTCGGATTTTTTATATAGTCTTTTTTCTCAATCAATCGCACATCGTCCTGTTGCAAAAGGCAGTCACTTAGCAAATAAATATCATCCAGATAGCTGCAAATAACACGCACACCACCGATATCATTCAGATTCTCCTCAACCGCCTGCATCGTCATGGGCAAGCCTTTTCGTTTGAGTTTTTCCCGTATACTGTCCGGAGATTTTATACGTGTATGAATCGATTCAATCGGATTGCGTTCATGCGAAAGAGAAAACTGTGCATCCAATACCTTGAATTTTGTTTCTGTTTCCAACACGGCACAACGGTAATATGTCATCAAAACAGCAGCCTTTTGCACCAGCTCATCCAATTCTGCTGTCGATTTTTCCAAAAGCAACTGACCGAGTTGTTGCTGTACAGCTATATTCTTTTCCATCCGCAGAATCCTTTCAATGAAAAATCGCAAGCTGCAAAAACAAATACAATCATACTACCACACCATCCTGCACCGAAAACACACGTTTGCAGCTTGCAATTCGGATGATACATTATTATTGTCAAAAAAAGATAAACAATTTATTTCATTTTTATTAAAACAAAGGTTGCAAAACCGTTAATTTGATATTTTTTTCATTTTATACTTGCACAAAGGGTATGTTCGGTGGTATGCTATATAAGTAGAATTATGCATTTCCAAGGAGGCAGAAAGAGAATGTTGCAAATTGCGGATACTGTTCGGCGCATCGGAATTGAAGCAGCCCTCCCCATCCGAAAAGCGATCTATAAAGCAAGCAACGGAAAGCTGTCAAAAACTTTGTTTTCCGCAGCTGCCGTAAAGGAAAACATCAAAACGGATGTGCGTGTTGTCAAAACACAGGATGATGCCGTGTATATTGCAAAATTCGATGAAAACGGTCAGATCAGCGACCGTGATTTTGTAATCCTCTCCACAACCGACCTGCATCTTGAAGGTCTGAAAACCGATAAGGACATGACCTCCATCCGTATGCTCACCCGACAGATTGCAGAAGTAAAACCCGACCTCGTTATTTTTACGGGTGATGTTATACAAACCGCACATCAGCACATGGATGCAGCTCTGTTTGCAGATATGATGGAAGAAATCGGTGTATATTGGATTTATGTTTTCGGCAACCATGAGGCACGAGAAGCCAAAAGCAACTACAAAAAGTTCTTGTATGACAATCTGATGAGCCGTCCGCATTGTCTGAGTATGTTCGGCTACGACGGATTGTTCGGTTACGGCAACTTTGCGGTACACATCATGAACTCTTTGACAAGTTTGTCGCAAAGCCTGTATATTTTCGATTCGGGCAGAGATATTGATGATATCAGCCGTCAGAAACTCGGACTTTCCGATTCTCTTGAGGGATATGACTTCATAAAACCGTGTCAGATTCAATGGTACAAAAACCATGTACGCGAAATTGAAAAACAATACGGCAAAACAAAATCCATGCAGTATTACCACATTCCGCTCCCCGAATACCAAAACGTTTTCGATGAAGCGGAAGAGAAAAAATACACACCGTCCGGAAAAGCAGAAATCAAATACGGCTGGCAATATGAAAGCATCGGTTGTTCACCGTACAACAGCGGTATGTTTGAAGCCATCAAGGAGCTGGGAAGCACACAGGCAATCTTCTGCGGACATGACCATGTCAACGACTTTTGTGCATTGTATGACGGTGTTTATCTTGTCTACAATCAACCCGGCGGATACGCTACATACAACCTCGACGGATACAACGGTATCCCCTGTGCAGAAAAAGATCTGCAATTCGGCGTAACAGTCACGACTGTCAAAAAAGACGGACAAATCGATATTGACAGACGGCTCAATTCCATGTATTTGTAAAATAAAAAAGGCAGAAAGGGTTTAAAAACATGAGTGTTATCATTTTAATTGCACTTGCAGTATTTGCAGTATTGTTGGTTATTGCAGCCATCCGTGCTGAAAAAATGAAAAAGAAAATCATTCGCAGAAAACCTGCCATCTCTTTTACGGAAGAAGAAGAAAACCTGTATGCACAGCGTCTTTCCGAAATCGTAAAAGTGCCCACCATCACCGCAAAGCAGGGTGCAGAAAGAGATCTGACCCAATTCCGCAAAATGCAGGAAATCATGCGACAGCAGTATCCGCTTGTATTTTCCAAGCTTGAATATGTGGACATCGACGGCAGCATGCTGTTGCGCTGGCCCGGCAAAGACCCCACCAAAAAGGGCATTCTTCTGATGGGCCATCAGGACGTTGTTCCTGCAGAAGAAACCGAATGGAAGTTTGATCCGTTTTCGGGCATCATTGCTGAAGGTTGCGTGCACGGCAGAGGTGCAATGGACTGCAAATGCACGGTCATGTGCGAGTTTTCCGCCATCGAAGAGTTGCTCGCAGAAGGTTTTGAACCGGAATGCGACATCTATCTTGCAAGCTCCGTTGATGAAGAACTCGGTGGTTTCGGTGCAGATGCAACCGTAGAATACTTAAAAGAAAAAGGCGTTCGCCTGGCTGCCGTTATGGACGAAGGCGGTGCGATCGTCAACAACCAGTTGCCCGGTCTGAAAGCCCCGTGTGCAACCATCGGTGTTGTTGAAAAAGGCACAACCCATGTCAAGGTCATTGCACAGGGGGACGGCGGTCATTCTTCGACACCACCTGCAAACACACCCATCGTCAGACTTTCCCGTTTTGTTGCCGAGGTCGAAAAGAAAAAACCTTTCAAAAAGCACATGATTCCCGTTGTATCGAGAATGTTTGAAGATGCAGCTCCCTATATGACATTCCCCATGCGTCTGATAATGGGCAACCTCTGGCTGTTTAAGCCGCTTCTGATGCTTGTTTTGCCCAAAGTTTCCAAGTACGGTGAAGCTTTCCTTTCCACAACCTGTGCATTCACCATGTCCGGCGGCTCCTCTGCTCCCAACGTTCTGCCCGATGAAGCATATGTTGTCTGCAATCTTCGTCCTGCCGTACATCAGACCCGTGAAGAATCCATTGCGATCATCCGCAAATATGCAAAAAAACATGACCTGATTGTGGAGGCCCCTCCCGGACACAGTGCATCCAACATTACAGACATGGACGGCAAGGAATTTCAGTTCCTTAAAAAGTGCCTGAACAAGGCATATCCCGATTGCGTTGTTCTGCCCTACTACATGACAGGCGGCACCGACAGCCGCAAGTACGAAGCCATTTGTAAGAATGTACTCCGTTTCTGTCCTGTTCGTATGACAAACCAACAGCTTGCTGCCATGCACGCAGCCAATGAATGCATCGATACGGATGCCATTGCTGACGGTGTGAAGTTCTATAAATATTATGTTCAGCAGCGCGCCGGCAAACCCACAACAAAAATATAATAAAACAAAGCTCCCCTGTTCGCCCTGCCAAAAAAGCGGACAGGGGATTCAGATACCACATCCGTCACAAAGGAGTGTAAAAATGAACCTTTTGTGTCCTGTTTGTGCACAGGTTTTGCAACAAGAAAACAACTCCCTGCGATGCAGCAACCGACATTGTTTTGATATCGCAAAAGAAGGGTACATCAATTTACTGACCGGCAACAAAAAAGACGGCAGCGCAACGGGCGACAACAAAGATATGGCTCTTTGTCGCCGTCAGTTTTTAAGCAAAGGCTACTTTGATACGCTGCTGAATGCCGTAGACGAACAACTGTGTCAATATGCACCGTCCGATGCCAAAGTGCTTGATATTTGCTGCGGTGAGGGATATTATTCGGCAAGCCTGAAACAACGACATCCCGATATGGATATCCTCGGCTTTGACCTCTCCAAAGAGATGATCCGCCTTGCAGCCAAACGCAAAAGCGGAAACACTTATATCGTTGCAAATCTGTTCCGCATTCCGTTACCCGACAACAGCATCGATTTTGCTTTCCACCTGTTTGCCCCGTTCGGAGAAGAAGAATTCATGCGTGTGCTGAAACCGGGCGGTGTATTGGTCAGTGCCGTTGCAGGTGAAAATCATCTGTGGCAGATGAAAGAGATCCTGTATGAAAAGCCTTACAAAAATGACGAAAAGCCGCCACGCACTACCATTCCTTTTTCGGAAAAAAGACGTGCCGACGGCAAGATTGATCTGGACAACACGGAAGATATTCTGTCAATGTTCAAAATGACACCCTATTTTTACCACACACCGACCGACGGCATCAACCGTCTGGCGCAGATACAGCAACTTGAAACAGAGATTTCCTTTGCTCTGTATACATATAAAAAACAATAAAAAAGAGGCGGTATGCACCTGATAAGGGTTTGCACATATCGCCTCTTACGTTTTATTCTCTTGCAAGCTTGTAAATAAGGTCATAGGCAAAGGTCAGATCCTCCATGGAACAATGCTTTTGCACAAAATGTGATGTGCAGCAAATCCAACGTTTGCCTTTCAACAAACCGAACACACGGCGTATCTCTTTCTCAAGATCTTCACGATTCATGATGCCGAGTGCCGATTGTACGCAAATACCACCCATAATACCAAAACGGTCTGCATATTTTTCAAGATACAGTTCCAACGGCATATTTGCATTTTCCTGCCACGGATGCAACACATCAAAACCAAGTTCTGCAATGCCGTCCGCAACTTTTGCAATGCAACCGTCCGAATGTAAACTGACCATACAATTCCGTGCATGCACGTGATCGACAACCGTTTTTATATTCGGATAAATCAACGATTGCCATAATGCAGGGCTGAACAGCATATCTTTTTGAGAACCCCAATCATCCGAAATGTGAATCATATCCGCACCCATATCCATGCAACGGTCGGCAAAACGCAAAGTCCATTGAGCCTGCCTGCGGTAAAGTTCCTTCAATTCGTCGGGATACAGTGCAAGATACAACAAGTGATTCTCTATGCCGAACACCGTATTGAAATGCTCAAAAAAACCGGGTGTCTGCACATAGCAAAAGCGTTCCCTTTGTTTATGGTGTGCCAAAGAATGAACCATATTTTCATAGTCAGATGCACAATCGGGAGAGGTAAAAATATCATAGTCCAACAAAATGTCGGGTGTCAATTCATCGTATTTACTGCGAATATTCTCAAACGCTTCGGCAGAAAAAGACCACGGTCCACCAAAAATATGTGCTGCATCGAAAGCATAGTGATCTTCAAATGCAGCAACGCTGCCCATAGCAGCACCGATCTCCTGCGACAGATTTTCTCTGACCCAACCGTAAACCGGCTGGCGGTCAATCGGTTTGCCGAGGATGGCATTTTGCACCCGTTCTCTGCTGTTCATACGACCTCCTTGGGACTTTGTTTTATTCCGTATACAAAATCAGTTCTTTCGTAAACAGTTCCTCATGGGTGGCAAAATCAAATGTTTTCAACTCAGCCAGACTGCCGGAAATCGTAATCACGGAATACGTCGGATGCTCACCGCTTGCAGCCCCCACAATGAAAGTATTGATTGGAAGGTATTTTTCTTCCGCAGCACCAAAAAAGTCCGTTGCGTGCATATGACCTGCAATCAACAACCGGTTGCCGCCGGCAACAAGCAGTTCACCGGCACGTTTCTGCTGTTTCAGGTCTGCAAATACGGTCGGCATATGTGCCAACGCAATACAGGTGCCGTACTGCTTCGGCTGTTGGGAGAGCCATTGCAAAGCATATTCATTGTAAACATGATTGTCCAAATAGGATGCGTATTCATAATTGTCATCCGCTTTGTCCTCACCGCTGTCAAGCACGGTGAAATGCACGTTACCGAGCGTAAAACGGTAATTAAACTGTTCAATCCCCAATCGACGGTACAAATCAGGCAGATTAAAGCCACGCAAATCGTTGTTACCGCGAACGAAAATAACAGGTCGTCTGCCATGTAAAATTTCCGAACAAGGAGAAAGCAACAAGCGGATAAAATCACTTTCGCAATCAATTGATCCGTTCATGTCGCCCATCAGCAAAAGAGCACTGCAGGACACGGGCAAATCCGTCCAACGCTGCACGTTGCCGTGCCAGTCGGACAAGGTCAGCAATTTGACTTCATATTCGCAAAGAGAGGAAAAATGATCAACGGTAAAGCTGATTTCTTTTTTACCCTGCAATCCGCCGTAAGGCAATCTGTCAATCGCTCTTCTGGCCCGGACGGTATAGGTATTGTTGTCAAGATGCTCTTTCGGAACAACCACAGAATGGATCTTACCGACATTTTTGATACGGCTGGCTGAATCCCAAAGGACATACTTCTTACCTCTGTAACGGTATTCAAGGCAAGCAACCGTGGGAACGCTGGTAGAAAAAACAACAGTATATGTGTGCTGTCCCATAAAAACAGCGGGACGGGTCTGAAAATACAAACGTCCGGCACCGAAGCAGCGGATAAAAAAGAACAAAGCCGCTACAGCCGCCAACAAAACGGTCAGAAAAACGCGAAGTCCGAACGGGACAAACGGCATCAAAAAACCATACAGCAAAATAACATACACCAACGCAATATACGGTGCTATGTGCATTGCAGAATGGAAGTACTTCCGCAGAAATCCGTTTTTGCCGCCAAGCAAAAAAGCGACATCCGAACCGAGGGCGGCCAAGGAAACAGCAAACAGCAACCAGAAGGCACCTGCATAACCGCCATAGCTTTTGTCCGGATTATACAATTCAAATGTACAGCCAAGCAACGAAAGGAAGGAATTGAGTGCAAAAAGTCCCCATGCAATCCGACAAAGCGGAATATTTTTGTGCAAAAGATTGCGGACTTTGTTATCAACAAATACAAAACCTACACGAAATCCACCGTACAAAAAGGTGGATACAACAGATATAAAAGCTGCAAAAAGCAATGCAACGAGCTCTGTCATACCGATCCTCCCCCATTTATTAAAAAACGAAAAAGCGTTTCATCCATACTTAATAATATTTTACGATATTTTCATATTTTACGCAAGAGGGTGTATTCATTTTTATCAGACGAAAAATAAAAAGCTCTTTTGAACATCTTGCACAAACAATGCAGATATGGTAAGATGAATCGGGTGAAGAAATTGAATAAAAACAAATTAACCGCAATCAGAATTGTATTATTTTTGTTGATTCTTGTTTGGATGGCTGCCATTTATTTGCTGTCCGCAGACGACGGTGCACAATCGGAAATCAAAAGTACGGCTGCCGCCGGATGGACAGTACTGCTGACGGATTTTTTAGACTCATTCTTCCACTTTCAAGACCCGGATGCAGTCAAATTCATTTTCCATGTTGCCATACGCAAGGCAGCACACATCTGCGAATATGCAGTTCTTTCAATGCTGATCTGTTTTTTCTTGCAGACATACACCGCATCAAAACCGATTCTATATATTCCATCCGTCGCAATCGGTGCCCTGTATGCCTTATTTGACGAATACCATCAGACTTTCGTCCCCGGCAGAAGCGGTCAGCTCAGCGATATGCTGATAGATACATGCGGTGCGGTTCTGGGTGTTTTCGTTGCTGCTCTTACGTTACACGTTTACAAAAAATACAAGCGTTCATCCTCTTAATAAAACGGACTGTTCACTCTTAAAACGGAATGAACAGTCTGTCATTTTTATTGAATTTCACCGATCTTATATCCGTAATGCTCAAAATAGAAACCGAGCTTGTCCTCGATTTTCTTCTTGAGATGTTCGGGATATTCAAACACATTCTTTTTGTAGTTTTCTTCCGCTTTCCAGTACTCCTCAAAGCCCGGTTTTGCGGCTTCGTAGTCGCCCAAATTCAGTTTTTCGTAGGCTTCTTTCAGATACGGGAAGGGGTCCTTTTCAAAATCCTCAAAGCGGATTTCGTAAACGCAACCTGCAGGTGCGGTTTCGAGGAATGCAAAGTAATTCTTATACATTCTCACAAAGTTATCAATAACCCAATCCTCAAAGTCACCGCGATCGGGAAGCTCCTGCATTGCCCACATATCCATTACGCTGTCATACATATGAAGCGTTGAACGGATAACCGTGTACGGATTGCGGTAAATGTTGATGAACTTTGCATCGGGGTACATTTCATGCAGCACACTGATTCTGCCCGTGTTGTCGGGACTTTTGAGAACCAACTGCTTGTGTTTGTTGATTTCCGAACATTTGCGAAGCATGTAGTCATACTTTCTCTTGACACTCTCCGCTTTTTTGGTGGGAAGATCCTGCCAATAAGAATTGTCCATATAGTTATTGAAGGATTGAGGGAAAAAGTTTGAATTATACACGGCATCTGCTTCAAGTTTAGTAAATGCTATATATTCTTCCATCGGCAGATCTGCTTCAAAACGCATATTGTCCATCGGGCGTCTTTCTGAGTACTGCCCTAAAACAAGCGGCGTATAGGGTCGGTGCAGAATATGATAAAAATTAAACGTAGCGTTAATGATGGAGTTAAAATATCCGAATTTTTTATCTCTCGACAAAAGATTGTGAACAAGTGTTGTACCGCTTCGCCAATGCCCCATAATAAAAACAGGGGCAGTCACTTTTTCGTTTTTTAATCTGTTGCGGCACAAAAAATACTCAATCATGGTGGGCAAAGCAGTAAGAAAGCCCAACCATAAACACATAAGCATCTGCGGAATAACAGACGGTTTTTTTTTCTTTTCCTTGATAAACAACTTAAGAAGTGTATCAAACCTTGCAATACAAAGCGGTTGTGCGAATGCGATTACGCATTCCTTTTTGTTCATGTCTTTCATACTGCAACCAATTCACTTTCTTTTTCCTTCTTTTTATCTCTGTACACAAAAACGGTAAGCAGGATAGCACCCTCAATAAACATTGCAAATGCCCAAAGTGCAAGGTTGGAAATACCGATCTGACCATCGGCAGAAGCCATATCCTTAAAAACAATCAGTTTTTCATTATCTCTGAAGAATTCAAAAATGAACCTTTGTGAGCCGTAGAGCATAAGCATTATGTAATACATATAACCCTTGGTCTGGAACTTATATTTGTAACCGACTCCGTACAAAATTGCAGCAATAATGAATGCGCCAATCGTTTCAAAAATCTGTTGCGGTAACATATTTGTTTTTGTTAATGCATACGCAATATCATACATTACGGTACCCTGTTTGTATTCAAAACCGTGGCAGCAGCCTTCCGCAATACAGGCGATATGTCCGATGCCGTACCATACCATTCCGGGATACGCAAGCATATCACCGAATTTTCTGAAATCAACTTTAAGTGCTTTTGCTACCAAATATACCAAAAGAGGTACAAAGAAATATGATCTTATTGCATTTTGTGCACCAAAATTTTTAAACCCGTTTTCTATCCAGGTCATCAACAAAATCAACACATAACCGATGGATACGGCAAGAGAGCCTAATAGCAATGATTTCGGTCTGGAAAAGCCGTATCTTTTTCCGTATAAAGTCAAAATGATAACATAAATTACCATTGAGATTCCTTGAATAAGTGCATACATAATAATACCACCTTTATCTCTTTATATATTTTCTTTTTATTTTACCAACATACTGTGCTACTGCCCAACCGTCGGCATACAATCTTTTCAGTTGTCTTGCATTCAGATTTTTAGCATACTCACAAGCATCAGCAATCGGCTGCATACGGGTCAAATTCTCACTGTCAAGAATGCCCGATGCATTATAAATGCCTTGCTTGCAGCATTTTATATAAAAAAAATAAGCTTGTGCAAGCGTATAACCGTCTTTTGTTGTGATTTTTTTCGTACTGATTGAATAAATAACCAAAAACAGCGTTACCAAAACAGCAGCAATCAAGAAATAAATCAATTGATTTTTTACAAAGGCAACCAAAAAACAAATTGCAAAAGCTGCCAAAAATAAAAATGAAGAGACAAAATATTTCAGATATTTCAGTTCCTTCAACGCAACTTCACCCCCTTATCCTTAAGTAACAAAACATTAAAATTTTATCATAATCTTATAGTTTTGTCAACATTGATCTGCTTAATATACCACAAGCGACGACACAACGGTTACGTTTCGCTTGCAAAAAAACAATTTTTATGTTACCATTGTGTTTACAGTATTAAAAAGAAGGTTTTTTATGTATAAATATCTGCATTTAGGTGATATGGTCATACAGTGGTATAATATTTTCAACCCTGCCGGCTATGTTGTTCTGATTCTATTCAACCTGTTCCATATCAAACAAAAAAGTGAGTTTTTATCCCTGTTTTTTATTCGCAAACAAGATTATTTCAAAAAAAAGTTGCGAATCAACACCCGTTTCCGTTTTCTTAAAGGATCTTATTTTTGGGCAGTTGTTGAACAAATTTTATTTTCAGCAATTCAGACTGTTCCGGCATTGTTTTTGAGTCCGTTATTCGCCAATATTTTTAAGACCGGGGCAAATTATTTTGGTCTTTTACTTTGTATTCCGATTATTTTTCTCGTATTTAATTGGCTTTTGGGTACTTCACCATGCAAGCAATCCGACCTTCTTACCCCGGCATTTCCGCTTGCATTAATATTTTATAAGCTTGCCTGCTTCTGCCAGGGCTGTTGCCACGGATTTGAAAGCAAAATCGGTTTGTTTAATTATACTACATCTGCCGTGGAGGTCCCTGTACAGCTTGTTGAAATAGGATGTGCCGTGTTGATGTTTATTTTCCTTCAGCTGTGGAAGAAAAAAGCAAAACCGGGCACCTTGCTACCGCTGTATACCATTCTTTACTGCGTCTTACGCTTTTGCAGTGAGTTCCTTCGTTTTGAAGACAATGTATTGGGACCGCTGAAAACCTATCACCTGCTTTGCATTGCCGGTTTTATCATCGGTATCATTGAGTATATTCTTATTTATCGCTTTGGTGAAGAACTGGATCAGTTCATTCTGACCATGAATTTACCTGCATTGATAAGCAAACTCAAACTCAAAATCAAGCAGAATAAGAAAAAAAGAAAAGCTGCTAAAAAGAAAAAAAACAAATAACCGGTAAGAAGAAAAAAACGAGAACCGTACTTCACGTGCGGCTCTCATTTTTTATACTCTTATAAAAATACAGATAGCAGAATGGCAGCCGTTGCATCACTGCATTCCGTTTGAAAATAGTGAGATTTTGATTCAATATAATGAATATACTTCACATTCCGTGCGTAGTTCTGCCATAAAGGTAAAGCTTGTTCATAATTGCGGGTAAACAAATCCTGCTTGCTGATGAGCAAAGAAACCGGACTGTTGATTTTCGGTGGCTCGGATGCAAAATACGAAACAGAATAATCCGTATCCGTCAAAAACCGCTGCAGTATTTCTTCTGTTTTTTCTCGGGAAAGCGTTGCAAAAGAGGCACCGGCACGCCCCAGAATAAGCTTAATCAACCGTTTGGGTACCTTTCTCCACACATTACTTTTCGCCGCAACGGCAGTCGGTATATTGCCCCCGGCAACAAAGTGTTCTATTCTTTTCTGCTTTTCATTTTCAAGTATGTTCAGTACCTGCATGGCAACGGCACTGCCTGCACAATGTGAATAGAAAAAGACTTTTTTATTTTCACATAACAAAGCAATTTCATCTGCAACATCCCTGCATTCTTTTTCCGAGTGCCGATAATCCGCATAATAAACACTGAACAAATCCGTGCGTTGCGTAAAAGAGTTCACAAGAGCACCGAAGGCTTCTGCACCGCCGCCCGCATAGGGAAACAGCACCAGAGCATTTTTCGAATCAGGTGCTTCATGAAGACATTTCAACATAGTAAAAACAGATTTTTTGGAGATGATGAAATTTGCAAGCTTTGCAGGGGTGGGATTTGCAATGAAATCTGCCGCAGAAATATCCTCAAAAAACGGTTGCGACAACAACGAAATCATAGAAAGACTTGTGCCGCCACATGCGAAAAAGCTATCATTTCTGCCGACTGTGATTCCCAGCTCCGCAGAGAACAGTTCGCAAATCCTTTGTTCTTGTTCATTTTGTGCAGGCTGTGATCTTCTTTCCGTATCGGATATCCGTATCGGCACCTGCAACAGCATCTTACGGTCGGCTTTTCCGTTCGGATTCAACGGTATTTTATCAACACAAACAAAGGCAGCCGGCACCATATAGTGCGGCAATCGGGACTCGCAAAGAGAACGCAAATCTTCTTCACAATCCGACTCTGCACAATAAAACGCCGTAAGCAACTGTCGTGCATTGACCGTTTTCACGACAACCACAGCATTTGAAACTGACGGATGCGATACAAGAACCGTTTCAATTTCCCCGATCTCAATACGCTGGCCGTGCAGTTTGATCTGTCCGTCTTTTCTTCCGACAAAAACAATATTTCCGTCTTCTCTCCAATATGCAAGGTCACCTGTTTTGTACAGTTTGCCTTCACCGAACGGGTTGTCGATGAACTTTTCATTTGTCAGTTCTTCATTGTTCAGGTACCCTTGTCCGACATTGACACCGGCAATACACAACTCACCCGTCACCCCAACCGGTGTCAGGTTCATATATTTGTCAACAATATGCATCTGTGTATTGTAAATAGGCTTACCGATCGGCACGGGGTCTTTGTCTGTCGGCATACAATCATAATACGTTACGTCCACGGCACATTCCGTCGGCCCGTAAAGATTATGCAGATGCACTTTGCTGCTGTCGAACATCTTATAAAATCTGTCAATGTGATTTGCCGTCAGTGCTTCACCTGAAAGGAAAACATATCGGACTGAAGCAAACTTACCCCATTCATCCTTATTGTTTTCCAGATAGGTCAAAAACAGATCAAAAACAGACGGAACAAAGTGCAGATGTGTTACCCTGTTCTTTTCGGTTTCCTCCAATATCTTCGCCGGCAAGAAATGCTCATCGGGCATTGATGCACAAAGGCTTCTGCCTGTAATTCCCCACCAGAACAGCTCCCATACGGAAACATCAAAGGTGTAAGGCGTTTTTTGCAGAATCACATCATTTTCTTCCAACGGATACTTGTCATGCATCCACAGTATTCTGTTGATCGCTGACTTATGGCTGATTTTGGCTCCTTTGGGATTACCGGTGGAACCTGAGGTATAAATCACATAAGCAGTGTCATTCTCCTCGGCTCTGCATTCCGTCTTTGCATATTCTTCGTTGCTTTGCAGCACTTGTGTTGCATCAATACAGGGCAGATCTTTCGCAAGATAACAAAATTTATCCTGTGCAACAACAGCTTTCGCCTGTGAATTTGCAAGAATATAATCAATTCTCTCCTGCGGATAGTTCGGATCGATCGGCAAATACGCATTTCCGCCACGGATAATGCCGTATACCGCACCGTACATTTCAAAAGAACGCTCACAGATAACGGCAATGACCGACTTTTCCTGCGTGATGTTTCTGATTCTGCCGTCTATTCTTTCGGCATAGCTTTTGAATTCTTTAAATGTGATTTTCTTGTTATCTATCGTTATACATATCTTGTCATTGTTTTCTTCACTTGCTTTTTCAAACAAAGAGTAAAGGGTCGTCCCGACCGGTATCGTGTATTCGTGAGACGTATCATTGAATTTATACAGAATCTGCTGTTCTTCATCCTTTGTCAGAACAGAAATATCCTGTATCCGCTTTGTTTTATCAAGGGATGATTTCAGGACCGCAATATATCCCTTCGTAAAACTTGCGATCTCGCTGTCTGTGTACATTTCTTTTGCATACGCGGTTCTGACTGTATACCGATTGCCATACTTCAGAATTGTGACCGTCAGATTGAATTCCGTCTGTTCTTCAAATGAAACAATTTCCGGGGTAAGCGGACCGTTTGCAATTTCGGACATATCGCCTGTAAAGTAGTTTTCAAACACAAACAATGCATCTACTGTATTGCTGTCTATGCAGCCTGCCTTGTATACCTTTGCAAGCGGTAATATTCCGTTCTCATTTGCCGCAACTGTCTGTCTTTGCGTTTCTTTCAGCAAATCCGCAAATGTGCTGTCTGCTTCGTTTCTGATTCTCACCGGTACAGTATGAATGAACGGACCGACTGTCTTTTCAATATTCTTAAGCGATATACCTCTGCCTGAAATAACCTTATCGAAAACAATATCTTCACAACCTGCAAATTTCTGCAAAGCAATGCCGAACACGCATTCAAAAACAGTATTCACCGAAACCTTGTTTTCTTTTGCCGTCTGTTCCAGATACAAGGATTGCTCTTTACTCAACGGGATTTCAAATGTGACAATGTTTTCATTCTTTGCATTCTCTTTTGCTTCTTTGCCGAAAATATGTCCCGCAGAACATTCAGCAAGCAAGTTGTTCCAATACTGTGAAACGGTTGTCTTATCCTGCCTCCTGATCCAGTTTACATATTGTGCGTACGAGGTCTGCAATGCAGCCTCTTTGTTGATCTCTTTTACGAGCGCTTCCTCTTCGGTTCCGTTGGCAAGCAGCTTGTAATATCTCTGCAGATCTGCGATGAGAACAGGCAGACACCAACCATCCAGAATAATATGATGTGCATGCATCATCATGAACCGTGCATCCTTAAAATCTGCAACGGTGATTCGGAAAAGAGAATCCTTCTGCAGATCAAGTGCCTTCTTTGTTTTCTCGCTGATAATTCTGTTCAATATCTCTGTTGAGAACGGCTCATCTTGTTTAACAACACTGATTTCCGGGTCTCTGTTTGCAAGTACGACCTGCTTAACGGCTCCCGTTGTCTTCAATACCGCAAAAGCTGTGTTCAGCACAGGATGACGCATGGCAAGCAATACTATACCCTTCCTGAGCATACCCAAATCCGCTTCTTTGCTGATACGACAGACAGTTTGCAACTGATATGTTTTCGTGTCGGTGCTGCGGAAGTACTGTGCATACATTCCCTCTTGTACAGCGGTCACGGGATATATATCCCTCACATTTTGCAGTCCGAACACATCATTTACTTCTGTCAGTTCTTGTGCAGTGAGCATATCATCCGAGAAGTCCGAACGGGTTTTCGTGCTTACCTCGTCTTGAGTGCAGATCTTCACGAGATTCTCAATCTGCTTTTTGAATTCAGTTCCCAGTTCCTCGCTGATCTGTTTTCTGTGCGGTCCCTTCGGTACGGATATATGTACGGTTACAATATTTCCCGATACCGAACAGTCAACGCTTGTTTTTCCGGGGAAGCTGACCGAACCGCCGCCAAATGAAATCAATACATTCTCTCTGCTTCCCTCTTTTATATTATTCTGATAGAAATTAAACAAAATATCCGTGTTTTTATGCAATCCTTGCATCAGCAACAGATACTCTATACCGTTTTTCGGTATTCTTCTCATTGTATCCTTTGTTGCAATCAAAGCGGCTTGCACATTGCCGTCATTGTTGAATACAACCGGATAAAAGGACGTAAACCAACCGACTGTTCTGCCTACGGCAATCGGCTTGTCAAAATCACTTCTGCCGTGGCTTTCAACCATAATTCCCACAGCACCGCCTGCAATTCTTTCGGCAGCAACTCCCAATGCCGCTAAAAGCAGTTCATTGGTTCTTGTACCGTACATGCTGTTCGCATCATTGAGCAGTTTTGCCGAACACACCGCATCAAGTGAAAAACTGTATTTTTCCGCTTCGTTTACTTTTTCATCTGAAGCATAAAGGGAACTCGTCTGCGCTAGCTGCATTTGAAGCTGTTCCCAATAAGTTTTGTTTGCTTGCGGTATTGCTTGTGCGTATTTTTGCAACTCCTCATTCCAACGTTTGAACGATGCCGTTTTTGCCGGCAGCGAGATTTCCTCTCCGTTCTTTGCCTGTTTTACTGCTGTCAGAAAATCATCAATCAACACTTCCCAGGACACAAGGTCCACCAGGAAATGGTGAATGGTTATACTGAGAAGATTGCCTTGTTCCGTTTTACAAAATACAATATGTACAAGGTTGTCATCTTCATTTTTTGTCTTATTTAAGTATTCTTTTGCCTGCTGCAAATCTGCAATGGTGATTGTTTTGAATGAATAGACTTCTGCTTCCTTTGCACAGCGGATTTTAATTCCGTTTTCGGTAAAAGTGCCTCTTAACATATCGTGATGTGCAATCAAGGCATCCGTTGCTTTTCTTGCCGTTTCCTCATCAAAGTCTGCAGCTATGATACATTGATGCACAAATTCCTTGGGAATTGTGTCACTCTCCTGCAAAAATGCACGCATGATCGGACTGAACGGAACGATACCGTTCACTTCACCTTGCTCATAATCTAACTTGTCAGAGATTTCCTTCATTACACCTGCAACTTCCGCAAGTGTGTTACTTTGCATGATATCTGCCACATGAAGTTCATATCCCTTTTCTTCAAGTGCAGTAACAATGTATATGGCATTGATTGAATCACCACCGATATTGAAGAAATTATCATGCATATTCACTTTGTCTGTTTTCAAAACAGTGCTGACAGCCTGTGCAAGTGCTTTTTCTTCCGTTGTTTCAGCCTGTACATATTCTGCTTCGGTGGAGATACTTGCAAGATCAATATCCGGCAATGCACTACGATCTGTTTTTCCGCTTGTAGTCATGGGCAACGATTCAAGATAAACAAACACATGCGGCACCATATATTTCGGTAAGGTTACTGCCAGGGCAGTTCTTAATTCCCCTGCATTCTTTTCTTCGCCTGTATAGAACGCACACAACAGCTGTCTGCCTTCTGCATCCTTGCGTACCACGACCACACCGCTGACAATTCCGCCAACAGCCGTCATTGCTTTTTCTATTTCTCCCAATTCTATACGAAGACCTCTGATCTTCACCTGGAAGTCGTTTCTTCCCACAAAGGCGATATTGCCGTCTTCTCTCCAATACCCAAGGTCACCGGTTCTGTACAGTTCCCCTTCACCAAACGGATTGTCAATAAATTTTTCCGCTGTTAATTCGGGACGATTCAAATACCCTGCACCAACACCATCTCCGGCAATACAGATCTCACCCGTCACACCAATCGGTACGATATTCAGATATTTGTCTGTAATATATATCTGTGCATTGGCTATGGGCTTGCCGATATGAATGTCAATTCCGTCTTCCCTATGCAACTCTCCACCCATGTCCCACACACTGCACTCGCTGGGACCGATCGGATTGTACACCTTTGCAAAGGGAGCTTTTTCATACATCAACGCCAACAAATCCGGTGTAAGCGGCTCCCCTGAAGAGCAGATACAACGGAATTGTCGCAGCATTTCATCCCGGGGATTGTTTTCAAAATATATTTTCAGCCTGGTCGGCGTTGTCATGAGAACATTTATGTTATTCTTTGCCACTACTTCCGAGAATGCCCGCTGCATCGTGCTTTCTCGTTCATCAAGAATCACGGTTGTAAATCCGTTGGTAAGCGGCAACAATGATTCTGCTATAAAATAGTCAAATGATACACTGTTTACACTTGCAAAAACACAGTTTTCAATTTTCAGCAAGCATTCAAGCGTATTATTATTCATGCAGAAATTCAAAAGCCCCTTGCCTGTGAGCAAACAGCCTTTGGGAGTTCCCGTGCTGCCTGAGGTGTAGATGATATAACAAGCATCCTGATTTACAACACGCTGCGCACGATCATGTGC
Source organism: Acutalibacteraceae bacterium (assembly GCA_045576275.1). Classification (GTDB taxonomy): domain Bacteria; phylum Bacillota; class Clostridia; order Oscillospirales; family Acutalibacteraceae; genus RUG806. Next base: position 89,354 of record JAZNGB010000041.1, read on the forward strand.
AACAACAGCTTCAAAATCATCAAGTCCGATCACATTTGCCTGTATGTCTTTTTTGCTCAATGAATCGGATATGAACAGTTTAACCTGACAATCATCACACATGTATGCAATGCGATTAACCGGAAAACGCTTGTCTGCCGGAAGAAAAACAGCTCCTATTTTCAAAACCGCAAGCTGCAATGCAATCAACCGGTGGCTTCTCTCAAGATGTACGGCAACAACATCTTTTTCCGCTACACCCAAATGCTTCAACTTTGCGGCATAGGCATCGACAAGATTGTTCAGTTCAGCGTAAGTCAGCGTGATATCCTTAAAAATGACCGCCGTTTTGTCGGGTGTCTTTTTGACCTGTTCTTCAAAAAGTTGATGGATGCACTTGTTACGTGGGTAATCAGTAGCAGTATTGTTAAAAGTCAAAAGAAGAGTATCTGCTTCTTCTTGTGCCAGCATGTTCAGTTCATGCAGTGTTTTACTGTCATTTTCAATTCCGCTAAAAAGTAAATTGCACATATGTGCATACATTTTTTCAATTTCCGATTCAGTGAACTTATCCACAAGGTAATCGTAGTGAATACGCAAAATGCCTTCACTGTCTCGGTCATCAATATGAATCTGCAAGCTGTCATGCTGCATACCATTATGATACCATGTGGATTCAAAATTCTCACCAAGCACCTTTGCATTTTGATAGCTGAGCATAACATCATAAAGCTTTTCGTTGAAGCTGTGATATTCTCTCAATTCCTCAAGCAAATCACCATAATTGTATCTCTGATGTCGCAAAACAGAAACAGCAGCAATCTCAACCTGCTTCAGATTCTCAGAAAAAGACAGGTCATTATTAAGCTCAATCAACATGGGGACTGTATTGATAAACATACCCATTGTATTCTGCTCTTTAGCACCGTTACGGTTAATGATTGTTGTGCCGATATAAAACTTATCGACATTCTGTTTTGTTCTGTTGATATATATTGCCAAAACAAACATAAACAAGGAAAAAACAGAAACCTCTTTTTCCTTAATGTATGAAAGTATTTTTGAAGTTTTTTCCTTGTCTACTGTAAAAGTTACTCTGTTGGCTGTAAAAGAACAGGCTTGTTTTTCGGATATCGATGTTATCTCATCACATTTTTCAAACTGTGACAGAAAATACGCTTTGTCCTTGGCATATCTTTTGCTTTCAAGATATTTTTCTTCAATCGAAATATAATCAACATATGAACTGACTTGTATTGCGTCTCCGCCAAGGATTTTATTAAACTGCGTACAGAGAAGTGTTAATGTCCATGCATCAGAAATAAAGTGATGCAGTTTAGCAAGAATACCTTTTCTGTCGGGTAGGATAATAATCTTAATATCACAAAGTGAGCCGTAGAAATCAAGCGGCTTTTTTGTATATTCGGAAGCATAGGAGTCCAGTTCTTCTTTATTGATAAAACGAAGAATTTCAACATCCTGTTCCCGGTATTCTGTTACATACTGATACGGTTGTCCCTCAGTTTCAGCCACTCTTATTCTGAGTGCATCATTCAGGCGGTAGAGTTCATTGACCGCTTTTTTCATTTCATCGATCGTCTTATCATTATGCAAAAGCATACTGCCGCAGATCATTGAAATGGAACCACCTGTAAACTTTTCAACATTATATATCAGCTTTTGCGGATTCGTCAGTTTGATTTCAAACACCTACCCGTTTTCACATAAATCGGCTTATTTTTCAATCAAAGTCTTTTGTTATGAATAAAATCACATCGGCAATCGTTTTAATATCCTTAATTGCTCTGTCGGGAATTTCAACTTCAAACTCATCCTCAACAGCGCAGGCAAGCTGCACCATATCAAATGATGTCATTTCCAAATCTTCTTTGATAACAGTATCAGCAGAAATAATTATACTGTTATCGTTTTTGTATTCTCTTATTATTGCAGTTAACTTATCAATCATTTTTAAAATCCCCGGCAATCCCTTTTGATTTTTTTTGTTGTTGTTTTTGGAAATTCCGTGTTTCTGAATTTTACCGATCCAATCTGTTTATAAGAGGGAAGTTTTTTATTTAAATGATCTGTTTTGCTTCGGATGACCATTTGAACGTTTTCAATATTTTCATCAGGGTAAACTTCAGCAATAATACTGTTGTCTTTTCCGTAGACTATAACTTCTTTAACTTCGGGAATTTCGCACAATACCAAAGCTTCGAGCTCTTCCGGCAAAACATTTTTACCGTTGGAAAGAATGATCATGTTTCTCTTTCTTCCGGTAATATAGAGCAAACCGTCATCATCAATACTACCCAAATCCCCCGTTTTAAACCAATCCTCTTCAAATGCGTCTGCTGTTGCCCGGATGTTTTTATAATATCCCATAAATACAATAGGGCCTTTTATCTGCACTTCCCCGTCAACTATTCTTACTTCAAGCTCAGGTTGAATTGCACCGACACTTGCAGGAGCATAATGTTTATTGCGCATCGTTGTAACAATAGGTGCACATTCGGTAATCCCATATCCGTTTGTAACCTTAATGCCGATATCCCTGAATCCGGTAACATATTTTTTGTCAAGAGCAGCTCCTCCGCAGATAATCATTTCAAGATTGCCTCCGAGAGCTTCAAAAACCTGCCTAAAAACCTTTCGTTTTATGTCAACACCTGCATTCAAAAGGATATTACTGCTTTTTATTGCGATCCTGCATACCCTTTCTTTGCCTTGATTTCTTATGCTGTTCCATATTTTATCGTACATAGCAACAAGAATCATCGGCACAACAGCCACATATTTTGGCTGTGCGTATTTAATATCATCAAACACACGCTTTAAACTTGTGTTGATAAAGATCGAAAAACCTTTAAGCATCGGACACAAGATACAAGCCATAAATCCGTAGGTGTGATAAAAAGGAAGCAATGCTACCGTGCCTCCGGGTAACTGCAAATTCTTAGAACTGATTATTAAATCTCTCGTCAGATTCCGATGATTGAGCATAACACCTTTGGGTGCAGCAGTTGTTCCGGATGTAAACACAATCGCACACAGTTTTTCGACATCAATGATTGTATGAATAAAACTATTTTCACCTTTTTCAACAGCATCTTCACCTTCATGCAGCAATGCAGAAAATGATTTCATATTCATATTCTCAATACCGCAATATTCAGCAACATCCTTGTATGTATCAGAATGAATAAAAAGTGTGGTGTCACTTATTTCAAGCTGCAATTTGACATCTTCCGCAGTTGCTTCTTTGTCGATGGGTACAACCACATTACCGCCGTTGACAATGGAAAAGTAAGAAACAACCCATTCGTAGCTATTTTCACCCATAACGGCAATATGAGCGTTTTTATAGCCTTTGCTATGAAGATATGTTCCGAATGCATCAACATCAGCTTTTAACTGCTTAAAAGAAACTCTTATTTCTTCACCTTTCTTTTTGTACCAAAATGCCGTTTTTTCCCCATAGGTATCTGCACAGTATTTTATCAGATCCTTCAGATCGGTCGGTTCGCCAACCTCGTAATAGGGATATTTTTTATTTACCACTATTAACACCTCAAAAAACATTTTCACTCACTTTTTAACACTGTCGGCAAACCTCATGTAAAAGCATTTTATAAATCAGAACCCGTTTTTGTATTCCTCAATCGGCTTTCCGCCACGGGAAAGGTAGGCCTCGTAGAGCTCTTTTTTACGTTCGGGGGTGTAGGAATAATTCCACAGGCTGAACACACCCTCGAAGCTTTCAAAAGTTTCGTCGGGGTAGACGACGGCCTTGCCGGGCTTGTAGGGCAAGGGGAATTTCACCGTACCGTTGGCGGAAATATAGCATTCCTTTGCCTGGGCAACGGCAACACGGTTGGCTTCGTAGTGCGGCCATTCCTCGTCGTATTTGATCTGCGTGGTCGGAAACAGTACAACGGGAGCATTTGCCTTTTTATAGAACTCCGTTGACAGTCCCATGTGACCGTGGTGGGAAACCTGCATAATGTCGCAGGTGAAAACGTCCTTATAAAACTTCAGCAGCACTTCGTCGGACAAATCGGAGGCATCACCGGGGAAGAAAATGCGACTTCCGGCTGCCTCGCACAGCAGAACGGTGGAAGAATTGTTGTAGGTCGAGAACGAACCGGGATACACTTCTTCATGTGTACAAAGCACGGTGAATGCAAAATCCCTGACATAAAACTTCTGTCCGATATGCGGATACACAACGGGGATCTCGGGGTGCTTTGCAACTTCTTCGAGGAACAGATCCGTAAATCTGCGGTCTGCACAATCCCACAGCGGTGCATCGGGGTGAGACTGGCTGACAAAATTGAAATACAGCTTTTCGATGGTCACATCCTGCATATTGTATTTCAGAAAATCGGTAAATTTGCAGATGTGATCGGCATGACCGTGGCTGAAATACCAACCTGCAATCACACACTTCTGTCCTTTGGGAGTGTGTTCAATGAGAAAATCATGCAGGCGGTCATTGTCACGCACGGAATAGGAATGCGCACTGTCAATCACAAAGAAGCTGCCGTCAGCTGCCTGTATCACATAACACATACCGCAGTCAATAAGCCTGTGGTCGGTTTCATACTGCCACAAGGCTGGCTGCACAACATGTTCGCAAACTTGCGGTTCTTTTGCATACAGAGTCGTTTTTGTATCTTCGGCAACACGGAATGTATTGTCGCCGGAAATATAAGCCGTCTGCACAATACAACCTTCTTTTTGCCATGTGGCAAAGAGATTCTCTTCGATTTTGTTTTCAGTATAAAGGGTAAAACCTTGCCGAACAATGTCTGCAAGGTGATTTCGGTACTGTTCTGCATCCGCACAAGGGTATACGGTATAGATGCAACCGTCAAAACTTTCATAAGGCGGATAAACGGGTGACAAGTCAAAATGCAACATAAACTGTCCTCATTGTGCCAAACGGCATTCCATGCAAAGCCAGCCGTTGTCCTCGTGACGGGCAATGATCTCAAAACCGTTGTTATAAAGACAAGCAACGACTTCGTCGGCACGCGTATCAATGATACCCGAAACGATGTAAACGGAATCCTTATTCATAAACTTCTTCACATCGGGAGAGAGCATCATAATGGCATCTGCTACGATATTGGCCGCAATACAATCAAACATACCGTTGACCTGATCGGCAAGATTGCCGTGGATCATGTGATAGTCGGGTTCGGTAAAGCCGTTCATTTCACCGTTGGCAACAGCGGTTTTGACAGCAAGACGGTCTATATCCACGCCCACAACACTTTCTGCACCGAGAAGCATGCCTGCAACGGACAAAATACCGCTGCCGCAACCGACATCAAGCATTTTTGTGCCGGGTTTTACATGATTTTCAAGTGCAGCCATGCAAAGACGGGTGGTTTCGTGTGCCCCGGAGCCGAATGCAACACCGGGTTCAAGGTGCAGCACCTTGCGGTCTCCCGGTTCATAATCATCATCCCAGACGGGATGAATGAGCAGCTTTTCACCGACGGGCATGGGCTTGAAATATTTTTTCCAGTTGTTTTCCCAATCCTCGCGTGCACAGTTATCCTGACTGATTTCAAACTCGATACCGCAAGCGGTCAGACGGTCGGTCAGAAAAGCAATGGCTTCGGCAGGATTTTCTTCGGGAGAAATAAAAATATGTACGATCGCTTTTGTGCGGTCTTTCTGCAGCAGTTCCTCGTCAATCAGGTCAATGTGTGCAATTTCCATGGCTTCTTCTTCGAGGTTGCTGTAATCTTCAATGTAGATACCGTAAGGTACGGTCATATTGGCAATATCCCCTGCTCTGTCAACATCCTCGGCAGGTACGGCAATGCTGATCTGTGTCCAGTTTTCCATAATTTATCCTTTCGGAAATCAATATTTGTTGTGTACGTCTTCCGCAAAGCAGAGAACATCTTTGAAATCAAGCACGGTGCCGTCATCAAGAATGCATTTGCCGGTCATTCTGCCGAACACCTGGTGCTGATCGGTAATGATCACTTTTACATCGATCTTTGCGGCACGGTCAAGAACGGGAATAAACTCGGCTTCGAATCTGCCGTCGGACGAAGTAAACGTCCACGGTTTTGTATACTGTCTGACACCGTTTTCTTCGGGGATGTTGAAAGTGACATCATCCAATTTATGACCGACACCGTCATAGAAAACGATATTTTCGGTGGCGGAAGAACGGTCGGAGAAGCCGTAACCGAGGTTAAAGCCGAAGGGTTTTCCGTTGACAACGGCATTACCGGAACCCCAGTACCATGTGTTGTCATACGTCCAGACACCGCGACCCCAGTCAAGGGTTGCAAAGTCTTTTTTGGAGTCGAATATGTATTCTTTTCCGTCAAACACAGCCTTACCCGAACAGGGCATACAGTTGATCTTGCGGTTGTAATAGAATGCGGTGGGCTTTTCTTTCCACGGGGTTGCAATGACAAGAGAATCCATGTCGGGTTCTTCGAGCTGCAAATCGACCGTGAGGGTCTTCCCTTCAAAGAAATTTTTGTATTCGCAGGTGATTCTGCGAGAGTGACCGTCCTTGACAAAGTCCATTTTCAAACGCTTGTCATGATAAGACACATTACCGCTGTCGGCACTCGGAGGCAAACGCAGTTTGCCCATGGGGAAAGCATTCAGAATGGTTTCGGTATGTTCCCAACCCTTGTTGAAATCAAGAAGGCTTGCCGATTGCAGACCGATATAACCGTCATCGGAGATGGTAAAAGCCAGACCGTAGTTGCCTTCGGATGAAATCGCAATGTAATAATCCCATTCTTTGATACGCCATTTCGGTGCTTTGATATCATTGCGGTCATAAATCTGATACTGTTTTCTTGACCATCCGGGCTCTGCAATATGGCCGTCGGCATTCAACAGTCGCTGTACTTTTGTGATTTCATGGTTTCTTTCAGACATAACGAATCCTCCTTATTGTTGGTTAAAATGTAACATCGGTCGTCACGGGTTTTCTGCCGTGGTGATAGAATTTTCTGTCTTGCAAAGACCACATACGGGAAGTAAACTCTCCCGGAGCAATGCTGCCCAGGGCAGATGTGATTTCATAAATATTTGCATCCAGCAAGTCGAGCTGCGAAAGAATTTCAGCCTCCAGAAACTGCGGACGAACAGCAGCTCCGTACTCCGGCTCTCCGTGATGAGATGCGAGCATATGCTGCACGAGCATCATAGTATCCGCATTCAGGGAAAGCTTTCTCGCATAATGCTCAACAAGCATCGCACCGCCCACAAGGTGACCGACAAGTGTACCTCTTACGGTATAGCTTTCCACAAGACCGGCAGCAGACACATTGAACTCCGAAAGTTTTGCAATATCATGCAGCAATGCACCGCAAAGCAACAAATCCCTGTCCACGGACGGATACAAAGCAGCGGCTGCATCGGCAAGTTTCATGATGGACAATGTATGCAGCATCAGACCGCCGCGGATGGCATGGTGCAACTTATAAGCAGCCGGCCAGACACTCATTTTTTCACCGTAATCGGCAATCACGGCATTGCAAAGCTTACGAAGATCATCATCCTGCAAAGAGTCTATGTAGGCATGCACCTTGCGGAGCATATCCTCGGATGAATAGGCAGCACACGGAACAAAATCTGCCATATTCACACCGTCACGTTCTTCTGTCTGACGAAAGCGGTCTATACGCATCTGCGGTGCATTGTTGTAAGTCGAAATCACACCGCGTACAAGAATCACCGTGTTGACGATGGGCATTCCCGTTTCGTCCCCTTTGTAATCCCATACCTTTGCATTGATTTCCCCGTCGGAATCAGAGAGAATCATGTCCAGATAGAACGAGCCGTTTTTTGAAGTTTTTTTATCACATGAGCGTACAAGTGCAAACCCCTGTACGGTATTGTTTTTTTCGTCAATTACCTTAAAGTTCATTCGTTCACCTTCCGATATTTATATAATTATATCTTATCATATCAGAAAGCGTAAGTCAAAGGTTAATTATATAATTCCGTAAGGGAACAAAACGTGTATCCGTTGTCCTGTGCATAGTCAATAATATCCCCCATTGCATCGGCATTGTCCGCAGACACGGAATGCAGCAACAGAATCATCCCGGGGTGCAGTTGCTTTGTGACCTGTTCAAAGGCATATGCACCGCCTTTTTGTTTGCTTGTATCCCAATCGCTGTAGGCAGCAGACCAGAAAACACAGGAATAATCCAACGTATTTGCAAGCTGCACGGCAGAGTCGGAATAGCGACCTTCCGGAAAACGGAAAAACAAACTTGCATACCCGAAATTCTGACGCATATAGGTGTCAAACCCCATAATTTCCTCTGCCATTTCCGTACGGCTGATGGTTGTAAAATCCGCATGGGTCACGGAATGATTGCCGACAATATGCCCTTCGTTTATCATTCTTGCAATCAGATCGGGGGCTGATTTAATTTCATGCAACGTGCAGAAAAAAGCTGCCGGCACTTGTTTTTCCTGCAACACATCAAGAATCCGTGCGGTGTTTCCGTTTTCATATCCGCAGTCAAAAGTAAGGTAAATCCGCTTCGCATCCGTACGGGTATCATACACAACGGCATCGAGTTTTTTTGCATCAAAATGCTGCTGAAATTCCCGGCTGTAGGCATGCACTTCACCGTTTGTTGCTTTTCCGAAATAATGATCGACCGCCTTCTCATCGTGACCTGCCGTATTGTCGGGATCACTGACAGTGTATTCGACCGACGGCAACACTTTCAATCCCGTAAGGGTGTCACCGCCTTTTTCCCCGTAACAAACCTTTTGTTTCGCAGCAGCAGTCTGTGCCTGCACCGGCACGGTCACATCCGCTTCGGTTGGCAAAGAAACAGTGTCGTCCGTAGAAGTACAGCCGACAAGAAACAGAAAACAAAGAAAAATGGTAAAAACACGATATCCTGGATACATCTGATATTCCTCCCAAAAGTATGTATCGGCCCTACAAAAAGGACCGACATCTTACTTCATCAGATTCTGCACACCCGTGATGAGGTCATCCATCGTATCAATGGCACGGATGGCTGTCTTTTTGGCTTTTTTCTTAACGGCATTTCCTGCCATCATGCCCGAACCCATCATGGCTGCACCGCCAATGGTCATAACAGCACCGACACTTTTCATCACGGTTCCGATTTTTGTTTTCATGTATATCCCTCCTTGCAAACATAGTCTGTGCAGCATCCTGAAAAAATATTCAGCACACAAGATTGCAAAGTCACTTTTTTGATGCTATACTGAAATAAAAAACGGAGATTTTTGAATATGGCACAGTTAAACATCGTGCTTGTGGAGCCTGAAATTCCGCAAAACACGGGCAATGTCGCACGCACTTGTGCTTGCACGGGTGCAAAACTGCATCTTGTCGAGCCGATGGGATTCAAGGTAGATGACCGTAAACTGAAAAGAGCAGGACTTGATTATTGGCATCTGCTGGACATCACATACCATGCTTCATTGGAAGAATTTTTCAAAAATACAGCCGGCGGTACGTATTTTTATTTTTCGACAAAAGCCAATCACGACTACACCCAGGTCAGCTATCCCGACAATTCCTATCTTGTCTTCGGGAAGGAAACAGCGGGCTTACCCGAATGGCTTTTGCACGAAAATCCCGAAACAACGGTGCGAATCCCCATGATTTCGGACGCAAGGAGTCTGAATTTATCCAACTCCGTTGCCATCGGTGTTTTTGAAACACTGCGTCAATGGGGTTTCCCTGCATTGCAAAACAAAGGTCAACTTCGTGATTTTGATTGGAGTGAATAAAGAATGCAAACCGTAAAACCGGGTGTGCTGCAGCACATGATTAAACAGATTCCTCGTTTTATGTATCCGCAATCCCTCAGCATCCGCGAATGGAAAAGCCACACAGGCAGACACATTGCACCCAACACATTCACCCACAATGAAGATTTTTCGCAAATGACTTTGGGGGATTTCTGGCAAGCCGGCTATGACGATGTCCGCTGGTTTGCGGCATCCGTCACCATTCCCGAAGAATTTGCAGAAAGAAAGCTTCTTTTGCAGCTCGATTTCGGCGGTGAAGCCATTGTACGGGTCAACGGAAAAATCGTCGGTGCGGTCAGCTCCATGGATAGTGCGTCCTGGGTACACAGAGATATGATCCACCTGCCGCCGCAGAAAAAAGGCAGCATGTTGGACATTGAGCTTGAAAATTCCGTCTGCTGCGGAGGATTCTGCGATGCTGCCATGGACGGTGCAAAAAGCACCCAAATGCAAATGCGTACGGCTTCTCTGCTGACCGTTGACAAAGACACACAGGAATACCATTTCCTTGTCAGCCGTGTTTATGATTCTCTTTCACTTATCAACGATGAAGTCGTGCGTACAAAAGTTTACAACGCATTGGATGATTCCCTGCACATGCTCGATTTCGATTTTGATACCCAAACGTTCTACAGCAGTGTACCGAACGCTTTGCACTTTTTAAAAGCAGCGCTTGCAGCCATTCCATCCCATACCCCGGGTGAAGTGATCATGACCGGTCACAGCCACCTCGATGTTGCATGGCTCTGGACGGTACTTGAAATCACAAGAAAAACAGCACGCACATTCTCAAACAACCTCGCTTTGATGGACGAATATCCCGATTTCCGTTTTGCACAAAGCCAGGCAGTGCTTTACGATTTTATGAAAAAGCACTATCCCGACATCTTTGAACGTGTCAAAGCAAAGGTCAGAAACGGCCAATGGTGCATCACGGGCAACACATGGGTGGAGGCGGATACCAATCTTGCCTCGGGCGAATCGCTCATCCGTCAGCTTCTTTTCGGCAGAAACTTCTTTATGAAAGAATTCGGTGTCAGCTCGGACATCTATTGGCTGCCCGACTGTTTCGGTTTTACCTGGGCTTTACCGCAGATTATCCGCCGTTCGGGCATGAAATATTTCATCACCGCAAAACTGCAAAACAACGACACACAGCCGTTTCCGCAATCCGCATTCCGTTGGCGTGCCCACAGCGGAGACGAGGTGTTGGCATTCGTGCAGAATGTGCACTACGAAGGTGAATTTGATCCGCTGTATGTGTATAACACCCACCATACAAATCGTCAAAAAGCCGAAACGGGCACTTCGTTCGGAATGTTCGGCTACGGTGACGGTGGTGGCGGATGCACCTATGATATGATCGAATCCTGCCGTGCAATCGCACAGATTCCCGGAATGCCTGCCGTTAAACAGGAAATGCCCGATGCCTTTTTCCGCAAATTGGAAGATGCAAACGACGAACTCCCCGTCTGGGACGGAGAGCTGTATTACGAAAACCACAGAGGCACATTCACAAGTCAGGGATTTGTAAAAAAGAACAACCGAAAAGGCGAAATTCTGCTTCGCAATGCAGAACTTGCAAGCGTGGTTGCAAACCTGTGCACAAAGCTTTCCTATCCGCAGAAAAAGCTGGAAGAAACGTGGAAACTGTTGCTGATCAATCAATTCCATGACATTCTGCCGGGCACTTCCATCCATGAAGTATACGAGAATACCCGTCTGGAATACGAAAAGATGAACACCGACGGCAATGCCGTGCTTGATGCAGCACTGCATCAGATCTGCAATCAGTTGCAAGCAGAAGACGGTGATACGGCAGTCTTTAATTTCCTGCCGTGGGAAGTTACTGCACTTGTCGAGGATGAAAACGGCAGCTTCCCGGCAACCGTTCCCCCTTGCGGTTGGAAAGTTTATAAAAAGAAGGATCGTCCGTGTGCAGGAAATGGTGTTTGTGCCGGCAAAAAACATATCGAAAACCGGTTCCTGCGCATAGAACTGGATGACAACGGTTTATTGACAAGCATTTTTGACAAAGAAAACAACCGAGAATTGATTTCCGCCCCGGAAGGCAACCTTTTAACGGTCTTCCAGGACAAACCCATCCATGAAAGTGCATGGAACATGGAGCTGAATTATCGCAAAAAGTATTGGGAATTACGCAATGCGGAAAGCATTGAAGTGATACAAAACAGCGAAGACTGTGCAAAAATACAAATCATACGCCGTTTTAACAGAAGCACAATCAAGCAAACTCTTGTTCTGCATGATTGTGATCGTTTCGTACAATTTGATACCGAAGCTGATTGGCAGGAAACAGAAAAAACCCTCAAGGCAGCATTCCCGCTTGCCATTCGTTCCCTGCGTGCTACGTACGAAATCGCCCACGGATTTATTGAACGCCCGACCCACATGAACACCCTGTATGACCGTGCAAAATTTGAAAACTGTGCACACAAATGGGTGGATCTGTCTGAGGGGGACTACGGTATTTCTCTTCTCAACGAGTGCAAATACGGCCACGATATTGAAAACAATCTGCTGCGCATTACTTTGCTGCGGTCTCCTATTTGTCCCGACCGTACGGCAGACCGCGGTCAGCATACCTTCTCCTACCGTTTTTATCCGCACAAAGGCACCTGGCAAGAGGCAGGCACCGTCAAACAAGCCAACATTTTCAACACACCGCTGCTTTGCGTAACGCTACAAAAAAACGAAAACAGCAACTTGCCGCAAACAAAATCTTTTGTTTCGATCAGCAACGAAAACATTGTTCTGGATGCATTGAAAGTTGCCGAAGACGGAAACGGAATCATTCTGCGTGTGTATGAAGCACATGCAACAAGAGGAACGGTGCAGATCGATCTCGGTTTTGCTTTTAAGCAGATCGAAGAATGCGACCTGATGGAAAACAACGGCACCGCAATCGAACACAACGAAAACGGTTTTGCATTTTTCTGCAAACCGAACGAAGTCCGCACATTCCGTATTCTGACGGAATAATTTATTTACAAATTGAATGTTGTGTGCTATACTTTTTTCATGACTAAAAGAAAGGATGCAAACCAATGGCAAAAGAAAAAATAAAAACTCCCAGACCAGGGTATGTTGTTCCAAAAAAAGAGCTTTCCATGTTTGCGGTAGGTGCGATGGGTCAGGGTATGATCTATGCCATGATGTCCAGCTACATAAGCGACTACTATGTTAACATTTTGCAGCTTCCTCTGTCCTTTGTTCTGATTCTGATGTTGCTTGCCCGAGTATGGGATGCCATCAACGATCCGCTGATGGGTATTCTTGCAGACCGCAGACAACCCACAAAACGCGGCAAAATGAAGAAGTATATTCTGTATGCTGCCGCCCCCATCGCCGTACTGACGCTGCTGATGTATGCAAGTCCCGACATGGAAACAAAGGCATTGATGGTTTTTTCTGCTTTCGTTTATGTTCTTTGGGGAATGAGCTACACCATGGCTGACGTTCCGTTCTGGAGCATTCCGAACTTCATGACCCCCCACGCAGAAGAAAGAGGTTATGTTATCTCCTTCACCAAAAACCTCAACGGTATCGGCTCTGCCGTTCCTGAAGTTTTATTCCTTGTTGCAGGCTTTACATTGCCTGCCTTGCTCGGCACAACAGGTACGCAATTTGAAAAACAAAAGTATTTCATCATCGCTGCCGTGACCGTAGCCATCGGCATTGTAATGTATGTCAACTCCTATTTCCACATCAATGAACGCATCATTCCTCCCGTCAAGGAACGCAACTCCGGTGAGCCGTCCACACTTTCACGAGTTTTTAAGTGCAAGCCGCTGATGCTCGTTGTTGCCATGGGCATTCTTTCTTCCGGCAGATATCTTGTACAGGCTGCAGCCATTCACGTTGCACGTTATGCCTTTTACATCGGTCCGGAACTTACGGATGCCATGACAGAAGCCGAACGCAACGGCTATATCCAGGCAAGCATTTCGAGCGTCAAAACCATTTTCCAGGTTTGTGCCATTGTCGGTATGTTCGGTGCGATGCTGCTCATGCCCAAGCTCATGCGTAAGTTTGATTACAAGAAAATCGTTATCACAACCTGCCTTTTAGGTTTCGTTGCAAGCATTTTTACGACGCTCATCGGTTGGTTCACAAACAATCTCTACATCTGCACCCCGTTCATTCTCATTTCCTGCATCCCGTTGGGTGTTCTCAATGTTGTTTCGAATGCCATGATCTGCGACTGTCTGGATTACATTGAACTTGAAACCGGTTGCCGCGACAACGGTCTTGGCTCTGCCTGCCAGGGATTTGTCAACAAACTCGGAAATGCACTTGCAACCTGCGGTATCATCATCATGTACATGGTCATCGACATTGATCCTGCACAGATGTATTCCAAAGATGCCATTCTCACCGCCATGGATCTGACAAGAACGCAGAACTTTGCCATGTTCTCTTTGGTTTCTCTGATCCCCGGTATCAGTATGCTGCTGTGTTCCATTCCGATGTTCTTCTATAAGATTTCGGGCAAGGAAAAGGAACGCATTGTCACCGAACTTGCAAAGAGAAGAGAAAACCAGGTACAGGTATAACAAGTTTTTTCACATTAAAAGCAACAAAAACATGAAAATCTGTTATTGAAATCCACAAATAAATGTGCTATACTGAACATGTAAAAATATATTAACGGAGGTATTTACTAATGGATATTATCAACCAGTTCGTAGAATTCATCCAGAGCATCATCGACACAATCAGACAGCTTGTCGCTGACATCCGTGCAAAGAACGACGCTGAATAAGCAAAACAAAATGAAGGGTTACCGTTTGACGGTAACTCTTTTTTTAGGGTGATAAAATGAATGAAATTTTTGAAGCGGCAATGGTGATCTGCTTCGGTGCATCCTGGCCGCTGAATTTGTACAAATCAATCAAATCAAAAACCGCAAAAGGCAAAAGTCTGCTGTTTGAAGTACTTATTGCATTGGGGTATGTCTGCGGTATTATCGGTAAAATTTACTCTTTTACGGTACTTGATGCACCTGTGACCTATCCTTTTATTTTTTACATTCTCAATCTTGTAATGGTCAGTGCAGATATCATTCTGACACTTCGAAACCGCAAACTTGACAAAGAAAAGGAGAATGACCGTGCTTAAACACATTGTTTGTTTTAAACTCAAAGACAACAGTATTGAAAACTGTGAAAAAGCCAAAGAAGTGCTGCTCTCCATGAAAGAGAATGTGGAATTGCTGCGTGACATTCGTGTCGGCATCGACATTTTACATTCCGATCGCTCGTATGACCTGATTCTGGAGATTGTGCTGGATGATGAAAATGCACTCGAAGAATACCAACAGCATCCTTACCATGTACAGGTCGTCAAAAAGCATATGCATGCCGTACGTGAAACAAGCGTTGCAGTGGATTATATCTTTTAAATTAAGAAAGGAAGTCGGATGAAACGGTCCGGCTTCCTTTTTTCTGTATTCTTTGTACTTTATTCTGCTTTTGTCAGCAAATGCAGACATTTTTCAAATTTGACAGAATACCAATGGTTTTCAAGATCATCCATTGTTGCTTTGATGCAGGCACATGTAAAATCGCAGGCTTCGGCAGCCGCCTCAAGCAGACTCTTACCGTTGAGGTAAGCACCTGTAAATGTGCTTGCATACACATCCCCTGTACCGTGGATAGCAACAGGCAATTTCTCGGTAAAATATTCACCGAATTCTTCCGTTTCACTGTCATATGTTGCACAGCCAAGTTTTGTTTCTTCAAAACTGACGCCGGTCAGTACGACCTTTTTTGCACCAAAACCTGCGAGACGCTGCAACAAGCAACGGATTTCTTCTCTGGTGTAACTTTCTTTGTATTCTTCACCGAGCATGAATGCAGCTTCCGTAAGATTGGGCACAATCACATCTGCTTTTGCACAAAGTTTTGCCATAACAGCGGCAAATTCGGGTGTAAAACCGGGATACAGTTTTCCGTGATCTGCCATTACGGGATCAATAACAACACAAAGGTCATCGTTTTTAAAATCATCAATCAGGCTCTCCACAAAACCGAGTTGTTCAAAAGAACCGAGATACCCTGTATAAATACCGTCGAGTCTGATATTTTCTTTTTTCCAATGGGCAGAAATCTTCGGCAATTCTTCCGTCAGATCACAGAATGTATAGCCGGTAAAACCTGTCGTATGGGTGGACAGGACAGCAGTCGGTACACTTGCAACTTCAATACCCATTGCAGACAAAACAGGCAAAGCAACCGTCAGCGAGCATTTACCGATGCAGGAAATATCATGCACTGCAGCACAACGTTTCATTCTCATATTTTCCCCTCCGAGGACTTGTTTTATTGTTTTGAACAGAGTATACTATAAACAAAAACTGTTCATAAATAAATAGACAGAATTAAATATTTTTTAGTGTACAGTTTGGAGGCGAAATAACAGATGCACACCGGTCTGTTTGACAAAAAAAGTGATAAATTATATATGCAGTTGTATGATCACTACAAAACGTTGATCATCAGCGGAAATCTCCCGTCGGGTGCGAAACTGCCGTCCATCCGTAACTGTGCGTCGGAATACGGAATTAGCCGTACGACGGTCGAAACCGCCTACTTGCAACTTGCAGCAGAAGGCTATGCAACAGCAAAACCGCAAAGCGGACACTATGTTTGCGAAGCAGACTTTTCGGCATTGCCGCCTGCGGAAATCACCGTTACGGAAGATGAAGCCTATCCGCAGACAGAGTTTTCTTCCGCAGAAACAACTTCGGAATTTGATTTTTCACTCTGGCAAAGATATTTAAAAAGTGTATTGCGCAACTCCGATCGGCTTGCAGGCTACGGACACCCGCAAGGAGAACCTGAATTGCGGCATGCTGTGTGTGATTACATCATAAAAAACCGCGAAGTGGTCTGTATGCCGAATCAGATTGTTATCGGAGCAGGCACGCAAAGCCTCCTGCACTTGTTGTATTCTCTTTGCGGCCAACCGAAAAACATTGCCATCATCGGACCGCTTTTCAAGCAGGGACAAGCCGTTTTTGAAGATCACGGTGCAAAAGTACATCATTTTGAAACATTCCCCGATGATCTGCAAATTCTGACAAAAAAAAGAATCGGCCTTGTTTATCTTTTTCCGTCGCATATGTCAGCAGACGGTGGTGTGATGCCTGTCGGAGAACGCACCCGTCTGTTGCGATTTGCTGATAAAAACGGTATATTGATCGTCGAGGACGATTACGACAGCGAATTATTAGCAGGCCATCGCGCACCCTCCCTGCAAGGACTTGACGGAGGATCTCATGTTGTGTACCTGGGAACCTTTTCCAAACTGCTGTTGCCGGGTATCCGAATCAGCTTTATGGTGCTGCCGAAAACGTTGCTGACGGTTTATGCTCGTCGTGCCGATCTTTACAACCAGACGGCATCCAAACTCGAGCAGCTCGCATTGAGTGCATTCATCCGTGACGGCAGACTTGCCCAACAGGTCCGACGTACTCGCAGAAAGAAAATCAGATCAGACAAAAACCAACAAAGCAAAACAATCGTACGCAATCACTAAAAAGAAAACTGAAATTTTCTGAATATTTTCATAAACTATCGATTGACTTACAAATTACAAAAGGGTATAATGTAGGTTAATGTTAATATATGATGACAGGAGGAAACTACTTTGGCACATTATTATACCGAACCTTCCCGCACTTTCAGTGAATATCTTCTTATTCCCGGTTATACGAGTGAAACCTGCATCCCCGCAAACGTTTCGCTGCGTACTCCGCTTGTCAAATTCAAAAAAGGTGAAGAACCTGCAATCTCTCTGAATATCCCCATGACATCTGCCATCATGCAGTCGGTTTCCAACGACACCCTTGCAATTGCACTTGCAAAAGAAGGCGGTATGTCCTTTATTTACGGCTCACAGTCCATCGAGGACGAAGCAGCCATGGTCGCAAGAGTCAAGAACTACAAGGCAGGTTTCGTTGTCAGCGACTCCAACCTGACACCTGACAACACCCTTGCTGATGTTCTGAATCTGTTTGAACTGACCCGTCATTCCACTGTTGCTGTCACCGCAAACGGCGAAGCCAACGGCAAGCTGCTGGGTGTTGTCACCAGCCGTGACTACCGTGTCAGCCGCATGGATCCCGAAACAAAGGTCAGCGAATTCATGACCCCCATTGACAAACTCATCACAGCTCCCCTGAGCACCACACTCAAGGAAGCAAATGATATCATCTGGGAACACAAGCTCAATTCTCTTCCCATCGTTGACGACAACGGCAATCTTGTTTATTTCGTATTCCGCAAGGACTATGCGAGCCACAAAGAAAATCCCAACGAAATGCTCGACAGCAACAAGCGTTTCATGGTCGGTGCGGGTATCAACACCAAAGACTATGAAGAACGCGTTCCTGCTCTCGTAGAAGCCGGTGCAGACGTGCTGTGCATCGACTCCTCCGAAGGCTACTCCATCTGGCAGAAGCGTACCATTGACTTCATCCGTGCAAAATACGGCGACTCCGTCAAAGTCGGTGCAGGTAATGTTGTTGATGCTGACGGTTTCCGCTTCCTTGCCGATGCAGGTGCCGACTTCATCAAAATCGGTATCGGCGGCGGTTCCATCTGTATCACCCGTGAACAGAAAGGTATCGGCCGCGGTCAGGCAACAGCTGTCATCGAAGTTGCCGCTGCAAGAGATAAGTATTTTGAAGAAACAGGCGTTTACATTCCGCTTTGCTCTGACGGCGGTATCGTTCACGACTACCACATGACCCTTGCCCTTGCAATGGGTGCTGACTTCATGATGCTTGGCAGATACTTTGCTCGTTTCGACGAAAGCCCGACAAACAAGCTCATTGTAAACGGCCAGTATGTGAAAGAATATTGGGGTGAAGGCTCCAACCGTGCACGCAACTGGCAACGTTATGATCTCGGCGGCAAAACAACCCTTTCGTTTGAAGAAGGCGTTGACTCTTATGTCACCTACGCAGGTTCTCTTCGTGACAATGTTGCAAAGAGCCTTTACAAAGTCAAATCCACCATGTGCAACTGCGGCGTCACCTCCATTGCCGATCTGCAGAGAGATGCAAAGATCACGCTTGTTTCCGCCACCAGCATCGTCGAAGGCGGTTACCATGACGTTACACTGAAGAACGCAAGCGCATCCAGATAAAAAAACGGAGGTTTTTTCGATGCTTACAGATATTGAGATTGCTCAGTCCGTAACCCCGAAGCACATTTCCGAAATTGCAAAAACAGCAGGTGTTGATGAAAAATACCTCGAATACTACGGCTCCGACAAGGCAAAAGTGAATCTGTCCCTGCTGCGTGAAAGCGACAAAAAGGACGGCAAGCTGATCCTTGTCACAGCCATCACCCCCACCCCTGCAGGGGAAGGCAAAACCACAACCACCATCGGACTTGCCGACGGTCTTCGCAAAATCGGCAAAAACTGCGTGGTCGCTCTGCGTGAACCTTCACTTGGCCCCGTATTCGGCATCAAGGGCGGTGCCGCAGGCGGCGGTTGGGCACAGGTCATCCCCATGGAGGACATCAACCTCCATTTCACAGGTGACTTCCATGCCATCGGTGCGGCAAACAATCTGCTTGCTGCCATGCTTGACAATCACATTTACCAGGGCAATGCCCTGAATATTGACCCCAGACGCATCACATGGAAACGCTGCGTGGATATGAACGACAGACAGCTCCGTTTTGTAACGGACGGTCTGGGCGGCAGAGTCAACGGTGTTCCGCGTGAAGACGGATACGATATAACAGTCGCAAGCGAAATCATGGCTGTTCTTTGTCTTTCCTCCTCCATCACAGATCTCAAAGAAAGACTTTCCCGTATTATTGTCGGCTACACATATAACGAAGAACCTGTCACAGCCGGTCAGCTCAATGCTGCCGGTGCCATGGCTGCTCTGCTCAAGAATGCACTCAAGCCCAACCTTGTACAGACACTCGAAGGCACACCTGCCTTTGTGCACGGCGGTCCGTTTGCAAACATCGCACACGGCTGCAACTCGGTCATTGCAACACGCATGGCTATGAAACTGGGCGACTATGCCGTTACGGAAGCAGGCTTCGGTGCAGACCTCGGTGCACAGAAGTTCTTTGACATCAAGTGCCGTTACGCAGGCCTGAAGCCCTCTGCGGTTGTTATGGTCGCAACCATCCGTGCTCTCAAGATGCACGGCGGTCTTGCAAAAACGGAACTCGGCAGCGAAAATCTGGAAGCACTCGAAAAAGGTCTTCCCAACCTACTGCGCCATGTTTCCAATATCCGCAACGTCTACAAACTTCCCTGTGTAGTTGCTGTCAATCGTTTCCCCACCGACACGGATGCAGAAATCAATCTTGTCATCGAAAAGTGCCGTGCACTCGGTGTTAATACTGTTCTTTCGACGGTCTGGGCAGACGGCGGCAAAGGCGGTATGGACCTGGCAGCAGAAGTTGTGCGTCTTTGTGAAGAAGAAAACGACTTTTCTTTCAGCTATGACCTGGATTGCAGTATTGAAGAAAAAATCACAACCGTTACCAAACGTGTATACGGCGGTATCGGTGTAAATATTCTTCCCGCAGCAAAGAAGCAGATCGACAATCTGACCAAACTCGGATTCGACAAGCTTCCCATCTGTGTTGCAAAAACACAGTACAGTTTTTCGGATGATGCCGCAAAGGTCGGCGCTCCCGAGAATTTTGAGATCACCGTCAAAAACGTCAAGATTTCCAACGGTGCAGGTTTCCTTGTTGTCCTTACAGGCGACATCATGACCATGCCCGGTCTGCCCAAAGTGCCGGCAGCCGAACGCATCGATGTAGACGAAAACGGTGTCATTTCAGGCTTGTTCTGATCAGTACAAAAAACAAAAAGAGATGCAAAAACGTATCTGTTCTTGCATCTCTTTTTTCTGTAAAAAAAACTGCCTCTTTCGAGGCAGTCCGGCATCTTCAATCAAATCAAAAAACCGCTTGCAAACAAGTAAGAATAACCCATCGTTGCACCGGCAACACCGCCGATGATACCAAAAACGAGACTGACAGCAAAGGAGACGCACCATCCGATCAAAGCCATTTTTCCGTATGCTTTTGCACTGACAGGTTTTTCCTTATTGTTGATCAGGAACAGAATCAGACCTGCAAGCGGAATGAAGAAGCAAAGCACTTTCAGACCTGTGGAAGGAACGTCGGGCTCCTGCGGTTGCTGATAAGGCTGATTGTAAAGATTGTTCTGTTGATACCCGGGAGCGCCCTGATTATTCACACCGGTACCGCAATTCGGGCAAAATCGGACAGCATCATCCAGCTGTGTACCGCAATTCGGACAAAAACTCATAATATAACCTCCTCAATATATTTGTAATAATTGTAGCAGAGTTATGATTTCTTGTCAATACAAACTTGACTTAGTAAAAAAGAGGTGTATAATGTTTGTTATACAAAAAGAAAGGTGATACAAATGGCTGAATGCAATCATGATTGTTCAAACTGCTCCGCAAAATGCGGTTCCCGCGAGCAGGAATCGAGCCTTCTGGCGCCGATGAATGAACACTCCAACATTAAAAAAGTAATCGGCATCGTCAGCGGCAAAGGCGGCGTCGGTAAATCCTCCGTCACTTCCCTGCTTGCCGTTGAAGCACAAAGACGCGGTTTCAAAGTCGGTATTCTGGATGCCGACATCACAGGGCCCTCTATTCCGAAATGCTTCGGAATCAACGAACGTGCAACGGGCAGCGACCTCGGCATTTTCCCCGTCCTGACAAAAACAGGCATCGAAATCATGTCCGTCAATCTTCTTCTCGAAGACGCAGCTGCTCCTGTTGTATGGAGAGGTCCCGTCATCGCAGGTACGGTCAAACAGTTCTGGACAGATGTTGTGTGGAACGAGCTTGACTATCTTTTCATCGATATGCCGCCCGGAACCGGTGATGTTCCGCTGACAGTGTTCCAGTCCATTCCACTGGACGGTATCGTTGTTGTCACATCCCCGCAGGATCTTGTTTCCATGATCGTCGAAAAGGCAGTCCGCATGGCAGGCCTTATGAACATTCCCGTACTCGGCATTGCTGAGAACTTCTCTTACTTCACTTGCCCTGACTGCAACAAAAAACACTTTATTTACGGCGAAAGCAAGCTCGAAGAGATTGCAGAGCGTTTTGAAATCGGTGCAAGCGTACGTCTGCCCATCAATCCCAAGCTGGCAGCCGCTTGCGACGCAGGTATGGTAGAGCTTGCAGACACGGAATTTTTAAGTGATTTTGCGGATCAGATCATCGGCAAATAAACCATACAAAGTGCGGAAAGGAGAAACACAATGAAAATCGTCATTTACAACGAAGATGTTTTTCAAAATCTTCCTGCTCACAAAAAAGCCTACGCAACCGGCTTGCACAACGAATTGAAATCCATTTTTGAGGGTGAACACGAGGTTTCCACAGTCACCCTCGCAAACATAGAAGAAGGTTTGTCCAAAGAAGTGCTCGACAAAACGGATGTGCTGATCTGGTGGGGACATATTGCACACGACAAAGTGCCCGATCACATCAACGAATATGTCTGTCGTCGTGTCAGCGAAGGCATGGGTGCGATTTTCCTGCACTCGGCACACTTCTCAAAACCCTTCACAACCCTCTGCGGTACGCCCTGTTCTCTTCGCTGGAGAGAAGCCAATGAAGCGGAACGTGTCTGGACAACCGATCCGTTCCACCCCATTGCACAGGGTGTTGAACAGGGTTTCCGTCTGGACCATGAAGAAATGTACGGCGAGCATTTTTACATCCCTACCCCCGATGCGGTTGTGTTCACAGGTTGGTTTGAAGGCGGCGAAGTGTTCCGTTCCGGCTGCTGTTTCCACAAAGGAGAAGGCAGATATTTCTACTTCCAGCCCGGGCACGAAACATTCCCCATTTACAAAGACAAGAATGTCCGCAAAATTCTCCGCAATGCCGTGGACTGGGTTGCTAAAAAAGGCCCAGAAACCTCGGACTTTGTCGGCAACAAGGATTGCCTGCACCCCATCAAACCGCCCGAAAAATTCAAAAGAAACCGTTTCTTCTACAAAGAAAAAGAAACCGAATAAACCCAAATCAAAACCACCGGTTGAACCGGTGGTTTGCTCTGCCCCTATAAGGGGCCGTTACTGGCTTTACCCCTGAAAGGGGTCCTGAAGTTTAGCACCGCATTACTATTTCAAGCAGCCGCTCCCGTGCGGCTGTTTATTTTT
>JAZNGB010000042.1:0-327874 GCA_045576275.1 Acutalibacteraceae bacterium
TCGAGTCCCTGCAAGCGCGCCAAATTAAAAACACCACCTTCGCGGTGGTGTTTTTAATTTAATAGTTACAAGTAGGGGACTCGAAGCGGTGCGGGAGTGAATGAACGTCCGGTGGACGTTCCGAGCCGCACCTGACCGAGCACCGCAGTGCGAGAGTCGAGTCCCTGCAAGCGCGCCAAATTAAAAACACCACCCTCGCGGTGGTGTTTTTAATTTGACAGTTTTAGTATATCATCACGCTGTAGTTTGTATTCTTTCAAATAGATTTTGTCCATTGCATTTATGCTTGAATGTAGTATAATGGGAGTATCTTAACAATACGGAAAGAAGTGTTTTTATGGCATATCGTTTTATTCGCTTTCCCGGCGGAAAACCCAAAGCGGTGACATTCAGTTACGATGACGGATGTAATGATGATAAACGTCTTGCGACGGTGTTGGATTCTTATGGCATGAAATGTACGTTCAATCTGAACAGTTCGCGTATGCTTGCCGGCAAAGACGGTCTGACAACACAGGATGCACTTGAGCTGCTTGAAAAGGGACATGAGATTGCCGTACACGGAAAGCATCATGTCGCTTGCGGTATTGCTTCGGCTGTAGATGGTATCCGCGATGTGTTGACGTGCCGTGAAGAGTTGGAGAATGCACTCGGCAGAATCATTCGCGGTATGGCTTATCCTGATACGGGGATTACACAGTTCGCAAACGGAACAAAATATGAAACCGTAAAAAACTATTTGTCAGACCTAGGCATTGTATATGCACGCACCTTGGGCGGTGATAATGATTGTTTTGCCTTACCGCAGGATTGGTTTGCATGGATGCCCACGGCACATCACAACAACCCTGCAGTTTTTGACTACATTGACCGTTTTGTGTCGTTGAATCTTGCAAAACATTATTGGGCAGATCGTCAGGCAAGATTGTTTTATGTGTGGGGACATGCCTATGAGTTTTCAAGTAACAACAATTGGGAATTGTTGGATGCGATTTGCATGAAACTGAGCAATCACAATGATGTCTGGTATGCCACCAATATTGAAATTTATGATTACATTCATGCTTATCATTCTTTGCATTGGAGTGCAGACGGAAAAAGGGTTTTCAATCCGACGCTTTATGATATCTGGTTTGATGTGAATAAGGTCCTGTATTGTGTGCGTAGCGGTGAAATGCTTTGTGTTGAATAAAACCAAATGAAAAACCAAGAAAAGCAGTTGAGTTTATCTGTTATTCTTGGTTTTTTGTGTTTGTTTAAAAAAAGTGAAACTTTTTTGTATTTTGTTTCGTATATAGAGTTGAAAGCAGGGGGGAAGGCGGTGAAAAGATTGGCAAGGCAGTTCGGAAAGAAACTGACGCATAAACAGGCAGATGCACTTGTACGTGCCTATTATGATGAAATCTATATTTTTGTATATAAACAGACATTCGACAAAGAACTTGCAATGGATCTGACGCAGGAGATTTTTATTTCCGTTTTACAGGCTTACAGTACGTACGATGCGAAAAAGGCTTCTGTGAGAACATGGATTTATCGGATTGCTTCCAATAAAATCATCGATTACCGTCGGTCCCGCAGTGCAAAGGAACAGAGTTTTTTGTCTGTTGAAGATTTTACAGAGCCGATTGATGAAGGTTTTGAATATAAAGTGGAAGACCGTGAATTGCTGCAAAGGGTAGAATCTTTTATCAGTACCTATGATTTTACCACACAGCAAATCTTCCGACTTCGTATTTTTGCAGATCTGCCTTTTTCTCAGATTGCATTTCTGACACATGAGCAGGAGGCTCGTGTAAAAACCGTTTATTATCGTTTGTTGAAACAAATCAGAAAGGAGTTTGGCGATGCAATTTGATATTCCGATGCCCGACAGAGAAGAAAAAGAAGTTTCGGTTTCCGTAATTCTGAAAAAAGGTTTGTCGAAAAAAGAGAATGTTTTTACGCTGTTGCGTGATATGCACACCGTTTTCGGATTCAGAAATCTGTTTTTCGGAATCGGAGATTGTTTGTATCTCACCGTATTGTTTGCGATGCTTGTGTATGCTGCGATAGCAACAATGGCAAGACCGGTGTTGCACACGGCTGTTTTTACGGCATCCCCGATTCTGTATCTGACCGCATGGTTGCTGAGTACGTGGAAAGAACATCTGACAGACACGCTTGCGTTACAGGAAGTGTGCAAATATACCTCCGTGCATATAACAGCCGTGAGAATGCTGTGTTTCGGCACTGTCAGTTTGTTGGCAGATATTCCTTTTGTTGCTTTGAGTGCATACTTTCATGCAGGTGATTTCTGGAAACTGTTATTGCTCGCATTCTGTTCCTTGTTTGTGTATGCCGTCTTGCTTTTGATTGTGCTTTTGTATGTGAAGGTTCGGTTTGCGGCAAGTTTGCTGCCGATTGTATGGTTGTTGTTGAATCTGCTTCCTTTGATGTTGCTGCAGGAAGATTGGGAATTTATCTTACAAACGCTCCCGAATATACTTCTTGTGTTACCGATACTGGCTTTTGCTGTTGTGTATTTTATTTTGCTTAACCGTTATGTGCGAAAAGGAGTTCATTATGCTGACAGTTAAAAATGTAACCAAAAAATACAGAAGTTTTACGGCTCTTGAAAATGTGGAGCTGTGTTTTGATACAGGTGTGCACGCTTTGCTTGCTCCGAACGGAGCCGGGAAAACGACTTTGATGAAAATGCTGGCAACCCTTATGCGACCGACTGAGGGTGAAATACTTCTGGACGGAGAAGATATTTTCAAGATGGATGATCAATACCGTGATCTGCTCGGCTTTCTGCCGCAGTCGTTCGGGTTTTACAGGGGCTATACGGTGCAGCAGTTTCTGGCATATCTGGCTGCACTGAAAGGTCTTGATAAGCAGACTGCAAATAAAAGAACTGAAGATCTTCTCATGCAGGTCGGCATGATCGAAAACAGAAACGTCAGAATGAAAAATCTTTCAGGTGGTATGCTGCGAAGAGTCGGCATTGCACAGGCATTGCTCAATGATCCGAAAATTATTATTCTTGATGAGCCGACAGCCGGTTTGGATCCGAAAGAACGTGTGCGTTTTCGCAATATGATTTCCGAACTCGGACGGGAGCGTATTGTACTGTTGTCAACGCATATCGTGTCGGATGTGGAAACCGTTGCCAATCATGTGATTCTGATCAAGGATCACAAAATATATCGCAATGAAAGTGTCAGCAATCTTTGCAATATGCTGCAAGGAAAACTCTATGAACGACCGGTCGGCATTGCCTTGCGGGACGGGGAAATCTTTTTGAGCGAACGACAGGATGTAAACGGTATGTGTTGTCGGTTTGTAAGTGAAAAAACACCGTCGGATGCGGTGTCGGTCGGTGCAGGACTGGAGGATGTTTTCTTGTATGTTTACGGGGAGGACTGCCAATGAACATATTTTTATGGGAATGTAAACGTATTTTGCAACCGTTGCGTTTGGCTGCTGTTGTTATGGTGTGGGTGTTGGGGATTTGCGTTTATTTTCCCCAGAAAGTATCCGATGTTGACCTTCACATTGCTGCCGATGCAAGTGCCATTGTTGCAGAGTATTGCGGTACACATCTCGATGCAAATGAACGAAGTGTGATTGAAGAAGAACTTTTTACGGTTTTGTTGGCGGATATACAGCAGCAAATGAGCGAATGTGAAGCTTTTTGTAATGCGAATATAAAAACATACGAAGAATATGCATTTCTGCGATATCATAAAACACGGCTTGCTGCGATGACAGAAGAAGAGATTCTTGCCATTCCGGATGAACAATTTACCTTGGAGTTCGGCGTTTCAAAAGACATTGACCGCTTTATGTCGGAAGAAGAGCTGGCTCTTCTGGATCTGAAAGTCACGGATGCGGAAAAGGTGGAAGAAATCCTGTATCAATGCCTTGTTTTTCAGCGGATTGAAGATTCGATTTCGTTTTGGTATGACAGCAGGGAACGTCTTTCCGAATATGTGTCCGAGACAGCATTTTCGATTCAGAATGCGTACTTTACGCAGTTTTGTATGAGTGATGAATATACGGGTGTTATGGCTTATGAGGTCAGTGAAAATGTCGGAGAGTGTTTTCGTTTTATCGGTATTCTTGTTTTGTTTTCTGTTTTTATTTTGGGGGTAACAGAGCCTGCAATCGACCGCATTACACAGATGAGCATCCTGCAAACGGTTACGTGCAACGGTAAAAAAGTGTTGCCGTCACAATGCAAAACAGCTGTATTGCAGGCCTTGTTGATAAGTGTTATCGGAATAACGGCAGCCGGTGTTTATTTGTGTCTCACGACACCGGATGTGCTGTGGGCATCTCCGTTGAATTCATTTCAAAGTTTTTTCACGATCTATTATTTTAAAGGCACATTGCATTCATATTTTCTTTTGCTTAGCTTGTTGTTGGTTTTGACTGCTGTCGGATGCTCTTTGCTTGGTTTTGCCGCAAGTGTTTTTGCAAAAAGCTACACAGCTTTGTTCGGATTTTTGCTGCCGATGCTTGTGATTGCACAACTGTTTGCGAATTTAATTTTCCGCATTCCGTTTTCATACCGTCAGAGTTTAAGTGGCCCCTTGTATTTGTCGCAGTTGTTGCCTGTGCCCATGGCAGAAATACCGATTTGTATTCTTCTTTGTACGATCGGTATTGTGTGTGGTCTGGCAGCTGTGAAAAAACGAAAGAAAGAATTGATGCATCAATAAATGTCATGAGGTGGTTTTTTTGTTGCTGCAAGAAATAAAAAAAATAATACGGAACAGGGCATTGGCGGTTTTGTTTTTCCTTGTTCTTGTGGTGATATTCTGTTTTGGACATTTGTATTCCCACCAAGTGCAGATCGATTGTCTGCAGGCTGTTTTTGCAAAAGCCGGAACCGTTTATAATGCGCATTATGAAGAAACAATCCTTTCTTTGCAGCAGGATGCAGATGCATATCCGGTTGTTGATCTGTATTCAAATATGAAAAAAAACCTGCAAACGGACAGATATTTTTTTGATACCTATGATGCTCGTGCAATATATGAAACACTGGAATGTGCAACAGATTCCAGTGGCAGAAATATTTCCCCGACAGCACTGTTTTTCATGCGTTACAAATACGATTATCTGGAAAAATGTGTAATACAGCTTGCGACGGACGGCAGCGAAGAGGACGTGTATTTTGATTATCTGACTGCATCTGTTCATAATGATCTGTTTGTGAATTTCGGTACGATAGTATCGGTTTTATGTTCTGCTTTTGCCGTGTTGTGTGTACTGACAAGTCTTTCCGAAGAAAATTTGTGCGATACGCAAGCATTGGTTTTTTCCTGTAAGTTCGGCAGACGTTTGCAGGTTCAAAAAATAGTAGCATCCGTTTTGGTTTCGAGTTTCGTTTTTCTTGTTGTGTTCGGTCTTGGCTACGGTTTTGTGTTTTTGCAAAATGATTTTACAAATATATGGCAGCAGTCTGTTTCGAGTGTGAATAATCTTTGCATCACGCATGATGCGTACGGGCCGTTTGTGTCGTGGGGAAGTATGACTGTCGGCACGTATTTCGCAGCAAGTGTTGTTGTCAGTTGGCTTGTAATGCTTGGATTCTTGCTTTTTGCCGCAGCATTCGGTTGTGTGAACGGACATATTTTACCGACGGCAGGATTCTTTTTCGGTTTACAGGCATTGATTCTTGTGTTGATTGCTGTTCCGTGTTCGTCACCTTCTTCTTTCGTTTTTTATCTGTTACGTATGACAGGGGTCGGGTTGTTATATGATCGCGGTGTCTGGTTTTCGGAAGGCGGATATCTGACACTCGTTCCGTATTTTGAAACAGTCTGTGCATTGCTTTTTATTGTATTCGGTTTGCTGTGTGTATTTCTGTCCTATCGCAGATATTTGAAAATCAATCTTTGAAAAGCAATATTGTACTGTTCTGCAATGATATGCTCTTGCATTGCAAATAAAAATATGATATCATAAAAAAAATTGATGCAGACGGAGGAGATTGTTTTGGCAGAACAGCAAGCCACCAACCGCACATATACGGATGAACAACTCGGCTATGTTTATGAAAACAGGCGTTATGTTGGTACGAAAGAAACGATCGGTTTCATTGTATGGGATGCGACACAGAGCTTTAATATCAATGCCTATGCAAATCGCTTTATCACGAATATTGTAAAAATCGACCTTGGGTACCAGACTCTTGCAAAAACCATCAATAGTGTGTGGGATATTGTCAACGACGTTTTCACCGCTGCCATTGTGGAAAAGACCCGTACCCGTTGGGGTAAATTCCGTCCCTATTTGTTGGGCCTTGCTTTGCCCGGATGTCTTGTTACATTGCTGTATTGGTTTATGCCTGTTTTGTTTGCAGGGAAGTCTACTTTATCGCTAAGTAAATTTGTCTTTTATGTAGTCATGGAGATGCTTCGTGAAGGTGTCAGCACGTTCCAGAATATCGCAAGAACGGGTCTGATGGCAACCATCACGCCACACCCTGTTGACCGTACGAGGTTGATTACCGTTGCAAACTTTGCTTCCGGATTCTTCGGGGAGAATTTGCCGGCACAGATTATGACCATTCTTTTGGATCTGATTGACAACAAAGCAATCAAGAATAATATGACCATAGATATGCAGTTGCGTGGTGCTTTTGTAGGTATGGGTGCTGCAACAACGATTATTGCAAGCGGTATGTCGTTCTGGTTTTTCTCGCTTTCCAAAGAGCGCGTCATGCAGTCCATCAGCACTCCGAAAATCTCGGATTCATTGCGTTCAATTGCAAATAATAAACCTATTTTGTTGCTGACTTTATCCGAATTCCTTTCCGGATTCGGCATTTCGGGCAGTGAAACGGATTATTATATTGACGTTCTGCATTTTGCCTCGATGGTTTTGTTTGCAGGTATTCCGGCTGCACCCATCACTCCCATTTCATATTCATTTGTTCCGTGGTTCAGACGCAAATTCTCGAGCCGTCTGTTGTATATCGTCAGTAAGAATATCGGCAATTTCCTCTATGTCTTCGTATTTCTGTTCGGTTGCATCGGTTTCAATCCCAAGACATACGAAGGCGGATTGTATCGTAAAAAACTGCCCATGTTCTTTGCAATGGCTCTCTGGGAAATGATCTTCTGCCTGTTTTACGGACTTCGTTCGGTCATCAGTACCGAGCTTTACAACGAAGCCATGGACTATTGCGAATGGAAAAACGGCTACCGTACGGAAGCAATGACAAGTGTCGCAAAGGGTCTTGCTGCAAAAGTCTCTACTTCTGTCAGCGGTATTGTTACCACCGCATTGAAGAAGCTGGTCGGTTATGATCAGAGTGCGTGGGCAGATGACAGGGAACAACCCGATAAGGTAAAGTTCTTTATCTTTGCTATGTTTACCATCATTCCCGTACTTACCGGCTCTTTCGGTATCATCCCGATGCTGTTCTATGATTTGCACGGTAAGAAGAAAGAGTTGATGTATGCCGAGCTGCTTGCACGCAGAAAAGAAGCCTCGGTTGCAGCTTCAGCAGGTGATCTTGAAAGTATTAAAGAAGCTGAAGCAAAGCTCAAGGAAATCCGCGACAGAAAATAATGTTCTTAAACAGATGTCGTATTTTGCGGCATCTGTTTGTTTTTTTGTATAACAGAGTATTATCAGCATAAGATGACTTGCATCTGTTTGCATAATATGCTATGATGAAAAAAAGGAAGTAAGGGAGAGATTTTGTTGGCTGAACAAAAGATCAGAGAACAGGAATTCACGGATGAACAACTCGGCTATGTATATCAGAACAGGCGTTATGTCGGCAATAAGGAAACCGTCGGTTTCGTGCTGTGGGATGCCTCACAGAGCCTGAATATCAATACCTATGCAGGGCGATTCATCACCAATATCGTCAAAATTGACCTCGGCTATCAGACCATTGTAAGATCTATCAACAGTGTGTGGGATATCGTCAACGATATTTTCACCGCTGCTATCGTCGAAAAAACCCGTACGCGTTGGGGTAAATTCAGACCCTATCTGTTGGGTCTTGCCATTCCGGGTTGTATCGGAACACTGTTATACTGGTTCATGCCCTATCTGTTTGCAGGACAGAATGCCATGTCGGTCAGTAAATTCGTGTTCTATCTTGTGCTTGAAATCATACGTGAGGGTGTCGGTACCTTCCAGGGTATTGCAAGAACAGGTATGCTTGCCGTCATTACACCGCATCCGGTGGACAGAACGAGGTTGATTACCATGGCAAACTTTGCTTCGGGCTTTTTCGGAGAAAAACTGCCTGAACATGCCATGACGATTCTGCTTGATGTTATTGATAACAAGGCAATGAAATCAGCCGCCACCATTGAAAAGCAGTTGCGCGGTACCTTTGTCGGTATGGGTGCGGCAACCACCATTGTTTCCAGTATCATGTCGTTCTGGTTTTTCATGAACTCCAAAGAAAGAGTCATGCAGTCGATCAAGACACCGAGCATTGTTGACTCCTTGCGTTCCATTGCCAATAATAAACCGGTTTTGCTGATGACTCTTTCCGATTTCCTTGCAGGTTTCGGTATTTCGGGCAGCAAATCGGACTATTATATTGACGTGTTGCATTTTGCATCCATGACATTGGTTGCAGGTATTCCTGCTGCACCGTTGTCACCGGTATCGTACTCATTTGTTCCGTGGTTCAGAAGAAGATTCTCGAGTCGTTTTCTGTATATCGTAAGCCGCAATATCGGCAACTTCCTGCACGTGTTTGTGTTCCTGTTCGGTTGTATCGGCATGAATCGGAAAACCTATGCAGGCGGCTTCTATCAGAAAAAGCTGCCGATGTTCTTTGCGATGGCAACATGGGAACTCATCTGGACTGTGTTCTATGGTCTTATGAGTGTTATCGGAACCGAGCTTTACAACGAATCCATGGACTACTGCGAATGGAAGAACGGTTATCGTACCGAAGCCATGACAAGTGTTGCCAAAGGACTTGCCGCAAAGGTCTCGTCCTCGGTCAGCGGTGTTGTGACAACTGCTCTCAAAAAGATTGTAGGGTACGATCAGAATGCATACACGGCAGGTACCGAACAGCCCGACAAGGTCAAGTTCTGGCTGTTTGCAATGTTTACCATTATTCCTGCCATTACAAGTTCACTCGGCATCGTTCCTATGCTGTTCTATGATCTGCACGGCAAGAAGAAGGAATTGATGTATGCTGAGCTGCTCGCACGCAGAAAAGAAGCTTCAGTTGCTGCATCTGACGGAGATCTCGACACCATCCGCGAAATGGAAGAAAAGCTCAAATCCATTCGCGACGGAAAAGACAAATAATAAAATGCACCGGGGCATTTCATTCTGTATCTGAATGAAACTGTCCCTTTTCTTTTTTTTGCATAAAATAATATTTATTGTGATCTTCGCAGAAGATTTTTATTATAATACTTGTAATATGAAAAAAGTTTTGGTATAATGTATCATTGAGATAGTGCTATGATTTGATTTTGTGTGCATTTGGAGGCTTGCATGTTATTATTTGCAAAACCCGAGATCGCAAATGCAGCTGCATACAGAGCAGCTTTTTTGTCAGCAGATCGCAACAGTTGCGAGTATTGTTTTGGCAATGCCTTTGCATGGACACTCAGTCTTGATTCTTTTCTTGCGTTGAAAAACGGTTTTGTTTTTTACAAAGGCGGACAGCGCAGTATAACCTATCTTATGCCTGTCGGCGGAAAAGATACAGCAGGTGCATTGGAGCTTCTTTTTAAAGATGTTCGTGCAAACGGAAAGCCTTTTCATCTTGCGTCTTTGACGGAAGCGGAGTGTAAAACGTATTTTTCCGATACATCGCTTTTTTGCATCCGACGCACACCCGATACGGATGATTTTATTTACCGTGCAGAGGATCTTGCGGAGCTGAAAGGCGGCAAGTACCATGCCAAAAGAAACCACATTACGCGGTTTGTGAATGAACATCCTGATTGGCATTATGAGAGAATGGCAGCAGCACATATTGAGATGTGTCGCCGCATTTCAGATGCGTGGTTCCTTGAAAAATACGGCAGTTTTGATTATGCCGAATATGCGGTGGTGCAACGTTCTTTAGAGCAGTTTGATGCCCTGCATTTAGAAGGCGGTGTCTTGTTTGCGGACGGACAACCTGTCAGTTTTACGCTTGGAGAAAAGTTGACAGGGGATACATTCTGTACCCACATCGAAAAGTGTTTACCCGATTATCGAGGAGCTTATCCTGTGATCAACCGAGAGTTTGCAAAACAACTGCAAGGCAGATTTATATATATCAACCGTGAAGACTGTGCCGGTGATGAAGGCTTGCGAAAAGCAAAGCAGTCTTACAAACCCGCTTTTATGGCAGAAAAGTTTTCCGTGTATCCGACCGCAGCTTTGTATGAAAAGCTCGGCATCCGTATATGATATGGCACAATATTCAAAAGACCCTTGCAAGAAAGACGACTTGCAATGCCTGTGGGAAACTGTATTCGGTGATTCTCGCAAAGTAACCGATGCATTTTTTGACAATGCTTTTGATTCCGACGGTTGTTTTTACATCGCAGCTGAAGGAAAAGCGGTATCGGCATTGTATCTTCTTCCTGTTTCTTTTGCAGATCAAAAAGGGTATTATCTTTATGCTGCGGCAACCTTACCGTCTTACCGCGGACAGGGGTTAATGGGGATGCTGCTTACAGAGGCATTGGTTTATGCCCGTCAGCAGGGTGATTTTGTTTATCTGTGTCCTGCTGAAGAATCTTTGTATGACTATTACCGTAAGCACGGTTTTGAAACTGTCCTGTATGCACGATATCTGTCTGATGCGGATACGGAAGGAATCATAGGGGCAGATAAAATGTATGCTTATTCGCAATCG
The DNA here is from genome assembly GCA_045576275.1 of Acutalibacteraceae bacterium. Taxonomy (GTDB): domain Bacteria; phylum Bacillota; class Clostridia; order Oscillospirales; family Acutalibacteraceae; genus RUG806. Next base: position 10,847 of record JAZNGB010000042.1, read on the forward strand.
CTTGCGGATGCACCTGTATTTTTGCCGACGGTTTACCGTTATGCTGAACAAATCGGTTGTGAAATGTTCTTTGAAGGCGGTACGCGGTTTTGCGATTTTGCTGTATATCCCGTCAGCCGGAATGTGTGTGGCGGAACAGTGCAGCCTTACGGAATGTTGGCGGCTTTTAAGGAATCGCAGAATTTCGATGGACTGTTTGCTTTTTTGACGATGAATTGACAAAGGATTGATTTTTATGATTTACCTGTTTCTGGCGGAAGGTTTTGAAGAAATTGAAGCTTTGACCCCTGTTGATTATCTGCGTCGGGCAGGAATTGAAATCAAAACGGTCGGTGTCAACGGTCGGCAGATTGTCGGTGCACATGGCATTTCTGTTTTTGCCGATATTGCAGCCGAGGATCTTTCCGGTAATGAAGAAATGGATGGCGTGATTCTTCCCGGTGGTATGCCCGGAACGATCAACCTTGAAAATGATGCAAAAGTGATGCACTTTGTCAAACGTGCTTTTGAAGAAAATAAATTATTGTGTGCCATCTGTGCTGCCCCCTCCATTCTCGGACATGCAGGGATGCTGCAAGGCAAAACGGCAACTTGTTTCCCCGGTTTTGAAAATGATTTACATGGTGCCGTTTCAACAGGCGCACCTGTTGAAACGGACGGAAATATAATTACCGCCAGAGGTGCAGGCGTGGCTGCGGACTTCGCTTTTGCCATTATTGCTGCGGTAAAGGATGCGGCAACCGCGGATGCGATATGCCGTCAGATTCAAAGCAAATGACAAAAGATATACGACCGCTGAAAATGCGACTTCGAAATGAAGCAAAGAATTACCGTCTGTCGCTCGACAAACAGGAAAAGGATCGCCTGGATCACAAGATCGCAAACAAACTGTTGAATCTTTGGAGTTTTCGTGATGCTTCCGCTATCTTTGCGTATATGTCTACGGATATCGAAGTCAATACAGCCGAAATAATAGAAACTGCGTGGGCACTTGGTAAAAAGGTTGCAGTTCCGCGTTGCATACCGGGTACACGCAATATGAAATTTTATTATATTACAGATCATTCTCAGTTGGAAAGCGGCAGTTTCGGTGTCAGGGAGCCCAATCCCGATGTTTGCACGGAAGCTGTTGAAACAGACAATTCCGTTTGTGTTGTACCTGCACTTGTATTTGATAAAAATTGTTATCGCTTAGGGTACGGCAAGGGTTATTATGATCGCTTTTTAACTGATTTCAAGGGAAATGCAATCGGTTTGTGTTATGAAGCCTGTCGTCAGGATTCACTTCCGCACGGCAAGTATGACAGAAGTCTTGAACTGTTCATAACAGAAACCAGGATTTATACCCCCGGTAAATAAAGGAGTTTTTCATGAATACCAACGACAGAAAAAACGAAAACAATGAACGTGAGCTCTCTCGTGTTGAGATATCTTCTGCTTACGATGATCTGTTGCGTAACTTTTCCAATCAATCAGCTACTGCAAAACGTTCGACTGAAGCAGATGCAACACAAAAAAACACGCAAACGGTTGCAGATGAAAAAAAACAACGGGAAGAGCTTGCACGTCAGGCCCGTTTGAATGCAATCCGCAGGGAAGCAATGCAAAACCAAAGCAAATCACAGGTGCAAGGTGCTTCTGTACAAACTAATGTTAAGCCGAAGAACAACCTTGAACAAAAATTGCCGAAGGAGGGACAATCCGCCATGGCACAGCAACCCAATGCAAGTCAAAAGAAAACAGTAAAAACTGCAAGCACTGCACCAAAAAAGCCGGCAGCGAAACCGGCTGCGAAACCGGCCGCTAAAAAGACAAAAGTTGACAGCAAAGTTGCAGAAAAGGAAGAAAGAAGACGGATGTATCGCAGAAAACGCAGAGTCCACAACTTCCTGAGCCTTTTCATCAGCATTCTTCTGATTGTTGTTATTTTCCTTTCCAGTCTTGCATTTAAAATTCCCATCATGGGATGTGTCAATGACATCATTGCAATTGACCGCAGTGATACCCCCGTCAGTGTTTATGTCACGGAAGGTATGACAACTTCGCAGGTTGTTGCAATGCTTGAAAAGAACGGTTTGATTTACAGTGCCGAATTTTGCAATCTGCTGATGGGATTTTTGGGGTATGATGAAAACTCTGTCTATTTCCCCGGTGAACACGTTTTGACGGCAGATATGGGTGTTGAAAGAATGCTTGATACCATGTTGTCCGAAACCGATGCTCTTGAAACGGTTGTTGTTACATTCCCGGAAGGTTATACACTCGATCAGATTGCTGAAAAACTGTATACAGATAAAGTTATCGAGTCCAAGAATGCTTTCTACAATGCAATCGCAAACTATGAATTCCCCGAAGCCTATGATTTCCTGAATTCGATTGACAGCAAGGAAGAGCGTTACCGCTTGCTTGAAGGTTATATCTATCCCGATACCTATGAATTCTATGTTGGTGAAAATGTATACAGTGTTCTCGACAGATTCCTGACGAACTTCAAAAACCGCTGGTCGGATTCTTATCAGTCGGCTGCTGATGCACTGGGCTATACTGTGGATGAAATCCTTGTGATTGCATCGATTATTCAAAAAGAAGCCAATGATGAAAACCAGATGTTTACCATCTCCTCTATCTTGCACAACCGTTTAAAGCAACCTGCTGTATTCACCACGCTTGACTGTGACTCCACACAGGATTACATCACAAATCTTGATGCAACCGTTATGCAGCAATCGCAGCTTACCAAACTGCTTGCAGCTTACGATACGTATCAGCGTGTCGGATTGCCTGTCGGCCCCATCTGTAACCCCGGTGATGATGCTATTTACGCAGCTCTGCATCCGGATGATACAAATTATTATTACTTCTGCCACGACAAAGCAGGTCAGATCTACTGTGCAGAAACACTCGAAGAACATTCTGTCAACGTGCAGAATTATGTGGATCAATAATAATGTTTATATAACATCAAGGAAAGGAAAGAAAAGAAAATGAATGTATTCATGATTGGCGGTACCGGTCTTCTCGGCTCCGCAGCAGCGCAGATTTTTATTGACAGAGGTCACACAGTCAAATCCATCGCACTTCCCCCTCTTCCTGCAGGTGCACCCATCCCCGAAGAAATGGAACTTGTATGGGGTAACTACTTCGACATGAGCGACGATGAGCTCAAAGAAATGATGAAGGGTTGCGACACCTTTGTTTTTGCCGCAGGTGTTGACGAACGTGTTGAATTCCCGGCTCCCGTATACGATGCTTATAAGAAGTACAACATTGAACCCGTCCGTCGTTTCCTGACCCTCGGTAAAGAAGTCGGTATCAAGCATGCTGTTGTTCTCGGATCCTACTTCTCTTACTTTGCAAAGCATTATCCCGAACTTGAACTGACCAAGAAGCATCCTTATATCCGCAGCCGTATTGAACAGGAAAACGTTGCTGTTTCTTTTGCAAAGGACGGAACCATGGATGTTGCAGTTCTTGAACTGCCTTACATCTTCGGCACACAGCCCGGCAGAAAGCCTGTCTGGGTTATCCTTATTGAGCAGCTTGCCCGTATGAAGCCCACCACCATGTATCCCAAGGGTGGTACCACCATGTTGACAGTTCGTCAGGTAGCACAGGCTATTGTCGGTGCTGCTGAAAAGAACAAGGGTGGCTGGTGCTATCCCATCGGTTTCTATAACCTGACCTGGGATCAGTTCCTTTCCATCGTTCATGCTGCTATGGGTAAGCCCGGCAGAAAGATCGTTCACATTCAGAAGTGGATGTTCCAGGTCTTCGGTCTTACCATGCGTAAGGACTACGCAGACCGTGGTGTTGAAGGCGGTATTGACCCCGTAGGTCTTGCTGATCTTATGTGTATGAACACCTGGATCGATCGCAAGTGGTCTGCATCTCTCGGTGTAACCGAAGATGATATTTCCGCTGCAATTTATGATTCCGTCAAGCTTTCCGTTATTGCTTATGAAGGCACCCAGGAACTTGTCGAAATGAAAGGCGAATAATTTAAAACATATTTTTTACGGGCGGCGTTGTTATGCGCCGCCTGTTTTTGGAGGCAGCATGTCGAATCAAAAATGCAAATGTCCGGTCGCGGGGAAATGCGGCGGATGTCAGATCCTGAATATGGACTATTCCCGTCAGCTTTCATTTAAACAAGCAAAAGTGATCAAGCTGTTGGGACGGTTTTGCCATGTAAAAGAAATTATCGGCATGGAAATGCCTTATCATTATCGCAACAAAGTGCAGGCTGCATTCGGAACAACGCGAGGCGGACAGCTCATCTCCGGTGTCTATCAATCAGGCTCGCACCGCATTGTTAAGGTCGATTCCTGTTTGTTGGAAGATGAAAAAGCCGATGCCATCATTGTCACCGTGCGAAAGCTGTTGAAGGCTTTTAAGTTGACTGCATACAACGAATTCAACCGAAGCGGTTTTTTGCGTCATGTGTTGGTCAAACGTGCTTTTGCAACAGGGGAGATTATGGTTGTTTTGGTGTCCGCAACGCAAGTATTCCCCGGCAAAAACAGCTTTGTTGCAGCGTTGTTGAAAGCACATCCCGATATCACAACGATCATTCACAATGTCAATGATCGGTTCACTTCTTTGGTGCTTGGTGAAAAACAGACCGTTTTGTATGGCGACGGTTATATCACGGATATCCTTTGCGGTCTCAAATTCCGTATTTCCGCACAGTCTTTTTATCAGATCAATCCTGTGCAGACGGAAGTGCTTTATAACACCGCCATGGAGTATGCACAGCTGACCGGCAATGAAACCGTAGTGGATGCCTATTGCGGTGTCGGTACAATCGGTATGGTTGCAGCCAAAACGGCAGGTCATGTTGTCGGTGTTGAAAGCAATCCGCAGGCAGTCAAGGATGCAATCAACAATGCAAAGCTCAACGATATGAAGAATATCCGCTTTGTTTGTGCGGATGCGACTGAATTTTTGTGTGATGCTGCCGAAAACGGAGAGCATTGCGACGTGTTGTTGATGGATCCCCCCAGGGCCGGCAGCACACCGCAGTTCATCGATGCGGCAGCAAAGCTTGCTCCGGACAGAATCGTCTATGTGTCCTGTAATCCGGAAACGCTTGCAAGGGATTTGCATCTTTTTATCAAAAAAGGATATGTTGTCAAAAAAATCCAACCCGTGGACATGTTCCCCCACACCGACCATACAGAATGCGTCGTGCAGTTGATAAAGAAATGAGAATAATACTTGAAACCCAACGCCTGCGATTGCGTGAATACACACCGCAGGATTTTGAAGCTCTTTATGAAATTCTTTCTGATGCCGAAACTATGCACCATTATCCGTCACCTTATGATGCAAACGGAACAAAACGTTGGATTGATTGGAATCTGAAGAATTATACGGAGTACGGCTTCGGTCTGTGGGCAATTGAGCTGAAAGAAAACGGAAAATTCATCGGCGACTGTGGTATCACCATGCAGAATATTGACGGTGTGCAGTTGCCCGAAATCGGCTATCACATCCACAAAGACCATTGGCGACAAGGCTATGCGCGTGAAGCGGCAGGTGCCGTGCGTGACTGGGCATTTGCAAACACGGATTTTGATTGTCTTTATTCCTATATGACAGCCTCAAATGTTGCGTCTTATTCCACAGCGCGCAGCATCGGTATGCAGAGAATCAAAGAATACACGGATAATCGCTATTGTGATATGTTTGTATATGCCGTTACGAGAGATGTGTGGCACAGTATTAAATGAATACATCGACAAAGAGAAGCTTCGGCTTCTCTCTTTTTATTGTTATTGAGATGAATGTTGAATAATAAGCTGAAATTTCATCAATGCAACAAATTGTGTCCCTGTTTTTTTTCTGTTTTTGCGTGACAAAATACTTGTAATGTGAGAAAATAGAGACGAGGTGATGAGAATGACGAAAGTTGCAAATACCATCAAACGGCTTCGTGTGCAAAACAATATGACACAAGAAGCACTTGGCGAAAAACTCAATGTAACCCGACAGACCGTGTCCGGGTGGGAGAATAACCGCACCCAACCCGACATTGAAACCCTTGCCCGCATTGCCGAGGTTTTTGGGGTCGAAATTGAAGAACTTATTTACGGCACAAGCCGCAAGCAACGGGAGAAAAAGACCGATCCGCAAAAACTCATCATTGTTATTTTTGCCGTCATCGGCAGTCTTTTGCTCGGCTGCGGACTGATTTTTGTGTTCGGTGGTTTCTGGGAATATATCCCCGATGCACTGCTGTCAATCTTTGCATTTGTGCCGATGCTCGCCGGTCAAGCGATTGCCTTTTATGCCTACCGCAAAAAATATGACAGCCTGCCGTGGCGTGAGGGTGCGGCGGTGCTGTGGTGTGCAGGCTGTGCGGCAACCGTGGCATTGGCAGACAGTATCTTTTCCGTTTCAACCGACTTTTTTGAATGCTTTTTGTTTGACGGATTGCTGTTTCTGCCTGTGATATTCATCCTCGATGCGGTGTCACCGTTGATTGCTTACTACGCGGCGGTGCTTGCATTCGGCATCAATAAACTCGACAATACGGGAAATCTTTTGTATTTCTTTGTGACGATCGCCTTGCTGCTTGTCGGCATTTTCTTCACGCTCACCAAACGCAAAAACAAAGAAGATGTGCGTTATATTTACAGTGTGTGGATCAGCACAATCGCTTGCTTTGTTCTGCTCGGAATCTGCGGCTTTGAGGTGGATGAAGGCTTTTTTGCAATGCTCGGCTTTGCATTTTTGTCATTGTATATGACAGACAAAGGCACAAGCAATGTCATGCCTTCCGCTTCGCTCGGCCTACTCGGCACGGCAGTAATCAGCGTGTTCAATGTCATTCGACTGCACCCGGATGTGTATTATTACGGCGGCTTTGAATTTGATAAGTTAGCCTTGTTTGCATTTTTGCTGTCCGCTGTTTGTGTTGCGGTCGGCTGGCTGCTCGGTAAAAAGAATCTGCTTACCAACAGCCCCAAAATGCTGTTCTGTGCCTTGGCTGCGGTTGTTTTCCTGCTCTCGTTTGCAGGGGATGCAGAGCTTTTTGATGAATGGATTTTCTTCCCTGCCTTGTTGGTCGGTGTAGCACAGGGTGCAAGTCTTATTGTGCTGGGTGCAAGGCTCGGCCGTTTCATTCCGCTGAATCTCGGCATTCTGATGATCATAGCCCAGCTCGTGTCGGTGCTTTATATCTTCCAATTGGATATGTTCGGCTACGGCATTCTGTTTATTATCGTCGGTGCCGTCATCCTGCTCATTAACTTCCGTTTTTCAAAGCGAGTCAAACAACGCGCACTCAAGGAACAGGAGGTGCAGACGGATGAATAAACAAAGAAAATCAATTTTGCTTCTTGTCATTTTTGTTTTGCAATTGCTCGTGCCCATCGGCATGGTCAGCTACACCGCTTACATTGATTGGGGACTTGAAAACAGGGCTTCCGTTTACAAAATGACACTTACTTCGGTGGAATGGATGCACACCGACAATGTGTATCTTACTTTCAATTACCTGCCTTATGTGACAACCAGAGGTGTTTATTGCGGTGTGAAAACCGGCTCGGACGGTTTTGCGGATGTGGAAATCACAAACAAGCGACCGAACGGTAATTACATCCGTTCACAGTCCGGAAGATATTTCAATATGCCCTATCGTGTGCATATCTATGCTCTGCAAACGGAAGTTCCGGAAGACGATTACCGCTGGCTGTATTTTGTCCCCGAAGCGCAAAAAGAAGAATGGGGATGGCGCAGTACTGAACACTATTTTGATGAAGCCTATGCCGAGGTGCATATTTTCAAAGGTCATGCCGTGACCAAGGCGGTTTATATTGACGGCAAAACGGTTGAAGAACACATTGCCGCATGCATAGCGAATGATATTCAAATGGAATAAATGATTGCAGAGAAGGAGGTCATTGTATGTTAAAATTGAAAAACAATGAAATACATTGCATTGTCTGTGCTTGTGTTTTTGTTATCAGTTTTGCTTTGAATCTTGAAAATCTGCTTTTTGGCGGTTCTTCGAGCTTGATTGCTGTGGTTTTTTCTGTTTTGTGTCCGATTTCCTTTTTGTTTGTACTGTTCAATCAGAAGCAGAACAGAACATCCGCCTGTGATGTTGTGTTGATTGTTTATTCCTGTATTCTTGCAATTTTTACGGCATTGTTTATTTTTACAACGGTACGCAATCCTGATTGGAGTGAAGCCATGATGATTCCCATTCTTGTCTTTATGCCGCCCTTTTGCGGCATAAACGGTTTGCTTCATTTGCTGCCCGTTGAAGCAGAAAACAATTTACTGCTGTTTCTGCTTTTGTTTGCAATGTGCATTTGCGGTGTTGCAGTTTCCGCCAAAAATCTCACGCGGTCAAAAGCGAAATAATTTCAAATCCCCTGAACGGAAAAACTTCTGTTCAGGGGATTTTGCTCATAAAAAACAAATATATTTTTGCAGTGCTTCTCGACATTCTGAAAAAGATGTGGTATGATAAAACAAATATGCATTATTAACGGGGAGGATTTTTATGGAGCACAAAAGAACCTATGTCCCGTTTACACAATGAACGGAAAAATCAAAGCAGACCGAATACACCGAAGAAACGCCGTTGCTCGCAGAGGACGGCACTTTGCTTGCCAAGGGCTGGGCAAGGAAGAATATTTTTACATACGATCGTACCAAGGTAAAAAAAGGCCTTATCAGCCGCAAGGAATGGGATTTTTACACCATCACCGACGGCAGAATGCAGCTGCTTGTCAGCTTTGCAGGCATCAACATCGGCGGCTATGTGGCTGCCAAACTGACCGACCTGATAAGTGGTGAGGTCATTGTGGATGCAGGCTCTTACTTTTTGGGCGACAAGGTTGTGCCGCCCGCAAAAGGGGATGTGCCCAACCGCTTCAATGGAAAAATCGGCAAAGCCGAATTTGATTTCCACACCAAAGAGACCGAACGCACCTTGTCCTTTAAAAAGCTGCACAAAGGGAAAGAGGTTGTTTGCAACGTGCAGATGGATATCCCCGTCGGCATGGAAAACATCACCACCGTTCTGCCGTTCAAGGAAGATCCCACCCGTTATTTTATGACCACCAAACAGGCTTGTATGCCCACGCAGGCGGTGTTTCAATACGGTGATTACAAATACGAATTCACCAAAGAAAATTCATTCTGTGCCATGGATTGGGGAAGAGTGAACACCGTTCATGAAATGGTATGGTACTGGGGCAGTGGCTCAACATATCTTACCGATGCAGACGGTAAAAAGCACCTGTTCGGCTTTGAAATCACATGGGCGATCGGGGATGAATCCAATGCCACCGAAACCTGCCTTTTTTATGACGGAAAAGTGCATAAATTCGGTGCGGTGGATGTCGAAAAATTCCCCAAGGATCGTTATATGGAAGATTGGAAATTCATTTCCGAGGACGGCAGATTCAATATGACCATGCAGCCGACATTTGACAATCACAGTGATGTCGATCTCAAGATCGGCAGAATGAACTGTCATCAGATCTACGGGATCTGGAACGGGGATGTCACATTGGATGACGGCACAAAGCTCGAAATCAAAGACCTGTTTGCATTTTGCGAATATGTTGAAAACAGATGGTAAGAGAGGAATAAAAAATGGTTTCTAACATAACAGGACAATTGGCACATAAGGCACTCACCGCAGGCATCGGCTGCCTGTTCGGTCTTTCGCATATCAAAAATCCCGGCAAGGGCAAAACGCACAAGGCACCTGCCGATTTCACACCTGTTTTGCGTTTTGCCGTGTGCAGTGATATTCACCTCAACGGCGAAGAGGATCAGCCTGCTGCCAAACGCTTCGGTGAACTGTTCGAGGATATGTATGCATTCTCCGCAAAGGATGCAAAGCACCCCACCTTTGATGCCGTCGTTGTCGCAGGTGACTTTTCGGGCGGCGGTGACGAAAAACAATACAGGATGTACAACAAAATTATTGCCGAACACAAGCGTGCAGAAACGCAGGTGCTGACCGTGCTCGGCAATCACGAATTCATTGACTACCGTGATGTGGATGCCACGGTCGGCTACACCGTTTACAAAAAATATATCAGCGAAGAAGTTGATACCCATACCGTGCTCAACGGCTATCACTTCATCGGTGTGGCTTATAACGATGACGGCAAAAAGTTCTCCACCAAGCTCGAATGGCTTGACGGGGAGCTGAAAAAAGCAGTTGCCGACACACCCGACAAGCCTGTTTTTGTCTATCAGCATCCGCACCCCACCGCCACCGTTTACGGCAGCATCAACTGGGGCACCTTTGAGGTCAGAAAGGTTCTGCAGAAGTATCCGCAGGTGTTCGACTTCTCAGGTCATTCCCACTATGCACCGAGTGATCCCCGTTCCGTGTGGCAGGGCTCGTTCACGGCTGTCGGCTGCGGCTCACTGTCCGCATTCATGGGCAATCTCAACTACATCGACGGCGACAAGGACGCACCCGGCAAATCCGGCGGCTTCTGGCTGGTTGAAGCCGATGCAAAAGGCAATGTCAGAATGCGTCTGTATGACATTGAAAACCGTGTTTTCTTTGAAAATATTGAATATTACTTCACCAATCTCACCAAATCCAATAAGCGTACTTATACATGGCACAAGCAGAAATCGCTTGATACAAAGCCCTGCTTCCCGAAGGGTGCAACGGTTCATGTCGAGCAGGATTTGGACGGCAACACCGTTCTCACCTTTGACAGTGCAAAAGGCTTTTACGAAGCCGAAAACTACAAAATTGCCATCACTGGCAGAAAAGGAAAAATAGTGTGGCAGGGTACGGTTATTTCCGATTATGTCCGTGCGGACGGGGAAAAAACAACCGTGAATGTCGGCAAGCTCGACAAGGGCTCTTATGCTGTAAAAATCACGGCTTACAGCCCCTATGCAAAAAAAGGTGATACAATGAAAGCAGCAATCGCAATCATCGGCTGAAAGGAATGATTTTTCTTGCGTTACAGAATTGACCATGATTATCACATTCATTCGCATCTGTCTTCCTGTTCGGGAGATCCAACGCAAACAACGGCTCGTTTGCTGCAATATGCAAAGGAAAACGGCTTACAACGCATCTGTGTAACCGACCATTATTGGGATACATCCGTACCGGGCGGCTCGGAATGGTATAAGCCGCAGAATTTTTCTCACATTGCTCAAAGCCTGCCGTTGCCGGAAGCCGACGGAATCAATTTTCTGTTCGGCTGTGAATCGGAAATGAGAGAAGACAAGGTCATCGGTGTCCCTGCATCACGTTTTGCTGATTTTCAGTTTATCATCATCCCGACCACACATCTGCACATGGCGGAATTCACACTGCATGACAGAAATGCAAACAGTGCAAAAAGAGCATCGCTGTGGGTTGAACGCACCGAGCATCTTTTGTCTTTGGATTTACCGTTTTACAAGGTCGGTATTGCACACCTTACCTGCAATTTGCTCGATAACCGTTCCCGTGCCGATTTTCTTGCCACCGTGCAGTCAATTCCCGATGACGATCTGTATCGTATTTTCAATAAAGCTGCAAAGGTCGGTGTCGGCATTGAGCTCAATCAGAGTGATATGTCTTTCAAAAACCATGAAACGGATACAGTGCTGCGTATGTATCGCATTGCAAAGGACTGTGGCTGCAAATTCTATCTCGGCAGCGATGCGCATCATCCGTCTGCATTTGCAAAAACCAAAACGGTTTTTGAACGTGCTGTCACATTGCTCGAATTGACAGAGAATGACAAATTCCATATCGGAGGTTGATATGGGTATAAAGACCGATGTTTTTATAAAAGACCGTGCCGACCCCTTTGTTACAAAAGGCTCGGACGGATGGTATTATTTCACCGCTTCTTACCCGATGTACGGCAAGGATGATCCCAACGGCTATGACCGCATCATTCTTCGCAGAGCCAAAACCATAGAGGCACTTGCTGTCGCCGATGAAAAAACAATCTGGCATACAAAGGAATCTGACACGGCATTCCGTTTTATCTGGGCACCCGAAATGCATGAAATCGGCGGAAAATGGTATGTTTATTTTGCAGCAAGCGGCAGTGAAAACAATGTATGGGATATTGATTGCCATTGTATTGCCTGTGACGGAAAAGATCCTTACAATGATCCTTGGACAGACAAGGGAAAATTTATCGCTTGTGACGGTGATGATTTTGCATTCCGCGGTTTTTCTTTGGATATGACGCATTTTGAATGCAACGGACAACACTATGTTGCATGGGCTCAAAACGGCGGTCATTCCAATATCTATATTGCGAAAATTGACCCTTGTAAACCATGGGAAACCATTACAAAAAGTGTGCTGCTTACAAAACCCGAATATGATTGGGAATGCGTGCGTATTCCAGTCAATGAAGGTCCTGCCGTGATGTTGCATGACGGAAAAATCTTTTTTGCTTTTTCCGCATCTGCAACGGGTCCTGAGTATTGTATCGGTCTTTTGTATGCTGATGAAAATGCCGATCTTCTGTGTCCGGAGAACTGGATAAAACTTGAAAAACCGTTGCTTACCTCGGATGACCTTGACGGGGAATACGGTCCGGGACACAACAGTTTTGTCAAAGATGAAAACGGTGATTGGATTTTTGTTTATCACTCCCGTGATGAAAAATGCTTTACAAAACAATGCGGTTACGGTGAACAGGATTCACTCTATGACCCTTGCCGCAGTGCAAGAAAAAGAAAAGTTACATGGGATGCCGACGGTTTTCCCATTCTCAATAATTAAACATAAATAAGGAGCAGATTATGAACAGAGCCGAAGCAAAAAAGCGTGCCGAAGCACTTGTGGCACAAATGACACTTGAAGAAAAAGCCTCACAGCTTAAATTTGATGCACCGGCCATTGAAAGACTGGGGATCCCCGAATACAACTGGTGGAATGAAGCGTTGCACGGAGTGGCAAGAGCCGGTACTGCAACCATGTTTCCGCAAGCAATCGGTATGGCAGCATCGTTCGATGAGGATTTGCTGTTTGCTGTTGCAGATTGCATCAGCACCGAAGGTCGTGCAAAATACAATATGCAGAGCAAACGCGGTGACAGAGATATTTACAAAGGACTGACTTTCTGGTCTCCCAATGTCAATATTTTCCGTGATCCGCGTTGGGGCAGAGGTCACGAAACCTACGGTGAAGATCCCTATCTTACTTCCCGTATGGGAGTACAGTTTGTCAAAGGTATTCAGGGGGACGGCGAATACCTGAAAGCGGCTGCCTGTGCAAAACATTTCGCTGTGCATTCAGGTCCCGAACCGCAAAGACATACCTTCAATGCGATTGCTTCCCGGAAAGATATGGAAGAAACCTATCTTCCTGCTTTTGAAGCCTGTGTCAAAGAAGCAAAAGTCGAAGCTGTAATGGGTGCTTACAACCGCACAAACGGCGAACCGTGCTGTGCAAGTGACGTGTTGATGAATGAATATCTCCGCGGAAAGTGGAAATTTGAAGGACATTATGTTTCTGACTGTTGGGCAATCAAGGATTTTCATGAGAATCATAAGGTGACTGCAAGAGCTGAAGAATCGGTCAAACTTGCCCTCGAAATGGGCTGTGATGTCAACTGTGGCTGCACATATCAGCGTATTCTTGATGCTCATAAGGAAGGTATTCTGGATGAAAAGTACATCGATCGTGCCTGTGTGCGTCTGTTTACAACAAGATTTATGCTCGGCTTGTTTGATACATCTGAACTTGATGACATTCCGTATACTGTTGTTGAATGCAAAGAGCATATCGACCTTGCACATAAAGCGACAAAAGAAAGTCTTGTGCTGCTTAAGAATAACGGCATTTTGCCTCTCAATAAAGATAAAATCAAAAATATTGCCGTTATCGGACCGAATGCAAATTCCCGTGATTCCCTTGTCGGTAACTATCACGGCACTTCATCCCGTTATATCACAGCTTTGGAAGGCATTCAGGATTATGTCGGAGAAGATGTCCGCGTATGGTACTCCGAAGGTTGCCACAAGTGGAGAGAATCCATCGAATTTCTTTCCAAGCATGACAAACCCGATGAACTTGCCGAAGCGCAGGAAATTTGCGAGCTTTCCGATGTGGTTGTTCTTGTTCTCGGACTTGATGAATGGCTTGAAGGTGAAGAAGGGGATGCAGGCCCCGGGGATAAGACCACACTCTTATTGCCTGCTCCGCAGAGAATGCTCATGGATACCGTGCTTGCAACCGGAAAACCTGTTGTTCTGCTGAATATGACAGGCAGTGCTATGGATCTGCGTGTTGCGGATGAAAAAGCCGACGCAATTGTTCAATGTTGGTATCCCGGAGCAAGAGGCGGTAAAGACATTGCCGAACTGCTGTTTGGTGACTATTCTCCGTCGGGCAAGCTGCCGCTGACTTTCTATGAATCCACAGATGATCTGCCTGATTTTTGTGACTATGCCATGAAAAACCGCACCTATCGTTATTTTGAAGGCACACCGCTGTATCCGTTCGGTTTCGGTTTGACCTACGGTGATTGTTTTGCACAGGGCATGGCAGTTGAAAAAGAAACAGATGCCGATGGCAATTTTGACGGTGTAACAGTTAAAGTCAATGTCAAAAACAACGGCAATGCTACGGAAGACGCATTGCAGATCTATATCAAGGACGAAAACTATCCGCTTGCCGTGCGCAATTACAGCCTTTGCGGCTTTGCAAGGGTTGCACTCGGACAAGGTGAAGAAAAGGAAGTCACCGTCAAGCTCGACAAACGTGCATTCACAAGTGTGGATGCCGACGGCAACCGTGCCGTTTACGGCGATACCTTCACAGTTTTTGCCGCTTTCTCACAGCCAGATGCACGCAGTACTGCCCTGACAGGTCACGAAGCTGTCAAGGTAACTGTTACTCTTTAATACAATAAGGAGGATTTCAAAATGAAAAAAATCAAAGTCGGTATTGCCGGAACAAGAGGCATGTCCACACTCATGGGACTCAATTCCATTGAGGATGTAGAAATTACCGCCGTTTGCGATCTCGATGAAGGACACCTGAAAGACATTGCAGAAAGAACAGGTGTACAGAAAACGTATCGGGTGTTTGATGATATGCTTGAATCCGACATCGATGCTGTTATAATCTCTACTCCCATGCAGTGCCATGTGCCGCAGACCATTGCCGCACTCGAAGCCGGCAAGCACGTTATGAGCGAAGTGACCGCAGGTGTCAGCATGGACGAGCTGTGGTGGCTTTGCGAAACGGTTGAAAAATACAACAAAATTTATATGTTTGCCGAAAACTACATCTATGCACCCAAGGTGCAGATGGTCAAGAACATGGTCAAGGCAGGCGTATTCGGTGAACCCTATTATGCAGAGGGAATGTATATGCACAACATCGGTGATCTGTTTGTGTATCCCAACGGTAAAACTTCCTGGCGTTCTTACTGGCAGTGCGGTATCAGAGGCAACTTCTATCCGACACACAGCTTAGGTCCGACCATGCAATGGTTTCCCGATGATCGCGTGACAGAAATTTCCACATTCTCTCCCGGTGTTTACAATGAACTGGGACTCAAGCAGGACAGCGGAACAACCACCATGTGCCGAACCGAAAAGGGCAAGCTCATTCAGATCCGCACCGATTGTATGTCTCCGCATCCCCATAATATGGATTCTTATTATTTCCAGGGTACAAAGGGCGCATTCCGTTCCAAAGCCCACGGAAGCGATTTTGACCGTATATCTCTCATCGGGGAGAACAGTCCTTTCCACAATATGAAATGGCATGATATATCCGAGTTTGCAAACTATCTTCCCGAACGCTACAAGAATGCAACCGAAGAACAGAAAAAAGCAGGTCATGACGGTGGTGACTTCTTTATCGTGGAAGATTTTATCAATGCCGTTCGTGATAATAAACAACCTGAACTTGACGTATATAAAGCCTGTGAATGGACGGCTGTCGGTTTGCTGTCAGGTATCTCTGTTGCCAATAACGGCAGACATATTGAGGTGCCGCACTTCAGACCTAATGCTCCCGTCAATGAGAAAATTATCAAACTGTAAGGGAATGTTTTCTTATGAACGAAGTCATCCGACAACTGTATGAACGCAAAAGTGTGCGTGCATTTGCAAGGCAGCCGATCGATCCGACCGTTAAGGAGTCGATCTTGCTTGCTGCGTGTGCAGCACCGACTGCAGGCAATCAGCAGATGTATACCATTCTTGATATCACCGATAAGAATTTGCAGAAAGAACTGTCAGTCACCTGTGATAACCAACCGTTTATTGCGGATGCTGCCATGGTGTTGATATTCTGTGCCGATTTTAAAAAATGGTATGATGTGTATGCACTGACCGGATGCTCACCGCGTTTGCCTGCCGTGGGTGACTTTGTTCTTGCTGTGCAGGATGCCGTGATTGCAGCACAGAATGCCGTAACCGCAGCACACAGCTTCGGTTTGGGGAGTTGTTATATCGGTGACATCATGGAGAACTGCGAGCAACATCGCAAAATGCTCAATTTGCCTGCTTATGTATTTCCTGCAACGATGGTTGTGTTCGGACATCCCACGCAGCAACAGCGTGAACGTGTAAAACCTGATCGCTGTAGCTTGTCGCATATTGTGCACGAAAACACGTATCGTGAAATGAATGCAGATGAGCTTATAGCCATGTTTGATTATAAAAAAGGAAATCTTTCATTTGAAGAATGGTGCCACCGGTTTTGTGAACGCAAACACAATTCTGATTTTTCAAAAGAAATGAGCCGTTCTGTTGCACAGTATATGAACGATTTTATAAAAGGGGACAACGGTTTTGATTTATAAATTACAAGATCCTTCTGTTGCTGCACAGCTGTTTGCAGGCAGCTCGGATACCTGTATTACTTCTGCATTGCAAGGTGTTATGGGTGATATTTACGCAGATCATCCGACATATCCGACTGCTGCTATGGCGGTTATGAATGTTTTTGTTTTTTTTGCGGGACAGGCAAATGCGGAGCTTGTAAAATACAAACCATTTGAATACGATGGTAATTTTGCCGTATTTGTACCCTCGAATGCGGCATGGGAAGAGTGTATTGAGCAGGCTTACGGCGACCGTGTTCAGAAAAGCAGTCGTTTTGCTATATGCAAAGATCCCGTTTTTGATACCGAAAAGTTGTCTGCGTTTATGAAAGACATTCCGAACGGTGTGGAGTTGCAAATGATTGACCGTGATTTGTATTACAGGTGTCTTGCGAATGAATGGTCGAAAGATTTTGTCTGCAATTACGCTGATTATGATGCGTTTGCGAAGTGCGGTTTGGGTGTTGTTGCCGTAGAAAACGGACAGCTTCTTGCCGGTGCATCCTCTTTCTCATCCTATGAGGGCGGTATTGAAATTGAGATTGTGACCCACGAGGAGCATCGTCGAAAAAACCTTGCCACCGCTTGTGGTGCTGCTTTGATTTTGGAGTGTCTGCAGCGTGGATTGTATCCGAACTGGGATGCGGCAACACGCATATCTGTGGCTCTTGCAGAAAAACTCGGCTATCGTTTCAGCCATGAATATGTTGTATATAAGATTTCTTCTTATGTGTAATTCAAACAAAAATGTAAATCTGCTTTTATGCAAATCGCAGATTTACATTTTTTGTTTTTTTCTGTATAATAATTTTATTAATATGGAAATGGAGAAATATGTATGAAACTTTTCTCAAACGGTTTTAAAAAGAGCGTAGTCTTTGTGCTTGCACTCAGCTTTGTGCTGACCTATGGTTTTTGCTTTGTTGGTGCAGCCTCTGACATTGATTATGCAATCACCAACCCGTATGCAAATGTTAACTGGGATGCTGTTGAACAGTACAAAGCAGATTTGCATTGCCACACCAATGCTTCCGACGGCAACGACACTTTGGTTGAATCGGTTGAACGTCACTATGAACTCGGTTTTGATGCACTTGCAATATCTGACCATGGTACGATTGATTATAATTGGACCGACGGCCACGTTGATCCCGATATCAAAATTGCTCTTGGCATCAAAGATGGTGAGATTACTCCTGTTGTACCGCTGAAAGCAAACGGCACGGCTGCCAACGGCAACAGTTATACTCTTGTGGATGCGGAAAACGGTGACACCTACTATTCTCAGACCACCGCTGATGGTGATGCTTTGCAGAATATGATGCGTGTTCCGTTCGGTATTGAACACAATGCAGCCTCTTTCAACAACTGTCATGTCAACTCCTGGTTTGTGGATTGGGGCGACGGTATGCTTGCCGGTACAAGCGACTATGTGACTGCTCTTTCCGGTGTTGCTGAAGCAGGCGGTGTCAGTGTTATCAATCATCCCGGTGAATACTCCAATGCCCGTGATGAGATCTATACGGCAGACGCTTATAACCGTGATACGGTTCATTTTAACTATATTGTTGATAAGTTTGAGAATCTGCTTCTTGACTATCCGAACTGTATCGGTATTGATATCAACTCCAAGGGTGACTCCAGAACCCGTTTTGACCGTAAACTCTGGGATTTGATGCTTACAGACCTCATTCCGCAGGGCAGAACCGTTTATGCGATTGCAACTTCCGATGCCCACAATCTTGACATTGTTGATTCCGGTTTTACGCTTCACCTGCTTGAAGATCTCAATAGCGATGCATTCAGAGCATCTCTTGAAAACGGTGAATTCTTTGCAGCAAGCAAATATGTCGGTAATGCTGATGAATTGAATCGCTATGCAACATATCTTCTTGACTCTGACGATGCTGCAAAGGTTGCATTCGGTACGCAGCTTAAAGAAATTGCAGATCAGATTTATTTTGAAAATGCAGAAGGCGGTGAAGGTACCGGCAATAAATTCCGTGCAGACAACACCGTTGCAGGTCCGCAGGTTGACAGCATCACTGTTGATGATGCAAATGATGTCATCACCATTGATTGTGACAACGCAATGCTCATTACCTGGGTTTCCGGCGGTCAGGTCGTTGCAACCGGTAATACGGTAGATCTTGATGAACTTGAGACTGTCGGCAACTATATCCGTGCCGAAATTATCAACGAAGGCGGCGTGCTTTATACACAGGCTTTTGTGCTTGATTATGCAGGTGCTCCGACGGGCGATTTTAATAACTTCTTCTTTGATTTCGGTACCGGTATCGGCAAAATCATTCAGTTCATTCTTGAGTTTATTACATCTCTTCCGATTTTTGATATTATCTGGGAATTTATTAAGAAGTAATAAATAAAATATACGATTTTGCTATTGACAAGTTGAAATCTTGTTGATATAATACTAAAGCTGTCTGAAAGGCAGCAACATCCTTGCTCTGTGGAAAACAGGGCCAAAGTCCAAAAGGAGGTGCAGATATGTCAAACTACGAAACCGTAATGGTATTCTCCCTGAAAGAGGGCGAAGAAAAGGCAAAGGGTCTTGTGGAGAAATTCCAGGCACTTATCGAAGCCAACGGTACTCTTGACAGTGTCGATGAATGGGGTCAGCGCAAACTGGCTTACGCCATCAACTACGAGACCGAAGGTTACTATGTGCTCTACACTTATGCCGCCAATATTGATTTCCCTGCAGAGATCGATCGTGTCGCTAACATTACCGACGGCGTTCTCCGCACAATGATTATTGCTAAATAAGGAGGGTATTTAAAATGCTCAACTGTGCAATCATCATGGGTCGCTTGACTGCGGATCCCGAACTGCGTACCACATCGAACGGTCTTTCCGTAACATCTTTTTCTGTTGCGGTTGATCGCAGATTTACCAGAAGCGGGGAAGAAAAGCAGACCGACTTTATCAATGTTGTCGCTTGGCGTCAGACGGCAGATTTTGTCAGCAAGTATTTCCAGAAAGGTTCCATGATTGCCGTGCAGGGTTCTATCCAGACACGCAGTTATGAAGACAAGAACGGAAATAAGCGCACTGCTGTTGAAATTGTAGCAGACAATGTAAGCTTTTGCGGCTCCAAAGCCGAAAGCGGAACCGGTGGTATGCGTGCCGCGGTTCCGGCAGCCTATCAGAATGCAGGCAGTGAAGACTTCAGCGAACTCGCCGGAGAAGATGACCTGCCGTTCTGAGAAAAATCTATTAAGGAGGATTAACCAATGGCATTCGAAAAGAGTGATAGAGGTGACCGTCGTCCCGGTAACAGAAAGGGCCGTAAAAAGGTTTGTACTTTCTGTGTAGAAAAGGATGCAGTTATCGATTATAAAGATGCAGCTAAGCTTCGTCGCTTTATCTCCGAAAGAGCAAAGATTCTGCCTCGCAGAGTTACAGGCACTTGTGCTGCACACCAGAGAGAACTGACTGTCGCTATCAAGCGTGCTCGTCAGATTGCTCTTCTTCCTTACACTGCTGAATAAGTTATGTAAGATACCGCAGACCGAAAGGTTTGCGGTTTTTTTTGTTGTATGGTGTTATTTTTACTTGTGCTTTGGCCATACTGTTTTTTGAAAGGATTGATACAGATGGACAAAAATAAAGAAAAAAAAGAGTATGCTGAAATGACAAAAGCTGTCTCACCAAACTCTCCTTGTTTTTTGAATTGCTTGAAAGCTTTTGCGATCGGGGGAATGATTTGTGTTTTGGGGCAGATCTTGCATGATTTGTATGCAATGCGAATAGAAGATGACAAAACAGTCAGTACACTTGTGTCCATAACATTGATCGCACTTGCTGCATTGGTGACGGGAATCGGTGTGTTTGATAAAATTGCAAAACATGCCGGAGCCGGTACGCTTGTTCCTATTACGGGTTTTTCGAATGCCGTTGTTTCACCTGCTTTGGAGTTCAAAACGGAAGGTCATGTACTCGGCACGGCAGTTAATATGTTTTCCATCGCGGGACCTGTTATTGTTTACGGTACGGCAGCCGCTACGTTGTATGGTGTGATATATTGGCTGACTGTGATTATTCAATAGTCGGAATATATGTGCATTTGTAAGCAAATGTGTTAAAAATTTATGCAAAACTTCTTTACTTTTCATTTCGGTAATGCTATAATGCAGGCTGCTAAAAAAGAAAAGAGGAAGTTTATGTTGAATTATCTCAATCCGACGTTTTTTTTGGTTGTAAAGAAGTATGAGAAACCACAATTTATAAAAGATATTGTAGCAGGATTTATTGTAGCCATTATTGCATTACCGCTTTCGATCGCATTGGCACTTGCTTCGGGTGTTGAACCTGCCTGCGGTATTTATACTGCCATTGCAGCAGGATTTTTTGTTGCACTTCTGGGGGGCAGCCGTGTGCAGATTGCAGGACCTACGGCTGCTTTTGCAACCATTGTTGCGAGTGTTGTTGCAAAGCAAGGGATGGACGGTTTGTTTATCGCTACGGTTATTGCCGGATTTATGCTCATTCTTATGGGTATATTGAAACTGGGCGGATTGATCCGATTTATCCCCCATTCAATTACGGTCGGTTTTACAGGCGGTATTGCGGTTGCAATTTTGCTCGGTCAGATCAAAGATTTTTTGGGGCTTACATATACAAGTGGGATACGTCCCATTGAAGCCATCGAAAAAATGGAAGCCAATATTGCATTTATTGATACTTTTTCATGGCAGTCACTGGTTATAGGCCTCATAAGTCTTGCGATCCTGATTGTCTATCCGAAACTCGAAAAACGTGTGCCGCCATCCCTGATTGCAGTTGTTGCAGGAGCTCTCCTTGTCGGATTGATTCCGGTTTTTGCGGATGGCGTTTATACAATCGGTGACCTTTATACAATTCCCTCAGGCTTGCCGAAAGTTGATTTTGCATCTATGGATTTCAGCCGGGAAAAGGTGATTGCGGTTTTGCCGGATGCGTTTACAATCGCCATTCTGGCTGCGATTGAATCCTTGCTTTCGTGTGTTGTTGCCGACGGAATGATTCAGTCAAAACACAATTCCAATGCGGAACTTGTAGCGCAGGGTGTGGGTAATATTGCAAGTGTTCTGTTTGGCGGTATCGCTGCGACCGGAGCGATTGCGAGAACGGCTGCAAACATTAAAAACGGTGGCAGAACACCTGTTGCTGCAATGGTGCATTCGATCGTCCTTTTGTTTGTACTTTTGTTCTTTATGCCGTATGCTGAACTGATTCCGATGCCTGTTATTGCTGCCATTTTGTTTGTTGTTGCGTATAATATGAGCGAATGGCGTAAATTTGTTGAAATAATAAAATCCAAAAAATATATTGATATTTCAGTTCTCGTTTTGACCTTTGTTCTTACAGTTGTTTTTGATCTTGTGGTTGCAATCGCTGTTGGTTTGATTGTGTATTATTTGCTTATTTTTGTGACAAAAATTTACAAAATGCGTGTTGGATGATATAAAAAGAGGGCACATCCGTCTTTCTGTGACCGATGTGCTCTCTTTTATTTTTTTGTGTAATTGTGTGCAATTTTGCATGCACGTTTGTAGCATTCTGCAAAATATCGTTCCAAAGGCATTTCCATATACCCGTCGTTTTCATGTCGGTTTGGTTTAGATTGGATGTTCAATTCAAAATTCAGATACTCCAACTTTCTTGCTTTTTGCAACCGTTTGACATTGTAATCCCAGTCAGCAATTCCGTCATATGGCAGCAGATGCAAGTCATCCGTCCAGAATGTTTTTCCGTCAAAACGGCTGACGCCTAAATTGTCGTTCAGATGTGTCATTAAAAGACGGTCGCCGAGTTTTTTTAACAAATCATCACTTCGATTATAGCACATTTCGTGTCCCGCATCCCAACAAAAACCGACGTTTGGATTGTCTTGGTATCGATCCGTAAGGGCAAACAGGTATTCTTCTCCCTCGGTGTTTTCAAAAGCGATCTGTATTCCGTTTTCGGTAACGCGTTGGACAAGAGCATCGTAATTGTCAAAGAATAAATCTTCTTTGTTGAATGTATAATCAAATCCGATCCAGGCATGTGCAACCATTACGGGAATGTTCAATTCTTTGCAGGCATCAGCAGCAAGCAACAGTTCTGTAAGAGCCGGCTTACAAACGTACGGATCTTTGTGCCACATATCGGCTGCTTTTCCGAACGGTGCGTGCAAGGATTGAACAGACAGACCGAGTTCTCTCGCTGTCCGTACTTGCTCTTCCAGTGTTTCTCTGTTTTTCCATGCGGGTGAAATGGCATCAAACCCCGTTTGTGCAATGATCTTAATAACGTCAAGTGTCGGTTTTGTATACTCATTCCCGACTGAAATGCCGATTTTCTGTTTCCACATACACAAATCCCTCCTGTTTTTATAGTATCATTTTGCTTTGCAAAAGTAAATATTTTACTGTTGTTTTTTATAGTATCTGCAAAAAAATCGGAAAAACTGCAATTATAAATATTTGCATTTGAGAGGATTTGTATGATACAGAATCAAGAACGAGTCATGTTTTTTTCATCTTGTCCTGTTTTGCTGACAGGTGCAGCAGTTGGCGGAAAAGCAGAAGGGGACGGACCTGTTGCGAATGTGTTTGATTATTGCTATGCTGACGATTTTATCAACAGTAAAACATGGGAACAGGCAGAAAGTGCCTTGCATAAAGAAGCGTTGCTGCGTACTTTGCAAAAAGCAAAAATGCCGCCGCAGGATGTAGGTATACTTTTTGCCGGTGACCTGTTGGATCAATGTATGGCAAGTGCATTTGCAGCGAAAGATATAGGCATTCCCACGGCAGGATTGTATGGTGCGTGCTCCACATTTGCATTGGGGTTATGTATGGCAGGTGTTTATGTGGACAGCAATGCCGTCAAAACAGCACTCGCATCAGCCTCATCCCATTTTTGTTCTGCGGAAAAGCAGTTTCGTTTTCCGTTGGAATACGGCAGCCAGCGACAACCGACAACCCAACGGACGGCTACCGCCGCAGGTGCGGTTCTGGTCGGTCATGCAAAGACAGGTTGTTGTATTGAAGCCGCCATGATCGGTACGATTCAGGATCTGGGCATTACCGATGCCGCCAATATGGGTGCTGCCATGGCACCTGCCGCAGCGGATTCCATTGCAAAATTTTTGAAACAAACCCAAACGACCCCCAATGATTATGATTGTATTCTGACAGGAGATCTCGGTGCAATCGGCTCGCAATTGTTGTGTCAATTGTTGTTTCACAGAGGACTTGATATCAGCTCCGTGCATGAGGATTGCGGCAACCTGTTGTTTGATACGGATCTGCAGGATGTGCATGCAGGGGCCTCGGGTTGCGGTTGTTCGGCAGCTTTGGTCAGCACTCTGTTCCGGAATAAAATTGAAAAAGGCGAGCTGCAAAAGGTGCTGTTTGTCGGCACCGGAGCATTGATGTCACCTTTGACCGTGCGACAAGGGGAGAGCATTCCCGGAATTGCACATGCGGTTCTGCTTTCCAAAAAATGAAATACGCACCGTCAGCGAATATGTTGACGGTGCGTTTGTGCTGTATTTGAATGTCAGATTAAAAATTAAAACGCGTATTCGTATCTCAATTCTTCAAGCCATTCGCCTTTGATGAAATCTCTTCCTCTTACAACAAATTTGTCTTCATACACTTCAACAACAATTCCGTCACCGGCAACATATTCAACGATTTCTGTTACACGGGGGAGATTGACACACTTCACACCATAGGAGTTGTAGAAGTTATCTGTTCCGAGATCATTGTGAATATGGCCGTGAACATACAATGCGACATTGTAATTGTTCATAAGTGCTGCAAGTTCCGTTCTGTCCACTTCGCTGTTGTTGTCAAGGAAATAAAGCGGGAAATGGTTGAATACGAATATACGAGCATTGGCAGCCTGTGCTTCTTTGAGAACATTTTCAAGCCAATCAAACTGTGTTCTTGTCATCTGGAAATCTTCTGATGTTGTGTCGTCAGAAACAAGGCAGATCATGTAAACACCGTTGATAACTCTGTAATAATAACCTGTGCCGACATCATTGCCCAGGTAAAGCTTGTTGTTGTTGATATAATTCTCACGCAGTTGCTGATAATCACCTTCACCGTTTCCGAGGTCGTGATTGCCTGCAACAACAAGGTTGTTTTTAGCCGGCATAACGGCTCTGACTGCAGAATAGAATAAGAAATTTTCAAGAAGCTGTCCGTTCATAACGTTGTCACCTGTGTAAACAACGGTGTCAATGTTTTCTCCGGACTTGATGCCTTCGAGCACATTTTTTAATTCTTTATAGCTGTCGGGATTGTTGGTTTCAACATGAATGTCGGAAACAACAGCAAAGCTTGTGACCAGATCATCCGGATTTTCTGCCGTATAAGGTTGCGTGTTGGTGCCTGTTATGGGCAAAATCATTGTAAGCAAAGTGAGAATGGTAATGAATAAATCTTTCAGGTAGGTTGTTACGGTTGAAACATCCATGGGGATCCCTCTTTTTTTTCTTTCATTTTAACATACATTTTCTTGCTTGTAAATTGTTTGTTTCTGATTTTGTTCTTTTTTTTTCACCACAACTGTGATTATTTTTATCTTCCGCTTGATTGTGGGCATGATTTTTGTTATTATAATCGGGCTATAAAAAGAGAAGCGGTATGAATGATGAAAGAAAACTTTCTTATAAGCTTGCGGAACGGCGAAAATCTGAATACCCGACAGCAGATATATATGATTCTGCAACTGAGCTTACCTGCAATCATGGCACAGTTGTCAAGCATTATTATGCAATATATTGATGCTTCCATGGTCGGGCAGCTCGGTGCTGCCAAATCTGCATCCATCGGTCTTGTGTCCTCAAGCACATGGCTGTTTAACGGTATTTGCAACGCTGCCATCACGGGCTTTTCCGTGCAGGTCGCACAATGCATCGGGGCAGGGAAGAACAAGGATGCCCGTTCAGTGATGAAGCAGGGCTTTTTGATTGCATTGGGTGTTTCCGTGCTGCTGTGCACAGTCGGCTCACTCATCAGCGGTAATCTTCCCGTATGGCTTGGCGGCAATGCGGATATATGCACGGGTGCAACGCGGTATTTCTTCATTTATGCCCTTGCATTGCCGTTTTCGCAGCTTAACAATATCTCGGCTGCTATGCTGCAGGCAAGCGGTAATATGAAAACACCAAGCATTCTGTTTGTTGTGATGTGTGTGCTTGATGTTGTTTTCAATTTCTTCCTGATTTTCCCGACACGCGAGCTGTTTGGCATCACGGTGTACGGTGCTGACCTCGGCGTAGCAGGTGCTTCACTCGGCACAGCCTTGTCGCATGTTGTGAGTGCTGTTATTATGACACTGATTCTGCTTTGTCGGTCGGATATCCTGCGCATCCGTAAAAAAGAAAAGCTGCACATGCGTGTGCGGACGATTAAAAAAGCAGCTGAAATCGGCATTCCCGTCGGCATTGAGCAAACCATTATGTGCGGCGCTTACATCTGCGGAACTCGCATTGTGGCTCCCTTGGGCACAGTTGCCATTGCAGCCAATTCTTTTGCCATTACTGCCGAAAGCCTTTGTTATATGCCGGGCTACGGTATCGGCAATGCAGCAACCACACTCATCGGTCAGAGCATTGGTGCCAAACGGTATGATCTGACACGTCGGCTCGGTTGGCTGACAACGGGGCTCGGTATGCTTGTCATGGGCTTCGCGGCCGTTCTTATGTTTATCTTTGCACCCTTTATGATCGGCATTATGACACCCGATCAATCCGTTGTGGAGTTAGGTGCGCAGGTGCTTCGTATTGCGGCTTTTGTGGAGCCGTTTTATGCAGCCTCTATTGTTGCAAACGGTGTGTTCAGAGGGGCAGGGAACACCCTCGTTCCGAGCTGTCTGAACTTTGTCAGTATGTGGGCGGTGCGTTTACCGTTGGCTGCCATTCTTTCGCAACACTATGGCTTAAAGGGGTATTGGTTTGCCATGTGTATCGAACTTTTTGTTCGAGGTGTGTTGTTCCTGTTACGCTTAAAAAGTAAAAAATGGCTGACGAAATAACACGAAATAAAACAAAAACAACAGAACGGAACAAGTTTTTCCGTTCTTGTATTTTTTGTGCGTGTTGCATAAAAAATGCTTTCAATATTTTACAAAAAACAAGATGGTTTCAGACCGAAAAACACCTTTTTGACTTGATTATTTATTAACTTTGTGTTAATATATCTAAGAATGGATTATTATAGAGTAGTCTATGCTGAAAACCATTTGTTCAAGAAAAAGTTTACACTTTTTCACCTTATTTTGGTTAATTATTTGTCCCGACCGGCTGCAAAGAGGAGCAGTATTTTTGTGTCCGTAGCGGGATATAATGGTTAAAATAAAAAAACATAAAAAAGGAAGGGTTTTTTATGGAACAGAAAGCATCTTTTACCAAGAAGCTGCTCAGCACGCTTCTGGCAATGCTGATGATCTTCTCTGCGTGTTACGCAGGGGTCGACGGCCTTGGCGGCCTTTACACCGCTTATGCCGCTGAAGGCGACTCCGAGTACTCCAAAGAAGAAGTCGCAGCATTGATCAACGCAGCAACTGCCTCCGGCTTCACACTGAGCAGCTCCGGCAACGCATGGAACTACACAGCGGACGACGGCACGGCACTGGCTGCTGCAAGAGCCATCTTTGACTACGCGGTAAATACCTACCGTGAAGGCAAGGATGCAACATCCGCCGGTAACTCGACAAAGGCGTTGTATGACAAGTTTGATGCAGACTTCAACGGCTTGTATACCAGTAAAGCATCTGCAAGACAGCTCGTCAAAAACGTCCTGAATCCCGACGGCACAGACGTGTATTCTTACGAGAGTCCCGGTACAAAGACTGGTATTACCGGTGCAGAAACCACAGACTCCATGTCTAAAGGTGCTGATGTTTCCGGCACATATCCGGTTGCCTCTTACCCCAATTACTATGCATCTTCCGAGACCGGTACGATCACAAAGACCGTTGAAATTCAGATTGATATGGAAAAATATCTTCTGACCTTTGCAACAATTGAGGATATTCCTTCAACTATTTACACCAATGTAAAGTACTCCTATGCACACACCTATTCCAGCACTGCAACGGTAACGGATGTTTCTTCCAGATCCACAACGAGCACGAGTGGTTGTAACACCACAACAACCTATTATTACACACCCACCATCTCTACCAGCTACTGGAACTACATGACCGCAAAGCCCACCAAGCAGGAAACCAAGGATAAGACCGTCCGCAAGACATTGCTTACCCTTGAAAAGTACTTCGATGAAGATCTTCTTGCGATCACCAAGGACGAAATGCTTGCCATGAATCTTGCTGACATCACCTCCCTGTACAAGACCACGGATCTGATGTACAACAACATCAAAAATGCAGACGGCACTCGCAAATTCAGCGATAATGTTCTCAATCACTTCGGTTTGAGCTCTGCTGCCATTCATCAGTTCATGACAGATGTTTATTTTGCATACAGAGTGGCAGCAGCAAAGTACAACATCGACAATCTGAACACCCTTATCGGTACCGAATACAATGTAAACAGCTATTCGCAGATGTCTGCTCTGTATTCAAAGACCAGCACCGCTTACAACACTGTTTTCAGTCTTGATGATGAAATCAAAAACTACCTCATCAACGAAGGCGGCTACGGCGATCAGTACTATGCAGCCATTGCCCTCAAGGCAACCGCTGAAAGCTACAATGCTACGCTGAAGGAAATTATGACCGAGCAGAAGCTCGAAGAAACCGTGGCATCCATGGTTGCAACCTACAATCAGTATTATTCCAAGCTTAATAAAGAGGATATCGAAACTCCCACTGATGCAGAAGTTATCGGTCTCGTGCAGAAGGTCAAGGGCTTTGATTCTGTCATTGCTTCTTACACAACCAAGTCCTACTACAGAACCTACTGGACAACCGAATACGAGGCAGCATGGAAAGATTTCAGTGCAAAGCTTGCCGAGGTTTATGAAGTACGCGGTCTGAAGGCAACTTTCCAGACTCAATACGACTACTTCCTGCCCATCATCTACACCACTATGATCGATGATCTTAATAATGAAGATCTGATCGCGCTGCACTCCGAGCTTGATACCAAACTCAGTGAATTGAGAACCACTTACACTGATGTTGCAAACGTATGGGGCTACACCATTGCAGACAAGATTTTCACCGTCAAATATGAAGGTTCCGATTATCTCCTGCAGACCCTCATTGACAATGTCAAGTCAACCGGTAAGGAAGCAGCAAAGACTGTTCTCATTGCAAGAAACGATGCACAGCTGGACACCATCTGGGCATACCACGCTGTCACCACCGTTGACTTCTCTAACTTTGCTTCCATTAAGTCCACGCTGACTTACTTCGACTATGATCTTTATGATTATGTAAGCAGCCAGGGCTGGCTTACCACCGATGCAACAACCAAGTATGCGGATGTGCAGACCCTGCTTGACAGATACCATGCATTCTCCACTTCTGACGGTAAGACCTTCTTTAATGAAAGCTTTACCTTCAAACTTGCAGACGGCACCTACGGCACCCGTTATGCAGGCAGCCAGTATGATGCTGATGGCAATCAGATCGGCTATCCCGCTGACATTGTCAGAGACGGCGCAGAAGACAACTATGTTGTAACCGAAGCAAAGCTTCTCAATACTGTTGACCGTATTGATAACTTCATCGTTTCCCGTGACTTCGGTGCTCTCATCGGTCTTACGGATGCAGAAGATGAAGAAACCTATGTTGATCTTGCTACTTATCTTGAGCAGATGCTCAATGAAATGCTCTACACCAACGATATGATGAACACCCTCGTCGGTGCGATCTATCCGATGATTGTTGATCTTCTCAATACGGAACTGATCGGTATGCTCGCAGATATGGGTACCAATGATAACCCGGCAGCATCCGCTTGTATCGATATCGGTGAAATGACCGGTGGCGACGGTTCCGGCCATCTGTATGTTTATATGGATGACGACCTGTTCAACGGTCAGCAAAAGCAGCGCTATCTGGATGTTGTTCTTGCTGATGCAGGTCTTTATGTCTATCCGCAGACCCTTGCTGACTCTCTTCTGATGTCTGACCCTGTATCTTTCGGTGTCGGCACACCCATTTACACTGCCCTCAAGGCAGCCGGCAGAGACTGGACACAGCTTGTCAAGGCAGATGACCCCGAAACCGAAATGGTTGACGAAACCAAGGTTCTCGAATTCGATTGGGGCGTTTATGACGAAGATTCCTTCGTAGAAAAGCTTGCCTGCGTATTTGATTCACTGCTTCCGCTTCTCAACGCTGTGCTTACAGGTAAAACCTTTGAAGAGGTTCTTGCAAACGCTGCTTACGGTTATTCAACAGATACAAAATATATAGTTAATGTTGGTAAGCTTGCTATTTTCGGTGACCTCAGACTTACGATCCCCGGACTTACCGTTTATAACGATGTTCTTGTTCCTCTCTTCAATGTGCTCGGCGTTGATAAGATCCCCACTCTCAAGCAGAATGCTTCGGGTGAAGAACTCGTAAAGGCAATCGTTGAGCCGTTGCTGGGCGTTATTGACGAAGTGCTTGAAAACCCGATTTCCACAGTGCTTGAAATTTTCCCGAATCTTGTATACTTCCTTTCCATGGATACAATTCAGGAAATGCTCAATTCTCTGAATATCAAACTTACCCTCAAGGTTGAAGCTGAAGTCGATAAGGACAATTCCGGTACACTTGTTGACTTGCTTGGTGGTACATTGCTTAGCCTTCTTGGTGACAAACTTACCTTTGATGTTGAATTAGCCATTGCTGACCTGATCGACCTGTACGATATGCTCGGCTTTGAAATTTCCGACTTCAACGAGGTCATCAAGGGCATCGGTCCCATGCTCGGCGATCTGACCGGCGGCGAAGAGGGTGAAGGCGGTCTTGATCTTGCCTCCATTCTCGGAAATCTGCCTCCCATTCAGCAGCAGGAAATCATCTTCTGTTCCGACTGGAGCACGTTCTCGAACGGCCAACCCAATCTTGTTGCCAACAAGGGCGACCTGATGTATTGGTTCATCAACTATGCAGTGCAGCTGCTTCAGCCCGATGAAAACGGCAACAGCCTGTTGACCGGTCTGCTCGGTGAAATGGATCCTTCCATTACAAATATTATTGATAATGTTGTATATCAGTTCAGCAGCAATCCCAGAGGCGCTCTGGCTGCCATCGTTGAACTTCTCAATCCCGTAACCTATGATCTTCAGGAAATGGATTGGGTTGAAGGCACATGGAATTATAACGGCATTGCAGGTACAAATGCTGCCGATATGGTTTATCTGAGCTACTCCAATGACTGGACTGAAGACAAGGCAAACGCTCTTGTTGAAGAAATCGATCCTCTCGTTGCATCCGTTCTCGAAATGGTCGAAATGGACCTCGGTGATGCTGCAAACCTCGGTGAATACCTGCAGAACATGCTCGGTGATCTCTTCACCAACGAAACCATCACCTCTCTTGTTGAAATGCTCGGCGGCCTCGGCGATTCTCCCAGTGCTGTCATCAACGACATCATCAAGAATCAGGTCGGTATCGACCTCGGCTCCTGGTTTGTTGCTTTTGGTTATCTCTTCCCGGCAGAAACCTGGGCAGAGGATGCTGAAATCATTCCTTACGGCCACAGAACCTATGTCAACAACTTCGGTGTTGAAGGTGTTGCAAACGAAGACGGCACCATTACCTGGCACTTCAACAGAACACCTCTCAATGACGGTGATGCTTACACCTTCGTCAACATTCTGACCAGACTTCTCGGTCCTGCCGAAATTCTTATCAAGTTCCTGTTTGCAGGCGAAAACATCTCTGCATTTGCTGATCTTGTAAGACTCCACGGTTATGAAACCTACTCCACAACCCTCGGCCTTCTCTTTGAAGTCCTCGGTGTTGAAAACCTTCCTTCTCAGGCTGATTTCGATGCAGACACCATGGGCAGCTTCAGCA
Organism: Acutalibacteraceae bacterium; assembly: GCA_045576275.1. GTDB lineage: Bacteria > Bacillota > Clostridia > Oscillospirales > Acutalibacteraceae > RUG806. Next base: position 42,640 of record JAZNGB010000042.1, read on the forward strand.
ACATGCTGTTCGCTCTGCTTGACTGGTTCTATGCACTCACAGGCTCCGACGACATGATCGCTCAGCTTCTCGAAGTCATCCCCGATCTGTTCTATTATATTGAAAGCAACGGTCTGTCCGTCCTGCTTCATAACCTTCTCATGCCTGTTCTTGTTCTTGTTGATACCGTCAGACCTCTTATCAACCTCGACATCAACGGCGTTCTCTCCCTCATCGTTTCCGAGCTTGTCAACTACGGCACAATGGATATCAACGTCATTCTGCAGTACATCGTCAACGGTGTATGGCTCAATGATGACCTTGATTACAAGTTCATTTCCGTCGATATCAAGAACCTCAGAGTTTCTGACATTCTTGTTATTGTTGACAACATCTTCGGTACAAATCTTGCTCAGAGCAACCTTGTTACTTATGGTGTAACCGGTCTTTGCTCCGGTGTTGAAACTGTCAACACCAACGGTGCAGGCACCATCAACAAGACCACCGTTACCGCTGCTGATGCAATCACCATCATCCTCACCGGTCTGCTTGAAGCCCTCGAACAGCCCGCACAGGATGAAACCATGACCAACGGCGAAGTCCTCTTCGCATTCCTCGGTGAAATGACCGAAAACGAAACCATTGCCGGCCTGTATCCTACCATCAAGACTCTGCTTGCAGGCATTGAAGTGGAATACACAGCACCCAACTGGGCTTACATGGCTCCCGGTGGCGATGTTGCAAACTTTGTCAATGCAAGAGAAACCATCAGCTATCTTGCTTACACCACTGACTGGACCGCAGTCAAGGCTGAAGCTGTTTACAACAAGCTTGACGATCTTCTTGCTACTCTGATTCCCGAAGAAACCTTCGACTTCAATATTGCAACCCTTCTCAACAGCATGCTCGAAGACAATGTTTACTCTGATGCAAACCTCAACATGATTGTTGAGACCATCGTAAACCTCTTCGCAGACATCAATTCCACTCTGTTCGATGTAATCGATGTCGTTATTGATACCGATATCGCATCCTGGTTCGCAATGTGCGAAGAACAGACTGATGCCGAAACCGGCGAAACCAAGCTTGTTTGCACCAAGGATTGGGGCGTTGACGAAGCTTCCGACAAGAGAGCAACTTTCATTGCTGCTCTTGAAGAAGTTCTTGCTCCCGCAAACGCACTGCTCGCATGGGCATTCTTCGGTGACAACTTCGAATTCTTCACCGGTTCCGAAAAGGACGAAGACGGCAACTATATCTATAATGATGTTATTGCCATCAACGGCGGCGAAGGTTACGAACGTGCAATCGTTCCGATCCTCAGAGCTCTTACTCTTGAACCCGCTCCCGCATCCGCTTACTATGATGCAACCACCGGCAAGTACGATGCAGCAGCAGCTGTTTCCGGTATCCTCAACACTGTATTCGATCTCATCGATTCTCTGACCGATGCTCCGAGTGTTATCGGCGCTGCTATGGAACTGATTCCGAACGTCATTTATTTCCTGAATGCTGACGGTGTCAAGTCTGCAGTCAACAATCTGTTGGCTCCCATCAACGGTCTGCTTGATATGGTCGGTCCTCTCCTTGGCGAAGAAATCTCCCTTGCAGCTCTGCTTGGCGATCTTCCCATCGACATTACCGACATCACCACAGAATCCGTTCTTGCACTGCTCACCGAACAGTTCGGTGTACAGTTTGCTACCGAAACACTTGATCTCGGTGCAATCCTCAGCACTCTGTATGTTGGTGAACTTGCACCTTACACCTATGCTGACAACCTCACAGGTTACACCCTCGATGTCAGCGCTGCTGAATACGATGTGCTTACTCTCGTTATCAGCTTTGCTCTTGAACTGTTCACCATCAACGGCGATCTGTTTGCAGGTCTGTTTGGTGAAGACGGTGAAGCAATCGTCGATAGCATCATTGCTCTCCTTGGAGGCTATACCGTAACTTATACCGATCCCGATTGGGCTTACATGTATGAAGGCGAGGATGCACTCGCAAAACTTGCAGCAGACGGCTTCCCGGCATTTGAGCACACGTATCTTGCATACTCCACCGACTGGACCGAAACTACCGCACAGGGTGTTTACAACGCACTGGATGACATTCTCGTTCTTGTCATGGATTCTGTTGCCGACGGCAACACCATCGCTCAGCTCATCGAAGGCGTTCTGACTGATAATGTTTACACCGATGCAAACCTTGTTGCGATCGTTGAACTCATCGTCAACGCAATCGCAGGCTTCGATGCTTCTCTGCTTGAGCTTATCGATGTCGTGCTCGATACCAACATTGCCGCTTGGTTCGCAATGTGTGATGTTGATGCTGACGGCAAATATGTAGTGAAAGAAAACTACTTCGCAGTTGATACTGCTGCCGACAAGAAGGCTGCTTTCGTAGCAGGTCTCAAGGAAGTTCTTGCTCCCGCAAATGAACTGCTTGCATGGCTGTTCTTCGGTGACTCTTACACCTTCTTCAACGGCTCCGACGGTGAAGCCATCATCACTCTCATCGGTGGCGAAGGCTACGCACAGGGACTTGTGCCGATCTTCGAAGCACTCGGCTGCACAATGCCTGCTGCTGACACCTTCAAGGAAGGCGAAACCTACAACGTAGGCAACGCTGTTGCTGCAATCCTCGACGCTGCACTTGCACTTGTCGATACCATCTCTGCAAACCCGATTGAAGAAGTATTTGCACTCATTCCGAATCTGCTTTACTTCATCAATGCAAACGGTCTGAACAGCGCAGTTTCCAACCTGCTTGCTCCCGTCAACGGCGTTCTCGCTGAACTCAGCGATGTCGTTGGTGCAGATAACCTGCAGGCACTGCTTACTGATCTTATCGACTTTGATCTCAGCAACCTCGGCACAGATGCAGTTCTTGCACTTCTTGTTGATAAAACCGGCTTTGTTATGAATGACGAAATGAAAGATGTCATCAAGAACATCTACGGTCTCGGTGTTGCAGCTGCTTTCACTTCTGCAAACGGTGAAACCGCTTACAAGGTAGACATTACCGATAGAGAATACGATGTTCTTACCGTCCTTCTTTCCTTCGTTCTCGATGCATTCAACCTGAACGGCGAACTCTTCTCCGGTCTCCTCGGCGCAGAAACCTACAATGCAATCGTTGCACTGCTTCAGGGCTGCACCGCAACATATACGCATATCAACTGGGCATACATGTATGACGGCAATACCGCAAAGCTTGCTTCTGACGGTTTCCCGGCTGTTGAACTTAAGTATCTTGCATACTCCACTGATTGGACAGAAGAAGTTGCTCAGGGTGTTTACGATGCACTCGATGATATCCTTGCACTCGTTCTTCCGTCTCTCCTCGGCGACAATGAAAATGTTGCTGCTCTCGTAAACGGCCTTCTGAATGACAGCGTTTACACCGACGAGGTTCTCAATTCTCTTGTTGAACTCATCGTCAATGCACTTGCTTCTCTTGATGAAAGTTTTTACAACGGCGTTGGTGCACTGCTTGCAGCAGACATCTCTGCATGGTTCACGATGTGTGAAGAAAATGCAGATGGCGAATATGAATGCACCAAGGATTGGGGCGTTGATGCCGCAACCGATAAGAAGGCTGCTTTCGTAGCAGGCATCAAGGATGTCCTTGCTCCTGCAAACGAACTGCTTGCATGGCTGTTCTTCGGCGGTTCTTATGAATTCCTGAACGGCACGACCAAGGAAGTTCTCATCACCATCAACGGTGGCGAAGGCTATGCTTACGGCCTTGTTCCGATCTTTGAAGCACTCGGCTGCACAATGCCTGCTGCTGAAACCTTCAAGGATGGTGATACCTACAACGTAGGCAACGCAGTTGCTGCAATCCTCGATGCAGCTCTTGCACTCGTTGACAAGATCTCCGGCAACCTTGCAGAAGAAGTATTCAACCTTCTTCCCAACCTGCTTTACTTCATCAATTCCGACGGTATCTCCGCAAGCGTCAACAACCTTGTTGCTCCTGTGATTGCTGTTCTCACAACCCTTAAGCCCGTTGTTGATGTTTCGCTGAATGAGCTGATCGTTGATGCCATCGGCATTGATATCTTCAATCTGACAACAGAAGCTCTGTTCAAATACCTTGCTTCTGATGCAGTTGGTTTCATCACAAATGCAGATATGGTATCTGCTGTTGTCAACATCTATGCTGTCGGTGATGCTGTGGCTTACACCTCTGCAAACGGCAGAACCGCTTACAGAATTGACAGCAATAAGGCTGATGTCCTTACCGTTGTTCTTTCCTTCGCACTCGATGCATTCAACCTTAATGCAGAACTCTTCTCCGGTCTCCTTGGCGAAGAAACCTATGAGGCTGTTTACAACCTCATCCGTGGCGCTGCTATGGAATTCGAGTACCAGGATATCAACTGGAACTACATGGAAACCGAAGCTACACCCGATGCTGACGGTGTTGTAACAACATTGCCCGCACACGCAGAAGATTCTGTTTATGCAATTTACACCAAGTATGCAAACAACTGGAACAAAGAAACTGCTGAATATGTAAATGAAATCATTGATACTCTTGTTCAGAGCTTCTTTGAAAACAACTCCCTTGGTCAGATGCTTGACAATGCAATTGCTAAGGGTGTGTATACCGATGATCTGCTCAATGGCCTGATTGAAATGGTTGTTGAACTCATCTATGAATACGGTTCCATCATTGAATCCGCAGGCGTTCTGCTCGGTGCAGAAAAGCTTGTTGACTGGTTCGATTACTGCACAATCACCACCGATGAAAACGGCAAGGTTGTTGATGTAACCGTAACCCACGACTTCGGTATTGACGAAGCTGCTACCAACGACGAAAAGAGAGAACTCTTCCTCAACTCCTTTGCAGAAGTTCTCGAACCTGCTTACAGACTTCTCGCTTGGCTGTTCTTCGCTGAAGACTTCACCTTCTTCAACGGCTACACCAACGATCCGCTGATCACCCTCACCGGTGGCAAGGGCTACGAAAAAGCACTCGTTCCGCTGCTTGAAGCTCTCGGTGCTGCACTTCGTGTTGACGGCGAAATCGTAATGCCCGGCACTGCCGAATACAGCTACCTCAACGGCGAATCCGGTCTGAAAGCTGCTTCCGAATACTATGTAGACGGCGAGCTTGACATGGCTGCATTCGTCAAGGATCTCTTCGGTATGGTTACCGATTGGCTCTTCACCATCTGCGGCGATCTCAAGAACCCGGGTGAACTCGGCGTTATCGGCGTCATGCTCGAAATGCTGCCCAACGTTGTTTACAACATCAACGCAGGCACGCTGGATGCAGTGATCAACAACCTGCTCCTGCCCGTCAACGAGCTCATCGGTCACCTCGGTGCATTCGGTCTTGAACTTGATATTGAAGCTCTTCTTGCCGATCTCGGCTTCGGTTGCGATGCAGAAGGCAACGCACTGTTCAACTGGTACGGCATCTTCAATCTCGTTGAAGAACTTGTTGATCTCTATTGGCCTGACTTCGATCAGGAATTCCTTGCAACCCTCTACTTCGGTCAGATGGTACCTTACACCTCTGCAAACGGTGAACAGGCTTACTACATGACCTTCCTTGAAGACGGTGTTGAAAATACCGGCAAGGGTACAAGAGCAGACCTTATCACAATCCTCATCTCCTTCGTTGCTGATGCAGTTGCTGATAAGAGAAACGAACCCAGACTTGTCGGTTTGATCGGTCAGAACATCTATAATGTCATCTACACCTACATCTCCGGCAATGCAGTTTCCGTCGATATGCAGGAATTTGATTGGCTCTTCACAGAGTATGCCGGTACCGGAAAAGTGCTTTCTCCCATGCTTGTAGGCAGTCTGCAGGGTACACCTTACGGCAAGTACTTTACACCTGAAATGGGCCGCTACATGGAAGAAAATCTTCCTGAGTTTGTTGATACCACAATTGAACTGCTCGGCATTGAAAGCGAAGGCGGCGAAGAAACATACGCAAGCATTGAAGAGGTTCTCGATTCCCTTGTTGGTGAAACCATTTATACCAAGGCAAATCTTGAAGCGATTGTCAATGCTATCCCCGGACTTCTTGTATCTGCTGAGGAAGCACTCGGCACCTACCTGTTTGAGCTTATTGTGGATGTCCTTGATAAGGCACTCGGCATTGATTTGACCCATTGGGATGACTACACCGTTGCAGACTTTGAGGACGGCGACAGAGAGACTTTTGTCAACGAGCTGATCAGAATGCTCGAACCGCTGTATCCCGTTCTGAAGTGGTTGCTGACAAGTGAGGATCTGATTGCTCTGTTCCACAGCGCAGACGGCTCCGAAAGAGATATGATCGTTGTTGAAGGTGCTGAGGGTTATGCTTACGGTATCATCCCGATCATGGAAGCTCTTTCTTGTGAAAACATCAGCACACCTGAAGAATATAAGCTTGCAATTGAACGCGATGAAGAATTCCTTCTTAGAAAGATTCTCGATCCGATTCTTGATAAGCTTGACTCAATTCTTGCCGATCCTGTCAATGAAATCTTTGAGGTTCTTCCGGGTGTCATCTACTTCCTGAACTCAAACGGTCTTGATACGGTTATCAAGAATACCGCAAACGCTATCTTCGCAGTTCTTGAAAACATCAAACCCGCTATCGGTGAGCTTGATGTTTATGAGCTCATCGGCTTCAATCCCAAGGAACTGAATATCAATACGCTTATCGAAGAGCTCCTTGTTGATCTCGAGGAAAGCACAGGTCTCACATTTGCAGATACTGCAATGGATGCAATTGTTGAACTGACTGTCGGTGAGGTTGTTGAATTTACCTCCAAGAACGGCAAGACTGCATACACCATGAAGTATGCATCGGCAGAAGATAGAGCAGATATGACATCTGTCCTGCTGCGCTTTGTCATGAACTTTGTGACTGTTGAAGAAAATGCAAGATCCATCAAGATCATGCTGAAGGATTCTTTGAGTGAAGACGGTTATAAGTTCGTATGCGCACTGCTTGACAACTTTGTTGACATGGCAAAGACGGCAGATGGTATGGATAAGATCCTTTACACCATTTACTACATCTTTATCGGTGCTGAAGGTGCTATTGAAGGTGTTGACGGTACTCTTGATGAAGCAAACGACAACTATGGCTTCATGCAGGATCTTCTTGAACAGAGTGATGCTCCGTTCCTGAAGGATATTGCCGGAACTCTGGGCGACTTCCTTGATAACAATCTCAAGGATATCGTCGATACAGATGGCATTGCTCCGAACGGACTGATCAAGTTCTTCCAGAGCCTTACTGCTTTCTTTGAAAAGATTGTTAACTGGTTTAAGAATCTGTTCAACTAAAAACCCTTATAAAAGAGCCTGCGGTTTTTCCGCAGGCTCTTTTTAAATGATAAGCAACTTTTAAAAAATACTATCAAAAAAACACGCACACCATCTTCGTGTGCGTGTTTCTGAATAAATTGCTGTAATGTTTTTTACGAGGTTACTGTTGTATAATGCCGCCTTGCGGATTTGCAGCACCCATCAATTTGTCCATGAAGTTGAATTTTTTCTTTTTGGGCTTATAGGTGGGAGGATTGTCCAATCTTGCACGAGCATTGCGTGAAGAAGAAATATGTTGCATAACAGTTGAAACAGGTTCAAGCATTGTATCGGTCAGATAGGGAATGATCTGTGTCATCAGATTATTATCTTCTCTGCAGATCTCACCGATAATCGTAACAGCGATCAGACTCTGACAAGCATTTGTGCCGTCCTCATACATTTCTCCGAGAATAGAAAATAACTTCTTCATCTTCATCGGATTGTTTTCCGTAACGGTTGTTTTGATGATTGCATTTGCATGATTCAGGAAAAAGTCTTCACAAAGAAAATCACCGTATGTTTCTACATTTTCATGAAGTGCATTCTTAAGCTCGGGGTATGCAACTGCCAGTTTTGAAGCAAGTGTGTAGGGGTCAAAAGAGCTTGCTCCGCTGCGAACTGCAGCTTTGGATACAGTAGACGGTCCGCCTTTTTTAGATGTGATTTTGGCCTTTTTTGCGTATGTATCGTTGATCTGTTCACTCATTTCATTGATGACGGAGCGAACATCCTTGTTATCATACTCATCAAGCATCATAAGGAATGTACCGTCGAGATTGTATTGAGAATCGTCGGTTGCATCTACATCGGGAGCACAGGAAAGAAGGTGAATGCGGTTGTTGCTGAAAACAATGCGAAGTCTTCCTTTTTCGGAAGCAAAGTCGATTACACTTGCTGCATCACGTGCATAAACAGCAGGCTGTTTTCTGTCCATATCTTCTTTGAAAACGGGCGTAAATCCGCAGGCTGCACAAGCAGGGAGAATGCCGGAATAAACCGCATCCATCATTGGTTTTTGTTCAAGCATGGTTATTGGGTCCTTTCATTTTTGCAATTCAGTATCAGCCGTTCAGCAGTGCAAAATTTGCCTTGTTTGCTTTGTGCAACTTTTTATAGACGGCATAATTCTTGTCATATATTTCTTTGTTTGCCGGATTCGGTTTGTAAGTATTCACAGCAGGGATCATTTTCTTGGCATCTGCAAAAGAATCTATCAGACCAAGACCGACTGCAACTGTAACAGCTGCACCGACAGCGCCGACGTTTTGAGGACTGTCAACCGTTTCAACGGTTTTGCCCGTGATATCCGCGAGAATCTGACATGTAAGTGCTGACAATGCACCGCCGCCGACAAAACGGACGGTATCGCTTGTTTTTACTTTTTTGTCGGAAGATTCAATAAACCAACGCATATGGAAACATACACCTTCCAGTACGGCACGGATCATTTCACTCTTGCCAGTATCAAGAGAAAGGTTGAAGAACATTCCTCTTGCATTGGGATCTTCAAACGGACAGCGGTTTCCATGCAGCCACGGTGTAAAGATAACACCGCCACAGCCGGCAGGAACGCGACTGCAAACTTCGGTCATGTAGTCATAAAGACTTGTATATTTTCCTTCGTAAGAATCGGTAACATTCTTTGTTTCAAGATAAATGCCGATTTCATCAAGAGCAAGGTGATCCTTTACCCATTCAAGGCATTTTCCTGCAGTTTCAAGTTCAGCAAAATAATTGAATTTGCCGGCATCTGCACCGGTAACGGCTGCCATCATGGTCGCAGCATCTACAATGCTCTTTTCAACAACGGTGGAAACCCAACCGGATGTGCCGTTGTAAATATGTGTATCACCGGGGTTGACACATCCTGCACCGACACCGATCAGGGAAGCATCACCGCCGCCACCGAATACGGTTGTGCCGGCCTTTAAGCCAAGCTCTTTTGCTTGTTGCTCACGAAGTCCGCCGACTTCAGCAATAGCAGGAATAACTTCGGGAAGATGGTCGATGTTGACACCGAGCATATTGCAAAGTGTCGGACTCCAGCATTGATGTCCTTTGCGGATATCAAACAGCTCAGCACCGAAAGCAGAGTCCGGAGTCATGATGAATCGACCTGTCATTCTGCAAATGAGATATTCTTTGACATCCAACCACTTGTAAACCTTTTTAAAATTTTCAGGTTCGTGTGCTTCTGTCCATTTGTATTTCCAGACAGGATCTTTTACGGATGCTGCAACAGCACCTGTAATCGCAAGTGATTTCAGCAACTTGGGTACATTGGCACCTGCAATCTGAAAACCGTAAGCAAGGCCTTTTTTGAGCTCTTCACGTGCTCTCTGATCCATGTAGCTGAATGCTCTGCGGATGGCGTTGCCATCTTTGTCAACAAGGACAAGCCCCTGCATCTGAGAGCAGAAAGAAATACCGTCAATCTGCTCGGCAGAAATACCGGCCTGTGCCAGTGCAATCGGTGTTGTGGTGCAAAGTGCATCCCACCATTCGTCAGGGTCCTGTTCGGCACCGCCATCGGGAAAAACATAGAGTTTATAGCCTTTGGATGCACTGCCGAGCAGACGAATGGTATCAGACATTTCAAAAACACAGGTTTTGACACCGGTTGTGCCAATGTCATAAGTAATTGCGTACTTCATATGAAAAACCCTTTCTCATAAATCTTTTCTGCCTTCAATGGCTCGGGTTAGGGTAACGGAATCTGCATATTGCAAGTCACTGCCGACCGGAAGTCCGTAGGCAAGTCGTGAAACTTTCACACCCAACGGCTTGAGCAGTTTTGAAATATACATGGCCGTTGCTTCTCCTTCAATGTTGGAGTTGGTTGCCATGATTACTTCACAAACCTCATCCGGACCGATTCTTGCAAGCAATTCTTTGACAGTTAAATTCTCGGGACCAACGCCCTCCAAGGGGGAAATTACCCCATGCAACACATGATATGTACCTTTGAACTCATTGGTCTTTTCAATGGCCATAAGGTCTTCCGCATCTTCCACTACACAAATCAGGCTGCGGTCTCTTCTTACATTGCTGCAAACGGGACAATATTTACCGTCTGTCAGGTTGCAGCAAAGTTCACATTTGTGTATTTTTTCACAGGCATCAGCAATGGCTTGTGCCATGGCAAGTCCCTCTTCCTTTGGTAAGCCAAGTACGAAGAAAGCCATACGTTGTGCCGTTTTTCTGCCAATGCCGGGCATTTTCTCAAACTGTTCGATCAGTTTTTCAAGCGGTGCAGCAGTAAAATCCATCGCTTACAGAAGTCCGCCCATACCGGGGATGTTCAGGCCGCCTGTTACGTTGCCCATTTCACGTTCCATTGTGTCATTTGCCTTGCGAATGGCTTCGTTGAGAGATGCCATAAGAAGGTCTTCAAGCATCTCAATGTCTTCGGGGTCAACAACATCAGGCTGCATTTTAATGGAAAGAATCTCATGTTTGCCGGATACGGTTACTTCAACGGCACCGCCGCCTGCAGAAGCGGAGTATTCAGCGTTTTCGACTTCTTCCTGAACACGCTGCATATCTTCCTGCATTTTCTGAATTTTGAGCATCATGTCATTTCTGTTGGGTTGGTTGGGAATTCTTGCTTTCATTTTTATATCCTCCGAATGTGTTTTATTCAACTTTAGGTGTTAAGCTGCGACCGATCACTTTTTCCGTTGCCTGTGAAATTGCCTTGGCAAAGTCCGGCATACGAAGCAATGTCGCAAGCAGAGCATGCTGCGAATGAATAATGACAAAAGAACCTTGTATCTGTGCTGTTGTGCCGTTGAGATGACCGATCAACGGTTTACAGATGGCTTCTGCTTCTATGCAGCAGCGAGTCCATGTTCTGTCATCAATTGCACCGTTGTTCTGATCGGATGATGATGCAGAAGCGGTCGTTTTGGCTGGTGTGGCAAAAGCCTCCTTTTCATTGAAAGGGGGAGGTTCTTCATCATCAAACGGCAACGGTTCATCCTGATCAAAGGGAAGCACTTCTTCTTTATCAAAAGGAAGTGATTCCACTGTGTCGGGGGCAAAGAAAGAATCCGGTTGTGCAATCGGTTCGTCTGCATCGAATGGCAGTGTTTCTGATGAGATGTCATCAGCAGGCGGCACCTCATCCCATAAAGAATCCGGGTTAAAAGCAGGAGCATCGTCATCATCAAACGGAAAACTTTCTTCTTCGATGTCAAAAGGTGCAGGCAGCTCGTCCGGTTCAAAGGGAAGATCTGCGACAACAGGCTCGACAACTGTATTCTGCGGTTTGGCGATTTGTGCCGGTGGGGTTGTATTGGTAACAGCTTGCGGTTTTGGAATGCTACCGCTGTTCTGTATTGTATTGATGAGCTTTTCAAGTTCAGCTACACGCTGTGCCAAAGCTGCAACAGAAGTATCCGTTTCAGGGCGACAGAGGCGAATGAGAGCCATTTCTGCCTCAACGCGTCGGTTTTGCGTTTTCTTGATGGCATCAACCGCATCAGAAAGCACACTCAAAGCTCGCAAAATGGCTTCGGTTGTAAACAGGGAAGCCAGTTCTTTATTTTCTTCTATCTCTTCATTGGTAGCAACGATGAGTTTTTCAGGATGTTTGACTGTGTGAACGATCAAAAGATTGCGAAATTGATTGATAAGCTCTGTGCAAAGGCGTTCGGTGTCACAGGATGCCTTGTGCAGGTCGTCAAGGATTGTCAAAGCGGCTGCAGTGTCACGCTTTGCAATGGTGCGGCATAGCGAAAACAGGTAGTCGCGTCCCATCAAACCGGCAGCCTGGGTGACGGTTTTGACCGTCAGGGGAGGTTCAGCCGTACTCAAGCAGCGATCCAACAAGGAAAGAGCATCACGCATTGCACCGTCTGCAAGTCGGGCAATGAGAATAGCAGCATCAGATTCCAGTTCAGCATTTTCTTCACGGGAAATGTTTTTCAAACGCTCCGCAATGACTTCAGGTTCTATACGACGAAAATCATAACGCTGACAACGGGAGAGAATTGTGGACGGTAATTTCTGTACTTCAGTGGTCGCTAAAATGAATTTGACGTGTTCGGGCGGCTCTTCAAGTGTTTTCAGCAGTGCATTGAATGCTTCAATTGTGAGCATGTGCACTTCGTCTACAATGTACACGCGGTATTTTGCTTGTGAGGGAGTGAATTTTACCTCTTCACGAAGTTGACGGATGTCATCGACACCACGGTTGCTGGCTGCGTCGATTTCTACAATATCGAGAACCGTGCCGTCATCAATACCGCGACAAATCTCGCAAGTATTGCAAGGATCTCCGTTAACAGGGTGCAGACAGTTGACTGCTTTTGCGAAAATCTTTGCACAACTTGTTTTGCCCGTACCTCGCGACCCTGTGAACAGGTACGCATGGGACAGGCGGTTTTCTTTTATCTGGCAGCTGAGTGCCTTTGTAACTTGCGGCTGACCGATTACATCTGAAAATGTTTGCGGTCGCCATTTGCGGTACAGGACCCTGTACAAGGGGCATCCTCCTTTTGACGGAATAAAAAAATTCTGTCTCTGTCACACGGCGTACAGGCGGACTGTGGCGCTCGGGCAGACCGCTTAATGCTGCTCGGTTCCCCGCCTGACATGGTTCACGGCGCTCCGCCGCACAGGACCCGCACGCCGCATGACAGAAACAGAATTTATGAAGTATTAGTATTATAGTACAAAACAAAACATTTCGCAAGAGGAAAATGCTTATTTTTTTATATTTATTTTATTTTCCCAAAATAACCAAAAAGAAAGCCGTAATTGTCGTCAAATACCGCCAAACCGCCACTTGCGTTGAACATAAATATGTGTTATACTATTAGACCCGAGAGGTATATGTGAATGATACAAAATCGATTGATTACAATAACGGATATCAACCGTACTCCCGATGGGGAAGAAACCGCACAGGTCATAACAAAAGGTTGTATGATCGGCGGCCCCGAGGATTATACTTTGCATTTTACTGAAATGCTGGATGATGAACACTCCTGTGATACCCACGTAACGGTAAAAAACAGGTGTTGTGCCAGCGTACTTCGGACAGGTGCATACAATTCGGAAATGATTATTGAAGCAGGTCGCAGACATAATTGCCATTATGTGACACCGTATGGCGAATTTATGATCGGTATTTTTGCCAAGTCGGTGGAAAGCACCGTTGAGATGGTTGGCGGCAAGCTGAAGATGCATTATACGATTGATTTTTTCGGCGGCCATGCTGCTGAAAAAATATTGATAATTGATGTCGGACAGAAACTAAGACAAACAAACGGAAAGGAGAAAAGCGGAAAGACAATCGTTGCAAAACGTGTTCCGCAAAAGGAAAGATGAGCATTCTTGTAGAAAAAGCTGAACAACAGCTTCGTAGTATTATTGAAGCCGCATTTGCAGCAGCCATGCAAAAAGGTCTGTTGCCGGAAGCAGAAATGCCTGCCTTTAAGATTGAAATTCCTGCTGATCGCAGCCATGGGGATTATTCTGCCAATGCAGCTCTTGTCGGTGCAAGAGTGTTCCGCAGTGCACCGCCCAAAATTGCAGCCGCAGTACTCGGGAATATCTCGCTTGACGGTACATATTTTGAAAGTTGTGAAGTTGCAGGTGCAGGATTTTTGAATTTCCGTTTGGCACCGGCTTACTATGCAGACATTCTTTTGGATGTTAATGCAAAAGGGGAAGCCTACGGTAGCTCTGACTATGCTGCCGGTAAGCGTGCTTTGGTTGAATTTGTTTCTGCCAATCCCACGGGTCCCATGCACGTCGGTAATGCCAGAGGCGGTGCAATGGGAGATACCCTTGCAGAAGTTCTTTCCCGTGCCGGCTATCAGACTGAACGTGAATTCTATATCAATGACGGCGGCAATCAGATTGAAAAATTCGGTCTGTCGTTGGATATTCGTTATCGTCAGCATTTCGGTGATCCGATCGAAATGCCTGAAGACAGCTACCACGGTCAGGATATCATCGATCATGCAGCCGCTTTTGCGGAAATCAACGGTGACAAATATATGCACGTGGATGAAGCAGAACGCCGTAAAGCCTTGGTTGCATATGCACTTCCTTTGAATATTGAGGGATTAGAGCGCGATCTTCTGAAATATAATATTAAGTATGATACATGGTTCCACGAAAGCACCCTGCATAATTCCGGTGCAGCAAAACAGGTTGTTGAAATTCTGACTGAGAAGGGATTTACCTACGAGCAGGATGGTGCCGTGTGGCTGAAAGCTGAACAATTCGGCTGTGACAAGGACTTCGTTCTTGTCCGTTCGAATGGTCTTTATACGTATATCGTTCCCGACATTGCATATCATTATAATAAACTCTGCATCCGTAATTTTGACCTTGCTGTTGATATTCTCGGTGCTGACCACCACGGTTATGTACCGCGTCTGAAAGCCGCTTTGCAGGCACTCGGTGTGGATCCCGAAAGATTGCAGGTCGTCCTCATGCAGATGGTACGTCTGATTAAAGAAGGCGAAATCGTCAAGGCTTCCAAGCGTTCCGGTAAGGCAATCACACTTGTTACATTGCTTGAAGAAGTGCCTATTGATGCAGCTCGTTTCTTCTTTAATTTGCGTGAAGCCAACAGCCATTGCGACTTTGACCTTGACCTTGCGGTTGAGGAATCCTCGCAGAATCCTGTTTACTATTGTCAGTATGCACACGCAAGAATCTGTTCCATCCTTGCAAAAATGCAGGAAAAGGGCATCGATGCTGCTTTTGCAGACCGTGAAAGCCTTTGCCTGTTGACTGCACCTGAAGAAAAAGAATTGATTCGTCACATTGCCGCACTCACAGGCGATATTGTGGCTGCTGCAAAAGCACTTGACCCGTCTAAGGTTACCAAGTACGCTGTTGATCTTGCAGCATTGTTCCATAAATTCTACAATGCCTGCCGCGTGGACGTGCCCGAAGAAGCACTTCGCGATGCAAGACTTTCGCTTTGCATTGCAACACGCAGCGTGATGAAAACCGTGTTGTCGATGCTTAAAGTCGCAGCACCCGAAAGCATGTAAGAAAACCAAAACGATATCCGGAAAGGAGGGTTTTTATGGCAAAGAGTGTGCATGAAAACACCGTTGCAACCAATCGTCAGGCTTATCATGAATATTTTGTCGTAGAAACCCACGAAGCCGGTATTGAGCTTTGCGGCACGGAGGTCAAATCCATCCGCCAGGGCAAACTCAATCTCAAGGATTCCTATTGCATGGTCGAAAACGGCGAGCTGCTGCTGCACGGTATGCATGTTTCCCCTTATGACAAGGGCAACATCTTCAACCGTGACCCGATGCGTACCCGTAAGCTTTTGATGCACAAAAGGGAAATTATGCGTCTGTTCGGTCTTGTCAAGCAGCAAAGCTATGCCATCATTCCGCTGTCTGCCTATTTTGTCAACGGTAGATTGAAGATTGAAATCGGACTTTGTAAAGGTAAAAAGCTTTACGATAAACGTGAAACCGCTGCCAAAAAGAGTGCCGAGCGTGATATTGAGCGCTCCTTCCGCGGCAACAAAAGTGATTATTGATTATTAAGCCGTAAAATGGCATAATAATATATACGGGTTCGGAGTATCTCCACCCCACATGGGGATGAAAGGATTTCGACGGGGATTCTGAGCACCGATAAGCGGGCAGAGGTGCGGTACCTCTTTAAACTTCCGCAAGTTTAGAAATAAACGACAATAACAATACTGTACTCGCAGCTGCCTAAGTGCAGTTGCCGTCTTTCCCGAGAGCACCGCGGCTCGGTGTAAAGGCGTCATGCAGCGGTGAACGTGCACAGGGAAGCGCCTCATATCCTGTCATGCACAATGGGGCTGTCCAAAGGCGGAGGGTGTCATTTCCCGCCGTCCGCGGAGAGAACTAAATAAATGACTGCGCCCGGAGAAGGTCGATGTAAAGGGTTTTCGGACAGGGGTTCGACTCCCCTCATCTCCACCATGAAAAGCAGAGCGGCACCTACAGGTGCCGTTCTGCTTTTTACTTTGATATAAAGAGGGGAGTCGAAGCGGCGCGGGAGTGAATGACAGTCCGGTGGACTGTCAGAGCCGCGCCTGACCGAAGCCGCGCAGCGCGGCAAGAGTCGACTCCCCTCATCTCCACCAAATAAGAGTCAGTCGAACACTGACTCGCTCACACGGAACGTTGTTCCACCAAAAAGAGAAGCACCGCAATTGCGGTGCTTTTTGCTTTTTGCCGGAATCCAATCCGAAGGATTGGTATGTAATCGCCGCAGGCGTATGTAATCAGAGAAGCTGCATGGCATCACCGCAGGTGTATGCATCCTTCGGATTGATTACATACATTTTTTTGAAAATACAAAAAAATGATTACATACCGAAACTCCGTTTCGGATTCCATACATTTCCTTGGGGAAATGGTTACATGCATTTTCTTACGAAAATGATTTATACAACACTGCGTGTCGATTGCATAGCGCCTGACGGCGGATGGCGTTTGATTCTTCACCGTGAAGATGGACATCTGACAAAAAGACAAGAACCAAGGTTAGAATCGATTTCTTCTTCGGCTGGTATAAAAAAATAGGGAACAAACTGACTTGAAATGAGTGCGATTTGTTCCCTGAAAAATTGCGCTATTTTACACAAGGCAGATTGGAGGAACGTTAATGTACCTTAACTTTAATTGCCGATATAAAAGTACGGCTTAGAGAAAAGTTTACATCATAGGACTTTGTCCTATGATGTAACAAGCAGGGGAACTATTATTCCGAATCACAATATAAGCTATCGTACCAGTGGACGTAAATATCGCCATTGACTGTCAATCGTTCGTTTTCGGGACAGAGCTCCGTCCAAAGCTTACCGTATCGGCCGAAGCCCCAATCATTACGGTTGAATCTGCGCCAAAGCACCGTTCTGCCGTCTTTATCGATATACTGTTCGGTCACGATCTTTGAATCTGACGGATACACGCAGAAAAGGCATATCGTATCATACTTGTTTTTGCCGACAGTAACCATATATCTTCCGAGCACATCCTCAACAGGATACTGTTTTTCGGTGCAGGTGATAATGCTGCTGTCTCTGACAATTTCTCCTTTTTTCTCAAGATGTATTTTTCTTCCGCAGTTGTCCTCACCGAATCCCCAGTCGTCGCAGAAGTCATCACCGTCAAGAAACGTCCGCAGATGATATACTCCGTCGTCGGTCTGTCCCTGAGCGAGAAATCTGCATCGGGCATCGGTCAGTTGAGCGAACAGATCCATATTATTATACTCCGGCGCACTCTCGTTTCTGCAAAGCTCAGACGACTCAACACTTTTCATCAGGCAAGATATCCGAACACCACGAATACCGTGCATCTCGACTTCGTTTTCGACCTTCAGCTCGTGAAGATCCAGCATTTTACCGGAAGGCGCATCATAATTTCCGAATACGATATGCTCTCCGAGCCTCGGTATGATAAACCAACCCGGTAACTCTTTACATACCGCTTCAAACGGTTCATTATCGGATTTGACTATTGAATAATCAGGCATTATTGGCGGTAAGTTTTTCATAAATGCTTCTCCTTTTTGTTGCATACAGTACGGATATGATTCCTTGAATTTCAGTTTTGCGTTGTGAAGGCGGCTTTTGACCGTACCGAGAGGGATTCCGAGACGCTTTGAGATCTCCGCTTGCTGTATATCCATCAGATAGTACATATTAAGTATCTGACCGTATTTTTCGTCAAGAGCATCTATTGTTTCGGCAACGGCGCTCTGTCCGGAAATACCGTAAATACTCATAGAAACGGTTTCCACATCGATATTATCAAAAGATACTTCTGCACTTTTCGCTTTGGAACGGTAATAATCGTTGCACTTGTGCCGGGCTATGCCGATAAGCCACGGCTTGAAATTGCTTATGTCGTTCAAAGAAGAAAAATTCTGAAAAGCCGCAAGACAAATCTCCTGAATAACATCCTGAGCATCTTCACGGTTTCCGATCCGGAATGTCACAAACCGTTCGAGCGGTCGGTAGTTATCATGAAGAAGATCGTCGAAATCCATCGCCGTCACCTCGCTTTCGTATGTGTTATGAAATCGATTTCACATACATGGTCGCACCTGCGACGCAAAAGGTTCATTTTTATAAAAATATTTTATCAGATGTTTTTCTGTAAAACTGCAAATTATGCACTTTTGGTGCAAGCATCGCCGTAAGTCAGGCGGATTATGCAAAAACGTTTTATTCAATCGTCACGTTTTCACAGCTTTCGATGTGCACGGGGTTTTCTGCGCAGGTGCGGATGGTGTTATTGCGGATGTTGACGCCGTCGGTGTTGCGGATGAAAATGCCGGGCTTGCCGTTGGCGCACTCGATTTCGTTGTCCTCAATGACGATATTGTAAATACTGCAGCCCTTTGCGTGGTCCGCATCCGCCTTGATGACGATGCCGCAGGCTTCGCCCCAGGTTTCGGCGCAGTTGTAAATTTTATTCCCACGAATGGTGATGTTTGCAGGGCAGACACCCTCATACCACCAGGCTTCGGCAGCTGCAACAATGGCAGGACCCATGACATCCCGGAATGTGCAGTTTTCGACAAGAGCATCGCGGTTTTTCAGCAGGATGCTGCGTGCAAAGTGACGGGTTGCGGTGCAGTTCACAAGTTCAACACGAGGTAAGCGTGTGATATCGGACAGAACAAGGTCTTGTGTATCTGTCGGCAGGGGGGGATCCAGCGTGACTTTGCACTTCCATTCGTCATGTAAGGGGACACAATCGACAACCGTGTAATGTCCGACGGTCTGCAGGGTGTTTTTGTCGGTCAGTTCGAGTGTGTCGCAGATGTCGGGATAGTCAAGGGTCTGTGCGTGGGTGCCGTCGGGTGTTTTTTCCTGCATGATGCAGGTGCATTCGTCTTCACGGTTGATGATTGCCTGATAATAGCTGTGCACGTTGGTGAAGTCATCGCCCTGACCGTCAAAAATGCAGTTTTCAAACCGCAGCAGACCTTTCATGGATGTAAAATGGGTTGCATCGGTGTTGGTAGACATATGATGCCCCTCGGACGGAATGACCCGTAAGCCGCTGATGATGACATCTTCGCTTCGGTTGCCGACAATGCCCATGCCGGGTTGGCTGTGAATCGTGATGTCGGTGAGGCGGATGTTTTTGGCGTTTTCAATCAGGATGCCCGGTCGGGAGTGGTAGGTATGGGCGGTGTAAAACAGCATACCGTCACGCATAGGCTCTGCTTCGTCGAGCGTTGCTTTTATGTGGTGTGCATCCAAAAATGCATAGCTGTGAATGCTGGCATAAACATTGTGACCGGTTTTTTCATCATAGAAAATATAGCGCAGTTTTATGGATGTCTTTTCGCAAATCGGACAATCCGGGTCAAATTCGATCACGCATTCGCGTTTCCCCTCGGTATCGACAGGCTGCAAACCTGTGACCTTGCCCCGGCTGTACGGCTTTCGCAAATGGTCAATGGTGAATCCGCAAAGCTGAATGTCTGTGCTGTTGACAATGGAAATCGGCTCCATGAAGCCTTCAACCAAAAACAGTGCGCCGTTTGCAATCACACGGGTACCCCGTTGACCGTCAAAGCGGATACCGCAATCATACTGATATTTGGGGTGGAACATCGTTCGCTGCGGATTTTCTCCCCATTCACCGCTTAAAACGGAGTGCATTGCACTTTTGGCAAGATTGCCGGTTATATGGTATGTGCCGGGTGGGACAATCAGCGTGGTGTCGGGATGTTCACGGCAAAATGACATCGCAGCTGCAAATTTTTCCATATCGGTTGCAGCTGGAAAATCGGTCAGATGTATGGTATTTATATTCGTTTTCAAGTTCATTGCGTTCAACATGGCAAAGAGAATAATAAGTCGGTTTTTGAAAACAATTGTAGCATAATTTTCCGAACGATTCCACCCCTGTATGATAAAAAGGCTTTCACAAACATAATACTTTCATACAAGGCAATGCAGTGTTTTTTGTATGGATGATTGCGGTTTCGGCTTGCCTTATTCGTTTTTTCTGAACACATCAAGCATGTGGATTGACATCCCGACACAGTCTTCCCGTTCACAAAGATTCGACAGAAATTTCATATACTCCTCAAATTCACGGTCGGTCAAAGTGTCGAATCGGTCGTCATAAAGGTAAGACAGCATATCGACCCCGACAAAATGAAGCCTTGTGACATCATGCTTTTGCATGAGTGCATCAATGTCTGATTTGCGGTACAATTCAAAGATTTCCGCAGGGGACGAAACGGTGTGATAATCCTCTTTGATAAGCCCTTTTTCAATAAAATGCAGGATCCTTTTTGTGTAAAAGAACTTGTAAACCGAGGTGTCGTTGTTGCAGTAGGATGCATAAATGACACCGTTTTTCTTTGCCAGTCTGATGGCTTCCGTCAGTGCCTTGTGCTTGTCTTCATCGTTAAAAAGATGATACATCGGCCCCAACAGCAGCACAATGTCATACATTTCGCTTTCAAATGCAGAAAGATCACAGGCATTGCCCTCATGAATGCGGATATTGTGATGTGGTTTCACTTTTCTCTTCATGATTTCAATGTTATGCGGCACAAGCTCAACAGCGGTAACATCATATCCCATTTCTGCAAGTGCAAGAGAATACCTGCCCGTGCCGGCTCCGATTTCTATGATTTTTGCACCGGGAGTAAGATATTTTTCAATGTATCTCATAGTGTTGAGGTATTCAGGTTTTCGGCTTTTGCGCAGCAGTCTGCCGTCTTCATCGTAGCGATTGTAAAAATCAATCACGCTGTTGCCCGTTGTTGCAGGCTTCTTTCTGAACAGTTTTGAAAATTTCATAAATATTCCTCCTAAAAGATAAACGGTGTAAGCTCAAACAATAAGCCTACACCGTTATAATCATATCGTTATAAAACAAATTCACCTGTCACGAAATGAATATACAAGCATAGACCTGCACCCCGTAGGTTGTGCAAGCCACTGCATATACATATCGAGTTTTCTGAAAAGACAGGTGTTCATAACAATTCCTCTGTTTTGATACTGTCAAGGATAGCAAATTGTATTTCTTTTGTCAAGAACATTCTTCGCAGTTATTGAAAACAAAATACTGTATAATCAACAGGTGAATTCAGAAGATACGATGGGAATTGCTGACGCTTGCTGTTTAACGCAGCAATATGAACCCTCTTTGATGTTTTATCTTGTTTTTTTACTAAAAAAATAAACAAATATTTTTTGGTTGTGTCGGCAAATTGTATTCTTTTTCGGCAGAGTGTTTAATTGAAGCATTTGATATTTGTGCAATATGTATAAAAAGTTAAGTCTGTTTTGGTTGAATTTGGATAGAGCGAAAAATAGTTTTCAACATTTGCAATTGTGCAATGTGCACAAATATGAATATTGCTGTTTGTGTAAAATGACTTGACATTTTGAAAAAAATGTGTATAATGAAACCATAACGAAACGAAAGGAGTTGAATAAAACAATGATGACTGAAAAAGAACTGTTTGTTCTTGAAAACAAACTGTTCTCCGAGCTTGAAAGTGCCAAGGGTTTGAAGAAGCTTGCTATCATTCTGAAACTTGACGGTCTTATGAGCATGAAGAACGAACTGTAAAAAGGGCGGCTGTCCGAGGTGTCAACAGGCACCGGACGGAACGAACTTTTTGAAAAAATCCCCCTTTGCGGGTTTTATATATAGCCGATGCGGTTCTGCCGCCGGCAAAATCAGATTTTTCCGTCCTTTTTCATAGAATTTCCAACTGTTCCTAAACAAGAAACCGATACCGAAAGGTATCGGTTTTTTGTGTATGACGGGCATATCAGTGCTCTGTGGTGAAAGTCCACCGAGGCGTAGTTACCGACGAACTCAAAAGCGACTCCCAAGGTTTGCATCGTGAGGTGTAGGCGAGAAGAAGGGATAGCGAAATCGTAGCCTGACGAACAGAAACTCGGTACAAAGGCGAAATAGGCGGATAAGTTGGCCCAAAGCAACGAAGTCCAAAAGGTAACCGTAACCCTATTGCGTAAACCGAGCAGGTAGACGAGGAAAGAGTATTGGTTTATCCCGTGAGGTCTCATAGACAGAGAAATCTGTAGTAACAACGAACTATGAGAAGTCAGCAGAGGTCATAGTACCGAGAAATCGGGAAGGACCGAACAGTTCAATATCACATATAAAAAGATGTTCTGCTTGGAATTGATATGTAAAGTAGTTGAAACGTATATGATACCAAATACAGGAAGTCTTAGATTAGAATAAGCGGAAGCGTTGAAACAAATATGAGATTGCGAACTGAACCGCCGTATGCCGAACGGCACGTACGGTGGTGTGAGAGGAGGGAGAAAATCCCTCCTACTCGATTTCCCGGAATAAGAAAAATGTTTTTATGTATTTGCCTTTTTGCAACATAATATGTTAAAATGGACTCATATAAGCAGGAAGGGGTGGTAGTATGCAAAAGCTTTGGTTGCTGCGACCTGCACATTTTTGTGTGGACTTTGCCTGTGCATTTCTGTGTATGGGATATGCGGAGAATAACATTCAGTTTTATTTGTTGCTTTATAATTTTTGTGCGTTCGCATTGCAGATGCCTTTGGGGCTTCTTGTTGATCGTTTCGGTAAGCAGATCAAAGTTGCCGGTGTCGGCACGGCTTTAACGGGGCTTGCCTTGCTTTTTCCGAGCAATCCGCTTGTCGGTGTCATCATTGCAGGTGTTGGCAATGCCCTTTTTCATGTCGGTGGCGGTGTGTATGTGCTGCACGGTTGCAACAACAAATGCACCCCCTTGGGACAGTTTGTGGCACCCGGTGCGATCGGTTTGTTTTTTGGCGGCTTGTGTGCTTCGGAATTGTATTATATCCATCCTCTTGTGATGTTCGTTTTGTTCGTCTTTGCCGCTGTTTTTCTGTTTACAAAAACTGAGGATGCAGCAATGGCGACCGATGTTACCTTGCAGCCTATGCCGAAAAAGGCAGGCTTGGCACTCGTGTTGCTGTTTTTGGTGGTGGTGTTGCGATCGGCGGCAGGCTTTCAGTTCACCTTTTCATGGAAAACAGGCTCCACTGCATTGCTGTTTGCCTTTGCTGTAATGGCAGGAAAGGAGTTGGGCGGTGCATTGTCTGATCGTTTCGGAATGACCAAAACAAGCCTTGTGTCGTTGCTTGTCGGTGCCGTACTGTTTGTTTTTTCGGGCGACAGTGCTGTTTGCGGCATACTTGCTGTGCTGTGCTTCAACTGCACCATGCCCGTGACTTTGTTTGCTGCTTATAAAATCGTTAAGGGATTGCCCGGATTTTCTTTCGGTCTGCTTACATTTGCCTTGTTTTTGGGGTTGCTGCCGTCTTATTTCGGTTTTTCCATGCCTGATTCTGCTGCAGTGTTCGGTGTCGGTGCTTGTGTGCTTTCACTTTTGCTGCTATTGCCGGGCTTGCATTTTGCAAAAGCGGAGCGTGACACGGCATGAATGCAATTCTTGTTTCCCTCGGTATATCTCTGTTGTTGACCTGGTTGCTTGAAAGTGTTGCATATTTGTTTGTAAAAAAGAAAACACTTCGCGATTATTTTGTGCTGTTGCTTGTCAACCTTGTGACAAATCCTGTGGTTGTGCTTGTTTCTGTTTGTACTTCTTTTTCGGGAGTAAAGGATGTTGCATTGACCGTCTTTCTGGAAGTATGTGCCGTCCTTGTTGAATGGCTGCTTTATAAAAACTGTGCCGAAAATATCCGAAAACCTTTTGTTTTTGCATTGTGTGCGAATCTTTTTTCTTATTTTACGGGATTTATTTTACAACTTTTATAAATTTATACTTGATTACGCATTGTTGTAGGTGTACAATAAATGCGTAATTTTTTATAAGGAGTTTTTTACATTATGAAAAAGCTTACCGAATACTATGATGGCGTATATGCCCTCATGCTTACCCCTTATCATGATGATCTGACCATCGACTACAACGCATATGAAAAATATTGCGATTATCAGGCGGCATCCGGTGTTGAACATCTTTTCTGTGTCTGCGGAACTTCCGAAATGGCAGTGCTGACTCTTGAAGAAAGAATCAAACTTGCTGAGTTGACCGCAAAGCACAAGAATGATCTCACCATTGTTGCAACAGCCAATATGGAACCTTCCTGGTTTGCACAGGTTGAAGAAGTCAAACGCATGAGCCAGACCGGTGTTGATGGTCTTGTGTTTACAACAAAAGGCTTCGGCGAAGACCCCGAACGTCTTGTAAATTATGTCGGTGAACTCAAACAGTATACAGATCTTCCTGTTTTTATGTATGAATTCCCTGGTCTGCAACCGCACAAGATCACAGGTGAAGCTTATGGCAGACTTGTCCGTGAATGCGGCGTCTACGGTATTAAGGATACCACCTGTACATTGGAAGGTGTTGGTGCAAAGATTCAGGAAAAAGGTGAAAGTTGCATTATCCAGGCAAATATGCCTTATCTGTTTGAATCTTTCAAAATCGGTGCAAGAGGTATTATGTCCACACCGACCGCTTGCGGAGCTTCTTTCTTTGCTCGTTTTTATGACGCATTCGTTGCAGGTGATATGAAGCTTGCAGAACGCCGTTATTGGGATATTATGCGTCTGGATGATGCCATTGGTGACGGATTCAATATGACTGCAAAGTATCTTGTTTCTTTGCAGGGTGTTGAAATGAACTGGATCAACCGTTACAAAGGCAACCTCCATCCGCAGAGATTGCAGGCACTTCGTGCATTCCACGATTGGGCTGTCAGCGAAGGCTTGATGAACTAATGGATTTATACATCGTTCGTCACGGCAATACCCCGATGCAAGGGGATGTGCAATATCCGATCGATCCTCGGTTGACCGACCTCGGTGTCTGTCAGGCAGAGGCACTTGCACTTCGGTTGCAAAATGTGCATTTTGACCGCATTTTTGCAAGTCCGCTGCAACGCTGTGTGCAGACAATTGCCCCTTTGTGTGTCAAAACGGAATCCGCTGTGCAGCTGATGTATGCTTTACTCGAAAAGGGAACAAGGGCAAACTATACCGGTTTGCCTTTTTTCGTTTTACAAGGCATATGTCCGACCGTCCTTGAAAACGAATTTGCATATTGCGAAAAGGGGTTGCCGCCGTATGAAACCGATGTGCAAGCCTTTGAGCGTGCCAAAAATGTGATTGCATACATCCGCTCTGTGTGCAGGCAGAACGATACCGTTTTGTTGGTTGCACACGGTACGTTCAATAACTTTTTGATTCATGCAGCCCTCGGATTTGAACCGCGTGAGGACTTCAATTTCTCGCAGGACAACACAGGGCTGACGCTGGTGCGGTGTCTGAGCGACAACGGAAAAGAACGCACAAAGCTTGCATTTATGAACGATACGACCCATTTAAACAATTTATAAGGAGTACAGTATGAGTCATATTCTTCGCTATAATCACCCTGCAAAGGTGTGGGAAGCCGCATTGCCCATCGGATCCGGCAGACTCGGTGCAATGATTTACGGTGATACAAGGAATGAGAAAATTCAACTCAACGAGATTTCTCTTTGGTCGGGGGAGCCGTTTCCGTTTGCAGATCGCCCCGAAGCGTATAAACATCTGCCGACATTGCGGAAATTGATTGAAGAAAAGCAATACAAGCAAGCGGCCGATTTGTTGGATGCCGAATTTACAAATTACGGCGGCGGTTTTGAGGCTGCTTATTCCGGCTCCTATCAGACTGCAGGGGAGCTGCTTCTTTCGCTGAAACCTGTTTTGGGAAGCGTATCTGATTACGAACACAGTCTCGATTTGAAAACGGCCACAGATATCGTTCGTTATCAAAAAAACGGTGTCAAGTATGTAAGACAGACCATTGCAAGCCGTCCCGATCATTGTATTTGTATGCGTCTTACAGCAGACAGAGCAAACAGCATTTCCATGAATGTCCGTTATGTTCGTAAAGATCTTACGTTTTGTGTTGCTGACGGTAATATTTTATCTTGCGGCGGCTATTGCAACGGAGATGCCAAACATCTTCGCTATGCCGTTTGTATATATGTGAAGAATGTCGGCGGCGAATTGCGTGCTGCCAAAGACCGTCTTGAGGTATGCAATGCTGACAGTGTTGAGATTTTTGTCGGCATCCGTACCGATTATATTCTCGATCAGAGTCGTCGGTTTAAGGGGGAAGCACCTTTGCCGTTTGCAGTTGCAGATGTAAACAGTGCTTCTCAAAAAGGGTTTGATGCCATCTATGCAGATCATTTGACCGAGTATCAGTCTTTTTATAACCGTAATACCTTATGCATTGACGGTGTACACCGTGACGATCTTACAGTACCGCAAAGACTGAAGAATCTGCAGAACGGGAATCAGGATATCGGACTTTGCGAGCTGCTTTACAATTTCGGCAGGTATCTGCTTATTTGCTCCAGCCGTCCCGACAATGTTTTGCCTGCCAACCTGCAAGGTGTGTGGTGTAAGGACTATCAGGCTCCCTGGCATTGTGACTACCATGCCAATATCAACGTGCAGATGAACTACTGGCCGGCAGGTCCTGCAAATTTAACCGATTGTACCGAATCGCTGTGGAAGCTTATTGAAGCCTTGCCCGAAAACGGTGCAAAAACAGCAAAGGCTTATTACGATGCTCCCGGATGGACACTGTATACGATTACAAATCCGTGGTTATGGACATCTCCCGGATGGGGTGGCGGTTGGTCGCAGTACCCTCTCGGCGGTGCTTGGATGTGCCGTCATTTGTGGGAATATTATGCATATACCGGTGACAAAGAACAGCTTAAAAAATTCTATCCCGTGATGAAAGACAACCTGCTGTTCAATCTTGCCATGTATTATACCGATGAAAACGGTAAGATCATGACCAATCCGTCCACATCACCTGAGAACAATTTCAAGGATGATGAAGGCAATGTCGGTTGGGTCTGCAAAGGTGCAGCCATGGATATTGAAATGTTGTGGGATAACTTTACCTACATGGCAGAGATATGTCGCATCCTCGATGTGGATAATGATCTTCGTGAAGAGCTCCTTGCAAAAAGAACACAGCTCAAGCCTTTGCAGATCGGTAAAGCAGGTCAGCTTTGTGAGTGGGAAGGCGACTGGGACTGCAATGCACCTGAGCCGCACCACCGCCATGTCAGCCACCTGTATGCACTGCATCCCGGTTTTCAGATCAGCCCTCTGACTACTCCCGAGCTTGCAAAAGCCTGTGATAAGACACTTGAAATGCGTGGTGACGATGCAACCGGTTGGTCATTGGCATGGAAAATGAATTTTCATGCAAGACTACACAACGGCAATGCGGCTTACCGATTATTTTCCCGTTTGTTAAGACCGCAACCAATGGGCAAGGTTATTGGTTATTCGGGTGGAGGGGGAGTCTATCCCAATCTGTTTGATGCCCATCCGCCGTTCCAGATAGACGGTAATTTCGGAGCTGTTGCAGGTGTGACGGAAATGTTGTTGCAGAGTCATTTGTTGACAGAAGAGGGAGATTTTATTCTTCATTTTCTGCCTGCACTTCCTGATGTCTTTGCAAGCGGTCGTTGTGACGGTCTGCTGGCACGCGGAAATGTCAGTATTGACCTTGCTTGGCAGAATCGGAAACTGACAAAGGCTGTCCTGACTCCGAAATACAGTAAAAGAATTGTGTTGTACGGAAACTACACTGTTTCGACAGACGGTAAATCCGTTCCGACCGAAACGAAAAACGGCTGTACTGTTTTTGATGCACAGGCAGCAACTTCCTATACGGTTGTTTAATTGAAAAACAAGGAGTGAATCCGCTTGTTGCAGATTCACTCCTTCTCTTATTTGAATCAGAATGTTTTATGCAAGATTTTGTTGAGTCTCTTCTCGGCAATTTTGACAGAAGCTACCACAATTCCCCAAATCGCAAAGAAACCGACTACAAAAATGCCTGTGAAAATAAACACCACCATTTTTTCAAACGGAATCCACGAATTGAGCAGATAGCAGCCGACATAGGCAGCATACAAGCTCAGAAAATGGAAGAATACCGATTTTACCGTTGACCAATGCTCAATCTGCTCAAATACGGTCGAGCCTGCCTGCATGAATGCGAGCAGGTAGGTGGATACCACACCGAGCAATATCTGCACTGCGGTGATTGAAAATGAAGCATCAGCCGCTTCAATGCAAGCCAGCACAATGCCGAGAATGATCGGTCCGAAGCCGCCGAACAGTAAGCCTCTGTGCATAAATTCTTTTACATAACGATTCATTTTTTCAAACCCATCCTTTCTTTGATGTTTTTTAAGTTTCGCCGTGACACATAATCGCAGAAGCCGTTTTGTAATGTGACCGACAGCGTACCCGTCAGCCCTGTGTCAAACCGCGCGATTTTGGCAATGTTAATAATGCAAGACTGATTGATTTTGACGAAATTGCGCGGCAGCCGTTCTTCAATTTTATACAGCCTGTTTTTTGTCAACAGTTTTTCTTTGTCTGTGCAGGCAAAAACGCGGTCATTTTCCACCGTGAAACAGTAAACATCTGTTATTTGCAACGGTATGGCCGTTTCGTTTCTGTACCCCATCAAAGGCTCATTTTCGCTGTTGATAAGCTGCTCGATTGCGTCTGTCAATGCACTTTTATGTTGTGCATATACGATGACTTCTTCTTCATGCTGTGTGCCGATATGCAGTGTGAGTTTCATGAAATTCCCCCTTGCAATACCATCATACAAAGTCGCACAGCAATTTGCAAGCATTTTGAGCCAAGCGGTCGTTTACCGGTTTTATTCGGCAAATTATGTGCAACAGTATACAAAAAAAGCCCCGAACGGACTTCTTCGTTTCCGTTCGGGGCTTTGCCATGTATTGTGGGTTATGCAGCTTAATGTTCTGCAACCTTGGCAAGCCATTGCGCAGGATCTTCCAGATTGACCGCCGCACGCAGAATCAATCGTGCATCCGCAGCATCGACTTTGCCACTTCCATCCACATCGGCTGCAATATTCTGAAGGATAGTAAATTCTTCCAATGAAACTGCATTTCGCAATGTGCTTCTTGCATCCGAAGAGCTAACAGAACCGTCACCCTTTACCTCACCGTCACCGTCAACATCTCCCAATGCCACAATATAGTATTGCGTTCCATCTTCAAATGTCATTACTGCCCCCGTGCCGATATAATCATCAGCAGCTAGCGGTTTGCCGTTTTTGTCAATGAACACAACACCGTCACCTTGTGAAACAAGATCGGCAATATGCAGATACGGCAAGCAAATAACGATATTATTTCTCAGAATTGCCTTGTCACTATCTGTAAATTTTCTTTCCAGTTTTTCAAGGATTTCTGTTTTTTCTGCTTTGCAAAGCAAACAGATAAATCTTATTGTGCCTTCTGTATCATAGGTCGGTTCTTTAATCACAGTGCCGATATCCCATGTATGTGTACCGATTGCAGGAATTGTACATCCCTGTAAAACAACCGTGTTGCAGGCGAGACAATACAAATCTCCGGTATATCCGTCTTCCAAACAAGAAACAGTCTTAGTGCCGCGAAGTTCCGTATTGCCACCATGGATTGAATAATCATAATTGGTTTCAACGGTGAACATGTCTCCGCAACCTGCACACAAATATACGTTGTAACCGTTTGATATGCACGTGCCGGGAACGGTATATAACAATTCGCCCGTAATGTGTTTATCCGGCTCTGTTCTCAAGGAAGCGGACACAGGAAGACGTTTGCCGTTGAAGCACAATTCACCGGAAATTTCCAAATCAAGATGATGATTCAGCAATCTTGCATCATCTGCAGATAATGTGAATGTTAACAACTTGAACTCATCGGAATTTACAACACATTGATAATCAGCGTTTGAATCTGCCAGGAATTCTTCTGCGGTCCACAGGGACTCCCTGAAATACCCCACATGTTGCATGTCATAATTCCACACGGAGTAAATACTATTATGTACAGACTTATCAACATTTTTCGCATCTTCTGCGATGGTGATTGTTTTAACAGTGAGAATATCATTATGATCTGTAAGTGTAAGATCCCATGAGGTTAAGCCGACACAGTCAATCAGCTCAACAAGGATAGTTATGCTGTTATCGCTTTGGTTTGCGATTTGACTGATTCTGACCGATCCTTGCGGTTCAGCAGTTGTAAATGACGTATGTTCAACCGGCCAATCTGCTGTATTTTCCAGACCGATTGCACCGCGTAAAATGTAGCGTGCATCTTCCGGTGTGATTTTTCCGTCGATTTCAATTTCTGCACAATATTTCTGCACTTCAGTAAAGGGTTCCAATCCGACAATATATTGCATTGCCTGTCTGGAATCCGCTGCGGTAATTCTGCCATCGCCGTCTATATCACCGAGTAATGTGCCTGCAGGGATGACAACACCCTGTTTCAGCAGTTGGTTGCAAACGCTGCAATAAATGTCTCCCGTATATCCGTCCTCAGTATCTGTCGGAGCCTTCTTGTTGCGTAGCTCTTCGGTATGCTCCGTCTTCGGAATGACAGACTGTGCTACAAGAATCAATCCGCAATCGGTACATTTTTTACCTTCTGTCAGACCTGTTTCACTGCAAGTTGCTGCAACTGCCGCCAATGTGGTTGTATTTTCATGACGACAATAAGCGTTGACATAAATGATAATTGTAATGTTGATCGATATATTTATGCCAATAGTGATTTTGTTCCATTCTTGTTGCGTACCGGCATATTTGATCTGTGTCAGATGATCGCAATAATCGAACGCATAATCTCCAATGTGCACAACCGATATAGGCATAATAATGATCGTCAGATGGATACAGTAAGCAAATGCACCGATGCTGATATGCGTTACCGTATTCGGAATGGTAAAGGATGTGTTTGTTTTGCCACCGGGATAATAAATCAGATTGGTTTGATTTTTATTGTACAATACACCGTTCGCATCTGTTGAGAAGTAAAGATTCAGATGGTGAACAATAATAATCTCAAGTCTGATACAGTTGTAGAATACAAAATCACCCAATTGAGAAACATTTTGTCCGATTGTAATATTAATCAGGGCTGTACAGTTTCCAAAAGCTTTGTCACCGATTTGTGTTACACTGTTCGGAATAACGATTACAACGATGCTGATACAATTATAGAACGCGGAACTGCCAATGATGGTAACATTGGAACCAAGTGTTACCTCTACAAGAGAGGAACAGTTTCCGAATGCACCCGTGCCGATAACGGTAACACTGTTCGGAATGATGATAACCGTGATGTTGATACAGTTGTAGAACGCATATGCGGATATTGTATGGACCTTTTTACCCAAGGTAATATTGATAAGACCCGTACAATTTCCGAAAGCACGCTCACCGATCACAGTTACAGAATCGGGAATTACGATGACCGTTATGCTGACACAATTATAGAAAGCAAAACCGGAAATACTTGTAATTCCGCTGCCCAATGTAACATTTACCAGGGCTGTACAATTTTCAAAAGCATTGCTGCCGATGATTGTAACACTGTCTGCAATAACAATGGTTACAATGGTCTTACAGCCATAGAACATATAGTTACCGATTCTGGTGATTCCTTCACTGATGACCACTTTTGTAATATTGTACTGATTGAAGAAGGCGGTATCTTTGGTAAAGTCAGGCAACATACCGACGCCTGTAATCACCAAGGTGCCGTCGGAAAGAATTTGCCATGTTTGTCCGGTAACAAATTTTCCGCTGTTGATATACTTATAATGTCGTTCGGCATTCAATAAACAAGAATTATAGCTGCCGATTTCAATCTTATTCCATTCTGCTTCGCCACCGTTGTAATATACATCTTTCAGGTTATTACAACCGTAAAACGCTTCTGTATCGATTGTTCTGAGTCCGCTGCCTATTGAAATGCTGATCAGTGAAATGCAGTTAAAGAATGCAGATGAACCGATTTCTCTGACAGCATCCGGCAGAATGATTTCTGTCAGAGCCGAGCAACCGCTGAATGCGGAATAAGAAATAACCGTAACCGTGTCGGCAATTGTTACAGATTGCAGATGTTTGCAATTGCCGAATGCAAAATAAGAAATTGAAACAACACCGTTCGGAACGACAAATGTTGCATCGGTCTTTCCGAGGGGATAGCAGATGAGTACAGTTTTGTTCTTATCATAAAGTACGCCGTACAAAGAACTGTATTTTGCGTTGGTTTCTGCAACAGTGATATCGGTCAAGGATTCGCAGCCATAGAACACAGTCGAACCGATCATGATAACACTTGCCGGAATAAAGATGCTTTTCAATGCAGAACAGCAATAGAATGCAGAATTGCCGATGGTTTTCAAACCGTCGGGAAGTGTAATGCTGACGAGTGAGGAACATCCGCTGAATGCCGAATAACCGATTGCAGTCACCGTTGATGCAATGCTGACAGATGTAACAGCCGAGCAGCCGATAAATGCCATTCTTCCAATTGTGGTAACGCCATCTTCAATGATAATTTTTTTAATCGAAGTGCGATAATTGTACCAGGGAATAGCTGAAAATGAAACATAATCGTCCATAGCACCCATACCGGAAATAACAAGCGTACCGCTGGCTGTCAGTTTCCATGTGACATTTGTTCCACAACTGCCGGAGTCGGAAATGATATCATCATTTCCTGGAATGCCGACTTCTTCATAATATCTCTGTGCACCCGGATGCAACGGAACAGCACCCACCGCAGTTGCATTTGCAATATCCATTTGTGCTGCACGCGGGTGAATGGAAGTGTTGCCGGCAACTTTTTCCCAAAGTCCTTTTGTGATTTCATACACCTGTTCTTCAGGCATGTCGTTGGAAACAACGAAAGTAGCCATGATGGAAACAGTGTTTACGGGTTCGGTAACGAATGCATAATCCTTATCGGTCATTTCGTGCTTTGCATAGAAGCTGTACTGCTCCTGAAGGTTAGCAATAACGTCTTCGCCGAGTTCAACAACAACAACATCAGTGGAAGTTGCAAGTTCGGTGATGGCGGTGGTGGGAGTACCTGCAGTGATGAAAGCAGCATCGATGGAACCGTCTTTCAGCTGGGTAGCACTGTCACCGAAGGAAGCAGTAATCTTGTTGATATCTGTATCAATGTCAAGACCGGCAGCAGCAAGGATCTGGGTTGCATTGTAGTAAACACCGGAGCCGATGTCGCCGACAGCAACGTTCTTGCCTGCAAGGTCAGCAACGGAAGTGATACCGGAAGCCTTGGTAGCGATGAGCTGGCAGACTTCAGGATATACACAAGCAACAGCAGAGAAGGAAGTGATGGGAGTTTCAAAGCCGTTGGTGCCGTTGTAAGCATAGTTCATAACGTCGTTCTGAACGATAGCCATCTTGATGTCGCCGTCTTCGATCATTTCGATGTTGACCTGAGAGCCGCCGGTGGAAAGGATTTCAAACTTGTAATTGTCAGTGCCGAGGATCTGACCAACAGCAGTGGTGAATGCATAGTAGGTGCCGGTTGTGCCGCCGGTACCAGTTCTGACGGGGGATACATAATCCACATTCGTGAAAAACAGAGTTTCTTTTGTCTCGCCGCAAAGCGTACAGGTGTAGGTTTTAACTCCTGCCTTGTTGTAGGTCGGTTCAATTGTGACAACACCGTCATTCCATATGTGTGCATCATTAACTGGCAATGATACCGTTTTGGTTTTTTTGCAGATGGTGCAGGTATATACTTTGATACCTTCGGTGATGCAACTCGGCTGAACTTTGATGACACCGTCATTCCAAACATGTTCACACGCCTCAACATAAGAACCAAAATGAATTTCAGCATTCAGTAACGAATTATTGTAATCGTTTATCAAAACAACATCCCAGTTAACTGCCGAGCCTTCATAATACACATCCGCAAGTGCACTACAGCCATAAAAAGCATAATAATCTATTGTTTTTACGCTGATGGGAATGCTGACGGATGCCAGAGATGTGCAATTAGAAAATACAGCCCGATTGATGATTGTCATTTTATTGGGAATCGTAACGGTAGCCAACGATGTGCAACCGTAGAAAGCTGAAGATCCAATGCTCGTCACATTGCTCGGAATATCAATCGATGCGAGTGAAGTGCAGCCGGAAAATGTTGCATCTCTGATGCTCGTCACATTGCTCGGAATATCAATCGATGCGAG
The DNA here is from genome assembly GCA_045576275.1 of Acutalibacteraceae bacterium. GTDB lineage: Bacteria > Bacillota > Clostridia > Oscillospirales > Acutalibacteraceae > RUG806. Next base: position 77,057 of record JAZNGB010000042.1, read on the forward strand.
TGAAGTGCAACCGTAGAATGCTGAAGACCCAATGTTTGTCACATTGCTTGGAATATCAATCGATGTGAGTGAAGTGCAACCGGAGAATGCTGAAGACCCAATGTTTGTCACATTGCTTGGAATATCAATCGACTTGAGTGAAGTGCAACCGGAGAATGCTGAATATCCAATGCTTGTCACATCGCTCGGAATATGGACGGTGACAAGTGCAATGCATCCGGAAAATACATTCTCGTTAATACTTGTAATGCTATTCGGCAGGTTGATTGATGTTAGTGATGAGCAACCCGAGAAAGCATTTTGCCCAATGTTTTTCACACTATTCGGAATGTCGATATGCGTTATTGCTGCATTATTGTGAAAAGCATATTGCTTGATTTGTGTTACACTATTGGGAATATTGAGCTTTGTTACAATTATGTTGTTCAAATATAAATAGTGTGCATTCGACAAAGGATTTGCAAACTCATTCAAGAATGCAATATTGCACCATGCTGCCAAATTCGTAATGTATACAGCCTTCAACGAAGAGCAGTTTTCAAAAGCGGAATATCCGATGTTTGTCACACTGCTTGGGACAGAAACCGAAGTAATTGATGCACAGTTTTTAAATGCAAAATTATTTATGGATATAACTGTATTGGGAATAATCAACTTTTTGATGAGTTCGTCATTCAGATATAAATTGAATGGATTGTTAACATGGGAATCAAATGCAATATTACACCATGCTGTCAAATCCTCAATATAAACAGCATCCAATGAATTACACCAGTAAAATGCACCATATCCTACACTTTGCACACTATTCGGTATGGAAACAGATGTTAAGAAATCGCATTCATCAAATGCGTAATTCCCGATATGTGTTATACCTTCAGACATTTCAACTGTTTTAATAAGTTGACGAATTGAATACCACGGTGCGGCTTTATAAGAACTGGAATCATAATTCTTCATTGATCCGGTTCCGTAGATCGTCAACACCCGATTGCTGTCTAATTTCCATTTGAGATTGTTGCCGCAATTGCCGGAATAGTACACACGATATGGTGCTTCACCAAGAGATTCAAAAGTGTGATCATGTTTATCGGCATAGTCCTGTGCTGTCGAATTGTCATACCCTTTGATTACATTTGACGTAATAGTAAATGCACTGTTATCTATTAAACAAATGGGATTCAGAATGGTAATTGAATTCAATGCCGAACAACCCCAAAAAGCCTGATCTCCGATAGATGACACGCGAGCTGGAATAATGATAGATTCAAGAGCGCAGCAATGTTCAAAAGCATGATCTCCAACAGATTTTACACTTGCAGGAAGATAGTCTTTTATCATTATAATCGAAGAATCTTGAATTGCAGTGTCATCCGGAATGGTGGATTCATCTTTTTGAATGGTAGTTGATTCTGTTGATGTGCTTGTCTCTTTGTCATCTATAATCTCATTTGTTGAAGTTGGGTGCAAAACGGCATATTCTGCTGTAGCGGCTTGGGTTGCCAAAGGCTCTTCATAAACATGTGTTGCATCAGAATCGTTCAGGCTCGATGGATCATAAGGGTCGTGGTAAGTAAAGGATTCTTCAGCGGAATGTCCTGTATTCATAGTTGTTTCCGGCACTGAAAGTTCACCTTGTGGAGTTGTCAAATCATTGATTATAATACTCTCTAACAGGTTGCAATTGCTGAATGCATAGTTACCGATGGACGTAATTGCCGAAGAAAGGCTTAATGTTTTAATCTTATTTTTATAATTATTCCAAGGTGCACCTGTTGATGAAACATAATTCCACATATCTCCTGAGCCGGAAATTGTTAAAACATATTCATTGTTGTATGTCCAGAACAGATTGTTTCCGCAGGTGCCGGAAGCGATGATTTTGGTGGCATAGGGGATGGGTTCACCGTCGGCGATTTTGGTGTTGCAGTCGAGGCAATAAGTGTCACCGGTGTAGCCGGGTGCGTCTTCGGTTGCTTCTCTTGCATCACGTACTTCCGTGCCGCCGACATGGTTGGTGAAGTCAAAGGGGATAACTTCGATGTAGCTGTCTTCGCATTCGCAGGTGTAAGTCTTCACACCCGTGGTGCAGCAGGTGGCAGCAAGGGTGACGGTAGAGGTGTAGGAATGCTCGTGTGTTGTTGGAGCACCCCCGAGGGAAACAAAGGTGCGGCCATACCTTTCGGCGTAAGCCTGCGCCGTGGAACAGGTGTAGCCGTAAATCGTCGCACCTTCATATATGGTAAATTCTATATAATAGATTTCACAATCCGGGTTCAGGATGGTGATCGATGTCAGCGAGGTACAGTTATAGAACGCAGAATCCCCGATGCTCGTCACGCTGTCAGGGATGGTAACCGAGGTCAGCGAATCGCAGTAGGAGAACGCAGAACCCCCGATGCTCGTCACACTGTCCGGGATGGAATAGGTTGTTCTTTCATTGCCGATGGGATATTGAATGAGTGTTGTTTTATCTTTGTTGAACAAAACACCATATTCATCATTACTGTAATGTTTATTACCGGATTCTACTGTAATTTCAGTCAGCGAGGTGCAGTTATTGAACGCCCAATGCCCGATGCTCGTCACGCTGTCCGGGATGGTGATCGAGGTCAGCGAGGTACAGCCGAGGAACGCATAATCCCCGATGCTCGTCAACCGGCTGTTCGCGGAAAAAGTGACCGAGGTCAGCGAGGTGCAGTGGTAGAACGCCCTATCCCCGATACTTGTCACGCTGTCTCCGATGGTGACCGAGGTCAGCTTTGTGCAGTCCTCGAACGCAGAATCCCCGATGCTCGTCACGCTGTCCGGGATGGAATAGATTGTTCTTTCATTGCCGATGGGATATTGAATGAGTGTTGTTTTATCTTTGTTGAACAAAACACCATATTCATCATTACTGTAATGTTTATTACCGGATTCTACTGTAATTTCAGTCAGCGAGGTACAACGACCGAACGCCTCATCCCCGATGCTCGTCACGCTGTCCGGGATGGTGACCGAGGTAAGCTTTGTGCAGTCCTGGAACGCATAACGCCCGATGCTCGTCACGCTGTCCGGGATGGTGACCGAGGTCAGCGAGGTGCAGTCGTAGAACGCGGCATACCCGATGCTTATCAACCGGCTGTTCGCGGAAAAAGTGACCGAGGGCAGCGAATCGCAGAAGGAGAACGCATAATACCCGATGCTCGCCACGCTGTCCGGGATGGTGACCGAGGTCAGCGAGGAGCCCCAGTAGAACGCATACTCCCCGATGCTCGTCACTCCGTTTTCAATGATCACTGTTTTGATTGCGCTACGGTTGGAATACCACGGAGCAGAAGAAGGTGATGAATAATTCCTCATTGCTCCTGTGCCTGCAATGGTCAGCAAGCCGTCGCTGTCGAGGGTGTAAGTCACATTGGTACCGCAGCTGCCGAATTTAACAATAGTCGCGGCATCTGCCGAAAAATTGAAGTCAATGTCGGGTAAGTTCCATTCCGGCAGGTTGAGGTCGGGCCATTGCAGCCCCACAAAACCGCTCAGCGGTGCGGCGGTGAGGAACATTGCAACGACCAGGAAACATGCCAATGCTTTTTTGAATGTTTTCATTTTGCACAAACTCCTTTTTTGATCGGAAAAAGAAAACTGCTTTTCCGAATATTTTTATGCAGGTTTGTAAAATATAATAAACCAATTTAAATTTACAACAATAAAGCAATAATGTCAACCGACTTTCTGTTTTTTTGTTAATACATAATGAAAAAGGATTCAACCATCTGTGCAAGATGATGAATCCTTTTGTTTTTGCTTTATTTACCTGTCAGCATTTCCTTGTTTTCTTGCTTTCATCAGGCGGATGCGGTAGGGGATTTCGCCCAGCAGACCGCCGACGGCAAGCACAACGCGGTTGCTCTTTCTGCGAAGTGCCTTGAGAGCTTTGATGTCTTCTTCGCTCACTTTGTGGGGTTTGGGCGGTGTACCGTCGTCAAGGGTGATTGCCTGTGTCAGGCAGATGCCGTGTTCGGACGATGCCTGCATTCTGACATAGAGGAAATCTTCCGCACCGTCAACGGTGTCAAGGTCAAGGGTAAAGGTGCCGCTTGGCTGTATGGTGTCAAATTTTTCTTCTTTGATCACTTTGCCGTTTGCAACCCACAGAATGCGGTCAAAATCAGTGGCAGAAACGGTGATGCTGTGGTCTTTGGTTTCAATGCGGTCAAACAACGGTACGGGGCCGGGAGTGTTGCGTTTGTCCATGTCCTGTTCGGGACCGAATGTTTCGTCCGCACGGATGATGCGTGTCACACACAGGGAAGTACCGGCTTTCATGGCGGTCTTGACATTTTCGAGTGTCAGATCGGGCATGAAGAAATAACAGAACGACGAGTCCACATCACGTTCGATGTGCATATCTCCGTTGCTGAATGCAATCACCTTTTTGCCGTGCGGAAGACAGTACTGCAGCACATGGTCCCACAGATGTCTGTCCCAGGGGGTTGAAGAGTTCTTTTCGTTGAAGACTTCCATCCCCAGACAGGTCGGGTATTTCAGCAAAATGTTGCCGAAGTAGTGAATCATGAACGGGTCGTGGATCTTATTTTTGTCGTTGTTCGTGTTCAGCCAGCTGCCGGGGTGATTCATGAATGAAACACCGCCGTTTTCTTCGACCGCTTTTACTGCACCTTCGTAGTCGTTCTCCTTGCCGCCGAACATCTCGCATCCTTTCATGAAAAAGCCGTTGACATGGGGTTTTGTGGCGGTCAGATTGCACATTTCATTGCCGCCCGGCACACAGAGCATACCTTTGCCACGGGGATTGCCGTCGGGCAGCGGATAGGTGCCGTTTGCGATTGCGTTGCTGTCTTCGGTAGAAAACCAATGCAGTTTATAATGCCGCATGGCACGAAATGCTCTGTAAAGAAGCGGTTTGGACGGACATTCGTCCCAGTTTCTGCCGGTAACACCGTGGTCGGTCATGGCAAGAAAATCAAAATCACGGTTGTAGTAGGCGAGAATGGCATCGGTCAGATCCATTTCGCCGTCGCTTACGATTGAATGCGTGTGCAGATTGCCTTTGTAGCGTTTCCATGCATTGCTGCCATCCCAGATAATGTTCTCATAAGGAGAAACAAGACGGTAATTCTTCATAACGGCCTCCGTTTTCGCTTGAAAAAAATTTACATGTATGTTAAAATTATAGCGATTTTTCAGAAAGGTATGATATTGTCATTTTAGCATATTGTTTGTCTGAATGCAATTATAAAATGACGAAAGGAAGACAAGAATGAAACTGCGGCACTTGTTTTTGCCGATTTTACTTTGTATATGTTTATGTTTTGGCGGATGTCAGATTGCAGATACCGTTTTGTCAAATCTTCGCCGTGTATTTGGTCCGCAGGAAACAACAAGACCTTATTACATAGAAGACAGCAACGGTTTGGTGATTCCGAATTATGATATCAGCACGGCACCTTATGATACTTCTTTGTTTGTTTCGGATGAAGAGGATCGCATGACGTATGCCGATGCTGTTGTGCAAACACAACTCGGTATTGATGTTTCCGCATGGCAAGGTGAAATTGATTGGCAGGCGGTAGCTGATGACGGAATTGATTTTGCCATTCTGCGTGCGGTTGTGCGTGGTTGGGGTGCTAACGGTTTGTTATCGGAAGATGAACGCATCAGGGAAAATCTTGAAGGTGCCACACAGGCAGGTCTTGATGTCGGTGTCTATGTGTTTTCGCAAGCCATAACCGTGCAGGAAGCTTTGGAAGAAGCGGAATTGGTTTTGCAGATTGTTGAAGGCTATGACATAACATATCCGATCGTTTTTGACTGGGAGAAATATCCCGATGAACCGACTTCGAGAACGCTGCATTTGCCTTCCGAAACCCTGAATGCCTGTGCACAGGCTTTTTGTTCGCGCATTGAACAGGCAGGATATGATGCAATGATTTATATCAATCTTGAGTTCGGTTATTATGAATATGACCTTGAACACTTGCAAGATTATGATTTATGGCTGTCACAATATGCCGACAAGCCGACATATTATTACCGGTATACAATGTGGCAATATTCAAGAACAGGTACCGTCGCAGGCATCAACGGGAATGTTGATATGAATATTTGCCTCTATGATTACACAGCAGAATCTGCTGCAACAGAAACTGCAATTACAGAGCAGATAACAGGAGGAGAATCATGATTACACTTTCGAATTTGCACACACACAGTCATTTTTCAGATGGAAAGAATACCCCACGCGAAGTAGTGGAGGCGGCTGTTGAAAAAGGTTTTTCCGTGTTGGGTTTTTCTGATCACGGGTATACCGATTTCGATTACACTTATTGTATGCACAGCGAAAGACTTGAGAATTACAAACCTGCCATCCGTGCTTTGCAGGCGGAATATGCCGACCGTATCAAAGTGTTGTGCGGTGTTGAGCATGATTATTTCGGTCCTGCATCCGCTTATGAGGGATACGATTATTTTATAGGTTCCGTTCATTATGTCATCGGAAACGGGATTTATTATCCTATTGATGAAAGTGCAGCAAAAACACAGGCTTGCATCGATGACGGTTTCGGAGGAGATAAAAACGAGTTCAGCCGTTCTTACTATGATAGTGTTGTAAAATGTGCACAGCTGAAACCGCTGTTTTTGGGACATTTTGATCTGATCACAAAGCACGGAGTTCCGGATGAAAGTGACCCGAAATACAGAAAGATCGCATTGGAAGCAATGGATGCGGTGCTTGAGACGGGTGTTCCTATTGAGGTCAACACGGGTGCAATGGCACGTGGGGTTACAACGTTGCCGTATCCGTCCGATTTTTTGATGCGTCGCATTGCAGAAAAGAAAGGGTATGTAACCCTCGGCAGCGATTGCCACGATTGCACAAAACTTGAATATGCTTTTGATTTTGCATTGGAGTGTTTGCGCAACTGCGGCATAAAAAGTGTGCTTGTCTATGATGGTGAACGCTTCGTAGAAGAAGGAATATAAGAAATAAAAGCAGATAGAAAAACAGCTTGGACATTTTTTAATGTTCAGGCTCTTTTTTTTGCCCAAAAATGATTGTTTTTGAGGACAGGCTGTGACAGTATTTTTATCTTTCCTGTAGTACAATACCAATACTCTTTATGTGTTCGATATTGAAAAAGGGGGAATTGGAATGGCTGTCAGAATGATTCCGCAAGGGACAAGCCTTTATGCATTTTTGGAAGGGGAGATTGATCATCATTCGGCAGCTTTTTTGCGTACTGCCATTGATGAAGCACTGGTGCAATCGTGTCCATTGGAGTTAGTGCTGGATTTTTCGGGGGTGACTTTTATGGACAGTTCGGGGATCGGACTTATCATGGGCCGTTTTCGAGCTGCAAAAGCACAAAACTGCAATGTGCGAGTCATGAATGTCAAAGAACGGGATTTGCGGTTGATGAAAATGTCCGGACTTGCAAAAATAGTAGAATTCGGAGTGTGTGTATAGATGAAAAAAGGGTATAACGAACTGAAAATGACCGTTGATGCGAAGAGCATTAACGAGGGTTTTTGCCGTGCTGCTGTCGGTGCTTTTATTGCACAGCTTGATCCGACGGTGGAAGAATTAAGTGATATCAAAACCGCTGTCAGTGAGGCGGTGACAAATTGTATCGTACACGCATACAATGAGCAACCCGGAAAAATATACATACAGGTCAGAATAACGGACGGCGTTTATGCAGAAGTGAAAATCAGAGACACGGGATGCGGCATTGCTGATATCGAAAAAGCACGCCAACCGCTTTATACCTCTTTGGGCGGTGAACGCAGCGGTTTGGGATTTACGGTTATGGAGAGCTTTTGTGATGTGTTGCGGGTTCGCTCAAAACCGGGACAGGGAACGACGGTCGTTATCGAAAAAAGAATATTCGGGAAGCGATAAAAGTTGTCAAATGTAACAGATCGGTTTATAGAGGAAAACCTCGGACTCGTACATTCGTGTGCCAATCGGTTCCGTGGTCGCGGTGTGGAATATGAAGATCTTTTTCAGGCAGGTTGTGTCGGTCTGGTTAAGGCTGCAAACGGATTTGATGCAAGTTTGGGTTTTGCTTTTTCTACCTATGCCGTCCCTGCGATATTGGGAGAAATAAAACGCATTTTTCGTGACGGCGGAGCCATCAAGGTTGGTCGTGCCGCAAAAGAAAAGGCACGTCATCTGATGAAAATTCGCGATGCTCTTGCTGTTGAACTGGATCGTGAACCGACCATTGAGGAGATTGCCGATATTGCACAGATGGATACGGCAGAAACGTCACTTTTGATTTGTGCATCATTGCCGTTGCAATCTTTGACATCAGGCGAAGACGGAGAATCACAAACGGATATTCCCGTGCCGGCTCCCGAGGAGGATATTACGGATAAACTTGCCTTGCGGGATGCTTTGCTAAAGTTAGAGGCTTGGGAACGGGAGCTGATTGAACGACGGTATTTTTCCCGGCAAACACAAAGTGTCACCGCTGAAGCGATGGGAATGTCGCAAGTGCAGGTGTCCAGAAAAGAAAAAGCAATTTTATTGAAGTTGCGAGGATTGATCAATTAAACTGTCGTTTTTTTGTGTCATATTTGTTTTGTTTTAGTATAAAAAGACTCTTTCTTTTTGAAACGCAATGTGCTACAATGTCCGCATTGTGCTGTAAGGAAGGTTTTTTTTTGATGAAAACAAAATTGAAAATCATAGGTCCTTTGATGCTTTTGCTGACGGCTTTGCTGTGGGGAATTGCATTTGTTGCCCAAAGTGTCGGAACAGAACAAGCAGGTCCTTTCACCTTTAACGGTGTGCGTACGATTATTGGTGCTTTCAGTGTTTTGCCCGTTGCTTTGTTTTTTCGCAGACAGAACGAAAAGAATCTGCTTGTTTCCAAAACAAAAGAAGAAAAAAAGCAGGACAATAAACTGTTGTTAAAAGCAGGTGTGCTGTGCGGTATTGTGCTGTTTGGTGCAACCAATCTGCAGAATAAGGCATTTGATTATACGGATGCCGGAAAAATTGCATTCATTACCTCGCTGTATATTCTGTTTGTGCCTGTTTTTGGCCTTATTTTTCTGCGTAAAAAAGTGCGTGCGATTTTATGGCCATGTTTTGTTATAGGACTTATCGGTATGTTTTTGCTTTGTATGGGAGAAGCAACACAAGGCATCAATACGGGTGATTTGCTGACCTTTGGTTGCTCCGTCGTGTTTGCGATTCATATTTTGGTGGTTGATAAATATGTTGACCGTGTAGATCCCGTTATGATGTCCTGTATTCAGTTCTTTGTTGCAGGTGTTCTGACCATGATCCTTGCTTTTGTTTTTGAAGAACCGAGTGTGGAGAGTATCCGTGCCTGCATCGGAGCGATTTTATATGCCGGTATCTGCAGCAGCGCCATTGCTTATACGTTGCAGATTGTCGGACAAAAGTACACCGAAGCCACGGTTGCAACGCTGCTTCTTTCCATGGAATCCGTATTCGGTGTTATTTCTTCTGCAATCATCCTGCACGAGACCATGAGTGCAAGGGAAGTCATCGGCTGCGTGTTGATGTTCATTGCCATTATTGTTTCTCAGCTCCCCGAAAAGAAAAAGAAAGTTGAAAAAGTTTAAATACAGTAATAAAAAACACAGCAAAATCCGAATGGAAATTGCTGTGTTGTTTTTTTACAGTATATAATCGGTTATGCAGTCATACCAATGCACATAGGTCTTACCGTTGATTGTCAGTGTTTCGCTGTCAGGCAGAATTTCCGTCCACAGCTTTTCGTAACGGTGATATGCCCAATCGTTGCGGTTGAATCTACGCCACAAAATGGTTCTGCCGTTTTGGTCAAGATATTGTTCAATGGCAATTTTGCCTGCATAATGACCGATGTTGACTGCACAGACCGTGTCGTAAGTTTTGTTACCGATTGTTACCTTGTATCTGCCGACAATGTCTGTCACTTCATCTGTTGCATCGGTTGATAGAAATGAATCCGTTTTTTTGATGAGACCTTTTGCAGTCATGTTGATTTCAAAGCCGCAATTATTTTCACCCAACCCCCAGTTGATATCAAAAATATCATGATCGAGGAATGTAAATAATCGTTTAACACCGTTTTCGATGTGGCTTTCCGCAAGGTAACGGCAATGTGTGTCGGTCAATTGTGCTACATATTGACGTTGTGTTACTTTTTCTTTTCCGTCTGCCGTCGGAATGTGTTCTTCAGCTACGATTTCAACACCCTGTATGCCATGAATTTCTGCTTTTTGCGTTACATTGGCAGATGTGTATTGGGTCAAAGCTTTGTGCGGTTGTTCGTAGCAGCCCCATGTGGTGTGTTTGCCGACTTCCAACAGAATGCAAAAGCCTCGCAGCTCCTCGCAACGTACATCAAAAGGCGGTAAGTCTGATTTTGCAATTGTATACGACGGTAAAATATCGGGTAGTTTTTTCATTTGTTTTTCTCCTTTCGGTCTGAATTGGTCGGGATATACGGATTTGAAATTCTGTTTTGCATAATGCAATCTGCTTTTGACCGTGCCGACGGGGATGTGCAGCTTTTCAGCAATTTGTTCCTGCGAAAACGCACAGAAATAGAACAAGTGCAGAATCTGCCTGTCCTTTTCGGGTAACTTTTTCAGTGTTTCAATCACCGTTTCTCTTGCTTGTCGTTCTATTGGTGTTTCTGCCCATGAAAAATATGAAAATGAATCCTCCAACTGCTGTGTCTTTGCTTTTTTGCTGTAATAATCGTTGCATTTGTTTGCAGCAATACGCAAAAGCCAGCCTTTGAATGCATCTGTGTTTTTCAGTTGCCGAAAGTTTTTGTAAGCAGCAATACAGGTTTCCTGAAAAATATCCTGTGCATCATGTTGGTCGGAAACCCGAAAACGGATGAATCGCTCCAATGAAACCATATTTTTGCAAAGCAAATCTTCAAATATATCCATATATCCACCTCCTTTTTTTGCATATAAAAGCGCTTTCATAAATAAAGACCGAAAAGAGAATCAAAAGGTTCAAAAAAAATAATGCGGACAGAAAAATTGTCCGCATTAAAATCGAAGTATCGCAATAAAGCGCAGCGAGCTTATTCTAACATATCATTTATTAACTCATCAATATCAGTATATGCTTTTCCGAGTGACGGATCATCTTTCATTTTTTTGCACTTCTTCCATTGCGGCAATTGTTTCTGCATTCGGAGTTTTATGATTATTCATTTTTCAGATTACATCCTCATGTGCGATAATTGTTCCGAATTTTTCGGGGTCAAATTCCTTGCCGTTTATTTTTGCACTCTTGACGAGCTGCTTTGTTTTGACATATTCCGCTTTGCCGGGGCAGAACGGATACAATCCGAGTGTGCCGAAAACATACCACAGTGCCATCGAGCCGTTGTCCTCGTCACCGGGGAAACCGTCATCCTCATAAGAGAACACTTCGTTGCACATTTTTTCGACCCAATATGCCGTTTTTTCAGGCTGACCGTAAAGGGCGAAGAAGTAGGGGAAGTGGAACGACGGCTGATTGGAAATTGCACACTGACCGAAATCAACCGCTGCCATTTCCGTCATTTCATGAATTTCGCAGCCATAGGCATTGTCGATATAGTAAGGCGGTGTGCTGAACAGTTCATCCAATTTTTTGAGAACACCGTCCGTTCCGCCGAATAATTCTGCAAATCCCTCAGGGTCATGTTGTACGGCAAAGGTACTCTGCCATGCACTGCCTTCGGTGTAATCAAGTCCCCATTTGAACGGATTGAAATCGGGACGGAATGTGCCGTCAGTGTGTCTGGCACGCATGAATGTGGTTTCGCTGTCATAGAGATTCTTGTAATTCAATGCTCTCTGCCTGTATTCTTTTTCGATTTCCTTTTCACCGAGCAATTCTGCAATCTGTGCAATGCAGAAATCACCGTATGCTGCATCCAAAGTCAGATTAACGCTTTCTTTCTGTTCATTGTAAGGAACATAGCCGAGTTTGCAATAACTTTCTGCACCGTTTCTGCCGTAACGGGTTTCGGGGGCGTCTGTGGTTGCGTGCTTGATCATGGCATTCATGCAGGCACGCATTTCATCCTTGTTAAGAATGCCTTTTACGCAGGCATCTGCAAGAACGGCATCGATCAGTGTGGACGGCATACAGCCGACCTCACCGGGGGCAATCCAACGGGGCAGCCAACCGCATTCGTCATAGTCGCGCAGGAAAGAACGGCACATTTCGGCATATTCATCAGGACAAACCAAGGAATAGAACGGATAACAAGTGCGGAACGTGTCCCAAAAGCCGTTGTCGGTATAGCGAATGCCTTCTCTGACCGAAGCGTCAGCCGGGCAGTAGTGTACGGTTTTGCCGTCAGAATTTACCTCATCGCAGCGGTGCGGATACAGAAAAGCTCTGTACAGGCAGGAATAGAAGGTCTTTTCCTGTTTGTCATCTTTTGCTTCGATATCAATGCAGGCAAGTCTTTCTTCCCAAAGGTTTTCTGCATCTGCCTTGATTTCTTCAAAGGTTTTGCCGTCAAGCTCTCTTTTGATGCTTTCCATTGCCATCTCATAACCGATCCAGGAAATGGCAAGCACCGCATTTGCACTTTTTCCGTTGAGCTTTACATGAATAGCGATATTCTCGCCGTCTACTGCATTGCAGCTTGCGTTTTTATCGTTTTCACTGATCAATGTACCTTTTTTATCAATGCAGCCGTCTTCAAATCGCACAACAAAATACTGTTTAAAGTTAACAGGCTTTCCGGAACAGCTTTGTTGTGTCCAGCCGGAAAGAATGTTGTTGTCGGCATCAAAACTGAAGAAACAACGGTCTTTTACGGACAGGAAAGAGATATAATTATCGTCCGCTTCGTCAAATCTGAAACGCAGTGCCGCACCACGCATGGTCGGAGTCAGTTCCATATCGCAACGCGAACGCAGAAAACGATACTTCATATAATTCGGTTGCAGAATTGCATCTTCGGGTTTGTAACCTGACCAACGATCCTCGCAGTCAGCAACGGGTTTTGTTTTTTGCGGCATAATACAGATCGCACCGTGGTCACCGATCCAGGGACTGGGCTGATGGGTGATACGAATTCCCATTAATGAACGGTGGGTCGGATGATAATACCAGCGTAAGTGTTCATCTGTCTGCGGACAAAAGCTGATCATGCCGAACGGCAGTTGCATCAACGGTAACGTGTTGCCGTTGGAAAAACGATGTACGGATGCGGATCCCTGTTTTGTATTTACCAAAGAGATTCTTTTCATTTGTCATTCTCCTTAAAAAAAGAGGCAGTCGTTTGAACGGGCTGCCTCTGTAATGATTATTATTCGGATTTGATTTCGATGTGATACCCTTTATTATCAAGGAAGTTGCGGATTCTGTCAGCATGATTGAGAAGCTTGCTGATGGACATATCATGATTGAGGGCATCAATGATAAGAGAAATGTACTTGGACATATCCACTTCGCAGAACCACTTGCGTTCAAGCAGTTCGGGCATACGGTAAACGAGGTTTGTCGTGAAGACACGGTCGATCAGACCTGCTTCAAATGCTGCATCAAACTTGTCAAGACCGTTGCAGAACAGGCCGAATGCAGAGCAAAGGAAAATGCGACGTGCTTTCATGGACTTGAGCTGTTTTGCAACATCGAGCATGGATTCGCCGGATGAAATCATATCATCAACAACGATAACATCGCGATTCTCAACATTATTGCCGAGGAATTCGTGTGCAATGATGGGGTTTCTGCCATTGACAACACGAGAATAGTCACGTCTCTTGTAGAACATACCGAGATCAAGCCCGAGAACGGAGGAATAATAGATTGCTCTGTTTGTGCCGCCTTCGTCGGGGGAGATAATCATCAGATTGTCTTTGTCAATCTTGAATTCGTCAATGTTGTTGACCATTGCCTTGATCATCTGATAGGTTGTGTAAACATTTTCAAATCCCTTCATCGGGATTGCGTTCTGCACTCTGGGGTCGTGTGCGTCGAATGTAAGGATGTTGTCAACACCAAGGTTCACAAGCTCCTGCAGAGCAATTGCACAGTCAAGGGATTCACGTGCAACACGCTTGTGCTGTCTGCCTTCATACAGCATGGGCATGATCACGGTGATGCGTCTTGCTTTACCGGCAGTGGCACCGATGACACGCTTGAGGTTTGCAAAATGGTCGTCAGGACTCATGAAAACTCTGTGACCAGCAATGTTGTATTCAATGCCGTAGTTGAATACGTCACAGATAATGAAGAGGTCGCTGCCGCGGACGGTTTCGTGAATGGTGGCTTTGCCTTCACCGGATCCGAAACGGCTGAAATCGCAATCGATCAGATAAGAGTCACGCATGTAACCTGCAAATGCAAGTGTGCCGGTGTGTTCACTTTCACGTTTTTCACGCCAGGTGACAAGGTACTCATCAATCTTCTTTGCAAGTTCTTCGCAGCCGGGGGTGGCGATAATGCCGAGTGAACCTACAGGTATGGTTTCAAAATTGTCGGTATATTCGGGCATGGATAAACCTCCTCAATCATATATAGATGCTTATATTTTACACACTTTGGATGACAGTTGCAAGTATTGTTTCGACTTTTTGTCACATTTTCTTTATTGCACCAATATGTACTCTTTTTTTGTCTTGTTTTTGTTGACTTTTTCCTCTTATTTTGATAGGATTGACTAAGCTTGATAAAGAGGTGTTTATAATGCTTGAAAATAAAATCGAATTTCGACCCGATGCTGCGAGATATGCACGTTCTCTATCGGAAATGATTCGCTGTGCAACGGTTTCTTTTGACGGTTTCCGCGATGAGCAGGCTTTTATTGATTACAATAATTATCTTCATTCCCGTTATCCTAAGGTGTTTTCCGTTTGTGAAGATTTGGGTGTCGAAGGATGTATTTTTTTGAAATGGAAAGGCAACAGTGCAGAGGATTCCCTTGTTCTGATGTCGCATTCCGACGTTGTCCCTGCGGAAGGAGATTGGCGTTATCCGCCTTTCGAGGGCGTCATTACGGAGGACAAAATCTGGGGTAGAGGATCCGTAGATACCAAAAGTTCATTTTGTGCGATTCTTGAAGCTGTGGAAAGTCTGTTGGTACAGGAATATGTGCCTGCAAGGGATGTGTATATTCTGTCCTCTTTTTCTGAAGAAATTGCAGGTGACGGTGCACCCAATGCCGTACAATGGATGAAAGACAACGGAGTGCAAGTCGGTCTGGTTGTGGACGAAGGCGGTGCCGTGCTTGAAAGTCCGTTACCGTCAATGAAACGCGATTTGCTCGCTGTCGGGATTACCGAGCGTTCTTCCGTTCGTTTTCTGATTGAAGCAAAGGCGGGAAAAGGTAAAAATGCATTGGCAAACCTTTCTGCATTTGTTTCGAAAAAAGCACCCGATCTCGGTAAACAGCAATTGACTCCGGAATTGCGAGAGCTGCTCAGACGTATTGCTCCGTATCTTCCCAAGCCTGCCGGTTCACTTGTCGCCAATGTTGACCGTTTTGAAAAACCGTTGATTGCATTGCTGGTCAAGCTTTTGCCGAATTTTAAATCGATTTTCGGTCCTTGTGTTTCTTTCGTGCCGGCCAATGCAAAAGCTATGCAAGGTGTAAAGGCCGGATATGCTGCGGCTGTGGCAGTTGTATCGGTCAATCAGTGTGATGATCTGGAAGCTGCGATTCGCATTTTTAAAGAATATGCAGAAAAGAATAATATTGCAGTCACGGAGCTCAGCAGAAGGATCGTTGACGGTATTGAAGATTTGAACGGAGACGGATTCAAGCAGATTGAAAAAGTTGCACAACGCGTGTTCGGGGATTTTGTCAGTGTACCGTATCCGGTTGCAGGAAACACGGATGCCCGTCATTTTGCCGGTTATGCAAAGAGCTGCATTCGTTTGAGTCCCGTAAAATTGACATTTGCTCAGATCGGAACATTCCATAATAAGGATGAAAATGTCAATTTTGACTCCATGACAAATGCCGTACTGTTTTATCGTGAATTGGTGAAAGATCTTTAATCTATTTTTTTAGCAGGATGCCTTTGCGTGTCCTGTTTTTCTTGTGTTTGCAAATTGAACAAAAGCCCCTTTTTATAATGCGTAAATGTTGTGTGCTTTGCCATCTTGTGTCAAGCCGTGACCTGTGTTAATATGTAGCAAGCGACATATTTAAGGGGCGGTACTCATGAAAAAAAACAATCATATAGGTCCTGTTCTTCGCATCCTTCATACTGCAATTGATCAGCAGATGAGCAATCGTGCACAGGAGATGGATCTGACTTCGGCACAACTTTTTGTCTTGCATTACATCAATCGCAATGGTGACAAGGATGTATTTCAGAAAGACATTGAGGAGCGTTTTGAGTTGTCTCATGCGACGGTGTCCGGATTGATTGCTCGGTTGGAATCCAAGGGTTTTTTGGAATGTGTTCCGAGTAACAAGGATAAACGCTATAAACGATTATGTGTTACGGAAAAGGCTCGTTGTTGTGATGAAAAGATGCGATGCAGTATAGAACAGACCGAAATGCAGCTTTTGCGAGGATTTACGGAAGAGGATTCTGTTCAATTGCGAGCATATCTTGATAAAATGTTGTTGAATCTCGGTATTGATTTTGCAGAGGAAAGAAAAAAAAGGGGGTAAGAGAATGTTAAAAAAATTAGCAAAAAGCATTCGGGAATACAAAAAAGACACTATTCTGACACCGGTTTTTATGATTGGGGAAGTCAGTTGCGAGTGTGTTATTCCCATGATCACAGCAAAACTTATCAATGCTATTGAATCCGGTTGCGGTATGGGTGATATTACCAAATACGGTTTATTGCTTGTGCTGATGGCACTTGTTTCATTGTCGTTCGGTGCTTTGGCAGGCATTACCTGTGCAACCGCATCAGCCGGTTTTGCAAAGAATCTTCGTAAAGATCTCTTCTACAGAGTGCAGGGATTTTCATTTTCCAATATTGACCGATTCAGTACATCTTCATTGGTAACCCGTATGACAACGGATATCACCAATGTGCAGATGTCCTTTATGATGCTCATACGACTGGCTGTCCGTGCACCGTTGATGCTCATTTTTGCTACCATCATGGGTGCAGTAGTCGGTAAAAAACTTGCACTTATCTTCTGTTGCATCATCCCGTTCCTTGCATTCGGTCTCGGATTTGTTATTTACAAAGCCATGCCATTGTTCAAAAAGGCATTCAAACGCTATGACAACCTCAATAACTCCATTCAGGAAAATATCAAAGGAATGCGTGTTGTCAAGAGCTTTGTTCGTGAAGAATACGAGAAGGAAAAGTTTACGGAAGCATCGGGTGCGGTTGCACAGGTGTTCACGAAGGCTGAAAAGTTTGTTGCATTCAACAATCCGTTTATGCAGACCGCTGTGTACACATCCATGATTCTGCTGTGTATCTTTACTTCTTATCTCGTAGTATCAACAGGCGGCACTTATCTGGATGTCGGTACCCTTGCCAGTATGCTGACCTATTCGATGCAGATTCTGATGTCTCTGATGATGCTTTCCATGATTTTTGTCATGATTACCATTTCAGTTGCATCTGCAAAGCGTATTGTGGAAGTGCTTGATGAAGAAAGCGACATCAAGCAAGCTGAAAATGCCGTTACAGAAGTCAAGGACGGCAGCATTACCTTTGAAAAGGTCAGCTTCAAGTATTCAAAAAATGCAGAAGTTTTTGCGTTGGAAGATATTGACCTTCATATAAAAAGCGGCGAGACTGTGGGTATTATCGGTGGTACGGGTGCAAGTAAAACGACACTCATTCAGCTTATTTCCCGTTTGTATGATGTCACCGAAGGCAGTGTAAAGGTCGGCGGTGTGGATGTCAGGGAATATGATCTGACTACCCTTCGCGATCAGGTTTCGGTTGTGTTGCAAAAGAATGTGCTTTTCTCCGGTACAATCAAAGAAAACCTTCGTTGGGGTGACCCCGATGCAAGCGATGAAGAACTTGTTCGCATCTGTAAGCTTGCACAGGCGGATGAATTTATTTCTGCTTTCCCTGATAAGTACGATACCTTTATAGAACAAGGCGGAAGCAATGTTTCCGGCGGACAGAAGCAACGTCTTTGCATTGCAAGAGCCTTGCTCAAAAAACCGAAGATTCTGATTCTGGATGACTCCACATCAGCTGTTGATACAAAAACGGATGCCTTACTGCGTGCCGCTTTCAGAAGTGAAATTCCCGGTACGACAAAGTTGATTATTGCACAGCGTATTTCTTCCGTGCAGGATGCTGATCACATTATTGTTATGGATAACGGACGCATTGACGGTATCGGCACACACAAAGAATTGCTTGCAACAAACAGCATTTATAAAGAAGTATACTATTCTCAGGTCAAGGGAGGTGAGGACAATGAGTAAGCCTATGCCCACACCTGCACGCGGCGGTCACGGAAAAATGCCGCCCGGTGCACACGGCAAACCGAAGATGGATCCGAAACTTATCGCAAGATTGCTTAAGTATCTTTGGGAAGATTATCCCGTGATGTTGGTTGCTATTCTCTTTTGCGTTGTCCTCAATGCCGTAATCGGTGTTATGCCTGCTGTTTTTATTGAAAAAATCACAAGCTTTATTTTAGATGGGCTTGCTATGGGCAGAGAAATCGGTACAATGGCTGCCTGGGAAGCTCTTAAACCGGATGTTCTGAAAACCGTTGGTATTATGGCTTGTATTCTGCTTGCCGGTGTCATCTGTGCCGGTGTGCAGGCAAGACTTGTTGCCATTATGACACAGGGATTTTTGCACAAAATGCGTCTTCGTTTGTTTGATAAAATGCAGACGTTGCCCATTAAATATTTTGATACAAATACCCATGGCGATATCATGAGCCATTATACCAATGATATTGATACACTGCGACAGCTCATATCGCAGAGCATTCCGAGCATTTTTCAGGCAGTTATTACAGTTGTTGTTTTGCTCGGTGTTATGTCCTATTTCAGTATCACGTTGATGCTTGTTGTTTTTGCAGGTGTTATTGCCATGATGCAGGTGACAAAACGTGTCGGTGGCAATTCGGCAAAGTTCTTTATGCAGCAGCAACAGTCCGTCGGTAAGGTCGAAGGTTTTGTGGAAGAAATGATGCACGGTCAGAAGGTCGTAAAGGTTTTTAACCATGAAGATTCCGCAAAAGCAGACTTTGACAAGGTCAATGAAGAATTGTTCCGGAATATGGAAACTGCAAATAAATTTGCAAACGTATTCGGACCGGTGATGAATAATATCGGTAATATTCTGTATGTTCTCACCGCATTTGTCGGTGGTTTGTTGATTGCCACCGGCGGAAGCTATAATATCTCCATTCAGAATCTTGTTGTTGCCGGTACATTTGCAGCACCGCTTGCTATTTCCGTTGTTGCAACCTACCTTGGTATGTGCAAACAGTTTACGGGCAATGTCAACAATGCTTCGCAGCAAATTAACTCCATTGCTATGGCAATGGCCGGTGCACAACGTATTTTCTCTTTGATTGATGAAGAACCCGAAGTGGACAACGGTTATGTAAGCCTTGTCAATTGCCGTGAAGAAAACGGCCGGATTGTTGAATGCGATGAACGCACAGGCAAATGGGCATGGAAACATCCGCATGCTGCTGACGGCACGGTTACTTATACACTGCTTCGCGGCGATGTTGTACTTGACAATGTTGATTTTTCCTATGACGGTGAAAAAACAGTACTGCATGATGTGGATGTCTATGCAAAACCCGGTCAAAAGGTGGCTTTTGTCGGTGCAACGGGTGCAGGTAAGACAACAATTACAAACCTCATTAACCGCTTTTATGATATTGCAGACGGTAAAATTCGTTATGACGGTATCAATATCAACAAGATTAAGAAGGCTGATTTGAGACGAAGTCTCGGTGTTGTTTTGCAGGAAACCAATCTGTTTACCGGCACAGTTATGGACAACATCCGTTACGGTAAATTGGATGCTACGGATGAAGAATGTATCAAGGCTGCAAAACTTGCGAACGCACACTCATTCATTACAAGATTACCGGATGGTTATAATACGATGCTGACCTCCAACGGTGCAAACCTTTCACAAGGTCAACGGCAGCTTATATCCATAGCGAGAGCCGCTGTTGCTGATCCGCCTGTCATGATTCTTGATGAAGCAACATCATCTATTGATACTCGTACGGAATTGCTTGTGCAGCAGGGAATGGATGCGTTGATGAAAGGCAGAACGGTTTTTGTTATTGCACACCGTCTTTCAACAGTCCGAAACGCAGATGCTATTATGGTTCTTGATCACGGCAGAATCATTGAACGCGGAAATCATGATAAACTGATTGAAGAAAAAGGCACATATTACCGTCTTTATACGGGTGCATTTGAGCTTGAATAATAAAAAGATATTACACCCTTACAATGCAAAAAATGCGTTGCAAGGGTGTTTTTTTGTTTTGTAGTAACACACGGGCTATTCGTGCATTAAAACATTGTATATTCCTCCAAAACGATGGACTGTATGTGCTCGGATATGGATAATGCAAAATCGGACACCGGGTTACGATCAATGCTTTTGCGTACACATGCGTATATATGCGTTCTTGTTTTAGTGATTGCATGTTTGTTGAACGCTTAACACGGCAGCTTTTTCGTTCGTTTCTCCGGAGCGTGGAAAGGTGTGATGCCATTTGTATATATGCGAAATTGCAGATGTTGTCATCATGACTATTGTGCCGTCTGTTGTGTTTTTGTTTTATCGGAGAGAATTCGTTTATAAAAAATATAAAAAAACCGCACGCTTATGCGTACGGTTTGATTTCATCGGATCGATTAGGATTCGGAACCTGCAAACAGATCACCGAAAAGATTGCCGAGGATGCCGCTGCCGGAATCGCTGTCGGAAGAATCAGTATCGGGAGTTGCATTGTTGTTGTCGGGGTTGGTTGTTGCGGGCTTGGAAGGAACAGAGGGAACAACGATGATATCGCCGCCGTTGTTGTTGCCGCAGTTGCCGGCATTGCCGCAATGACCGCCGTTGTTGCAGGTGTTGCAAGTGCAATTGCAATCAGCCTGATCGTTGAAGCTCACGGAGAAGCTGAAGAGGCTGAGGATCTTGTACAGATAAGGAACAAGAGTCTTGATAACTCTGTACAGGAAGCCGATGATGGTGGTGGGATCCTGTTCTGCTTCGATGTAGTAGTTATTGTTGGTGACGTTGTTGATAGTTACGTCCTTGTCAACGATAACAACTGTGGTGGGCTCACAAGTGGTGGGAGCACAGGTGGTGGGTACGGGTCTCGGCTTGGGTTCGTCGCAACCAACGATGCTGGAAGCGGAAGCGGTCATGCCGATAGTACCGAATACGAGCAGGACAGAAAGAAACAGTGCGATAATTTTCTTCATTTTAAATCACTCCTTTGGACTCATTATAAAACAAACAAATCCGATTGTCAAGGATAAATCAGGTATATTTTACATTTTTTTAAGATATATTTCAAGCAAAAGAACAAATGTTTGCTAATTTTGTTGACAGCTATTGAATATTGGAAGAAAAAGATTTATAATGCTGTCAGTATGGAGGTGATTTTCTTGCAGAGAGACAGAATTATATTGCACAGTGATTGTAACGCTTTTTATGCTTCCTGTGAGGAACTTATCGATCCGACATTAAAAAATGTACCGATGGCGGTGGCTGGGGATCCCGAGAAAAAACACGGTATTATTCTTGCGAAGAATGAAAAAGCAAAAAAATACGGGATCGTTACAGCCGAAACCGTACAGTCAGCTTTTCGGAAATGTCCCAATCTTGTAACGGTTGCACCGCATCATGATGATTATTTACGGATATCAAAAGAAATCAATAAGATTTACCTTGAATACACAGATCTTGTGGAACCGTTCAGCATTGATGAGTCTTATCTTGATATCACCGGTACGATTGCTTTGTTTGGGAAATCACCCAAGGATCTTGCTGATGAAATCCGTTGTCGAATACAGAAAGAAATCGGTATTACGGTCTCAATCGGTGTGAGTTTTTGCAAAGTTTTTGCGAAAATGGGAAGTGAGTATAAAAAACCGGATGCTACCACCTGTATTACGCGTGAAAATCTGGCGGAAATACTGTATCCGCAGCCTGTTGAAAACTTTTTGTATATTGGTGCTGCCACTGCGTCAAAATTAAAAAAAGCAGGGATCTATACTGTTGGGGATCTGGCACATACGCAGGCCCATTTGTTGGTTCAGCTTTTCGGTAAACAGGGGATGAGTCTGTGGAATGCCGTCAACGGAAACGATTCGGAAGCTGTTCGTTCCTATTTCGAAAAAAGAAATGTAAAATCCATCGGAAATTCAATGACTTTTTATAGGGACCTCAAACATCTGAGTGAAATAAAATCTGCCGTTTCAGCTTTGGCTGCATCTGTCGCCGTCCGTTTGCGTGATGAGAATAAAAAATGTACCTGTGTGCAGATTCAGATTCGCGACAGCGACTTCAAGACCATTTCACGGCAAAAAACATTGTCACAAGCAACCTGGTTGCAAAGGGAAATCACGGAAGTTGCAATGCAATTGTTGTGCGATAATTGGAGTATAGGCAAACCGATCCGATTGCTGGGAGTTACGGCAGCGGAATTATTTGATGCCGACGAAGCATTTCACCAGGTTACCTTGTTTGCCGAAGAAAAGTACAATGACCGACAGGAAAAAATAGAAGACACCATGGATGCCTTGAGAAAAAAATACGGCAGGCAAGTGGTGTCATTCGGGCACAGTACGCATGGTGATCTGGGTTTTGAGGCAATTGAGAACAGACACAGAAAAAAAGATTAGTTTTCCATGGAAAGCAGTCTTTGAATCATGATGTAGCACATATAAGAGAACATTTCTTTGGACATGTTTTCAGGGTTGTCCAGCCAAATCCGAAGCATTCCGATCATGCCTTCTGCAATAAAGGCAAAGAAGTAGTTGTATGTTTTTTCAAAACCTGAACTGTTGAAATCTCTGAAATACTCAAAAAAGAACTCTCCGAGCATTTTTTTGAAATTCTCAAGGAAATGCGAATGTGAATTTTCAAGAAGCATCAGCATGGTGTTTTTATTTTCCGTCGTGAACAAATCAAGCAGTCGCTGCAATGAAACGAGCATATTCTCAGGGAAAGCACCGTCAATAAATTCCTGCAAAATTTCACTGACACGGTTGAGGGTATTCTGTTCAATTTCATCAAGAAGTCCGTTGATGTCGGGATAGTGGGTATAAAAGGCATTTCTGCTGAGTTCTGCCCGTTCGCATACTTCCTTGACTGTTATTTTATGCATGGGTTTTTCGCGTGAAATCTGTGCAAGACTTTCTGCAAGTGCACGCTTTGTTTTGCGAATGCAGCTGTATTCTTTTGATGCTGCCATGGTGGACACCTCTTACAAAATTATTACATCATGTAATAATTATAACACAGAATGCAAAAATGTCAATTGACTTGTCGAAAAAACTTTTATAAAATAAGATGTACACAAGAGGTGATTATTTATGACAGAAAAGCTCAAAAATATTATATCAACCTATATTGAAGGCGATCTTGAAGAGCTTTCTCCAGCGGCAGATTTGCGAGGAGACCTTGGATTGACATCACTGGAGCTTGTGGATATGGCCGTTGCTATAGAAGATGCATTCGGAGTCCAGATTCCTGACCTTGCGATTGTAAACACTAAGACGGTCGGTGACATTCTTGCTTTGATTAAGAACAAATAAAGAAAATCCGCAATATATGCAAAGCCGCACTTCCGGGATGGATGTGCGGCTTTTGAGTTGTAAATATCAGTTTTCTTTTGCTTTTGATTCACAATAAATGCAACGATAGGTGCGTTGTTCTTTGTTTGTAAGCTTAAAAATTTGCGGCAATTCCTGTTCGATGGAAGTGATGCAGCGCGGATTGCGGCAAGTAATTACATCATGCACCTCTTCGGGCAGTTCGAGATGGATTCTCTTTGCAAGAACACCGTCACGGATGATACTGACCGTAATTCCGGGGTCCAGATAGCCGATGATATCAAGGTTGATGTCGATCAGATCAAAAATTTTGACAATGTCTTTTTTGCCCATCTTAACGCTGTCTGCATTCATGATCATGGCGACCGTGCAACCGAGATTTCCAAGTTTCAGTACATTGTAAATCTGCATGGCACCGCCGGGTTTGATGTGGTCGAGTACGATACCGTTTGTAATGGGATTGATGATCATTTACTCTACCTCCAACAGTTTCATAATTAGTGCCATACGAATAATTTTACCGTTGTAAACCTGTTTGAAATAACAAGCACGCGGATCGTCATCTATTTCAACGGCAATTTCATTGACACGGGGCAGCGGATGCAAAACAGCAAGGTCAGGTTTTGAGTTTGCCATTTTGTCAAGTGTGAGAATGTAGCTGTCTTTCAGACGAAGGTAATCAGCTTCGTTGAAGAAACGTTCTTTCTGTACACGGGTCATGTAGAGAATGTCAAGTTCAGGCATCACACCGACAAGATCGGTGGTTTCAACAAAATCAATATTTTTGTCGATCAGGTATTCCTGACGCAAGTATTCGGGAATCATCAGTTCTTTGGGGCTGATGAGTACGAATTTTACATTTTCATATCTTGACATCGCACAAATCAAAGAGTGTACGGTTCTTCCGAATTTCAAATCACCGCAAAGACCGATGGTCAGATTGTCGAATCTGCCTTTCTCTCTCTTGATTGTCAAAAGGTCTGTCAATGTCTGAGTCGGATGGTTGTGACCGCCGTCACCTGCGTTGATAACGGGGATCAGGCTTTTTCTTGCGGCAACAAGGGGAGCACCTTCCTTAGGATGTCTCATAGCGATGATGTCCGCATAGCAGCTGACGGTTCTTGCCGTGTCAGCAACGCTTTCACCCTTTGCGGCGGAAGAAGAGTTTGCTTCCGAGAAGCCGAGAACACTGCCGCCGAGTTCAAGCATGGCAGCTTCAAAACTGAGTCTTGTTCTCGTGGACGGCTCATAAAACAGTGTAGCCAGTTTTTTGCCGTCACACTTGTGTGCATATTTTTTCGGGTCGGCAATGATGTCCAGCCCCTTTTCCATCAGTTCGTCGATCTCTTCAAGAGAGAGGTCGAGAATGTCGATCAAACTTCTCATTCTTATGCTCCGATCCAGCTTTCATCCGAGGGGTTGTCACGGAATTTGAGCAGTTTTGCAATGTCGCTGTCAGCAATATAACCGGTTTCTGCTGCAACTTTTGCAATGGTGTCGAAGTTTGTAAGGGATACGTTCTTAACATTGGCAGCTGCAAGGCGGTCAAGTCCTTTCTGCATACCGTAGGTGAAGATGCTGACAATGCCGAGCACTTCTGCACCGGCTTCACGAAGAGCATCAACAACATCAATAACGCTGCCGCCTGTGGAAATGAGATCTTCCACAACAACAACTTTCTGTCCGGCTTCAAGCTTGCCTTCAATGCGGTTCTGTCTGCCATGATCTTTGCTGCTGCCGCGCACATAACCCATGGGCATATCAAGAATGCTTGCTGCGATGGCTGCGTGAGCAATACCAGCGGTGCTGGTGCCCATCAACACTTCTGCTTCGGGGTATTCAGCCTTGACGGTATCTGCAATAGCCTGTTCAACGATGGTTCTCTGTGCGGGAGCTGTGAGGATCAATCTGTTGTCGCAGTAAACGGGGCTTTTGATGCCGGAAGCCCATGTAAAGGGTTCCTGGGGACGGAAAAATACGGCCTTAATGGAAAGCAGAGCTTCTGCTACGGTTCTTTCAATACTCATTTTTATTACTCCTTATCCGATAAATTCTTTGCAGCAGCGACGATATGCTGCTACGGGATCTTCAGCTGCTGTGATCGGTCTGCCGACAACAATGTAGTCAGAACCGATTTCTTTTGCCTGTGCAGGGGTCATGACACGTTTCTGGTCGCCCACGTCTCCGTCTGCAAAACGAACACCGGGTGTTACGGTGAGGAATTTTTCACCGCACAGAGCGTGTACTTTACCTGCTTCCAGCGGAGAGCAGACAACACCGTCAAGGCCTGCATCGGCTGCATTCTTGGCATAGTGCATAACAACTTCGTCAATAGGACGGTCGATCAAAAGGTCTTCGGTCATGGCGTCCTGAGAAGTGCTGGTCAACTGGGTGACCGCAATCAACAAGGGACGTGTGCCGTCGGGACGGGTAAGACCTTTGATGGCTGCTTCCATCATGGCTTTTGTGCCGCCCGCGTGCAGGTTGCAAATATCTGCATCAAGGTTGGAAAGCACGTTCATTGCTTTCATAACAGTATTGGGAATGTCGTGCAATTTCAGGTCGAGGAAAATCTTATGACCTCTTTCCTTGATTGCTTTTACGATGGATGGGCCTTCTGCATAGAAAAGTTCCATGCCGATTTTGACAAACGGTTTTTCTTCTGTGAACTTGTCCAGAAAATCAAGACAAGCCTGCTTGCTGCTGAAATCGCAAGCAATGATTACATCTTTACCCATTGTGTGCGCCTCCTATTATATCTGTTAAATTATTGATACCGTATTTTTGCATAACCGCAGGAAGATCTTCGATGATCTTTTTGCTTGCAAAGGGATCGATCAGGTTTGCGGCGCCCACCTGTACAGCCGTGGCACCTGCAAGCATCATTTCCAAAACATCTTCTGCCGTGGATATACCGCCCATTCCTATGATGGGGATTTTGACAGCTTCGTATACACTGTATACCATACGCAATGCAACCGGCAGAATGGCAGGTCCTGAATAACCGCCTGTTTTGTTTTTGATGATCGGTT
Organism: Acutalibacteraceae bacterium; assembly: GCA_045576275.1. Taxonomy (GTDB): domain Bacteria; phylum Bacillota; class Clostridia; order Oscillospirales; family Acutalibacteraceae; genus RUG806. Next base: position 103,825 of record JAZNGB010000042.1, read on the forward strand.
TTTTTGTCTTTAAATCAATTCGCATCCCCATGAGGGTGTTGATCATGCTGATACCGTCTGCACCTGCTTCTTCACAGGCTTTTGCAATGGAAACGATGTCCGTTACATTGGGGCTGAGCTTAATAATAACAGGCTTTGTTGTGACCGCTTTTACGGCTTTTGTCACTTCTGCCGCACTTTCGCAGCTTGTGCCGAAACTCATGCCGCCGCCATGTACATTGGGGCAACTGATATTGACCTCCAATATGCCGACCTGCTCTTCTTTATCTAATTTTTCGCAGACTTCTACATATTCATCCAAAGCAAAACCGCTGACATTTGCAACCACGGGTTTGCGGAAGCATTCTTTTAATCTGGGCAGTTCTTCGTTGATAACTTTGTCCACACCGGGATTCTGCAGTCCGACTGCATTGAGCATGCCGGACGGACACTCTGCAATACGGGGTGTCGGATTGCCGAAGCGGGGTTCACGCGTTGTCCCTTTGAATGAAAAGGACCCGAGAATGTTGATATCATAAAGCTCGTTGAACTCGTATCCGTAGCCGAATGTGCCGCTTGCAGGAATGACAGGGTTGTCCAGCAGCAGACCGCAGAGATTGACTTGTGTGTTTACCATATGATCTCCTCCTTTACGAGTACCGGACCGTCTTTACAGATGCGTTTGTTGCCGTATTTTGTCTTGCAGGAGCATCCCATGCAAGCACCGAATCCGCAACCCATGCGTTCTTCAAAGCTGTACTGGCCGCTTGTGGTTGCAGTGTTGTAAATTGCCTTGAGCATCGGTTCGGGACCGCAGGCATAGGTGTAAGCGCAATCGATTGCCTTCAGAGCATCTGTTACAAAACCTTTTACACCGTAGCTGCCGTCTGCCGTGGTGACGATTGTATTGCAGCCGATTGCTTTGAATTCATCTTCATAAAAAATCTCGTCTTTTGTGTTGAAACCGAGAATGGCTGTAACTTCTTTGCCTTCGCTGCGAAGTTTTTTTGCAAGTCCGAACATCGGAGGAACGCCGACACCACCACCGAGAACAACGGGAGCATTGCCCGAAAGAGAGCTGTCAAAACCGTTGCCGAGACCGGAGAGCACATCAAGTACGGCACCGTTTTGCAGCGTTGCCATGTATTCGGTTCCCTTGCCGACGACTTTATAAATGATCGTGACCGAGTCTTTTGTCCAATCGCAGACAGAGATCGGACGACGCAGATAAAATCCGTCCAGTTTTATGTTGATAAACTGACCGGGGGCATCGATTGCAGATGCATCTCCCGACAGAATCATCTTATATACATTGTCAGTGAGTTTTACATTTTCAAGAATTGTGAAAAAGCCTTGTTTTGTCATTGTTCTGACTCCCAAACGATTTTTCCGTCTTTTACCGTTAAAAGACATTTTCCGTAGACTTGCCACCCGTCAAAAGGTGTTGCTTTTCCCATGGATACAAAACGGTTACTGTCTATTGTATAAGGTGTTTCCAGGTCAAAAACTGTGAAATCGGCACTTGCGTTTTCTTCGATATCAGTGCCGAGACCAAAACGCTTTTTTGCATTGTTGTGCAGAAGATCCATGAGTTTTTCCATGGAGATAAGCCCGCTTTTGACGAGGTGTGTATACAGAATGGGGAACGCGGTTTCAATGCCTGTAATTCCCATCATGCTGCCTGCAAGCCCCTTGCTTTTTTCTTCTGCAGAATGGGGGGCATGGTCGGTTGCAATCATGTCAATTGTGCCGTCGAGGATGCCTTCAAGCAAAGCTTTTTTATCTTCTTCGGAACGCAACGGGGGATTCATTTTGAATCTGCCTTCTTCTTGCAAATCGGCATCGCACAGAACAAGATAATGCGGTCCTGTTTCGCAGGTGACATCCACACCGTCCTGTTTTGCTTTGCGAATCAGTTCCACGCTTTCTTTTGCGGAAATGTGGCAGACGTGGTAAGCACATCCGGTTTCTTTTGCAAGACGCAGATCGCGTTCGATCATCTTCCATTCGCTTTCCGAACAAATGCCTTTGTGTCCGTGTATTTTGCAGTATTCACCGTCGTGAATGTAGCCGCCGTTGAGCAGACTGTTGACTTCGCAATGTGCGGAAATGATCTTGCCGAGATTTTTGGCTCTGATCATAGCCTGACGCATCATTTCTTCTTCCTGCACACCTTTTCCGTCATCGGAAAAACCGCAGACATCTGCTGCCATTCCTTCCAGGTCGGAAAGAGCTTCCCCTTGCTGACCGATTGTAATGGATGCGAACGGATGCACACCGATCACGGCATCTTTTCGGATAATATCAAGTTGTTGCTGCAGATTTTCTGTGCTGTCGGGGACGGGTTTTAAATTCGGCATGGAGCACACTTCCGTATAGCCGCCTGCAGCACAAGCTTTACTTCCGCTTGCTATGGTTTCTTTATAAGAAAAACCCGGCTCTCTCAAATGCACATGTGCATCGATAAAACCGGGGAAAATATAACAGCCGGGAAAAGAAAACATTTTTTCTGCTTCATTGTCCAAAGCAGAAAATGAGCCGTGCTTCACCGAAATTGTTTCCGGTGAAAAACGGCGGTTTTTATAAACTGTACAATTAATTACATTAAATTCCATATCTCTCATTCCTTTCCATACATTATACTCTTTTTTCGTGTGTGTGTCAAGATATATTATTGACTTTTCTATTTAAAAATGGGATAATGTATGCGGAGGGAGAAATATGTCTTTATGCGATGATATTCAAACTTACATAAACAGGGATTTGTATCCTTTTCATATGCCGGGCCACAAACGCAATCCTGTTTTTGACAGCATGAACGGTCTTTTTGATCGGGATCTGACAGAAGTGGATGGCGTGGATGATTTGCATTGTCCGCAGGGAATTCTGTTGCAGGCACAACAACGGGCTGCTGCACTTTACGGTGCCGATGAGGCTTATTTTCTTGTCAACGGCAGCACGGCAGGCTTGTTGACTTCTGTCAGTGCGGCTTTGCCGGCTGGCAGCAAGATCATTGTTGCAAGAAACTGCCATAAGGCTGTGTATAATGCGGTTTTTTTGCGGAATCTCACACCGGTCTATATCTATCCGGATTTTGATGAGACATTCGGAATCAACGGTAGTATTTCTCCGCAATCCGTACAGACCGCTTTGGATGCTAATCCGGATACCAAAGCAATTATTATAACATCTCCGACCTATGACGGTGTTTGCAGTGACATCTCCGTCATTGCTGCAATTGCCCATGCACACGGTATTCCGTTGGTAGTGGACGGTGCACACGGTGCACACCACGGATTTTATGACTCATTTCCGAAAAGTGCCTTGCAGCTCGGTGCGGATGCGGTTGTTGTCAGCTTGCATAAAACACTACCGTCTCCCACCGGCACTGCTTTGTTGCTTACCCGTGGTGATCGTATAAAAAAAGCTGCCGTCCGACGCTATCTGGACGTATATGAAACCAGTAGTCCGTCTTACTTGTTTATGGCGGCAATGGACAAATGCATTGAAGTCGTACAGACACAGCGAGATTCTTTGTTTGCTTCTTTGGATGAAAAACTGAATGCTTTTTCAGATGCGTCAAAAGATTTGTGCCGACTTCGGATTCTGTGCATGGGGCAGGATCGCGTTGAAAAGCATTCTGCTGTTTTTGCACATGACAAAAGTCGTATTGTTGTCAATACGGAAAATCTGCAGATAAACGGTTTTGATCTGGAGAAGATTCTGCGTGAGCATTATAAAATCGAAGCTGAAATGTCATTTGGTAATTGTACGGTATTGTTGACAAGCATTTGCGATACGCAGCAAGGATTCGATCGGTTGATAAACGCTTTGTCGGAAATCGATAAAGCAGGTTTTGCGGAAGAGCAAAAAAAAACGTATATCGAGTGCCCGAAACCGCAAACGGTTTTGTTGCCGTGGGAAGCAGAATTGCAAGACAGTAAGATGCTCCCGATTGAAAAAGCGGAAGGGAACATATGTCGTGAGTATGTTTGTGCCTATCCGCCGGGAACACCCGTGCTGATTCCCGGTGAGCGAATTACACAACAAGCTCTTTCGTATATTGAACTTGCTTTGCAGGACGGTGCAAAAATAACCGGCAGCAGCGGTCAGATGCCGCAACAGATTGATGTCTGTAAAGACTGTTAATTTTGTCTTGACAAGGCAAGCGTATAGTGATAATATATAAAATAAAGAATTACGCAGTTTACTGCGAGAAAGAGGATACTTATGGCTCACATCAACACCATCAACACCAGAAATCTTCACGAATCTGCTGCTAAGGGCGGCTGCGGCGAATGCCAGACTTCCTGCCAGTCTGCAAGCAAGACCTCTTGCTCCGTTGCAAACCAGCAGTGTGAACAGTGCAAGAAGAACAACGCTTAAGTTGTGACAAAACAGAAACAGACCGCAGTTTATGACTGCGGTTTTTCTGTCTTACAGGAGAGAAACAACAATGGTGCATTTATATAAAAACAATGGCTATAACATTATCATTGATATAAACAGCGGCTGTGTTCATAGTGTGGACGAAGTGGCTTATGAGATGATTGGACTGTTTGAAAAAACGGATAAACAGACACTCATTAAAACCGTTCTTGAAAAATTTGAAAATGAGCCGGCTGTGGATGAAGCCGAGCTGGAAGAGATTTATGCCGATATTCTTGCATTGAAAGAGTCAAAACAGCTCTTTTCCGAGGATGAATTTGCAGAATATCAGTGGGATTTCAAAAAAAGAAATTCCGTTCTTAAGGCGATTTGTTTGCATGTAGCCCATGATTGCAATCTTGCTTGTAAATATTGTTTTGCAGGGAAAGGTGAATACAATGGGGAAAAGGCTCTGATGTCTTATGAAACCGGCAAAAGAGCACTTGATTTCCTGGTTGAAAATTCAGGCACGCGACACAATCTTGAAGTGGACTTTTTCGGCGGTGAACCGCTTATGAACTTTGAAGTAGTCAAGCAGCTGACCGCTTACGGCAGAAGTCTTGAGAAAAAGTATAACAAGAATTTCCGTTTCACATTGACCACCAACGGTATTTTGGTTGATGATGAAGTCATTGATTTTTGCAACAAGGAAATGTGCAACGTTGTTCTGAGTATTGACGGCAGAAAATGCGTCAATGACCGCATGCGTGTCAGCAGGAACGGCAAAGGCAGCTACGACCATATTTTGCCGAAATTTCTGCAGTTTGTTGAACAAAGGGGCAATAAGGACTATTATCTTCGCGGCACATATACCGGATTTAATAAAGATTTTGCAGCGGATATTCTCCATCTTGCAGATCTCGGTTTCAAGGAATTGTCCATGGAGCCAGTTGTCTGCGACCCGTCGGAAGAGTATGCCTTGCATGAAGAAGATGTACCGGCACTTTGTGAGCAATACCAGCTTCTTGCAGATGAAATGCTCAGACGCAAAAGAGAAAAGAACGGATTTACTTTTTACCATTACATGATCGACCTGATGGGTGGTCCGTGTATTGCAAAGCGTATTTCGGGTTGCGGTGTCGGTGTGGAATATATGGCTGTAACGCCGACAGGGGAGCTGTATCCTTGTCATCAGTTTGTTTCCGAAGAAAAGTTTTTGCTCGGCAATGTGTGGGACGGTGTACAGCATCCCGAAGTGCTTGATTCTTTTAAACTTTGCAATGTGTATGCACATGAAGAATGTAAAGATTGTTTTGCAAGGCTTTATTGTTCGGGCGGTTGTGCAGCAAATGCCTATCATTCTACAGGTGATATAACAGGCGTATATAAACTCGGCTGCGAACTGCATAAAAAACGCATCGAATGTGCAATCATGCTCAAGGTTGCAGAGCAGGTTGAGGGACTTTAATAAAAGAAGTGATGAATATGGAAAACTGGAAGAAGGTCAAAATAAAAGATTGTATTGCTACGGAATATCCCCGTCTTTCTTTTGAAATTTTTCCGCCGAAAGAATGGGCAAAACTTGAAGATACAAAAAAAGTGGCAAAGGCATTGTCCTGCTATGCCCCGTCTTTTATCAGCGTAACCTACGGAGCCGGTGGCGGTACTTCGGATTATACGTTTGCTCTTACGCAGGAAATCAGCGAAAAATATAAAATACCTGCTCTTTCCCATCTGACCTGTGTCGGATCGGATAAAGAAAAGGTGGATGCAGCATTGGATGAAATGAAGCAGCGCGGCATCAAAAACATCCTTGCATTGCGAGGGGATATACCGGCAAACAGCGATTTTTGTTTTTCTAAGGATTTTCACCATGCGGATGAGCTGATGCGTTATATAAAAGAAAAAGGTGATTTTTGTATCGGTGGTGCATGTTATCCGGAAGGGCATCCCGAATCTCTGTCCACAGAGGCTGATATAGAATCGTTGAAAAGAAAGATCGATGCAGGTGCGGATTTCCTTACAACGCAAATGTTTTTTGATAACAATATTTACTATACATTCCGTATGCGAATGCTCGGAAAAGGAATGAATATTCCTGTGTTGCCCGGCATCATGCCGATTGTGAATGCAAAGTCCATCAAGCGTATCTGTGCGGTAAACGGTACACCTTTGCCCCCTCGTTTCAAGGCGATCGTGGATCGTTTCGGAGAGGATCCGAAAGCGATGAAACAAGCAGGTATTGCCTATGCGACAGATCAGATCATTGATCTGATTGCCAACGGTGTAAACCATATTCATCTTTATACAATGAACCGTCCTGAGGTTGCCGGAGCCATCATCAACAATCTATCCGGGATTCTCGGTTGACGGACAGAAAGAAGGCAAGTGCAATGCACTTTTCTAAATTGCAATTTTTTGACGGCGGCTTTGGTTCTCTGTTGCAAAAAAGAGGTTTGCAACCGGGAGAAAAACCGGAAGAATGGAATCTGCATCATCCCGATGCGGTTCTGGCCATTCATCAGGAATATCTTGCTGCCGGCAGCGATATTATTACGACCAATACGTTCGGTGCCAATGCACTGAAATACGAGGATCCGACCGAGGTCATCAAGGCAGGTGTGAAACTTGCACGCCAAGCGGTGACAATGCACGGACACGGTCTTGTTGCTCTTGATATGGGGCCGACAGGTAAACTGCTTGCTCCCTTCGGGGATTTGTCTTTTGATAATTGCTATGCAATATATGCACAACAAGTGCAGGCAGGTTGCGATGGTGCGGATCTGGTTGTCATTGAAACCATGAGCGATCTGCAGGAAATTCGTGCTGCTGTTTTGGCAACAAAGGAAAATTGCACGCTTCCGATCATTGTTTCTATGTCTTTCGGTGCAGACGGTCGTTTGTTGACCGGGGCAACAGTGGAAACGGCGGTTGCCGTTCTGGAAGGTCTGCGTGTGGATGCTATCGGTTTGAACTGCGGCCTGGGACCGATCGAAATGAAGAAGATCGCTGAAAAACTGACCGCGGTTTCTTCTTTACCTGTTCTCTTGAACCCCAATGCAGGTATGCCTGTTCTGGAAGACGGAAAAACGGTTTATAAGATCACACCGTCAGAATATGCTGTTGCTGTCGGGGAATTGCTTGATTTAGGGGTTTCGTTTGTCGGTGGTTGCTGCGGAACAACACCTGATTACATCAAAGCCATTCATGATACCTATGCCGACAGACCTTTTGTTGTGCCGCAAAAAAAAGAAAGAACAGTTATTGCAAGTAATTCACAGACAGTTGTTTTGCAGGACAGACCTGTTATTATCGGAGAAAGAATCAATCCCACAGGAAAACCGAAGCTGAAAGCAGCATTGGTTGCGGGGGATGTTGATTATGTCATTCGTGAAGGTATTGCACAGGAAGAAAACGGTGCAGATATTCTGGATGTCAATGTCGGCGCTCCGGGGGTGGATGAAGTACAATGTCTGCCACTGTGTGTGCAAGCTCTTTCACAGGCTGTCAGCTTGCCTTTGCAGCTCGACACAGCCAATCCGTCAGCCATGGAAAATGCACTTCGTCTGTATTGCGGCAAGGCACTTGTAAACTCCGTGAACGGCAAGCAGGAATCCATGGATGCTGTTTTTCCGTTGGTTGCAAAATACGGCGGTACGGTTGTTTGTTTGACGTTGGATGAAAACGGTATTCCCGAAACGGTCGAGGGAAGATTAAAGATCGCTGAGAAAATCATAGAAGAAGCTGCAAAGTACGGTATTGAAAAGAAAGACCTTTTGGTGGACACTCTTACAATGGCGGTCAGCACAAAAGCCGACAATGCATCCATCACCCTCGATACTTTATCGCGAGTACGATATGAATTGGGTGTGCATACCGTATTGGGTGTATCGAATGTATCATTCGGTTTGCCTTCACGATCAGGGGTCAATGCCGCTTTTTTGACCCTTGCCATGCAAAAGGGATTGTCAGCAGCGATCATAAATCCTTTGAGTGCACCTGAACGTACGGCTGTTTTGGCTTATTGTGCACTCAATGGTATGGATTTGAATTGTGAAAAATACATAGCGTTTGCCGCCAATGTTCATACAGAAGCAACCGTCGTGCAAGAGGATAAAGAAACACTGTCTTATGCAATTAAAAAAGGACTTGCCGAAAAAGCGGCTCAAATAACAGAGATGTTGTTGCGTGAAAAAAGTTCCATGCAGATTGTTGAGTCCGAATTGATCCCTGCGTTGTCGGAAGTCGGGGAGGGGTATGAGAAAAAGACACTTTTCCTGCCGCAGTTGCTCTCCGCTGCAAAAGCTGCACAAGCTTCTTTTGCACAATTACGCAAGCAAGTTGCCGGAACAGTGCAAGATGATAAAATAATTATTTTTGCAACCGTCAAAGGAGATATCCATGATATCGGCAAAAATATCGTTACAATGCTTTTGGAAAACTACGGATTTCATGTTATTGATCTGGGTAAAGATGTTGCACCGCAAGTGATTGCGGATGCTGTTTTGGAAAACAAGGTATCTCTTGTCGGATTGAGTGCGTTGATGACAACAACATTACCGGCAATGGAGGAAACGGTTGTTCTGCTACACGATATAAAACCATCTTGCAAAGTGATGGTTGGCGGTGCGGTTGTGACAGAGGAATACGCAAAGTCCATCGGTGCGGATTTCTACGGCAAGGATGCGATGGCGGCTGTTCGTATAGCTGAAAAGTATTTTAAATAAGTCATGAACAAAAGATATCGACAGTTTATCATATTGTCGGTATCTTTTTAGTTTTTTGTTAAATTGATTAAAAAATGTTTAATAATGTCATTGTAAGACAAAAAATACATAGAGTTGTTTACAAACAGTTCACATTGTTGCACAAAATGCACAATCTTTGAAAGATTGTTTATTGAAAAGCAACCTGTCAGCGTGTATATTATAAATATACATCATTACATGAGGCACTGTGTATGAGTAACAAAGATTGTGCTGTGGATGCAAAAAAACAGCAGAAATCAAAAGTGAATAACAAAAAGTACAATCGTGAAACTGCCCCTTTGCGTAAAAAGTTTTTTGCTATGGGAAAGCCGAACAGTTTGCGTGAATTGTTAGAGCGATCTGCTGCTGTTTACGGAAACAGAACGCAGGTTGTAGAGTTTGTTGGCGGAAAACAGATTTCGTATTCCGCAAAACAGCTTTTTGAAGATGCCGCCTGTCTTGCTGCTTTTTTGAATGAAAAAGGATTACAGGGTAAGAAGATCGGTATTTTCGGACAAAACAGCTATGCATGGTTGGTTGCCTTTTTTGGAATTACTTGCGGTGTAGGAACAGCTGTACCTTTGGATAAGGAAATGCAGGGGGAGAAACTTTCTTATTTGCTTGAAAAAGCGGAAATAGAAGTTTTGTTCTGCGATGCACGTTTCTATAAAATGGCCTCATCGATGATTGACGAATCAAAATGCATTCTTCTCAACGGTTCTGCACAAGGTGCACAGACAATTTTCAGCTTGGTGGAAAGCGGTCGTCAGTTATTTGATAAGCCGGATGATATTGCATTTTCTCGTATAATTGATGCAGATGATACCGCAACCATTGTGTTCACTTCGGGTACGACCGGAGCAAACAAAGGTGTCATGCTTTCTCACCGAAATCTTATAGAAAATGCATTTTGTCTGTCGGGTGTGTTGCCTTCATTGGCATCGGCACTTTCGGTTTTGCCGATGAACCATGTTTTTGAATTGGGTTGTACTGTTTTGACAGCCATTACAATCAACGGTGTGCTTTACATCAATGACAGCTTGCGTCACTTTATGAAAAATGCAGTTGCTTGTATGCCGCAGATGATTGTTGTTGTTCCGTCGTTTATTGATTTTTTATATAAAGAAATTGACAGTCAGTTAAAAAAGAAAGGTATCAAAAACGGGGCAGAAGCCCTTGCAAAAATGCCGTTTCCTGTCCGTTTTTTTGTCAGAAGAAGTATTGCTGCTAAGTTCGGCGGCAAACTGCCGTTTTTGGCTTGCGGAGGTGCTGCCGTAAGAACTGATTACTTGCGGGCCATGCAGGCAGCCGGATTTAAGATATTAATCGGTTACGGATTGAGTGAATCGTCTCCTATTGCTGCTTTGAATTTGCGTACGGATAAAAAACCGGAATCCGTCGGAAAACCGATTTCCGAATTTTCGCAGATCAGAATAGCAGATGCAGATGAAGACGGTATCGGTGAAATTCAACTTTTTGGTCATAATATCAGTCAAGGTTATTACAATGACCAAAAGGCAACAAGAGCATCCTTTTTTAACGGATGGTTCAGTACGGGAGACTACGGTCGAATCGATGCTGACGGAGAATTGTATATTACCGGCCGTAAAAAGAATCTGATTGTACTGGACAACGGTAAAAATATTTCTCCGGAAGAAATTGAACAGTATTTGTTGCAAAATGTCAAGGGCTTGCGTGAGGCGGTTGTTTTTGAAAGCGAAAAGCAATTCGGAGAAACGCAAACAAAAGTGATTGCAGCCGCTGTTTATGTAAAACCGGAAGATTTTCCTGCGTTGGATTCACAACAACTTGCAGAAAAAATACGTAAGGAAATCGTAGCCGTATCATTCAAGTTGCCTGCGTTTATGCGTGTCGGAGATGTTGAAGTCTTTACACGGGAATTTGAAAAAACGACGACATTGAAAATTGTGCGTCAATCTGTTGTAGAAGCATATAATCAAAGAAAAGGGGAAGTTATTTATGTTCAATGAAATCAGAGAACTTATTGTTGATCGTCTCGGAATTCCTGCCGAAGTAATTAATGAAAACACCGATCTTCTTTATGAACTAGGTGCCGATTCCCTGACACTTGTCAGTCTTGTCGGCGATGTGGAGGATCATTTTTCCATCACCATTCAGGATGAAGATCTTGCAAAACTTGCCACGGTCGGAGACCTGGCAGCACTTGTTGCAGAATTAAAAGCAGCAGAATAAGAGTGTGATAAAAGACGGTGTTTTCACTGTCTTTTATTTTTTTTGCAAAGATACTTGTCAAATGCATTGAAAATCAGTATAATGATTAAAGATTTTAAAAGAGGTGATTTACTTGCAGCAGAGTCTGTCTGATCGTTTGGCATTTTTGCGTATACAGAACGGTTTTTCAAAAGAAGAGCTTGCCAATAAAGTCGGTGTCTCTCCCGAGATGATTGCACAGTGGGAAATTGGTACATTGACCCCTGATGTGCAAGAAGTGCTTACGTTGTCAAATATTTACGGTGTCAGTGTAGATGATATTCTTCGTTCGCAAGTCCGTGTGAATGATTTGCCGAAAAATGTATATGAAACACCGCAACAAAATACATACAATCCGCAGCAGAATCAATACGGCAACGCATCGCAAACCAATTATTCTGCACCGCCACAGGGCAATGCCTATAATGTTCCGCCCCAGGGAAATGCTTACAATGTACCCCCACAGGGGAATTATTACAATGCTCCGCCGCAGGGCAATGCTTACAATGCTTCTCAACAATGGAACAATGAAGATATAAATGCACAAGCCAATGATTTTGTCAAAAAACTTTTCCGCAAAGGTTTCCGTTTGTTTAACAGAGAGCTGTCTCCTGCAACCGCAAGACTGATGTTTGTTTTTCCGTTTCCGTTGGTTGTTGTTGCTGTCTATCTTTTCGCAGGAACCGTTTTGCATTTGTGGCATCCGGCTTGGATTCTGTTCTTGCTGATTCCGTGTTATTATATGATTGCTGCTTCTTTTAAGGCAAAATCCCTCAAGTCCTTTTTGTTTTTGATGCCGGTGCCGATTGTCATTGTTATGTTGTTTTTGATTTTCGGTTTTATGTTCCGGATCTGGCACCCGACATGGATGTTGTTCCTGATCATTCCTGTTTATTATTGGTCAGTAGCAGTTTTTGTCAGAAAAAGACGTTGGTAAAATATTTTCGGGGAAACTGTATTTTGCGGTTTCCCTTTTTTCAAAGGAGGAATAAGATGTGATTGACTTTATGCATCCCATTCCGAATGCGGAATTTCCGACCAATAAGGAAGTTGTCAATGCAACGCAAGAATCATTGGTTGCAATTCCTTTCGGTGTTCAGTTTATAAATTTTCCGGCCTATTTTCGACAGGGAATTCCCGGTGCAACAGAAAAGCCGATGCTGCGTAAAAGTGTTTTGGAACGTTTGAAAAAAGCAGCCTCACTGTTGCCGCAAGGATATCGTCTTGTGGTATTGGATGCGTGGCGACCTTATGCGGTGCAAAAAGGTTTGTATGATACATATTATCAGCAGCTGCAAAAAGACAATCCGACATGGACACAAGAGCAGTTGAATGAACATGTGAAGTTTTTTGTGTCTCCGCCGTCAACTGATGCATTGTATCCTGCCGTTCATTCTACAGGCGGTGCAGTGGATGTTACGATTGCAGATGTGAACGGCAAATGGCTTGATATGGGAACCGATTTTGATGACTTTTCTCCATTGGCACATACAGCGGCTTTTGAAGGCAGCGATAACGAAACCGTGCAAAACAACCGCCGACTGCTGTTTCATTGCATGATTGCAGCCGGATTTACCAATCTGCCGTCCGAATGGTGGCACTATGACTACGGAAACGGTTTTTGGGCACACTATAATCAATGTACTCCTCTCTATGACGGAATCCTTGAATAATAACGAAAACCCCATAAAGCAGATTCTTGAAATGCAAGATTGCTTTATGGGGTTTTTTATTGTTTGCTATTGTTGTTTATCCGGCTTGTCCGATATTTGAGGGGATTGCATCAGCAGAAGGTGTGTTGTTCTGTTGCTTCTTTGCAAGAATCTTTTGGAGAGCAATAACACCTGCAATGATAACAATGCCGATTATGTCAGTTGTCAGACTCGGAATGATCAGCAACAATCCGCCGCCAAGGCAAAGAATGCGTTGCCACCACGGACACTTGATGAACATGTAACCTTCCATACCTGCTGAAACGGCGAAAATACCAATCATGGAGGTAATTGCAATACGGACAATGTCATACCAGTGTGCATCAATAAACAGCATGGAGGGGTCGTATGCAAAGATATACGGTACGATAAATGCTGTAATGGCCAATCGTGTTGCCGTAACACCTGTTTTCAGCGGATTGGACTTTGCAATCGCAGAACCTGCATACGCGGCAAGTGCAACAGGGGGAGTGATGTCGGCAACAATGCCGAAATAGAATACGAACATATGAGCAGCCAACATGGGTAAACCCATCTTGATCAGAATGGGGGCTGTGATTGTTGCCATAATGACGTAGTTCGCGGTTGTCGGAACACCCATACCAAGAACGATACAGCAGAGCATTGTCAGGAAAAGAGCAAGGAATGTACTGTTTTCTGCGATGGGAACAAGGGTGTTGATTAGCAACTGACCGAGAGCTGTCATTGTGACAACACCGGAAATAAGACCTGCCATACCGCAAGCGACTGCAACACCAACGGTATTCTTTGCACCGTTTTCAAATGCTTCGACAGCAATTTTCGGAGTAAGGATAGTTGTTTCTTTTGTGATAAATGTAAGAAGAATGCTGACGACCATAGCAATGAAAACAGCTTTGGTCATAAACGAGGATCCGAGTGCGATCCAAAGCACTGCGAGAATAACAACGGGAATGGCTGGAAAAACAAGTCTCCACAGATTCTGTTTGTTCAGATTTTGCGGTACAAGGCTTACTACCAATGCGCCCAGAATAGCAAAACAAGCAGCAACACCGGTGCTGAAGTGATTCATGCAGATAACAAGAATCACGATGGGGAGAAGCAAATAACCCTTTTTGAAGATCAATTTAAAGAAATTCGGAATTGCATCTTTGGGCAAGCCTTTCAGACCGAGTTTCTTTGCTTCAAAGTGAATCATCATAAAGATGCCGGCGAAGTAAAGCAATGCGGGGAGAATGGCTGTAACTGCGATTGTTGAATAAGAAAGACCTGTCATCTCAGCCATCAGGAATGCAGCAGCACCCATGATGGGCGGCATAATCTGACCGCCTGTGGAGGCCGCAGCTTCAGCTGCAGCTGCGAACTCAGGCTTATAACCGGTCTTTTTCATCATCGGAATGGTGATGGAACCGCTGCCAACCGTGTTTGCAACGGAAGAACCGGAATACATACCTTCCAGAGCACTGGAAATAACTGCTACTTTTGCAGGACCGCCGACGGAAGAACCTGCAACAGAGTTTGCAAGATCAACAAAGAATCCGCCGATACCGGTTCTTTCAAGCAATGCACCGAGAATGATAAACAGAACGATAAATGTTGTACAGACATAAACGGGTGTAGAGAATAAACCGTTTGCTACATCATAATAGAGACTGTACATAAGGTTGCGAAGTGCTGTAGTCGGGTTATTTTGAATTGCATTGTAGACTGCGTATGCAATGAAACATCCTGCAACGCAAAGAATCGGCAAGCCGACAGCTCTTCGGACCAGTTCAGCCAGCAAAACAATTGCTATCAATGCAATCACGATCTGCAATGTGCCGATACGGCGGCTCATCATAATGATGTCTTCCTGGAAAACAGCATAATACAAGAAACTTCCGCAGCCGACCACGGAAAGGATTATATCATAAAAAGGAACATGATTGATTTTCTTTGTCTGCTTTTTGTATGCAGGGAAAATAAGATAGCCAATAAATATAATAAAGGCCATAAATGTTGTCAGTTTTGTGATTTTTGTGGCGGTAGGGAACAACAGAGCCATTGCAATCATATAGCCACTGAAGGCGGCCATAAGGGTTGTAATGACGACTTTGCGCCAACCCGTAAACACACGCGTGTTGCTTTCGCGGTCAAATTCCTGCATGATCGCTTCGGCATCCACTTGTTCATCGATCATATTGTTGATGTTGATGTTGGTGTCTTCCACTTCTTTCCCTCCTCATTTTTATTATAAATGCTGCGGTTTTTCAATCGCAGCATTTATGTTTCTCTTGAATTTTTAAGAGAGCAGCAACTTATTCAATGATGCCTGCTTCTCTGTAATATCTTTCAGCGCCGGGATGAAGCGGAACTTCGCCGATAGCAGCAGCTGCAAGCTCAGTGTTCATTTCAGCACCCTTTGCATGAGCAACCTTGATATCATCAACATTTTCCCAAAGAGCCTTGGTGATTTCATAAACCTGTTCTTCGGGCATGTCGTTGGAAACAACGAAAGTAGCCATGATGGAAACGGTGTTAACGGGTTCAGTGATGAATGCATAATCCTTGTCAGTCATTTCGTATGCAGCATAGAAGCTGTATGCATCCTGAAGGTTTGCAATAACATCTTCACCGAGTTCGACAGCAACGATTTCAGTAGAAGTTGCAAGTTCAGTGATAGCGGTTGTGGGAGTACCTGCAGTAATGAAAGCAGCATCGATGGAGCCGTCTTTCAGCTGGGTAGCACTGTCACCGAAGGAAGCAGCAGTCTTGTTGATGTCTGTATCAATGTCAAGACCTGCAGCAGCAAGGATCTGTGTGGCATTGTAGTAAACACCGGAGCCGATGTCGCCAACAGCAACATTCTTACCTGCAAGGTCAGCAACGGAAGTGATGCCGGAAGCCTTGGTAGCGATGAGCTGGCAAACTTCGGGATATACGCAAGCAACAGCGGAGAAGGAAGTGATGGGTGCAGCAAAACCGTTGGAGCCGGTGTATGCATAGTTCATAACGTCGTTCTGAACGATAGCCATCTTGATGTCACCGTCTTCAAGCATTTCGATGTTAGCCTGAGAACCGCCGGTGGAAAGGATTTCAAACTTGTAATTGTCAGTGCCGAGGATCTGACCAACAGCAGTGGTGAATGCATAGTAGGTGCCGGTTGTGCCACCGGTGCCGGTTCTGATGTTTGCAACATATTCAGCATCAGTATCAGCAATATCGCCGTCGGAGATGACGTCGTTGCCGGTGTTGGCATCGGGTTCGGTCGGATCGGTGGTGTCGTTTGTGCAAGCTGCAAAGGAAACAAGCATAAGAGCAGCAAGCAGGATTGCGATAAGTTTCTTCATAATGTTCCTCCAATGGATATTTATTTTAAGGGATCTCCCTTAAATACATAAAAATACAGAATGCAGAAGCATAAATGCATATTCTAAAAAGTTATAATACATTTTAATAAATTTTTTTTAGTATGTCAAGACTTTTTCTAAAAAAACAAGCATTGCATTGCTGAGGATTGGCTTGACAATGACAAAGAATTATGGTATTTTCATTTTCGACACAATCATATTGAAAAGGATTATATAAATGATTATTAAATTAAAAAATAAATTTATCGGTGATAAAGCTTTTTATAAAATGATTTTAGCGATTGCAGTTCCGATCATGATTCAGAACGGGTTTACCAATTTTGTCAATATGCTTGACAATCTTATGGTCGGCAGAATCGGTACGGATGAAATGAATGGTGTTGCCATCGTAAATCAACTGATTTTTGTATTCAATCTGAGTATTTTCGGTGCACTGTCAGGAGCCGGCATTTTTACTTCACAGTTCAACGGCAGCAACAATAAAGACGGTGTAAAAAACGTATTTCGCATAAAATTGATTCTGGCAGCCGTTTTGATTGTTGGCGGAATTGCTGTTCTTTGGTTCTGGCAGGATCCTCTTATTAACCTGTTTTTAAATGAAGGCGGTCAAACGGGTGACCCTGTTGCAACCCTGGCCTTTGCAAAACAATATTTGAAAATTATGTTGATCGGTTTGATTCCGTTCAGTGTCAATCAATGTTATGTCGGTACTTTGCGAGAGCTCGGACAGACCATGGCACCTATGAAAACGGGCATTGCGGCTGTTGTTGTAAATCTTGTGTTTAACTATTTGCTTATTTTCGGTAAATTCGGTTTTCCGAATCTCGGTGTCGAAGGTGCAGCCATTGCAACCGTTCTTTCACGTTTTATTGAGTGTTTTACAACATTTCTGTGGACGAAACGGCATTTGGCAGAATATCCTTTTGCTGAAAAAGTGTTTTCCGGTTGGCACATTCCGCATTCTCTTTTTGCCGATGTTATGCGAAAGGGAATGCCGTTGCTTATCAATGAATTTCTTTGGGCATCCGGCAAAACAATTGTCAGCCAGTGTTTATCCACAAGAGGTCTTGCTGTTGTCGGTGCATTGAATATTGCAAATACCGTATTCAATGTATTCAATGTTGTCTTTATTGCTTTGGGCTCAAGTGTTTCTATTGTGGTAGGAAAACTGCTTGGTGCCGGTAAAATGAAAGAAGCGAGAGATACCGACAATAAGATGATTGCTTTTTCGGTTCTTTGTTGTACGGTTATTGCAGTTTGCATGGCATGTATTGCACCTTTGTTCCCCAAAGTTTATAATACAACGGATGAAGTTCACTCGATTGCAACATTTTTCATTCTTATTATTGCTCTGATGATGCCTTTGCACGCATTCAATCATGCGACATATTTTACGCTTCGTTCGGGTGGCAGAACATTTATTACAATGCTTTTTGACAGTTGTTTTATCTGGGTTGTCAGTGTTCCCGTTGCTTTTCTTCTGTCAAGATACACGCAGCTTTCCATTTTTCCGATTTATTTTATTTGTGAAGGTCTTGAATTGGTGAAGGCAGTTGTTGGCTACTTTTTTGTCAAAAGTGATTCCTGGATGCGGAATATTGTAGCACAAGAACAAAAAATGTAAATAAAGTCGTGTTGACATTGTGAATGTTTTATTTTATAATAAACTAATAATACAAGTATTATATTGAGGAGAGTTGATTTTTTATGTTCCGTAAAATCTCTTGTTCGTTCATAGCTGTTTTTCTTGTTATTGCATCTCTTGTTTCTTTTGCTTCTTGCGGGAAAAAAGAGCAAGATTCTACGGTTCCCGACATCCAGGAAGATCAGACAATGGGCAGCGATTCCATCTATATAAACGATAAGGCCTATCGTACGGAATTGGTCGATCCTACTACCCAGGCTCCCGTGGAAGTAACCACCGCAGCAGCAACTGAGGTTCCCACCGAAACACCCACGCTTACCATTCCGGTTGAAACACCGACAACAGCAGCTATTGCCGGACAGGCTGTCAGCTCGTCTTTCTTTGATGATGCTGTATTTATCGGTGACTCTGTTTCTTTGATGCTCAGCTATTATGTTGCTGACCAGAGAAATTACGGTGATTGTCTTGGTCAGTCCAAATTCCTGACAGCAGGCAGCCTTGGCTGTGCAGAAGCGTTACTGCCTGTCAGCTCCGATTCTTTGCATCCGACTTACCAGGGACAGAAAATGCTTCTAGAGGATTCCGTTGCACTCATCGGTGCAAAAAAAGTATTTATCATGCTTGGTATGAATGATATTGCCTTGTACGGTATTGAGGGTGCTTTGGATTATTACGAAGAACTTGTTGCCACCATCCTTGAAAAATCTCCCGGTGCGGTTATCTACGCACAGTCCTGCACACCGATCGCAAAAGGTAAGGAAGGTTCTGTTCTGAACAATGCAAATATTCGTTCTTACAATACTGCTTTGCAGACTCGTTGTGCAAAGAACGGCTGGCAATATCTTGATATTTATTCCGTTGTTTCCGATGCAAACGGCTATCTTCTCACAGAGTATTGCAGCGATCCCGACGGCATGGGAATGCACTTTACAAATGCAGGATGTCATGTATGGATTGAGTATCTGATGACCCATGTCAGCTGAGTTGATTATATTGAATAATTGAGGTGTTTAATCATGAAAAAGTTGATTCTTGCAGTTCTTAGTGTTGTACTTGTTTTGGGTATGACCGCTTGCGGCGGTGAAAATAATGTTGATTCTTCTGTAAACAACAATGAAACGGTCGCTGTTGACCTTGCTGTTGTTCTGGAACAGATCAAAACGGATTGTGCGTTGTCTGAATCCCGCAGCATCAATGCCGATTCTTTGTTTGATATTTACGGCATTTCTGCAGATCTGTACAAGCAGGCTGCGTGCTGCATGGTACCGACCGGTGTTTTCCCTGCAGAAGTACTGATGTTTGAAGCTGTGGATGCAAATGCACTCGGCAATATTACAGATAAGCTTTCCCTGCGTCTGCAGGAAGTCAAGAATCAGTCGCAGTCGTATGACGCTGAAAACTATGCTCTTGCACAGCAGTGTGCTGTAAAAACAGCAGGTAATATTGTTGTTCTGTTTATTTCTGCTGATGCAGCTGCCATGAATGCTATTCTTGATTCCTACCTCAAATAAAAGGTAAACGATCGTGGTATTTTCAAGTCTGCTGTTTATTTTTCTGTTTTTTGCTGTCGTATTGACGGTCTATTTCGCATTGCCTAAACGATTCAGAAACGGTTTCCTGCTTGCCGCAAACCTTGTGTTTTACGGCTACGGGGAACCCGTTTTTGTTTTACTGATGCTTTTTTCTATTGCGATGAACTGGGCAAGTGGTTTGCTTCTTGGTGCGTGCGGTGATAACAAAAAGAAACAACACATTGTGCTTCTTGTGAATGTGTTACTGAATCTTGGTCTGCTCGGATACTTTAAGTATGCCGGATTCTTTGGTGGCTTGCTGCGTCATATTCCCGGCTTGTCGGCACTTACCATTCCCGAAATTGCACTCCCCATCGGTATTTCATTTTATACATTCCAGACCATGTCCTATGTTATTGATGTATACCGTGGAGACTGTGCCGTTCAAAAAAGTTTTGTTGCATTCGGTGCCTATGTATCCCTGTTTCCGCAGTTGATTGCAGGTCCTATTGTTCGTTATCAGGATGTCGCAGAACAGCTTGTTTTAAGACAGGAGAATTTTGAAGAGTTTGACAAAGGCGTGAAAATATTTCTTGTCGGTCTTGCGAAAAAGGTACTTGTTGCAAACCGGATGGGACAACTTTGGGATGTGTTACGAGTTGATGAAGAAGCCGGACTCATTGCTGCGTGGGTCGGAATTCTCGCTTATTCTTTGCAGATTTATTTTGACTTTTCGGGTTATTCCGATATGGCGATTGGTCTGGGGCATATGTTCGGATTCGACTTTTTGAAGAATTTTGATTATCCTTACATATCAAAAAGCATTACGGAATTCTGGCGTCGCTGGCACATCTCTCTCGGCACATGGTTCAGAGAGTATGTATATATTC
Organism: Acutalibacteraceae bacterium; assembly: GCA_045576275.1. Lineage (GTDB taxonomy): Bacteria > Bacillota > Clostridia > Oscillospirales > Acutalibacteraceae > RUG806. Next base: position 124,239 of record JAZNGB010000042.1, read on the forward strand.
CCTTGGGCGGCAATCGCAAAGGCAAAGGTCGTCAGATTCTCAATATCTTTATCGTGTGGGCGTTGACGGGTCTTTGGCATGGGGCAAGTTGGAATTTTGTATTCTGGGGTGTTTATTTTGGTGTTTTGCTGACCATCGAAAAGCTGTTCCTGTTGAAAGTTCTTAAAAAATTGCCTGCTGTCATCTCCCATATTTATACATTGTTCCTGGTTGTAATCAGTTGGATCTTTTTCTATTTTGATACGACGGACGGTATTTTCTCTTTTATCGGCAGATTGTTTTCTTTGTCAGACGGATGGATTTCACAAAATGCTTCCGCAGCCGTGCTTGCGTCATTGCCATTGTTGGTGATTGCTTGTGTTGCCGCAACACCGTTTGCAAAGAATTTGCGTGAAAAAATAAAGGACAAAGCGTTTGTTCCGTTTGCAGACGCAGTGGCAGGGGTTGCATCATTGCTTCTTTCCGTAGGTACTTTGGTAAACGACAGCTACAATCCTTTCCTGTATTTTCGTTTTTAAAGGAGGGGAGATTAATGAAAAAAGTATATAAGCATCTGTCCTCTTTTGTTTTTCTGTTTTTGGTATTTGCACTTTTTTTGCTTTTTGTTGTGCTGCCGAAACAGGAATATTCATCCGATGAAAAGCGTCAGTTGTCTGACTTTCCGTCCGTTTCACTTGAGGCGATTGCAGACGGCTCTTACGGTACAGCGTTTGAAACATATCTGTCCGACCATTTTCCGTTTCGTAAACTATTTGTCGGCATGAATGCCTATTACAATCAACTGCTTGGCAATAACGGTGCTGCAGGGATTTATAAATGTGACGACGGTTATCTGATTTCAAAGCCCGAAACACTCAACGCGGAGCGCTTGACAAGGAATATCGGGTATTTTTGCGATTTTGCAGAAAAGAACAACCTTCATGCTGCTCTGTTGGCAATGCCTTCTGCAGGTCATATTCTTTCGGACAAGCTGCCTGCCGTGCATGAAGAATATACAGACGATACCGCCTTTTCTCTGATGAAAGAAACCATTGCTGATCGGCTTTCTTTTGTGGATATGAGAGAAACGTTCCGCAATACGCAAGAGCAGGTTTATTACCGTACCGACCATCATATCACAAGTGCAGGTTCGTATTTATGTTACCGTGCTCTGTGTGATACACTCAGCCTGACACCGGTTGAACGCAGTGCATTTCAGGTGCAGACAAATGAAGGTTTTTACGGAACAACCTATTCGCGATCGGGTTTGTGGTTGACAAAACCGGATACGGTCGAATTGTGGAAAGACCCGAACCTGAATGTGACGGTTTCTGTCTCTGAAAACGGAAGTGAAGATTGGGTGCATGATGGTGTTTTCTTTACGAATCATCTTTCGGAAGATGATCAGTATCCTGTTTTTCTTGACGGCAATCACGGGTATGCACACATTAAAAACGAAAACGCTGACGGCGGAAAGCTGCTCATCGTGAAGGATTCATTTGCCCATTGTATGACCTGTTTTTTGAGTTCCCACTACAGCGATATCTACATGATTGACCTTCGTTATTACAAGCTTGAACTCACACCACTTGTACAAGAAAAGGGAATTGATACCGTTTTATATATTTACGGCATTGATAATCTGATGACAGACAGCAATATCGCCTGGTTGTCATAAGATATATACAAAAATACAGCCTGTTGTCGATTGACAGCAGGCTGATTTTTGTATATGTATCAATGGTGTTGAACAAGCACGATTGTGTTTATTTTTCAATCATAAACCGCTTTTCATCTTCCGTCAGATCAAGTCCGATTGTGCCGCCCGGATTCATATTGTAATTCGGATCGAAATAATCTTTGAGTACTTTAAATACACCGTATTCTGTTCTGCCGATGTAACCTTCCAGCCACGGTGCAAACATTTTTCCGATACCGTGGTGGTGGCTGATGGCAGCACCCGATTTCTGAATGGCATCAAGAATCGTTGTGTGGTAACGTTTGAATTCGGCAGCATCGTTCATTCTCGTGATGAAGATGAAGTAAAGATTTGCTCCCTGCGGATAGCAATGGGACATATGTGTTGTGACAATGGTGTTGGGCAGTGCATGACAAACTTCGCGGACATCTTTATGTACCTGTGCCATGTTTGACCATGTAACGGTGCATTCGAGCGTATCTGTGCAAACACCGAAGTCCATCATTGTATCTCTCAGATAGGGGTCGTTGAAACGGCCTTTTTCCCATGCTTTGCAAACGAACGATGTGAGGCTCATTGCACCGTGCTCATGTGCAATGCGAGCAATGTTCTTTGCAATGTTTGCAGAGAACTCTTTTTCTCCGTCCGTAAAACCGAGGAACAGGCAGCGTTCCATATCTTTGTAGCCGAGTTTGTCCAACAGGGGATGCAAAGGTGTTTCATCTACATTATAAAGACGCAGCATGAGATTGGTTTCTTCCGGGTCGGAAAGACGGAAAACGGAAGAAAATCCGCATTCGCATTGCATCATTTCACGAGCTGCATCCATTGCAGTTTCCCAGTCTTTGAAAATATAAGAGAAACGTTTGCGGTTTTCGGGCATATAACGGCGTACTTTCAATGTGACTTCTGTCAGCACGCCAAAAGTGCCCTCAGAACCCATCATGATCTGATTGAGATCCGGTCCGGTTGCTTCTCTGGGATAATGCGGGGTCTGAATGCAGCCGATGGGGGTTGCATATTTTTGCGACAGAACAATGTCTGCAATGGTGCCGTAGTAGGTGCTGTTTTGACCTGCACCTCTTGTTACAACCCAACCGCCTACACTTGAATACTCAAAGGACTGCGGAAAATGACCGCAGGTATAGGCTCGTTTTGCACCAAAAACAGAGGGAGCATTGTTGAGTGCGTTTTCAAGATCCGGACCTGACAGACCTGCTTGTACGGTGATGGTCTGATCGGTTTCATTGAAAGAGAGAATTTTGTTGAAACGCTTTCTCATGTCAAGCGAAATGCCGCCTTTGATGGGTTCGACACCTCTTGTGACCGATGAGCCGCCACCGTAAACATACAGCGGAATATTGTTTTCGGTGCAGTATTTTACGATCAGTTCCACTTCTTCAGAGGTGGACGGATAAACAACAAGATCGGGAAGGGAATGGAATTGCCTTTGGCGAATTCTTAAAAGGTCATATGCCGTTTTGCCGTATGCAACAGCAAGACGGTCGTAATCAGCGGTTGAAACATATCTTGTGCCGACGATGGCACGGATTGCATTGAGATCTTTTTCGCTGATCTTGGACGGATAATCGGACAAATCAACCGTGTCCCAGCCGATGTCACCGTCGTACTGGCGAAAATCGTCATCGGTCATGCTGAATGTGGATTTCATCATTTTGTAAAGCGATTCCTTGGGATACTTTACAAAATCCGGATCGCCCCAACGGAAAACGGATCGATAGCTTTTTTCGGGAGCTGCTTGTTTGATCCATTTCGGCTCAAATCCTTTGTAAGGCTTCGTACTCATGGTTTATCCCTCCAGCTTTTTCATGCCTTTGAACACAGGCAGCATTTTCGGGTAAAGTTTGGTATAGACATTTTCATAAATGTCTTCATAAATAGCAGTTTCTTTAAAATCGGGGTTGAATGTATCACATACATGCACCATGGATTGAATAGCAGCATCGTAGTTCCTGAACTCTTTCATTGCAACAAAAGCAACCATGGATGAGCCGATAGCGGAAGCTTCATGGGTATGGATACGTTTTACGGGCAAACCGAACATGTTTGCTGTAATCTGACAAATGGTATCATTCTGAGAGCCACCACCTGCAATAAACAACTCACGGATTTTTGTTTTTGAGCGTTTTTCCATCAGCTTCATCCCCTCCATGAGTGAGAAGTTGATGCCCTCAATAATGGCTCTGTAAATGTGGTATTTTGTGTGCATGGGGGTGAATCCCGTGATGGTGCCTTTTGCAAGCGGATTGGAAACACCGGGCTCCCAATAAGGCTGTACGATCAGACCGTCGCAACCTGCCGGAATTTCAGGCAGATAGGTGTTGAGATATTCCTCTGCAGAGATGCCTTGTTCGGCAGCTTTCTTTGCTTCTTCCGTTGCAAACTGTTCAATGAACCAACGCAGCATCGCATAACCGAAAAAGATCTGAATCTCTGGATTCCATGTATCGTTGAGAACAGCAGGATAGGAAGGAAGGAATTGCTGCGGTTCAAAGTATTTCTGTGTTGCAAACTGTACGGTTGCAGATGTACCAAACGAAATGGCAGCTTTGCCGGTTTTGTTGACAGAAAGGCCGAGTGTTTCGCAGCCTTTGTCGGAGCCGGTTGCAATCAGCGGCAAGCCTGCCGGGATGCCTGTTTGTTCTGCAGCTTCATTTGTGATTTCACCAATGATAGCACCGCTTTTGACCAGACGGCAGAGTTTTGTTGTCGGTATATCAAAGACACATCGCGTGAGTTCTTTTTCATCCATCCATTTGCGTTCTTTGTAATCAAACGGCAGATGTGCAATCTGATTGGCTGCACAGTCACGCAAAACACCTGTCAGCAAATAGTTGATATAGGTAGGCAACAGTACGAATTTTTCCGTGCGACGGTAAATGTGCGGTTCATTTTCTTTGATCCAATTGCAAAACGAGGCGCTGTATTGCATTTTTGCCGTGTCGAGCATGCCGGTGTATTCAAATGCAAACTTTTTGATGGCACCTGCCGGCAAATCGTTTTTTGCTTCGCGTCTGTCGATCCAGACGATCATATTTCGAAGCGGCTTTTTGTCTTTGTTCAGGCACAACAGGGTATCACGAATGGTGGTGACGGTAACTGCAATGATATCACCAAAAAGTGCGCCTGCCTTTTCTTTAAGCTCCAATGAAGCTTTGCAAAGCATATCGAAGTAGAAATTCGGTTCTTGTTCGGCACGGCCGGGTTCTTCTGAAATAAAAGGTTTTTCGTAGCGGATTTGTACAAAAGCAGGAAATTCTCCTTCTTTGTTGCAAAGCATAGCTCTAATACTTTGTGTGCCGATGTCAAATGTCAGAACGAGAGGTTCTCTCATAAGTGTCACTCCTTTAACATATTGCTTGTCGCTATAATGTCGGCATCTGTGCCGCAAATGTTTTGAATAATTACATCTCCGTTACCGATTCGTTCGGTTACGAGTGCGTTGTTGAGTTGTTGCATGATATCAAAAATCTTATCTTTCGGAATTTCTTTGCTGACTTTTACAGGCAGAACAGGAGCCTCCGGAAAGACCGTTTTGACGGTTGAACAGATTGTACGCATGGGTGCTGTCATTTCTGACTTTGCAAATTCCAACCCTTTTTTGCATTTTTGTCCGCTGATGCGAATGGGATCGGCAACGGTATCAACATGCAGTAAGCAACCGTTCGGGCAGACGATGCAGACGAATTCTTTCATTGTTCTGCCTCCTTGACAATCAGTTTGACCGCATCATTTGGTTTTAAGTCAAATTCCCCAAAGTTAATTTCCAATCGTTCCATCTCAGGGGGGTGCAAATGTGCGTATTTGCGTTCATAAATACAAGTATCATTGACCCGTATTTGCAAAACGGCTTTGTTGTATATCTTTTTGCTTCTGAAATACAAAACCGCGTTTTGGTTGTCAGCATGCAGGTTGATCCGTTGCGGAACTGCATATGCAACACCATCGGACGGAACAACAGAAGCAAATGAACGGTTGCGATGTATCCAGAGGGCTGCATTTTTTCCTGCAATTTCTGCACTTTCCGAAACATAGTCAACAAGATCGTTGACGTGCAGTGCATTGCCGCAGGAGAAAATTCCGTCATGCAAGGTTTGCAGATTCTGGTCGCAAACAGGACCTTTGGTGCAGGGATCGATTTGCACACCTATGTTTTCAGCAAGCTCATTTTCGGGAATAAGTCCGACGGAAAGAATGAGTGCATCGCATTCTATATATTGTTTTGTTTCTTCAATCGGCTGCATATTTTTATCTACGGCAGCCACTTCTATGCCTGTCAGTCTGTCATGACCGAATACACGTGTTACCGTATGTGACAGATGCAGCGGGATGTCGTAGTCATACAGGCACTGGTGAATATTCCGGGTCAGACCGGAGGGAGTGGATTGAATTTCATACACACCAAGAACTTTTGCACCCTCTAAAGTCAGACGGCGAGCCATGATCAGCCCGATATCGCCCGAACCGAGAATAACGCATTTTTTTGTCGGCATAACACCGCATAGGTTTACATAGTTTTGTGCTGTACCTGCTGTAAAAACACCGGCAGGTCGTGTGCCGTGAATAAAAACCTGTTTTGCTGTTCTTTCTCTGCAACCGGTTGCAAGAATGAGTGTTTGACTCAGGATTTTTGAAAGTCCGTTGCGGCTGACAAGTGTCAATGCAAAACCTTCGGATGTTCGTTCAATGTTGGTTACGAAGGTCAGTGTTCTGGCTTCGATGTTTAAGGAAAAGAAAGATTGCATGAATCGTTCGGCATATTCCGGACCTGTTAATCTTTCACCGAACCGCACAAGACCGAAACCGTCGTGAATGCATTGTTTGAGAATGCCGCCCAATCGCGCTTCACGCTCAATCAGCAATACATTCGCCCCGTTTTTATGGGCTTCAATGGCAGCTGCAAGTCCTGCTGGACCACCACCGATGACGGTTACATCATATTTTTTCATTTTGCATCGCCTCCCTTTGTCTGTTCAAAAAGAAGAAATGCCTTTTCTCCGGCTTTTGTGACTTTTTCAATCGGAATATTCTGGTGTTCTGCAATAATCTGAGCCACAAGAGGAGAACAAAAACCGCCCTGACAACGACCCATACCGGGACGAACTCTTTTTTTGACACCGTCTACTGTCGGTACACAAATGGGTGCATTCAACGCATCCAGAATTTCACCTTTGCTGACTTCTTCGCAGCGGCATACAATCTGACCGTAGTCGGGATTCTCTTTGATCAGTCGGTTGCGTTGTACAACAGAAAGTTGTGCAAGTCTCGGTGGTGCTTTTCGCTCGGGATTGAAGCGATCATTGCGAAGCACAAGCCGTTCGGTTTGCAATATGTCAATTGCCATACGGGCAACGTCCTTTGCGACAGCAGGAGCTGTCGTAAGTCCAGGGGATTGAATGGCAGCACAATGAATCAGGTTTTTTGTATTTCTGCCCTTTTCAATGATAAAATCTTCTTCAAAATTCGGTGCGCGAACACCGGTGAAGTATGTAATGATATCTCGTTGTTTAAGATCGGGAACGGTGGTTTTTTGTTTTGTAAATACTGTTTGAATGCTTTCCGGTGTGGTTGCAAAATTTTCTTTTTCGTTTGTTTCAACAGCATCCGGACCGGCCAGAATATTGCCGTGTACCGTATGCAACAACCCACCGCCTTTGGTGTGACCTGTATTCAATTCCAACACTTTGACGGATGCAATTCCGTTCATCAGCCGACCGGCTTTTTTGTCAAGGATGGAGTTTGTCCCCCTTCTCGGATGAATGGAGTAAAATCGGTCGTTTGCCATTTTTGCAATTTCTTCCGCAAAAACACCTGCCGCATTGATTACAATTTTCGGATACAATGTGCCGCGATTCGTTTGCACGGATTTGATATTGCCGTTTTCGACTGTCATTCCGAGAACGGCTGTGTTGAGCGAAACACGAGCTCCGTTCTGAACGGCATTTTCAGCACAGGCGATGGTCAGTCCGTAGGGACAGACGCAACCTGCAGACGGATTGTATAAAGCAAATTTAAAAGCAGGATTGCTGTTCGGTTCTTTTTGGCGAAGTTTATGTGCGGAGATGACTTGAGTGTCTTTGCAGCCGTCTACGTATTTTCTTTTCAAGGCATATAAACTCACAAAGCCACGCAGATATGCCTGTGTAAAGCACGCATATTGACCGCAACGGTCAAACGGAACATCCAGCTTGTCGGAAAGATCGGGGAACATACGATTGCCGAGCAATACATAATGTTGTTTCAGAGAGCCTTTTGCAAGGTCAACGCCCGGGTGGATTTCACCGTCGTTTCTGCCGGATGCATGCATGGCAAGGTCGCTTTCTTTTTCAACCAACAAGGCATTGATTTTCCATTTTGACAGTTCACGTAATATGGTGGTACCCGAGATACCGCCGCCAATGACAAGCACATCGGGTGATTCTCCGTTCAAAGTGTTGTCTTGCAATAAAGGTAACCGTATCGGGGCATCTTGCGGACCCGTAAAGCGAATGTCGTTGACGACATGAACGGTTTTGTCCTTCGAAACGCACATGGAACAAGCTTTTATGATGTCTTGCCAGTTGTCACTTTCACCTGTAACAATTCGGCATCCGTTTTCCTCGCGTACGGAAAATGAGGGATAAAACTGATTCAGTTTTTTTTGCAACTTTTTTATTTTCATTCTTTATCACACACCGAAAATAAAATACAGATAATTTATTTTATCACTTTTTTTTACTACTTTCAACAATTTTATTATTATAATAATTTTATAAAAGGTTTTTGTTTGTTTTAACAAATCATTGATTCATTTCTTGTGCAAAAAGAACAGGCACATCCTGCGATGTGCCTGTTGAAAAAAGGTTACATTTTTAAAATTCTTTCAATGGAGCCGTTGTCCTCGCCAAAGAGTACGGGATGCAGTTCATGTGCCCAGCAGTTGTGCCGTTCCCCTTTTCTGACGGCAAAGCCGAAACGGATTCTGCCGTTGCAGGTGAGCTTTACGGCTGCCCACAGTGCGTTGATAAGACCGTCTTCATTTTCCTGCAATGAGAAGCGGTATGTCTTGCGTTCACCGACAGGAACATCGAAAGGGATGCTGTCATTATCTGTATGCATTCTGCATTCTGTGTTGAATCCCAAAGCCGACCATGCTTCAAACGGTGTGGCAAGGTAGAGTGCACCGTGTACGTCACGGTCCGTGTTGTTTATGACGGTTGCCAGCAATTCATTTTCTGTAAATTCCAGATTGACGGATGGCGTCTGCAAACCGAATTCAAATACATCTTCAAATATTTGTCCGTCATCCTCGTAGTGCAAATACAACACACCGCTTGCTTCTTTGGCAGGTTTTTGTACGGTAAGAGAAAACTCCTGTGCTTCAAAGGGGGCCAGTGTGTAGTTGATTTCTGTTTTGTCAGAAGAGAATTCGTCGGGGAGTGAAATGTTTAAAGTTCCGTTTGTGTAGCTGTCCGTACGGTTGTTTGTTACATGAATATGCAGTTGTACGGCAGTGTCGGAAATCTCTGTTGTTTTTTTATCGATCACGGCACAGGTTTTCAGATATCCGAACGGAACGGATCCCATGTCATGTTCCCAACTGCGGACATAAACGGGTTGCACAATTTCCTGCTCTCTGCCGATACTTGCTGTATTGATTTGCTGCAACGGTTTGTGCGGGAGTAAATGAACGGTTTCAATGCTGTGTCTTTTTGCATCAAGAGCAACAGAATGCTGCTTGATTTTAAGTGTTTTTGCCTCTTCTTCCAAAAGGTTTGTCTGTGCGGCAGCAGAAAGTGCAAAGTCCGTTTTTACGGTCACTTGCGTGTCAGCTTCCGCACTGCCGAAGTAACGCAGAATTAAACCTCTTTCAGTGATATTTTTGTCTGTTTTTTGCATCTTGGCAAGCGGTTCGCCACCGGCTTTCAAGGCAGTCACTGTGATACCGTCGGTGACGGAAATAAAACTGTGTTTTTTGTCAAAAACCTTTTGATTGTTTTCAAAATCGGTTACACAGAACAGGGGGTCGTTGAAAGCTTGTGCTTTTTCGAAGACTTGTGCGGTTGTGTAATCGCTTGCATGCGGATATAAGGCATAGGAGAAAGAATGTGTTTTTTGTTCGGGGATAAGCTGTTGTGTTCCTGTAACCTGTCCTTTGTTGCCGTAAAAGTCTGCCGTATGGAAAAGCATCATGTTTAACAGGCCGCCTTGTTCAACCGAACAGGCAGGAGTGCCTTTGTTGAATAGTGCAACACCATAGTTTTCCGTTCCGGATGGTTTTGATGCACATTCTGCCGAAAATTTAAACGAGTTTCCTTTCTGCAGCTGATGTGCAAAATCGAAAAGCACTTCCGCAAGCATTTGGCGACTGTTGCATTTGATGAGAAAAACATCAATGGCTTTGTTGTAAATGTTGTCGCTGTCCTGCAAATACAAGATGGCACAGCCGTTTTTCTTGTACATTTTGTGCCATTTTTCTGCTGTCTTACCTGCTTTGGACAAGAGTTGTTGTTCGTACTCGTTTTCAATTCCATCGACGGATAATACGAAACGGGTATCGGTATTGTCAAGGTCTTCATTGAAGTGAATCAGTTTCAATCCGTCGCGATTCTTTTTGTCGGGGTAGGGTGTGACGGGAATTGCTTTTTTCGTCAAGGCATCCAAAAGAATATCCGTTTCTTTATACAATTTTTCATTTCGAATAATTGCACTCATGCCGATGTTAAGGCTGCCGTTGTCAAGTATTGCGGTTACAGTCTGACCATATTCGATCCATTGTCCGCAAGGTGCAATTTTTGAATGTGAGAAATTGGCATATTGGTGTGTCTGGAAACGCAGTTTGTCTTTACTTTCTGCCCATACGTGCGGTGCAAAACGGTCTTCAAAAACAGGTTTTGCACCTTTGATATCAATCGGAAATGTTACGCAGAATAAATCATCTCTGCTCTGGTAATCTTCAATAACCGTTTGGAAATCAATGCGGTCAATGCCTTTGTAAAGCGTAATTGTCTGTCGTACTTTTGCTATGATATCCAACTTTGTTTCTACAATCAGGCGAGAGAAAACACAGTTCTGTTCCCGATGTACAACTGCCGGGAAGTCGCTTGAAAACAGTTTTTGACCCGTTGTGTAAATCTCGTGTTGTGTCTCCATGCGATCAGGTACTTCTCGCAATACGGCAATGCGGTTTGCAGGGCCGTCCGTGCACTTTTTGAGAATCTCTTTTTTGTTCTTTTTGTCATAGATTGTAACAAGACCGCCACCCTGTACTGCATCTGCTGAAAGACGGAAATATTCGTTTTCAATTTGCAATCCGTTGTCTGTTTTTGTCTGTGCAAAATCTGCAGACTGAAGCGTATAGGAATGGAAACCGAAAGCCGGAACATCTGCAACAAATTGTGCCTGCCGGTTGCCGATTGAACAAACTTTTATTTTTTTACCGTCAGCCGAAATCACTTCGCAGCCGTTTATGTATTTTTCAGGTACGGTAAATGTACATATATCTTTTCTCTTGAACAAATGCGGATTGAATACAATTACGTTTTCACCGCACACGGCACTCTGAATGCCGGAAGAAAGGAATTGTGCTGATTTTTTGACAATTTCAGCTGCAATATCCACAGCTTCTTTGTATTCAATCATCAGATCAATAAATGAAATTTCGTTGTTTGTGCCTGTTATCGAGTCGTGGTGTTGTGCACATAAAAGTTGTCGCCACGCTTTGTCAAGAGCCGTATCCGGATAGGTCGCACCGTAAAGTGCCGCCATGGATGCCAGTTTTTCGGCGGTTATGAGTAAGTTTTCCGCGAGGCGGTTTGCCTGCTTGAAATCCGTACGGGTCAGAATGACACCGGAATGATGCTGGGTCATGTCTCTGGATGTGATGTCCACACGACGGACATTGTTCTTTTCTGCAATCTGTACATCCTGCAGCATTCCTTCTGCCATTTCACTCATAACGGCAAAATGTGCATGGTCATCCGTTTCTTTCATCCATGCAGTGGAGTGATCGGTCGGGAAGGCAGGTACGCCTTCAACAGCATCTCCGCCACCGCTGAAATGTGTGAGGCCGAGACGCATAGCATCCTGTCTGCCGCAACCTTTGTCGTGCAAAGCAATTGTTCCGTCAGGGGACATGTGACGAAAAACATTGTCAAGTCCGAGTACGAATTTGCCCCAACGGACAGTTTTGCATCCGCCTTTCAGACAAATCTGTGATAACTGATTCGGATGTCCGAACACATCACATGGGTTATAAACATAGGCAATTCTGCCCATGACATCACGGTGATAAAATTGACCGTACAGCAGATTTCTGACAAAAGCTTCACCGGAGGATGTCAGTTCATTTGGTTGGTTGAAAAAGCAATCAGCTTCGGCTCTGCCGTCTTTGAATGCATCCAGAAGAATGCGTCTGTATTGCGGATAAAGAGAAACAAAAGGATGCAGATAATCCACTTCAGAGAGTATCGCCTTAAAATCGGGATCGCTGTTGAGCTTTTCTGTCATCATGGCAGTGATCCACATCGCACCCATAGCATAGGTTCTCTGTTCCTGATGATAAGTCGTGTCAAAATGGAAATCAGAAAAACGGTATTGTGTTCCTTCGCCTTGCGGTGCGGGAACCGTTTTTATATGCAGTTTGTCTTGTTTTATTTTATTGTTGACGCATAAGGAGACGGGAAGTTCTTTGGTTTGCTGCTCGTCGGTCGAAACGGCAGGTCGGATACAAACCGCAGATGTTGCATTGCATTCTGCGTTGATTTTGCTTTCACCGTACTGCACATCCGCTTTGACCGCATTGACGGATAAGTTGCCCACAAAGCCTTGGAACAGCTGCTTTTTATCTTTGTAAACATATGTGGGTTGTAAAACGGTTGCAAAAGTGTCTCCGTTGACAACGGCTGCCGGCCAGACGGCACACATGGACATGGAAAGATCGACGGAATCACAAATATATCCAGTTCTGATTTTAAAAAGCAGGATGTTTCTGCCTTTTTTGAATCGGACGGCAACCGCATTGCCGGTGCTTGTAAGGCCTTTGCATCTTCCGTAAGGCTTGTAGTCGGCAAGAACACCGTTAACATAAAGAAGACCGCCTGAGTTTTCATAACAGATGACTGCTTCTTCCTCTTTTTCGCAATCAATATAGGTGGCGGCATAGCAGCAGCAGTTTCTCTGTTCGGTTGCATATAAGGCAGGGTCGCAATCTTCTTCTGCCTTGTCAAAGCGCAGGCATCCCCATTTGCGATATCCTTTTTTCCAGTATATTGTCGGTTGACCGTAGTAGTTGTTTTTGACGACATCACCGATTTGCGGCTGAATGTTGGCTTCTCCTCCGTTGTCGGCAAGGTAATCTTCTTTGAGTATGATATCTCTTTTATAAAAGTATTCTGTTTCAAAAGCACCGTCAGTTTCGAGAACAAACGGCCCTACGGTAATAAAATCAAAAATACGCAGCTCTGGAAACGGGTTGTCTTTTGTCGGAACAAAACGGGAATACGGTGCAACTGCAAAGGTGTTTTGCATACTACTTTACCTCCCAATAAATGAATGTATTTTTATTGTTTCATAAAGTATAGTTTCTGTCAAGTATTTTTTCAATCACTTGTTATTTCATGTTGTTTGTGTTATATTGATGTTACGTAAAGGTGGTGTGTTTCGTGTCACATGAAGATCAGGTTTTTGTCAACCGTCTGTATGATCTTGCAGAGCAGGCTTGTGCAACGGGCAGGTACCGTTTTTCATCTTTTTTAGGACTGCATGAACAGTCGCTTTTGCATAAAGAAAAAATGTCGTTGGAATATGCAGGATTGTCATTATGGGGCGGGGAAGCGGATTGTGAGCGTGTTGTGGTTTCTTTCGGATCCAAAGAAATCTGCGGTTATGAGGCGGATTTTCCGATTGCATTGTTGCAATGTTCGCCGACGCATCAAAAGTATGCAGATGTATTGACACATCGGGATGTGTTAGGAGCATTGATGGGACTTGGCATAGAACGCGATACCGTCGGTGATATCTATCTGAAAGACAATATTGCTTATGTTTTTGTGCTTTCCCACATGGCAGAAATGATTTGCAGAGAGTTGGATGCAGCCAAACACACATCTCTAAAATGCGAAGTGATCGACAGTTTGCCGGAAGGGGTCGGGATCGCACAGGAAGAAAAAATATTTGTGGTTGCTTCCGAACGGTTGGATTGTATTGTTGCGGCGGTTTTCAATCTTTCCAGGGAAACAGCTGCGAATTTGTTTCGGCATGAGAGAGTGTTTGTTGACGGCAAGCTGATTGCAGGCAGCCGCACGGCCACGGAGAATGCAATTATCTCTGTGCGTGGGTTCGGCAGATTTCGGTATGCCGGAGTGGAATCTGTTTCCAAAAAAGGAAAACCGAGGGTTCGCATTTTTTTATATACATGAGCTTGCAATTGAATTGCAAACATGATAAAATGATGAAAAAAACAGAGGTTTGTTATGACACATATAGAGAATTTTAAACATGAAGATAACTGGCAGGATGTAAAAGATGCCACAATGAATACCATCGGCAAGGCAACAGGGAAGTATCCCGATCCGCAGTGGAAACTGAAGCTCATTCGTGCCGAGCATTCTCCCATTCGCAAGCTCAAGTTTTCTTGGAGATGGGTGGATTTGCCCTATTGGGTCAGTGTGCATTTTGTCAGGCATAAGATCGGTATTGAACATTTTGTTAAGAGTCAGCGCAGTGACCGTACCGGTGAAGACCGTACTGCAAAAACACAGGATGCACCAGTATCGCATGAATGTGAATGCGACGGTCAGACCATGATCAACATTAGTCGCAAACGCCTTTGTGCCTGTGCCAGCCCTGAAACAAGAGCTGCCTGGCAACTGGTTAAAGACGAAGTGCAAAAATGTGAACCCGAGCTTGCCCATTGTATGGTGCGTGAGTGTGTTTACAGAGGTTTTTGTCCCGAAATGTTCGGCTGCGGATATGATAAAACGGCAGCCTTCCAAATGGAATTGGAAGCCTACCGCAGCAATGATATTTAAATTTATTCTGACAATACAGAAAAGCTTTTTTCACCGTTGACACGGTGTTTTCCATCAAATACATCCGCTGTAAAGTTGTTTTCTGCATCCAGCAGAGAATAGATACGGCGGATTTTTTCTATGGCTTCAAGACTGCCGTCAATCGGAAACAGTCTGTCCTTTTTTCCGCTTTCTGTCACAAGTACACGCGGTGCAAGAGTGCAGGCAAAGTCGGCAATGTCGCCGTATTTTATGATGTCGGGGAAGTAATTATCGGGACAGTGCCATACTTTCAAAATGCTTGTCCTGAAAGAATTGATATACCCCGAAATGCAAATACGGCGGAACCTTTCATCTGAAACAGCAGCATACAACGCTGTCAGTCCGCCTCCCGAAATGCCCATAATTCCCAGACGGTCAGCATCCGCTTGCGGCATTTGTAACAAAAGATCCGCACAAACAACAGCTTGCAAAATACGCATACTTGCAGTTGTTGATCCGAAAGGCAAAAGATGTGATGATACGGTTTTGCAGGAAGAGGAATAAAACGGAATTTTCATGTCCTTTTGCAGCTTCATTTCACCGAATCCGAACAGTTCGGGAGCTGCAACTATGCAACCTTTTTCGGCAAGCTGTACGGCAAAGTGTTTTTGGTAATCATCGAAAAATGCAAGCTTTCTCGGCTTTCCATTTTTTTGTGTGTTTACGATTTGCCTGACCCCGTATCCGTGACCGCAAAGTGCGACCGTGCAAGGAGTTTTATCTTTTATGTTTTTCGGAATGAGAAGAAAAACAGGCATTGTGAGGTTTTCGCAGAATGTGACCGCAAGTTTTTTCTGAATATATGTGCCGCGGTCATATTCCTGCACGCAAACCTGTTGTATCTTCGGCAATCTCCCGGGAATGTCCTGTAAGGAAAATACCGATTGTAATTGATTTTTTAGCTTTGCGCAAACAGCCTGTACCTGCTGTGCGTTATCTGCCTTTTCTTTTGCAAAAGGATCATTATATACAGTTTGGAACAGGGATTGCATATAAGCATCAATCGTGTAATCTTGTTTCACGGGTTGCAGTCCTTATTGTTTATTCAAGCGTAATGGCCTGTGTTGTTTTTGTATCGGCACTGTTCAGCCCGACGTGGAAAATATATTCATTGTCGGCTTTGTACTGTTTGGATGCCGCATTGTAGAATTGCAGGTCTTCAACGGGAATGGAAATCGTTGCTTTTTTTGTTTGTCCGGGCTCTGTAAAGATACGTTTGAAACCTTTGAGCAGCTTGACGGGACGGTTTTCAGCGGTTGAAGATGCGTAGATCTGTACGGGACATTCACCTGCCATCGCACCCTTGTTGGTGACTGCAAAGTGGATTTTGACCTCTGCGTTCTTGTATTCTGCTTTTACGCGGGACAGGGAATAGTCGGTATAGGAAAGACCGAACCCAAACGGATATGCCGGGGTAATGTTTTCTTTTTCAAACAGTGTGTAACCGTGATAGTAACCGTATTTGATTTCCTTTGTATCATCACCGATACGGCGGAATGACGGATATTCTCTTTCTTCTTTTGCAATTGTGAAGGGAAGTCTGCCCGATGGATTTTCGTCACCGGAAAGAATGTCGGCAAGAGCTGTGCCGCCCTCAAGCCCTGCATAGTAGCTCATAACAATACCGTCTGCAAGATTGTCCCATTCGCTGATGACATATGCACTGCCACCCATAATGTTTACAATCAGTTTGGCATTACTCTGTGCAACCGTACGGATCAATGCGATGTCTTCCAACGGAATACGCAAACTTTCTCTGTCACCGCCGGCACCCTGCGGTTTTTTCTTGACTTCGCCTAAGTTGACGAGGAATTCACCCTCCTGCAAATAATCGCTGCCAACACATACGACCGCATAGTCTGCGGTGTTGGCAAGATCGAGTGCTTTGTCGATATCGCAGCCGTTGTACAGCTTGACATTTTCTGTACCGAAACGGCGTACAAGACCTTTGTAAGGCGTTACGGTATAAGGACTGTAAACATTGCTTGAGCCGTGGTCGCCCACGTTGACCTTGTCTGCATATCTTCCGATGACAGCGATCGTTTTATTTTTGGCAATGGGAAGGCAGTTGCCTTCGTTTTTAAGAAGAGTAATGCCTTTTACGGCAGCTTCCCTTGCCAAAGCTCTGTGTTGTGTACACAAAACAACACGTTCGGATTGCGGTTTTGTATTCGGCTCATTTACAATCAATGCACGCAAAATACGCTGTACGGAAAGGTCAACGGTTTCCTGTTTGACTTTTCCTGTTTTAAGCAGCATGGGTAAGGATGCATATTTAAAAGTGTACGGCATTTCGATGTCAAGACCTGCGTTGAGAGCCTGTGTCGCATCATGAATGCCGAAGAAAAAGTCAGAAATAGCAAAGCCGTCAAATCCCCATTCGTCACGCAGAATATCTGTCAACAATTCCTTGCTGTCGCAGCAATAAGTGCCGTTGCATTTATTGTAAGCCGCCATGATGGATAACGCACCGGCATCAATGCATTTTTTGAAGTGAGGCAAATAGACGTCACGCAATGTTTCATCATCGGCTTTTGCGTCAACGGAAAAACGCAGATCTTCAATGCTGTTGAGTGCATAGTGTTTCGGACAAGCCATAACACCGTACGATTGTACGGCTTTGGTCAGAGCAACACCCATTCTGCCCAGGAGATACGGGTCTTCACCATAGGTTTCCTGTGCTCTTCCCCAGGCGGGATGACGTAAAAGATTGATGCAAATACCTGCAAAATAATTTGCACCCTGGGCGAGTGATTCTTTTGCAATGGCTTCACCGATGCGATATTCAAGGTCATCGTCAAAGGCAGCACCTCTGAGCATGGAAACGGGAAAACAGGTGGATTTTCCCAGGACGACACCACGCGGTCCGTCTGTGAATCGAACCTCGGGAATGCCCAAGCGTTTGCAGCCGCCTGCTCCATAGGGAGTTGCATTGTAATATCTTCCGTAACGGAATACATTTTTTATCGTTGCGGACATGGCGTGTCCCTGCAACATTTTGATTTTTTCGTTGGTTGTCATTTCTGCACATAGTTGTGCTGCGACATTTTTAAGAGTTTCCTTGTCAGAGGATTGCAAATACAGTGAAACGGCCTGCTGAAAATGCATGAAAAAATCTCCTTTACAATCGTGCTTATTTCCATGATAAAATATATTTATCCTATTGTCAAGAAAAGAAATTTCGGTTATACTGAAAACAGATATAGGAAAGGGAGGGATTTTTATGTTTGAGATCCCGAAAAATAAAGAGCATTTGTTTGCTTTATGTGAAAAAACAGGAACACAGTTGCCGTATACGGACGACACATCCGTATTGTCACAACCTCTCAATGTCGGCAACAAAACGGCGGCAAACCGCATTTGTTATCAGGCAATGGAAGGTTGCGACGGTACTGCGGACGGTGCCCCCGGTGAATTGACAATGCGTCGTTACGAGCGTTTTGCAAAGGGCGGTGCCGGAATTATATGGTTTGAAGCAACCGCTGTTTGCGAAGAAGCAAGAGCCAATCCGAGGCAGTTATGGATTACGAAAGACAATGTTTCGGCATTTGCTGATGCAGTCAGTATGATTCGCAAGACCTGTTTGCGTGAAAACGGGTTTGAACCTGTGATTATCTGTCAGCTTACCCATTCAGGCAGATATTCAAAACCGCAGGGAATCCCGGCTCCGCTGATTGCGTATAACAATCCCATATTTGAAAAGGATACTCCCATTGCAGCGGAACGTATTGTGACAGATGATTACCTCTATCGTGTGTCCGATCTGCTTGCAGAAGGTGCCGTACTTGCAGAACAAGCAGGATTTGACGGCTGCGATATCAAATGTTGCCACCGTTATCTCAACAGTGAGCTGCTGTCTGCATACAACAGAGACGGTCGCTATGGCGGCAGTTTTGAAAACCGCACAAGACTTCTGCGTGAAAGTGTGCAGAAAGCAATGCAAAAATGCACAGACGGATTTATCGTTTCTACCCGTCTGAATGTTTATGACGGTTTTCCGTATCCTTACGGTTTCGGTGTGCAAACAGACGGCAGCCTGACCCCCGATTTTGAAGAACCTGTACGGTTGGTGAAAGAGTTGGTTGCATCCGGAATGCCGTTGATTAACATTACTATGGGCAATCCTTATGTCAATCCCCATGTCAACCGTCCTTTTGCTGCAGGTCTTTATGATCCTCCCGAAGAACCTTTGTATGGTGTGCAGAGAATGCTGGACGGAACAGCGGTTATCAAAAAAGCAGCAGGAGATGTGCCTGTGATTTGTTCCGGGCTTTCGTTCCTCGGTGTTGCTGCACCCAACTGTACGGCTGCTTACATTCGGAACGGTTGTTTTGATTTTGCAGGTTTCGGACGGCAGACACTTGCATATCCCGACATTGCAAAAGACATTGTCAATCAATCCATCGAAAATAACAAACTTTGTATCTGCTGCGGGAAATGCAGTGAGCTGATGCGTGCAGGCGGCACCCCCGGATGCATTATTCGTGATGCAGCTTTGTATGCACCGATGTACAAGGAAAAGGTGAAATCATAATGAATTGTGCGATCGTAACAGGTTGTCTCGGCGGCATCGGGGCAGCCATAACTCAAATGCTGCTTGACGACGGATATTTTGTTGTCGGTATGGGGACGAGTGTTGCTGAAAAGAAAAAAGAACAGATCGAATTAATGGGACAGAATTTTTTGTATGTCAGCGGCAATGTTGCCGAAAAGAATGACAGGGATGCATTGTTGCAGACAGCATTGCAGACGGGACACCAACTTTTTGTACTTGTCAATACAGCAGGTGTTGCACCTTCTGTACGCCGGGACCTCCTTGAAATGACGGAAGAAAGCTATGACCGTGTCATGGATATCAATCTCAAGGGGGCCTTGTTTTTAACGCAGGCCGTTGCCAATGAAATGCTCAAAAATGAACGCGTTGACGGAGTGTGCGGTCGCATTGTCAATATTTCATCGTGTTCTGCATATACAAGCTCTGTCAGTCGTGGCGAATACTGTCTGTCAAAATCTGCAATGACCATGATGACCATGCTTTTTGCCGACCGTCTTGCCAACGAAGGGATCACTGTCAATGAAGTCTGTCCGGGGATCATTGCTACGGATATGACTGCACCTGTGCAGGAAAAATATGACAAATTGATTGCCGACGGCCTTGTTCCGATGCACCGTTGGGGAACTCCCGAAGACATTGCAAAAGCCGTTAAAACACTCTATGACGGCACTTTGGGATTCACAACGGGACAGTCAATCATTGCTGACGGCGGGCTGCATATCAGGAAATTATAAGAAATGAATTACGATTTTACATATATTCAAAACCGAAAAATCAGAACCTATACTGTCAATACACTTATTGTCGGCAGCGGTGCGGCTGGTTTTGCTGCAGCTGTTCGTTTGTGGGAAGGCGGCAATGAGCATATTGCTTTGCTTACCGAGGATCGTCTGTGCGGCACATCACGCAATGCAGGCTCTGACAAACAGACCTATTACAAACAAGGAATCGGTGCACTCGGTGCAGACAGTCCCATGCAAATGGCAAAAGATCTGTTTGCAGGCGGTGCCATGGATGGTGATACTGCTTACTGTGAAGCGGTCAATTCATTGCCGTGTTTTTTTAAGTTGGCACAGATGGGGGTTGCCTTTCCGACCAACCGCTACGGTGAATTTGTCGGCTACCGTACCGATCACGATACTGCTGGCAGAGCCACAAGTGCAGGCCCTCTGACCTCTAAAATGATGACCGAGGCCTGGGAACAACAGTTTGACTTGTATAATATTCCGTTGCTTGACCGACTGTTGGCTGTGGAAATACTGAAAGATAAAAACAATGCCGTCTGCGGTGTTGTTGCCTTGCATTTGGACGAAGTGTCTCAAGGTGAAGACCGTTTTGTGCTGATCAGATGCAATAACTGTATTCTTGCAACGGGTGGTCATGCGGCTGTGTATGCAGATACCGTATACCCTGACAGACATACGGGTTCTTTAGGGCTTGTCGTGCAGGCAGGTGCGAAAATGCAGAATCTCAGTGAATGGCAATACGGTCTTGCAAGCGTGAAACCGAAATGGAATGTGTCAGGTACCTATATGCAAAGTCTTCCTGCTCTTATCAGTGTTGATGAGAACGGGAACAGAACCGATATGTTACAAAAGTACATTCCCGATATGACCCGCGGTCTTTCTTTGTTGTTCAGAAAAGGATACGAATGGCCTTTTGACAGCCAAAAAGCAGAAAACGGATCGTCTTATATCGATCTTTTGGTGCATAAAGAATACAGTGAAGGTAAGAAAATTTATCTTGATTATACCGTCAATCCCTATGGTGTGCAGTTTTCATTGGATGCATTGGATTCGGAAGCAAAGTCGTATCTTATTGGGGCAAATGCCCTTCTCGAAACACCTTTGCAAAGACTTTTGCAGATGAATACACCGGCATATGAACTGTACTTCGGGAAAGGTGTGGATCTGAAAGCACAACCGCTTGAGATCGCTCTTTGTGCACAGCATTGCAACGGCGGTGTTGCTGTGGATATATGGTGGCAATCCTCTGTTGAGGGGTTGTTTGTCTGTGGTGAGGCTGCTGGTACCCATGGTGTTCGTCGCCCGGGCGGAAGTGCATTGAATGCAGGACAGGTTGGGGCTTTGCGAGCGTGTTCTTTTATTAATGCTAAACGCAGAGATGTATGTGTCAGTCCTGATTTTCAGTTTGCTGCGGAAGTTTTCTTCAATGAAAATGACCCCTCTGCGGAGTCTTATTATGATTTGAATACATTGCAAAGCCGTTTTGCAATGAGTCAATCTGCGGCTGCCATCCGTAGTTTTGCAGGGTGCAAAACCATGCAGGATGCATTCTTCGAATCTCTGAAAACCGTTTTGTCGTATGAAAAAACCGCATCCGTTCGGGATGCGAAATATTTCAGATGCCGTCATGCTTTATTGAGTCAGTCTGCACAGCTTTCGGCTTTGTGTATGCTTGCCGAAGACGGTATCGCACGCGGCGGTGCAATCTGGACAGATGTGGAAAAAACAGCAGATGAAGAAAAATGCAATGCGGTTGTGGAAACGCGGTATGCAAATGGGGAATTTGTGTCCGTGTTGCGTCCCCCGCGACCCTTGCCGGACGGCGGCGGCTTCTTTGAAGACGTCTGGCGCACATTCCGCAAAAACGGAAATGTTGAATAGTATTATTGTTCCGTCTGTATTGCAGACGGTTCTTTTTTTGTGTGTTGAAGAATATGAATAACATTAAAACTGTTTAACAATACCGTACCGATCAATAAAACGATAGCTGCAAAATTATATCCCCAAGCTGTATCTGCCAGTGCTGCAAAATCTCCAAATCGAATTTGCAAATCTGTAATCAGGGTTGGAATATAGACTGAAAAACCGCAAAACAGCAGACTGCATATTGTATATGTTTTCTTTGCAGAAAAAAGTGCAAACAAACCGAATCCCCATGCAAGCAAGCCTGAGCAAATGGCTGCTATATTCAGCAAGCCTGTGTGAAAGAGTGTTTTCATAAATCCAATGCTTGGAATTATCTGGTCGCTGCTGCCGATGATGAGAATCAGTATACTGCTGAGTACGGCTGATATAATGGATCCTATGAAAACAATGAATCTAATTCTTTTTTCCTTGTTTTCTTTTTGTTTTTCATCTGCTGAGATTTGTGCTATGGTTTGTACTGCATTTTCTGCGGATTCATTTTCAATTCCCAACAATTCAGCAGCGGATATGTCCAGTTCCTTTGCCAACGGTTGCAACAGGGAAATGTCGGGATAATTCAATCCACGCTCCCATTTGCTGACCGCTGCGATGGAAACGTGAAGCTGATCGGCAAGTTGTTTTTGTGTCCAGCCTTTTTCTTTTCTTGCCTGCGAGATGCGTGACCCGGTGTATTGTTCGTTCATGCGATCACTCCTTTCTATGTTCTATTGTATGTTTTTTATATAAAATAGCAATCGACTTAAAGTTGAATCTGTTTGCAGGATGCAAAAAAAAGCAAAACAGCCTCGATTGAGACTGTTTTTTTTGATGGTTATTGCTGTTCGGACGGTACGGTTGCCAATGCTTTTACAATTTTTTCCAGACATTCCAATGAGGATTCATTGTTTACGAGTTTGACTGAAAAATACGGCTTCGCGGTTGCACTTGCCATGACTCTGCCTTTTAATTCACCTGCAAGGGCAGCTAAAATCGAACGATCGATTTTTGTCACAAACAGCAATAAGCTGTTTCCGCGTTGTACGATTTCATAAATGTCACGGTCTGCACATGCGTTTTTCAGTAAGGCTACTTTTATAAGTCCAAGTACACTTTCGGGCGGCTCCCCGTAACGGTCAATCAATTCGTCCGTTACATCCATTGCATCCTCTTGTGTGCGGATATCTGCAATGCGTCTGTATGCGGCAAGTCGTTGCGGATAAGAATTGATGTAAGGCTCGGGGATATGTGCGTTGATCTGAATATCAACCTGGCAGTCTTTTTTGACAGGTTGCGGATTGCCCGATTGTTCTTCGATTGCTTCGCTGAGAAGCTTTAAATACATATCGTAGCCGACCGCTTCCAGGTGACCGTGTTGCTGTGCACCGACAAGATTTCCTGTTCCGCGAATTTCCATATCACGCATGGCAATGCGAAAACCGGAGCCGAACTCTGTGTACTCGCGGATTGCATCCAATCGTCTTCTTGCAATTTCGGAGAGTTCTTTGTCCTTGCGGAAAGTCAGATATGCACTTGCTCTTCGTGTGGATCTGCCGACGCGGCCACGGATTTGATGTAACTGTGCAAGACCCAGACGGTCGGCATCTTCAATGATCAGTGTGTTTGCATTCGGCACGTCAACCCCTGTTTCAATGATTGTCGTGCAGACAAGAATATCAATGTCGCCCTCCGTCATTCTTCTCCAGATTTCGGAAAGCTGTTCTTCGGCCATTTTGCCGTGACCGACAGCAACGGATGCATCCGGGAACAGTTCTTTTATGGATGCGGCTTTGCTTGTAATGTCGTCGGTGCGATTATAAAGATAGAAAACTTGACCACCGCGGCGTAATTCTTTTGCGATTGCCTGTTCAATCAAACCCATATCATGTTCCATAACATAGGTTTGTACAGGGTAGCGGTCAAGCGGTGCTTCTTCTATGACGGACATATCCCGTATGCCTGTCAATGCCATGTTGAGCGTTCTCGGAATGGGGGTTGCGGAAAGTGTCAGCACATCCACAGAAGGGAAGAGCTGTTTGAGTTTTTCTTTTTGAGCAACACCAAAACGCTGTTCTTCGTCTACAATCAGGAGTCCGAGGTCGCGGAATTTGATTTCTTTGCCAAGCAGCTTGTGTGTGCCGACGAGAATATCAATTCCGCCGGATGCCAATGCTTTTTTGATGGCTGTTTGTTGTTTTGGTGTGCGGAAACGTGAAATCATATCCACATTCAGCGGAAATCCTTCAAAACGTCTTAAAATTGTGCGGTAGTGCTGCAAGGCAAGAATCGTTGTCGGAACAAGAATGGCACATTGCTTGCCGTCTGCTGCACATTTGAAGGCAGCTCGCAAGGCAACTTCTGTCTTTCCGAAACCGACATCTCCGCACAAAAGTCTGTCCATCGGACAGGCTTTTTCCATGTCTCCTTTGATTTCATCAATGCAGCGAAGCTGATCGTCTGTTTCTTCAAATTCAAAACGGCGTTCAAAATCGTTCTGCATATCAATATCAGGGGAGAATGCAAAGCCGGGTGCGTTCTGACGTTGTGCATACAGCTTTACAAGTTGCTCAGCCATGTCCTTGACTGCACCCTTGACACGGGATTTTGTTTTCATCCATTCCGGGGAACCCAGACGGTTGATTTTTACCGTGCGTTTTCCGTCTTCTTCATGCGGACCGATGTATTTGCTGACAAGGTCAAGTTTTGTAACAGGAACATACAGCACATCATTTTTTGCATACAGGATTTTGATATAGTCTTTGACAAATCCGTTCATTTCGACTTTTTCGATGCCGTCAAAAATGCCTATGCCGTTGATTTCATGTACTACATAATCACCGCGGTGCAGTTCATCCAGCGAATTAAAAGCATTCGGATTTTTCTTTTTTGTTGTTTTGATTTTCTTTTGGGTTTTGCCTGCCATTCTGCCATAAGTGACAAAAAGCAGTTTTTCACCGGGATAGTCAATGCCGTAAGAGATTGCCCCCGGTAATACATTGATAAAGCCTTTCTGGAAAAGAGCCGGGGGTTTTCTGCACAGTACGGCACGGTATTCGTCTGTCACCAGTTCTTCCATCAATCCTTCAGCGGCTTTTTCCGTACCTGCAAAAATGATGACAGTATACCCTCTGTTTAACAGCGGATTGATGTCTTCGGTCAACAATCGATAAGAACCGTCCCAACCTGAGCCTTGTGAGCAGTTGAATGTGATCAGCTCTTTAACCGGGGTATCAAAGCTGCCGCGTGTGAAATTGTCAAAATATATGGCACCTTTTTGCTCAAATATGCTGATCATTTCTTTGAAACGGATGCAGAAACTGTCGAGTCCTTTGCAAAGTGTGCCGTCTTCAATCAATTCCTTGACTTCCTGCAAAATCAGCTCTGATGCGGCATTGGCTTTTTCTTTAACATTGAAAGAATCGCAGACAAAAAGCATGGATTCACCGATGTAATCCAACACGGTTGCTGCGTCTTTGTAAGCAAGCGGCAAGTATTTATCGGCACATGACAATCGGATGTCTGTTTTGAGAAGTTCTGCATCTTTTTGTAAGTTTTCTCTGGCTTTTGCATGCTGTTTTCCACGCAGAGACAAAGCAAGAGCCTCTATTTTTTCACCGAAAGCGGTGTTTGAATCAAAAAGAACTTCGGTGGATGGTGTGATTCTGAATTCGTCAACAGCCTCACCGCGACGTTGCGATTGTGCATCGAAACAGGCTACGGAATCTATTTCATCGCCCCAGAATTCAATGCGGATCGGGTTTTGTGTGTCGGGCGGAAAAAAGTCAAGAATGCCGCCGCGAGAGGAAAACTGTCCCGGACCTTCCACCATGTCACAAGCGGAATATCCGGCTGCCGACAGGGCATTCAGGATTTCCTGCGGTGTGATTTCTGCTCCCGATTTCAGGTGCAGGCATCGTTTTTTCAGTTCATCCGGCGGAATCGTTTTTTGCACTGCGGCTTCTGCTGAAAAAACCAATACATCCAATTCGTTGTTCAAAACGCCTGAAAGGGCTCCGATTCTTTTTTGTTCGTATTCCCTTGAAACACTCTCGGAAGAGTAAAAACGAAAATCTCTCGCCGGGTATAAGACGGCATTTGTGCCCATTGTCACAAGATCAGCACAGAGTTTGACTGCGGATGCTTCATCGGGCATGACAACAAACGCCTTGCGTCCGGTGTCGGAGCAAAGCGCATGAATCAGGTGTGCTTTCGGAGCCGGCGGTAAGCCGATAACACCCATTGGTAATCTGTTTTTTTCAATCGAGGTCCGAATACTGTTGTATTCCGTGCAGTCGTGCAAAAGCCGTGCAAAACAACTCATTCTTCAGATTTCTCCTTCTCTTCCTCGCGTTTGCGTGCAAATAATCCGAGCAAATAACCTGTTGTCAGAATCACGGGTAACAAAAAGCTTAAGAATGTGGCGATGAAAACAAAAACACGTCCGCCATCCATGTCGGCAAAGAAGAAGTTTACGGCATCATTGAATGCATATGCCATGCTGTGCACCGGCAATGAAATGATGGTTGCAACCGTTGCAAGGAACTTTGTAAATATATTATTTACACCGCCTGCAAAGATGAATTGCACAAAAAACGGTGCGACCGTGTTTGTGACAGCCAGAATTCCCGTAACGCAGCCAAACAGCAGATGCAATCTGCCTTTGCCGAAAACAAGCCCGATTGTAAAAGCGATAATTGTGTATAAAAAGGGGAGAAAAAGTGATAAAATCTTGCAAGCACCGCCGAGAGATGATGCAGGATCAAAGAAATGTCCCGTCTGACTTCCGACATATGTGTTGACAAAAAGCAAAACAGCGATCTGCAGCATGACTGTGCCGCTGATTGCGCACAATGCGTGAATGATATCTCGCAGCTTGTCCATCAACATCTCTCCTTTATCCGTTGTATTTGTTCATTGCTCCGTCCGTGTCACCGTCAACAATCAATTCCAAAGCAGCAATGGCCCGTTCGTATGATTTTTTCAATGTTTCGCATTCTTCTTTTGAGAATTTGCTCAGAACATAGTCTTTCAGGTCATCATTCGCATTTTTTCTCTCCCCGATACCGAGTTTTATACGGGGGAACTGGTCACTGTTTAATTGATAAATAATGCTCTTGATGCCGTTGTGTCCGCCGGCACTTCCGTTTCTGCGAATACGGAGCGTGCCGAACGGAATGGCGATATCATCAAATAAAACAATGATTTTTTCAGGCGGAATTTTATAAAAATCGGCAGCCTGTCTGACGGCATTGCCCGAGTTGTTCATATATGTCTGCGGACGCATCAGAAGGCAAGGATGCCCGTTGACGAGGGCAGTGGTGACAAGTGCCTGCCATTTGACCTTGTCGCAGCGAACACCAAGCTTGTTGCAAAGCACATCCAGGCACAAAAAGCCTGCATTGTGATGGGTCAATTCATATTCTTTTCCGGGATTGCCGAGCCCGACAATGATGAATTCTGGTTTGCCGACCGCAATCGCAGATTCTGCTTTCTTTTTTCTGAAAAACGCCATTTTATTTTTTACGGCCGGTTTTTTCAACCCAGCCCTCCTTGTTTATTTGTCTTGCTCTTGCAACGGCAAGGTTCATCGGCGGTACATCTTCCGTAATGGTTGAACCTGCTGCTGTGTAGGCATTTTTGCCGATCGTAACGGGAGCAATCAGATTTGTGTTGCAACCGATGAAGCAATTGTCTTCAATGGTTGTGCGATGTTTTTGCAGACCGTCATAATTGGTGGTTACCGTTCCGCAACCGAAATTGACACCGCTTCCGACATCCGAATCACCTACATAGGTGAGGTGCGAGATGCTTGTTTTTTCACCGATCGTGGAATTCTTAACTTCGGTAAAATTGCCGCAATGAACATTTTTTCCGATATGCGAATTGGGACGAACGTGCATGAACGGCCCGAGATCTGCACCGTCTTCAATGGTGCTGTTTTCTGCCTGCACACGGTTGAGTGTGCACCTGTTGCCGATTTTGCAATCGGTTATCAGGGAAGAAGGCCCGATGATGCAATCGTTGCCGACAACGCAACCGTCACGCAAAATGGTGCCGGGTAAAATCTGCGTATCGGTACCGATCGTGCAATCGGGGGTGATGATAACACCGTCGGTAAAGGGAATATCGACACCGCTTAACATGAAACTCTCAAGACTTTTCTGTCTTGCAATTTCGTTGAGTTCGTGCAGTTGTACTCTTGTGTTTGCACCCAGAACCGCATCGGGATTTTCCGAGGTGAATGCCGTAACTTTTTTGCCTTCACCTAAGAGAATGTCAACAGTGTCCGTCAAATAATATTCACCTTTTGAATTGTCATTTTTCAGTTTGCCGAGAACGCAGAGCAATTCGTCTGCATCAAACCACATGACACCCGAGTTAATTTCGTTGATTTTTTTGACTTCTTCACTTGCGGATGCCTCTTCTGTAATGCACATGAATGAGCCGTCCTTGTTGCGAACAATTCTGCCGTATCCGTACGGATTTTCAACGCAAGCGGAAATGACGGTTTGTGCACAGTTTTCATTTGTGTGCTGTGCGAGTGCATCGCTGATGGTTTTTGCATCTGCAAAGGGAGCATCTCCGTTGAGAATCAACACATTGCCGCCTGTGTGTTTTGCAATGAACTCTTTTGCCTGCATAACAGCATGACCTGTACCGAGACGTTCGGACTGATGAACGGTTTCGGTTCTGTTTGCAAGATATTTTTCAAGTAGATCCGCACCGTAGCCCGTAACTACGCATATGTCTTCTACTCCTGCTGCTTTTGCAGCATCAATGACCCAATCGATCATGGGTTTGAATAATACTTCTGCCAATACTTTCGGCTTGTCGGAACGCATTCTCGTACCCTGACCGCCTGCCAATATAACAGCCCCGTTTTTATGCATATATAAACCTCCGGATGATTTGTTAAAAAATATTCAGTTCAAACAATTATTATACCATAATGCAAGTTTTTTTTCAAGTGTTTTGCATCATGTATTTTGACTTCTTTCCATGTTTAGTTTGCCGAAAAAATAAACAGAAATTTGGTGAAGTCTATAAAATTTATAAATTTGAACAAAGCCATGTTGACAATGACTATATTATTATTTATAATATTAACGATTGTAAAGAAGTAAAAATTTTGTGCCGCAATCGGCACAACGCAATCAAAGGAGGAACTTTTATGAACTCTACGAACATGAGCAGACGAATGGTTAAATTCGTTTCTCGCTTTGTGCTGGTCGTTGCTATGATCTGCCTTGTTGTCGCAGCTTTGCCTGCTGACGGTTTCAAGGTTGCGGCAGCTACCAAAGACGGCCAGGTGGCATCGATCACAACATGGCAGAATGTTGTTGAAACTGCCGCATCCGGCGATACTGTCAATGTGCAGTTGACGGCAAGCTTCGATGTTGCCTACGGGAATACGCTGAACGTCCCTGAAGGCGTTACCGTTAACTTGTATATGTGTGGTAAGACCATTTCCATGACCAATAACGGTTGGGAAAATGTGGATATGATGCTGCTTAACAACAAGGGCACGCTGAATATTTATGCCGGTACTCCCACCAATCCCAATTCCGGCAATTCATTCCTGAAAGTGAACAATACGAGAACGGGCATGAAAGCAGAAGTCGGTGACTATGAGCTGTGTACCGGTAACCTTGTTGCAGTTCAGAACAGCAACAAAATTGTTGTAAACAAAGGTGTAAATATCAATGCTTATGTTGAAATGCAATACAGCGGTGCAACGCTCAGTGGGTTGGTCTGGGTGCCCAGCGGTAATACCGACGTTCTTACAATGGCAACCGGTATTTACAATACCTCTAATACTGCTATATGCGAGATCAATGCGGCATCTGTAGATGCATCCGCACTGTCCAAAGGTATTACATATGACTATAATCACACCCAAGGTGAATTTGCGTTTGCAAGAGCCATTTTGGGCGGTACTGTTACCGTCAACGGTGACAGTACAATTAATGCACATGCTGAAACTTATTACAACTCTGCAAACCAAAACTCAAAAGGCGTTTATTCGGTCGGTGAATCCTATTGTATTGCAACTGCCGGTAATATAACCGTCAACGGTGGTAATTTCACAGCTTCAGGCGTATACGATGGTGAAGATGGCATCAGCGATTTTGAATACTCTACTCAAAGCATCGGTGTTCTTGCTTATAAGAACAATGCCCCCGTTGTTACCGACGGTAACTTCTCTGTAAAAGTGAACGACGCGGCAGGCTGTGAAAACGGCTTGAGTCAGTACACCATTTCTACTGTTCAGAAAGATTTTAAAGTTCCTACCGTTTCCAATCCCGGCAGAAGTGTTGATATTTTTAACACATACAAGAATGCAGCTTCCAGCGGTAACTACATCGATGAAACCGGTTGGGCACATACCCCCGGTTCTGCCGGTTCCTCCGGCGGTATTGCCGTAAAGACAGTCCAACGCGGTGCTATAAACGGCACCGGCGGTACTGTCAATACTCGTATCCATGTGGTCTACCGTTTCTGGGAAACCACCGGTAAGAACGACCTGATCGACTACAAGATCGCAGGTACAGACGATGCACGAATTACCAATCCGGCAGAACTGTATCTGAACGGATCGCTCCTTAAAAACAATACATCAAAGGTCGGTAACAACAACGACCCGCAGACGCTGACCGTCAGAATGTATGAATCTGCCAATCCTTATTATTGGGCAAGCATTAACGTCGGTCACACTGCCGGCGGCTCCAAATGGTATAATGACTTTGTTGCAGAAGATTTCTCTGTCAAAGGCTCCGTTATGAACAAAGTCACCGAAGGCACAAGTGCAGCCGGTAATAAGTATGTTGAATACTCTTTCAATATCACGGATGCTGCACCGTTCTATGTTTATGTTGACTATGTCAAGGCTCCCACCTCTGCCATTCAGGCAACATTCGGTTCTGCAAATATTGCAGAAGTAACCTACACCGGACATTCTCCCATTCCCAATGTAACACCCGGTTTCCCGGTCAAGATCATTAAATCCGGTAATGCAGGTGTGGATTGGACCGCCGATTACAACCTTGCCGGTGTGGAAGATGATTCTTTGCTGAATGTTGCTTATAGGTATGTAAACAATGCAAATGATGAAGATGCAGGCAGCGGTCTTCCCGTCAATGCAGGTACCTACACCATTACCTACACGCTTGAAAAGGACACCGAAATTGACCGTAAAGATGAGGTGTATTCCAAGAATCGTAACTCGCTTTCCGGTAACTTTACACTTCGCATCAACAAAGCCTATGCTCTCAGAGGCAACCTGACCGAAAGTCTTACCCTGACCTATGGCGAAAAACTCGGCGATAAACTGTCTTTGAACGGTTTGCAGGCAGACGGTGTTAACAACGATGCCCCCGGCGGCACATTTATGTTTACAAACGGCACCGCTGATTCCAACAGCTATAAGTCTGTTTGCGAAAACAATGTTCTTCAGATTACCTGGAATCCGTCCGCCAATGCTGTGAACTATCAGCAGACTACATTTACGGTTTACTATACCGTTAAACCTGCAACATTGACAATCTCTCCCACGGCAGCCGCTGTTGTATACGGCAATTCCGAGTTCAGTACAAAGTACAGCTCTGTTATTTCCGGTCTTGTTGCAAATGACAACACGGATGCAAAAAAGGAAAGCATCCTTGCTGCTCTTGCCTATACCATCAATTATACAGGTACGGATTACATTGCCTATGTTCCCGGCGGAATCAATGTCGGTACCTATTATATTCAGCCGAAGCTGGAAACCGCTCCGTCTTTCCTCTCTAATTATAATGTTGTTTATAATTATGGTGAAGGTTATGGTGCACTTGCTGTTACAGCCCGTCCTTTGACCGTATATGCCGAGGCAGTCAGCAGAGCCTATAACCCCACTGATATGACGGCTACCGTCAGTCTTTCAATTACGGACGGCATTTTTGAAGGCGATATTGTTACGATCAGCCCTGTTGTCGGTAATCTGAAAGTGAACACGGTCGGCAAACAATATGTTGAAGATGTTGACAAGACGGCTGCCACCAATGCCCTCAGCGGAGCTGATTATGCCAACTATACTGTTTCCTTTATGACCTTTGCAGAAGGAGAGGCAAAACCGCTTGTTGAAATCGTCAAGGCTGTTCCGCAGGTTGCAACACCTGTTGTCACCGGTACCCGTTATTACACCATCGGCGGCAGACTCAGCGACATCAACCTGAATGCAGGGTATACACCTGCTGTTGATGGTACCTGGGCATGGGATGACAGCTCCACCAATCCGCAGGTTCTTGTAAAGACCTATCCCGCAACCTTTACCCCGGTTGATACCGACAACTATCTGACTTATTCAGTGAATATTCCCGTAGAAATTCTTGCATCTGATGTTTATATTACCTACAATGCAAGCCTTACTTACGGTGATCCCAGACCTGACCTTACACGTTATTCCTATACTTGTGCAACCGATACCGCATTCTCTATTGCATCCGTTGTCACATCCGGTAACATTTATCCGTCCACAACGTACGATCAGTTTGACGGTGTTATTCCGGAAGGCTATGTTGTTACACTGACCAATTCCAATTACAAGGATGTCAACGGCAACTACAATCTGATCATCGCAAACGGTCTGATTACGGTTTCTCCCAAAACGATTACGGTTATTGCGGATGATGAAACTATTACATACGGTCAGTCATTCAATACACTGTTTGGTTGTTCGGTCAGCTATTCCGATGATTTTGTCGGAAATGACAATGCGAATGCTTTGACAAAAGACGGCTCCGAACCCAATTACATTTTCAGTTCCAATTATGATTATACCAACAGCTATAAAGCCGGCACCTACACCATTTACGTTAACATGCTTGCTGAGGAAATGTCTCCCAACTATGCAATTACTTTTGCAACCGGTACACTGAAGGTTGAAAAGGCTGAACTTGTTGTTGCCGGTAAAGATGTAACCGTATCTTACGGTGACAGCATTGACCTAACCACAGCATATGTCCTCAAAGGTCTTACGCATGGTGATACAACGCTGGAACAGGCTGTTATCGGTACCCCGACTCCGGTTTCTACCTATTATGCAGGTGCTCCTGTTACCGAAGAAGGCTATGCCTACTACTTTGACTTCTCAGGTGTTTCTTCCGAAAACTATCGCATTTCTACCACCGCAGGTAAGATTATCGTAAAGAAAGTCAATCCTGTCATCACAACTGCTCCCACTGCAAGCGTACCGTTTGGTTCTGCATTGTCTGAAGCAGTATTCAGCAACTTTGTTGCTTCCGTAGACGGTCAGTTTGTATTCGATGCTTCCGATGCAAAACCGCCTTACAGTGCAACTCCTTACAACCAGGATGTTATTGTTTATTCTGCATCCTTCATTCCTGCTGATACCACCAACTACAATGTTCTCAGCAATCAGAAGGTTGTTCTGACCATTGAAAAATGCATCATTACAGGTACACCGCTTATTTCCGGTTATCCCATGCAGGGACAGAAACTGACGGCTGACCTGAGTGCAATGAACCCTGCAGGTGATACAAACTATACCTTTACATGGACCGTAAACGGTGCGGTTGTTTCCACCGAAAAGACCTATACGGTTGCCAACGCAAATGAAGTTGTTGTTCTTACCGTAACTGCAGCAGGTGCTTACACGGGCTCTGCAAATGCTTCTGTAACAGCATCACAGGCTTTGACCATTGCAGATCTTGAGAAAATCCTTAACATCACCGGACTTTCTGATAAGACATACAATGCGACCCAACAGGGTATTGATGTTGTCAACAAAGATGCAGCCAATGTATTGATGGGTGATGTCACTGTTAAATACAACGGTTCTGCTACCATTCCTTCTGCTGCAGGCACATATGCGGTAACCGTTGATATCGCTCTTCCTGATAATTTTGCAGATATGACCGTCAGCGGTGATGCAGCAACGCAGACTTATGTCGGTGTCCAGAAAATTTATGCACCTGTATCCAATATGGTAATTGGTACCTTTAAAATCAATCCTGCTGCATTCAATGTCAACGTCAAAGTTGCAGATAAGGTTTATGACGGTACCAATATTGCCAATGCTGTAAATACTGAAATCGTAAACGGTGCAATTTTCAACAACGGTATTCAGGATGATGTAGCTTTTGATGCTGCAAATGCAAGCTATCTGTTTGACAGTGCGGATGTCGGAACAGGCAAGACTGTTACTGTCGGTGGTGCAGCATTGGTCGGTGCATCCAAAGACAACTATGCATTGACCGTAGAAATCCTGAATGCTGATAACGGTGTTATTACTGCTAAAACACTTGATGCAGCTCTTGTTGCATTCGATCGTGAATATGAAGCAGGCAATAAGAATGTAGAAGTCGCATTTGATATTGATCTGTCCACCCTCGCAGCAGGCGACACAGATGCAGATGTATACTTCAATCCCATTACCGCTTTTGTTGATAGTGACAAAGCAGGCAGACAGGATGTTAATGTCAACACAGGTGATATCGTTCTTGCCGGTGCAAAAGCAGGAAACTATGTATGGAACATTACCAATCTGAACAATGTTACCGTTCTTATTGACAAGGCAACTCCCGATTATCCGATGCCTGAAGTCGGCATTCTGACCTATGACAGCGGCAGAACACTTGATGATATTTCCCTTGGCGACTCCCGTTGGTCCTGGGCAAACGGTAATGTAAAACCCGGTGCAGGTACAGTTACATATACAGCCGTATTTATGCCGGATGATACCGTAAACTATAAAACCGTTGAAAAAGAAGTAACGCTTGTCATCAACAAGGCACAGATTGTGATTACTGCTACCAGCTATACGCTGACCTATGGTGATCCGGCTCCCACTTACGGTTATACCGTAACCGGACTTACCGGTGCAGATACCCTCTCCTCGGTTGCTACCGGTTATGCGATTGCAAACTGTGCATATGATCTCGGTTCTCCTGTTCGTGCTGACGGTTACCCCGTAACCGTTACCGGTTATTACAGCAGTGCTAACTATGATTTCCGCTATGTACAGGGTCTTGTAACAGTTAACCAGCGTCCTCTTTATACCAACGCAACCGTCACAAACCGCAACTTCTCTGCATCCAATTACGACGTTGCAATTACATTCAGCCAGCCCACCAACATTTTTGTCGCTGACAATGGTAATGTTGCACTTGCAACTTATTCTGTTACGGGTACGGTTGAAAATAATGCAGCCGGTACACGTCTTGTAAATTATACCGCTCCCGTTCTTACAGGTTCAGCTGCAGGTAACTACAAGCTTGTAGTCAATCCGACCGAACTGACAGTTGAAATTCTCAAGGCACAGCCCTTGAATGTTGTCATGCCTACAACTGCAACTGTTGTTTATGGTTCTCCGCTTTCCACTGCTGTGTTTACAAGCTCCAAGGAAGGTGACGGTACATTCCGTCTTGAAAATGCAGCTTCTTATCCGGCAGCTCACGGTGTATTCAGTGATGTATATAAGGTAGAATTCATACCTACTGACAGCGTTAACTTCGCTACCATGACAGCTTACATCACGCTTACAGTTGAAAAGAAGCCGCTTGCAGTTTCAGCAGCATTGTCCGGATCTTATACAGAAGGCGAGACACTGTATGTTGTTACCTCTGCTATTGAAAACACCGCAGCTCCCTACATTGTTTATGAATGGTACAGACTGAATAATGCAGGAGATAGCATCCATACAGGTGTGAAACTTGCAGAAGGTGTCAGCTATACGCTGACAGACAAGGATGTAGGTTACTATGTTGCTTGTGCTGTTCGTGTTGATAATGCAGCTCCGTATTACTGTGATGCTGTTGCTGTTTCCGATACGCAAATCACAGAGGTTTATAAGACCTTCTGGCAGAAGCTTTGGGCATGGTTCTACAGTATCTTTTCTTCAATCGGACAGTTGTTCGGTAAAATGTCATAATAAAAATCGGCACCCGGTTTGAACCGGGTGCCTTTTATTATGCTGTCATGTGATATGTTTGTCAGTTACAGCCACAGCCGTTGTTGCAGCCACATCCATTGTTACAAGCGCAACTGTTGCAACCGCAGGTGTCAGAGCCCATGAGGATGATGACAATCAGAAGGATAATCCAGCAATTGTTACCGAGAAAATTCATTGTTTTCCCTCCTTTCCGTGTCCTCAGTTCATACTATGCAGAATTGCAATTTGTGTTTACATAAAAATGAACAGAAAAAAAGAAGCAAATGCAAACTCCATTGCTGGAATTGTTCTGCTTCTTTTAAATGTAAATTCAGAAAAAAGTTTTGTCAGATATCTTCCGGTTGTGCACCAATAATCATATTGCTCATCAACAGTGCACATTGGCTGGCTTCCAGATTTAATGTACCGTCAAGCCAACGGAAAATCATGCCACGTACACCGCTTGAAACAAAGCTGATATATGCACGTACTGCATCCGTATTCTTGTTATCGAAATGTGCCATTATTTCCGGAACAAAACATTCTGCAAAACGATCGCTCAGTTTTTGTGCAAATCCGTTCCCTAAGCAAGAGGAAAGAAGTAAGCGGTAATAGTCTTTGTTTTTTTCTATAAAGAGAAGACTTGATTCCAATGTGGGATACGGATTTTTGTAAAAATTAATAATCCCGGTTTTTTGAATGATTTCAATAATGGTTTCAACAGCACCGTTTTCAAGTTTTGTGTAAAGATCTTTTACATCTTGATAGTGTGCGTAAAATGTACCGCGTGAGATGCCTGCACGGTTAATGATGTCGGTAACGGTGATCTTGTTAACACTTTTTTCATTCAGCAGTGCTACATATGCCCCTTTGATCAGCTGACGTGATCGGATTGCATTTTTGTATTCTGCTTTTCTTCCTTCTACCATATTCATTTTCTCTCCCTAAATAAAATAATAAAAGCCGCAGCCAAAATCGATTGAATATGGATTTTGACTGCGACGAAATATTACTTGGATGCTTGCTTTGAATACTTCAGCTTATACACAACACGCATCAGTGCACATTCATATGTCTTGATGGATTTGTTGCCCATATCGAGAAGGTTGGCCGCGACAAAAGACTGGCAGCCTTTTTCAGCAACCATTTCGACAGCCTGTGCATCGCTGATGTCGGAGCCGGCACACAACGCACCGTTGTCTTTGAGCAAAACAGCGTTTCTTCCTTTGAGTTTTTTGACAACTTTCTTTGCGGTCTTTTTGCCGTTGTTCGGATCAAAAACCGCATTACGGGCTGTTATGCCTACAATCTGTGCAAAATCATCAAGGAAAGGTTTTACGGTTTTGCCAATTGAAGAAACTGCAACAACATCTTCCTGTTTGTTGTGAATAATGCAGTTGATGTCATCACGCTTGTTGTAAACAGCAAGGTGTAATTCAGCAGAAGACGGATATGTAACAGAAGTGTCCAACGGTGAGCCGTCACAAAGACGAATTCGAACGCTGTCGCCACCTGCACACGGAGTCATGAGCATTGTATCACCCTCGCGTTCGGATTGGAATGCGGGGAAATCAACTGCTTTGATATCATCTGCTTTTTTGCAAGTGTCAGCAACATAAGCACTTAATGAGCTGAAAGTGTCAGTTGCTTCACCTGTGATTTGTTCGTAACGGGCGAGTAATTCCTTCTTGCAAACGGTTTCAAGTTCCTGTGCAACACAGAATGCATTGTTCATGTCCGTGCCAAGGCAAACCGCACCATGATGGAGCATAAGTGCAGCATTTGCATCGGAGCGTGCAATTGCATCTGTGACGCCCTGTTTGAGCTTGCCTGTGCCGGGAAGACCGTAGGTTGCAGCAGGAATGGAAGAACCGAGAATTGCAACACTTGTTTCATCCTTGACATTGATATCAAGACCTGCAAGACCTGCCATGGAGGCATACAGCTGATGGGTGTGAATAACAAAGTTGCAATTCGGACGAAGTCTGTAACAGGCAGCATGAATGCCTTTTTCAGAAGAAGGCTTGATTTCACCGTCGTAGGTGCAATCTGCAATGCTGACAAGTACAATTTCATCGGGAGTTAACGCGTTGTATTCGCGACCGCTGGGCGTGATAACAAAATGTGTGTCGCTGACACGACAGCTGACATTGCCCCAAGTGCGGGCAATGAGTCCGCACTTGACAAGCTGTTTGCCGGCTTCGATAACAGCCAATTTTGCTTCAAGAATTTCCATATTCAATCAATCCTCTTATTTGTTAAGAAGCGTAACGGTAGCAAAGACCTTGTCGAATCTGGTCAATGCTTCGTCGATGAGTTCGGGTGTGTAAGCAGCACTGGTATACAGACGGCTGCCTGCAAGAGTAACAAGACCTTCAGCCATGTAAGCTGCACCCATGTGAGTCATTTCAGCCTTGCGTGCATCGGTAGCCTTGATGACACCGGGGATTGTCCACGGCTTCTTCCAGTTGATGGAGAAGTGCATGGTGCCGACAGTTTCAAGATGGCAGATGGAGCCTTCGTTGTAAGCTACGAAGGGAAGATTGTACTTGCGGATGAGTTCCTGCAAGCCCTTGGTAAGACGGTCGCCCATCTGACCTGCCTTCTGGCAAGCGTTGGTGCGGTCGATTTCTTCAAGGGTGTAGTAACCTGCACAGCAGGAAAGCGGATTGGCAGTCATGGTACCGCCGGTGAATGCCTTTTTGATCTTCATGCCGGAATCGTCAAGACCAGCACCGAGATACTTCATGTATTCCTTCTTGCCGCCGACACCGCCTGCACCCGGATAACCACCGGCAATAACCTTGCCGAAGATGGTAAGGTCAGGAGATACGCCGAAGTAACCCTGGGCACCTGCCATACCGATACGGAAGCCGGTAACGACCTCATCAAAGATAAGGAGTGCACCGTATTTGCGACAAAGTCTTTCAACACCCTTGTTGAAGTCGAAATCAAGCGGAGTGGTACCGCTTTCGGGACCGACGGGTTCGATGAAGACAGCAGCAGTGCCGCCTGTGAGCTGGTTTGCTCTGAGCTTTCTTTCAAGGTCTTCCAGATCATTGGGGAAGAATTCCTGTGTATGTTTGAACAGGTAAAGCGGAACACCGTTTGCCTGTGTGAATTTGGAGCCGGGAACACGAATGCCGTAACCGAGCTGATCGGACCAACCGTGGTAGGCACCGCCCATCTTAATGATATTCTTTTTGCCGGTTGCAAGACGAGCAACACGAACAGCTGTCATACAAGCTTCCGTACCGGAACCCTGCATGCGGAACATCTGAACCGTTTCAACAGAATCGGAGATCTTCTTTGCAAGTTTGTATTCAAATTCGTGGAACAGACCGGTGGACGGACCACAGGTGTTCAAAAGGTCGATAACCTGTTCGCGAATCTGGGGCGGGTTGGAGCCGAGAACGGTCGGGCCACCGGCCTGCAGGAAGTCAAAATATTTGTTTCCGTCGATATCATACAGGAAGCAGTCCTGTGCTTTTGTGAAAACAAGCGGGAACGGATAGTTGAAAGCAAGATTGTGTTGCACGCCGCCGGGAATTACTTCACGGGCTTCTGAAATCATAGCCTTGGAAGTAGCACATTTTGCTTCAAAATAATTGTCAACATAGTCTTTCAGAGCTTCAGGGCTGACCGAATAGATCGGTTTTTCAATGAGCTCGTCAAGAGCTTTGTTAACGGCTCTTGTATCATGGTAATCAGTGATAGAAAAACGGGTATCCATTTTTTAGTTGAACCTCCATATATATATTATACATTTTTAATAATAACATAAACATTTGAACATTTCAACATTATTTTAATAATGTTACAATTATTTAATTTCTTTATGAATGCAGTATATTCCTTTCTCCGTAACGTCAATGCAGCCGTATCGACCGTCAATAAGGGCACCCGGATTGAAATAATGTATACCGTTCTCATAACGGTAAAAAGGAATATGGGTATGTCCGAACAATACAAGATCCGCATTTCTCAGTTGTGCTTGCAGTCCGATTTTCTCAAGACCGAATTTGACTTGAAAACGATCACCGTGTGCGGCAAATATATGCGTGTTTCCTGCAATTGTGTCAACATATTCAGTTAATTCGGCAAAGCGACTGTCGCAGTTTCCCTGTAAAAGATAAAAAGTACCTTTGTTTTCGTTTGTCAGCGGTTTCATGTCCGCTGCACCGTCACCAAGATGTATGATTATATCAGCAGCAGATTCTCTTGTCAGTACAGTTTTTAAAAGGTGCTTTTTTTGATGTGAGTCAGATAAAGCAAGAATACGCATGAATAAAACCTCTTTTTGATTCATAATGATAAATCGGGAGCAAATCCCGGAACGGAGTGATGGAGTATGCAAAACAAGCATTTGGATGAAGTCTTTAAGAAGGCAACGAACGGAGAGAATATAACTGATAATGATCGAAAAACATTGGAACAATCTCTTAACAGCGATCAACGGGATTTGTTTAAAAAAGCAATGTCCGATCCGGCTGTTGCAAAAAAGATACTCGACAGTCCGCAAGCAAGAGAGTTGTTGAGAAAACTGAGTAAAGGCAGTGATTGATTTTGGATTTGGGGGATCTTTTATCCTCTTTAAGCAAAGAGGATATGAATCAACTCAGAGAAACTGCGGCGCAATTGTTAGGAAATATACAAGAGCCTGTGTCGAGTGAAAAAGAACACGAAAGTGCTTCTGATTTTCCGATGTTTGATCCTCGGATTCTGAGCGGTATATCTAAGTATTTCGGAAAAATCAACGAAAAAGACAATCGATGCGATTTTTTGTATGCTTTGAAACCGTTGCTGCAAGAAAGCAGACAAAAACGGGTTGATGAAGCAGTCAATATTCTGCGAATGACGAAGCTGATGGAAATGTTGAAAGAGGGTGGATTGCTTGGCTGATTATACGTATGCACAGTTATCACAGATGCAGCAGGAAGCAGCACAACGGGTTCGGGAAATGCGAAAACGTGCAAAGCAATTTGTGCAAGATGATGTTGTTCAGGCGGATGAAACAGAAGTAACGCAGGCAGGGAACAATCATTCTTATTCTGCAGAATCGCAGACAATGGCACGGACACCGCACAGCATTTCTTTACCCAACGGTTTGCATGGTGCCAAGGCTGCACTTTCAACAGATGCAAGGAAGTTGAATAATGAGAATATGAGCATATTGAAAGATTGTCACGATGAAGAACAGCAATCCGATTTTTTTGCATCAGCGGTCAGTAATCAGGAAGATACAACATCCATGGCGGATCGTGCTCTTTTGCTGTCCTTGTGTTTCTTACTGCAGGCGGAAAATGTTGATGAGTCACTCATTTTGGCTCTTTTGTATTTGATGGCATGATATCCGGATACATTATACAGGATAGGAAGATAATATCCAATGGTATGGAATGAAAATTTATCAAAATTGCTCATAATAGTCAAAGTGAACAAAAAGTGTTGAAAAAGATTGGATGATATAAAGGTTTAATTCACAGT
Source organism: Acutalibacteraceae bacterium (assembly GCA_045576275.1). Taxonomy (GTDB): domain Bacteria; phylum Bacillota; class Clostridia; order Oscillospirales; family Acutalibacteraceae; genus RUG806. The sequence continues at coordinate 165,586 of JAZNGB010000042.1, forward strand.
GTGGCAATATGGTGTTCATAAAACGTTCATAGAATTGTGATAACATGGCTATAATATGAAAAATGAAGGCGAGTGTAGTATATGTTTGAAGTTATTCTGGGTTATTTTACGAACATTGGAGAGGTTCTCAATTCTTTTATGGATTTTATTAAAAATCTTTTTTCCATGTTTGGCGGTAACGAAGAATCAACTTCTGCACCCAATGTTGAGGAAGACTTGTTGGAAGATACCCTCTATAAGTCAAAATAAAATAAAATGTTTGCAGCTCCGTCTTTGGATGACGGAGTTTTTTTCGTCAAATTGCTTATGACTGTATGAGGAAAACTGTTGAATTGTCCGAAGTTTTTTATCTATATATTATTCATAAAAAATTCGTTGACATGATGTTTTTATTTTGGTAAAATATATAATAAAATAAATGGACTATAATATCCATGGTTTAGGAGGAATGCGTTTTGGCTAATATGAATTTAACCGATGCGAAAACCTTGGCATATATCAATATGTATGCCGTTCTCGGAACGCTCGAAAATCTTTGCGAGCTTGATCCGCAGGCAAGAGCTTTGCTTAAGAACAAAAAACCCCTTTCGATCGGTATGATCGTAAAGGGCGGTCCTTCCGCAACGCTGACTTTCAAAAACGGTTATTGCCGCATGACTGACGGGGTTGACAAATGTGACATTCTTCTTCCGTTCGGATCTTGTGAAAAATTCAACGGAATGATCGATGGTACTGTTACTCCCATTCCTTGCAAGGGTTTCAGTCACATTATGTTTTTGTTGAAGAGTTTCATCCCGTTGACTGATCTTTTAAGCAAATATATGCGTCCGGATCCCGAAGATCTTAAGGATGAACGTTTCTTTGAAATCAGCACATCTTTGATGTTCTATACCATTACCGTTGCTCTTTCTCAGATCGGCAACAACGATGAAATCGGTAAGTTCAGTGCGGATCATATTGTTGACGGTGATATCAAAGTTGCTATTACCGGCGGTCCTGCTGCTACAATTCGTGTGCGTGATCATCGTATGCTTACGCTGAAGAAAGAACCGCAGAATTATCGTGCAATTATGGAATTCACAAGCATCAAGCTTGCTCGTGATCTCTTTGACGGTAATGTCAATGCAGTTGCTTGCATCGGACAAGGCTCTATTATCATGGGTGGCATGATCTCCATGGTTGATAACGTCAACCGTATTCTCGATCGTGTTGCACTGTATCTTGCATAAGGAGGTAAAGAAAGATGGCATCTAAGCATTATAATTATGATAAAAGCCATGCATTGTTTGAAAGAGCATGCAAGGTTATTCCGTCCGGTCTTTACGGACATCAGGGTCCTGCCGAAGGTTGCTGGATTCCTCCCACATCATGGCCGTTCTTTACCGAACGTGCAGAAGGTTCCTATTTTTGGGATGTAGACGGCAATAAGTTTATTGACTATATGTGTGCATACGGCCCCAATGTTCTGGGTTACAATGATCCGGATGTTGATGCTGCTGCTATGGCACAGATGAAGCTTGAAAACTGCGTTACCACTCCTTCCACCAAGATTGTGGAATTTGCTGAACTGATGGTTGATACCGTTGCTTCCGCAGACTGGGCTTTCTTCATGAAGAATGGTAATGATACCACCCAGGGTGCTATCATGTGTGCTCGTGCACATACGCATCGTAAGAAGATCATTTTCGTCAACGGTTTCTATCACGGTGTTTCCATGTGGACACAGAAGGTTGACTATCCCGGCGTTATCCCCGAAGACGTTGCCAACAACCTGTATGTTGATTGGAATGACTTTGAAGCACTTGAAAAGCTCGTAGCAGAGAATGAAGGCGAAATTGCAGCTTTCATTTCCACTCCCTATATGCATGGTAACTTTATTGATAATATAACACCTGCTGAAGGTTATTGGCAGAAAGTTCGTAAGCTTTGCACTGAAAAAGGTATCGTTCTGATTGTGGACGACGTTCGTGCAGGTTTCCGTCTTGATGTTGCTGGTTCCGACCATTACTATGGCTTTGAAGCTGATATGATCTGCTTCTGTAAAGCACTTGCAAACGGTTGGAACGTATCCTGTCTTTGCGGTAAGGATTTCCTGAAATCAGCTATGAGCGGTCTGAGCTATACAGGTTCTTATTGGATGAGTGCGGTTCCGTTTGCTGCTGGTATTGCCTGCATCAACAAATTGAGAGATCTTGATGCTCCCAAGATGTTCCGCGAAAAGGGACTTATGTTGACCGAAGGTTTGAAAGCTGCTGCTGCAAACAACGGTTTCCACATGGTTGCCTCCGGTGAACCGGCTCTGTTCTACCTGCGTCTGGCCGACGATGACAGCTTGCTTATTCATCAGGATTGGGTACAGGAAATGGTACACAGAGGTATTTATCTGACATCCCACCACAATCACTTCATCAATGCTTCACTGACTGAAGAAGACATCAAACGCACCATTGAAGTTGCAGAAGATGCCTTCCATGCAATCAGACCGAAGTATCAGTAATTCAGTTTAACCGGCGGTTGCTCCATGCAGCCGCCCCTTGATAAATATTTAAACAGGAGGAATATTCTATGTCTCTTTCAAAGGCCGAATGGCTGGCTCTTGAAAAGAAGGTTGACGAGCTTCGCAATCTGACGCTTGATACAACTTATTGGGCCGGTAGCGGACACATCGGCGGCGGTATGAGTGTTCTTGATATCATGACCGCTTGCTATCACAAGTATATGAACATTAAGGTTGACGATCCCCAGTGGGAAGATCGTGATCGCTTTATTCTCAGTAAAGGTCACACCGCAATCGCTTATGCACCTCTGCTTTGCGATCTCGGTTTCAATGATAAGGAAATGCTTAAGACCTTCAATCTTTCCGGTTCCAAGATGGGTATGCATCTTGACTCCAATAAGGTTGTCGGTGTTGATGCATCCACCGGTTCTCTCGGCCATGGTCTTTCCATCGCTGTCGGTACCGCACTTGCAGCACGTGTGCTTGGTAAGGATTATATGACTTTCTGCGTTCTCGGTGACGGTGAGTGCGACGAAGGTTCCAACTGGGAAGCTGCCATGACAGCTGCTCACTATAAAGTAACCAATCTCATTTCTTTTGTTGACCGTAATAAGTGCATGATCGACGGCAGAACCGAAGATGTCAAGAAGCTTGAACCCTTCTGTGACAAGTGGACTGCTTTCGGCTTTATCGTCAAGGAAATTGACGGCAATAACTTTAAAGAACTCTGCGAAGCCATTGACTTTGCTTATGAAAACCATAAGAACGGTGGCACACAGCCTGTCATGATCGTCTGCAACACCCTCAAGGGTTGCGGTATCGATTTCATCGAAGATGATTATACATGGCACTATGGTGCTTTTGATGATGAAAAGTACGAAAAAGGCAAGAAAGCTCTTTCTGAAACCTATAAGAAGCGTGTAGCACGCGCAGAAAAGGAGGGTGCATAAGCTATGGCAGGCGGAATGACTTATACTGCAATTGAATCCACTCAGCTTTCTACTTCCGAAATTTACGGACAGGCACTCGTTGAACTCGGTAGAGAACATAAGGATGTTGTTGCTCTTACTGCTGACCTTGCAAAGTCCACCAAGATCGGTGACTTCATGAAAGAATTCCCCGACAGATTCTTCAATGTCGGTATCGCAGAACAGGATCTGTTTGGTGTTGCTGCAGGTATGGCAAGAGCCGGTCTTGTGCCGTTCCTTTCCACATTCTCTCAGTTTGCATCTTTCCGTGCTGCTGACCAGTTGCACACCGACCTTTGCTATCAGAATGTCAATGCAAAAGTTATTGCAACACATTCCGGTACTTCTTTTGGTCAGGCAGGTTCCACCCATCATGCAATCTGTGACCTTGCTGTTACCCGTTCCATCCCCAATCTGACCGTTATTGTTCCTGCTGACGGATATGAAACCTACAATGCAGTCAAGGCTGCTTATGCAACCCCCGGTCCGTTCTATATCCGTATCAACAGAGGTTTTGACCGTGTTCTGTATGAAAACAGTGACTATGGTTTTGAAATCGGCAAAGCTGTTACCGTACACGAAGGTACCGATATCACCGTTATCGCTTGCGGTTCCTGTGTATTCCAGGCTGTTCAGGCTGCTGACTTCCTTGAAAAGGCAGAAGGCCTGAAGGTTCGTGTTCTTAATATGCATACCATCAAGCCTCTTGATAAGGAAGCAATTCTGAAGGCTGTTATGGATACTCGCCGCATCATCACCGTTGAAGACCATACCGTTCTTGGCGGTCTCGGCTCTGCTGTTGCAGAAGTTGTTGTTGAATCCGGTAAGGGCTGTGCATTCAAGAAGCTTGGTGTACAGGATCAGTTTGCACCCATCGGTCTGCATGAAGATATCATGTCTGTTCTCGGCATTGATGCAAACGGCATCATCGAGGCTGTCAGAGAAGTCATGAAGAAAGACTTTGAAGAAGACGACAACTGGGACGACGAAATGTAAGCGCCCCCGCATCTCACACGAAAGGAAAGAGATTCAATGGCAGATAGAGAAGCCTTCTTAACAAATAAAATATTTTTGAATGCTGCTTTGCCGCTCTTGAAAGTCATCGCTGCAGATGTTCCGAGCATCAACAAGATGTTCAAGAATATCCATTGCGTTTATCAGGTAAGTTGTCTTGCTCCCGAAGCACCGGGTGGCAAGTATGCAATTCACTTTGTGGTCAACGGTGACGAATGGAAGATTCATCCCAAAATCGAACCCAGACCCATGGTGGAGCTTGAATTCAAGAGTGTGGAAGCACTTAATGCATTCTTTAAAGGCAAGATTGCTCCGGCAACTCTGCCTAAAATGAAGGGTGTTACCAAGCATCCCGCAGCATTTGCCGCCTTCATGGCTGCATTGCTGAAAATGGCAAACCTGCTTGGTCTTACCGCACCTCCCGAAGATGAAGACACCAAGCGTTTGCTTGTCAAGTGTTACTTCTATCTTCTGAGTGCAGGTATCAGCCAGCTTAATAAGAACGGACACGAAGAAGTGCACGAATGGGCTCTTAAGAGTCCCGACCGCGTATATGCGTTTGCAGTACAGAATGAACCCAGTGTTAGTGCATTCATCCGTGTAAAGGCCGGTAAATCCCGTTCCGGTAAGGGTGAATATAAGAGAGCAATGCCTTTCTTCACTCTTAAATTCCGTGATCTGGATGCAGCTCTCGGCACGCTGATGTCTATCGATGATATGCTTGAAGCAACAAAGGAAGGCAAGATTATCATGGAAGGTGCACCCGAATTCGGTGCACAGATCGGCGGGTATATGCTGCTTGTCGGTTCTCTTGCAAAATAAATAGAATATTTTTATCAAACAAGGGTTGTTTCGCGACAATCCTTGTTTTTTGATGTCTATTTGGAGCGATTTGAAAGCCGTGAAACTTGACAAAACATACAAGAAAATGTATAATAATGTACGAAAGAAGAAGAAAGAGGCGCTTGGCTTTCATGGCAAGAAAAGAAGATTTGCGTTTTGTAAGAACAAATAAAAAGTTGTATAACACTTTTTATGAACTTATAAAATCGCAAAATGTAGATCAACTTAGTATTACAGATATTTGTGACGCAGCAGAAATTAATCGTGCAACTTTTTACAAGCACTTTGATGATAAAAAGGCATTTGTCTTTTATTGTGTTGCACAAAAAATATATGAACAACGGAAATTGAATGCATCTTCTGCAAAATACAATACAGGTAAGTTGCATGAAAGAGTAATGCTTGAAGTATTTGCATATTTCCGATATATAAATGGCCTGAATTCTACGATTCTGGATGCAAATGGTTACAGCGTCCGTATGTTGTATGATGCCCTGATGCATTTGTATTTTAATGAATTTGTTGAATACTATTCTAAAGGTGACTATAATGATGAGTATCTCGATGTAAAAATGCGAGCTGCACAGAATTGTGGTGCTTTGTTGAATATGGCATTGTATGCATTGCTGCAAGGTGAAGATGCTTTGACAGATGAAGCTTGTTTTGAGATTGTACGTGCAAGAATAGGATAAATATTAAAGAACGGTTTTTTATGCCGTTCTTTTTTTGTGCATAAAAAAGCACAGCCCTTTTACGTTGCTGTAAAAAGGCTGTGCCGTTATTATTTTACAATCAATACTTCTTGCGAGCTACATAGCTTGTGTGAAGGATTTCATGAGCCTTGTGGCTGTTGGGTTCACCGAAGTATTCAGCATAGATTGCCTTTACGTCGGGATTTTCATGGGACTTACGGATGGGAAGAGCCTTGTCGTCAGCATACAGACCTGCAGCTCTTTCAGCTCTGATGTTGCGGAAATTGTGAACAGATGCAGGCTGAATGGGCTGACCGCCACCGTTTACGCAACCGCCGGGACAAGCCATAATTTCAATGAAATCGTAGGTCTTTTCACCGTTTTTGATCATGTTGAGCAGTTTGCCTGCGTTTGCAGTGCCGGAAACAACTGCAACTCTGATTTCGTTACCTGCAATGTTGTACGTAGCTTCCTTGATGCCTTCGATGCCGCGGACATCGTTGAATTCAAGAGCAGTGAGTTCTTCTTTGGTCAGAACTTCGTAAGCGGTACGAAGAGCAGCTTCCATAACACCACCTGTCGCACCGAAAATGGTACCGGCACCGGAACCGAGTCCGAAGGGAGCATCATACTGTGCATCGGGAAGATCTCTGAAGAGGATGCCTGCCTTCTTGATCATTCTTGCGAGTTCGCGAACGGTAAGAACTGCATCGATATCAGCAAGACCTTCAACAGCAGTGCTTTCTGTTCTTTCTGCTTCAAACTTCTTTGCAGTACAGGGCATTACGCTGACAACGTACAGATCTTTAGGATCGATACCCATCTTTTCTGCATAGTAGGTCTTAGCAACAGAACCGAACATACCCTGGGGAGATTTGCAGGAGGAAAGGTTGGGGATGAATTCGGGATAGTAGGTTTCACAGTACTTGATCCAACCGGGGGAGCAGGATGTGATAAGAGGAAGATTTTCCTTCTTGGTGTATCTGCCGAGGAATTCGGTAGCTTCTTCCATGATGGTCAGGTCAGCACTGAAGTTGGTGTCAAATACACCGTCAAAACCGAGTGCCTTGAGAGCTGCAACAAGTTTTCCGGTAACAACCGTACCCATTTCGTATCCGAATTCTTCACCAAGACCGACTCTGACTGCGGGAGCCGTCTGAACGATAACATGCTTGGAAGCATCATTCAGGGCATCGAATACCTTCTGGGTATCATCTCTTTCGGAGAGAGCACCGGTCGGGCAGACAGTAATGCACTGACCGCAGGAGATGCAAGCAACATCTGCAAGAGGCTTTTCAAAAGCACAAGCGATATGTGTGTCGAAACCACGGTCATTTGCACCGATAACGCCGCAACCCTGATTCTTTTCGCAAGCAGCTACGCAACGACGGCAAAGGATGCACTTTTCGTTGTCTCTGTACATATGGGCTGCACTGTTGTCGATTGCATAGGAGGACTTTACACCTGTAAATGCATATTCATTTTCAATGCCGTAATCATGGCAGAGCTTCTGTAGTTCGCAGCTGCCGGAGCGGACACAGGAAAGGCATTCTCTCTTGTGGTTGGAGAGGATGAGTTGCAGGGTAGTTCTTCTGGATTCGATAACTTTGGGGGTGTTGGTGAAAATTTCCATGCCTTCATTGACAGGGAATACGCAAGCAGCAACAAGGCTTCTTGCGCCCTTTACTTCAACAACACAGATACGGCAAGCACCGATTTCGTTGATTTCTTTCAGATAGCAAAGTGTGGGAATTTCAATTCCTGCCATACGGGCAGCTTCAAGAATGGTGCTGCCGGCGGGAACGGTATATTCTCTGCCGTTAATTTTGATATTTACATCAGCCATTGTATCCGTTCCTCCTTATTTCTTAACGATAGCGCCGAACTTGCACTTTTCGATACAAGCACCGCACTTGATGCACTTGGACTGATCGATGACGTGCGGATTCTTGACAGAACCGCTGATAGCGCCGACCGGGCAAACTCTCGAGCAAAGCGTGCAGCCCTTACACTTGTCGGCTTCGATCACGATGGAAAGAAGATCCTTACAGACGCCTGCGGGACATTTCTTGTCAACAACGTGAGCAATGTATTCGTCTTTGAACTGCTTGTATGTGGACAGAACCGGGTTGGGAGCTGTCTGGCCAAGACCGCAAAGAGAGTTTTCTTTGATGTAGTAGCAAAGGCTTTCCATTTCATCGAGGTCTGCCAATGTACCGTTACCGCTTGTGATCTTTTCAAGAATTTCATACAGTCTCTTTGTACCGATACGGCAGGGTGTGCATTTACCGCAGGATTCATCAACTGTGAAATCAAGGAAGAACTTAGCGATGTCAACCATACAAGTGTCTTCGTCCATAACGATCAGACCACCGGAACCCATCATTGCACCCTGTGCAACAAGGTTGTCATAGTCGATCTGAATGTCAAGCAGGGAAGCCGGGAGACAGCCGCCGGAAGGACCACCGGTCTGTGCAGCCTTGAACTTCTTGCCGTTGGGAATGCCGCCGCCGATGTCTTCAATGACTTCGCGAAGAGTGGTTCCCATGGGGATTTCAACAAGACCTGTGTTGTTGATTTTGCCGCCGAGTGCGAAAACCTTGGTACCCTTGGACTTTTCAGTGCCCATAGAGTTGAAGAATTCGGCACCCTTGAGGATGATCTGGGGAATATTTGCAAATGTTTCAACGTTGTTTTCGGTGGTGGGTTTGCCGAACAGACCCTTTACTGCCGGATAGGGAGGACGGGGACGAGGCTCACCGCGGTTGCCTTCGATGGAGGTCATCAGAGCAGTTTCTTCACCGCAAACGAATGCACCTGCACCAAGACGGATGAACAGATCAAAGTCAAAACCGGAATCAAAAATATTTTTGCCGAGCAGACCGTATGCACGGGCATCATCAATTGCTTTCTGCAAACGTGCAACAGCGATGGGGTATTCAGCACGGACATAAACATAACCTTCTGTAGCACCTGTAGCATAACCGCAGATGGTCATTGCTTCTACAAGGCAGTGCGGGTCGCCTTCAAGAACGGAACGATCCATGAATGCGCCGGGGTCACCTTCGTCAGCGTTGCAGACAACATACTTCTGATCTGCCTGATTCTTGGCTGTGAAGCTCCATTTCAGACCGGTGGGGAAGCCGCCGCCGCCTCTGCCGCGAAGACCGGAATCCATAACAGTCTTGATGACTTCTTCGGGAGTCATTTCGGTCAGAGCCTTACCGAGAGCTGCATAACCGTCCATAGCGATGTATTCTTCAATGTTTTGGGGGTCGATAACACCGCAGTTGCGAAGAGCAACACGCTTCTGCTTTGCATAGAAACGGGTGTCATTCAGCGAAACATTGCCTTCGACAACTGCATCAGCAGCAACATCCGTATAAGCAAGGCGTTCAACAATACGTCCCTTGAGAAGATGTTCTTCAACAATTTCTTTTACGTCGGAAGCTTCTACTCTGCTGTAGAAAGTGCCGTCGGGATAAACAATAACAACAGGACCGAGTTCGCAAAGACCAAAACAACCGGTTTTTACGATCTTTACTTCTTCAGTAAGACCGTTCTTTGCGAGATGTTCTTCAAATTCCGGGATGAGCTTGACACTGCCGGAAGAAGTACAGCCGGTGCCGCCGCAAATCAATACTTGAGCACGAACCATTTTTATACCTCCAAAAACATTTAAATATTGCTTACTGTGTATTCGTCTATCACTTTGCCGCCGATGATATGTTTTTCAATAACTTCCTTGGCTTTGTCGGGGGTCATCTTGACATATGTGACCTTTTCTTTGTCGGCTTCATAAATCTCAACAACGGGCTCAAACTGGCAGATGCCGATGCATCCTGTCTGGGATACGGTGACTTTGCCTGCGAGGTCGCGATTGTTGATTTCTTCGACGAATGCAGATAAGACAGGTCTTGCACCTGCTGCGATACCGCAGGTTGCCATACCGACAACAACGCGGATGTCACCGCTGCCTTCACGAAGAACGACTTTGCCCTGCATTTTTTCTCTGATTGCTGCAAGTTCTGCTAAAGACTTCATGTTTACAGATCCTTTCATTTGTGTATGTATATTATTTTTTTAATAACGAATATTGTTCTTTGATATACTCTGCGATCCAGGCTATGACCTCAAAGGTGTCAAGCGGAACATCTCCGAGAACAGCTTTGAGCTCATCTGTATCAAGTGATACATCACCGAAAGGTGTTCTGTGAGAGTATATCCAGTGAATTTGCGGGCTGCCTTGAATGAGAATTGTGATTGTTGATGCAATGTCACCGATGGGGGTGAAATCCATGTGCTGCGTATGGAAAATCGCACAAACAACCGTACCGTGATCAGAAGGGAAGTCACTTTCATGTTTTGAAGTGATTGTAAGACTGCCGTCGGTTTGCTCTGCAGCAAGTTTAAAAAGAGGAATGCCGAGACCGACTTTTCTTGTGGTGCGTGTTGTTGTAAAGGGGTTTGTAACGGCCTGTAAAAAATCAGTTTTCATGCCGCAGCCATTGTCCTTAATCTGAATCGTAAGCGTGTCCGTCGTTTCGGTCAGTTCAATCGATATGGTGTCGGCTCCGGCTTTGATTGAATTCTGGGCAATGTCAAGAATGTTCAGGGATAGCTCTTTCATTGCTGTTCTCCTCTGAGCTGTCGAAAAATCTGTTTGCGTACCAGTGCTGACGAATACGGTTCGTCGTCAATTTCAAAAAATGCATCTTTGTCGCGAATGTCCCATAAAAAATGGGCATCGGAACTGATAAGAATCCGTTTTTCATAGAGAGTCGGATATTTTTGTAAGTACGCATCCTTGTTTTCTTTGTTGTGGATTTCGGCACAGGAAAAAAACGGTTCTTCGGGGAATGTGCCGAGCGTTGCAATGACACCGTTTGATTCTCTGTCAACGTGAGCCGGATAACAAATGCCGCCGAATTGTGCCGTTGCATCGGGGATTTGTTCAATCGTCAGCATGGTGGCGTTGGACAGAAGATGTTCTTCAGTGCCGATGACTTCATCATTCTCATTCATGATCAGTTGGTTGCCGAAAATGTCAGTCCTGTTTGGGATCAAAATCCTTTGAGCTTGTAAATAATCGTCAAAAGCCAATGCATTTTCAAGCGTTTCAAACAGACAAACAATGTGAATATCTTCGGCTGTTGTGAGTTCCATTCCGGCGATCGGTATGATGCCGTTTTTCTTGGCGACTTTGAAAAAGGCGGGGCAGTTTTTGCAAGTGTTGTGGTCTGTTAATGCCATGACTTGTAAACCTGCGAGTGTGCCCATGCCGGCAATATTGTTTGGTGTCATATCGTCATCCGCACAGGGGGAAAGACAGGAATGGATGTGAAAATCGTAATAATACCGATTCATATATGCTGTGCAAGTTTTACGGCTGTTTCATAAGCCGTCATTTTGGTGCGAACAAGGTTGATGCCTTTTGCTTCGGCTGTCTGAATGACAGAATTGTCAGGTAAGACATCTTCCGCAAGGATAACAAGACCGACGTCGGCAAGTGCTGCAACAGCAGCAATGTTGATGTTGGACATGATGGTAATCCATACGTTGTCTGCCTGTGCTCTGCCCATAACCCAACTCAGCAGGTCACCGATGTAACAACCGTTGATAGGGTGTTCCGGTTCCGGCATTGCAAGTACTTCAAAACCGAATATTTCACTCAATTGCAATGCTGTCATCGTTGCTGTCCTCCTTGTTTGCTTCTTTTGTTTTTTGTTGCGCAAGAACAACACAGTTTTCAATGCCGGGAATAAATCCTTTTACGATATCTTCCGCAAAAGCTCTGCAGGTCGGACATCCGCAAGCACCGCAATCGATGCCGGGTAATTCCGTGCGAAGTTTCTGAATTTGTGCCATCATTCTCATGGATTCCCCCATATTGTCACTCAATCGGGAGATCGGAATGTAGGTCGGAAGGCTTTCTGTGATGTATTCCGAGGGGATGTAACTGTTTTCTTGCGGTAAGAAATTCTTGGAAACAGGCAGATATCTTCTGACTGTCTGTAATCTGGTTTTTGCAATAAACGGATTCTCTATGGTCATAATACCGCCGACGCAACCGCTGATGCAGGCATTGAGTTCAATAAATTCAAGCTGTGGCGGCATATTGCCGTTTTCAATGGAATCAAGTACCTGGTTACAATTCTGAATGCCGTCTGCATATAAATAGTTGTCATTCAGAATGGCTGCACACTCACCACCCGTAGATGCCCAGCCGATTCCGATCATTCCGGATTCACTTGACAGGGTAGGTGCTTTGTCACGCTTCATGACACCGATGAGCAAGAAATAAATCTCACTCATGGAAACAACAACATCGATGTTGCTTTTATAATCGCCGTATCCGTTGCGGATATAGCTGACTTTTGCAGCACACGGAGAAATAAAGAATACACCGATATCTTCATCCTTTAATTCGGGATGATTTTCCTTTGCCTTTTGCTTTGCGAGGATGGCTGCAATTTCCATCGGCGGAAGCATTGGCATAAGGTTGTCCTTGAGGTACGGAAAGCGAAGGGAGATCAGTCTGGCAATGACGGGACATGCAGAGCTGATAACAGGTTTTTTGATACCCTCTGTTTTCAGATATGTTCTTGTATAGGCTGAAACCAACTCAGCGGCTTTTGCGACTTCATAAACATCATCAAAACCGATATCCAATAAGCCTTGTAAAACGCAGTCAACATCATCCAGTTCTGCAAACTGACCGAAAAGGGAAGGTGCCGGCAATGCGATCTTCCATTTGTAATGCATATAATGTTCAAGTTTGCTGCACATGGCTTTTTTAGCTTTGTGTGGGCAAACACGAATGCATTCTCCGCAGTCAATGCAGCGATTTGTGTTGATTTCGGCATGTCCGTTTTTAATGCGGATTGCTTCTGTCGGACAATGTCGAACGCAAGTAGTGCAGCCTGTACATTTGTCTTCGTCAAGAACAACGGAATGTCTGTAATCGTTCAAAATCTCACCCGACTTATTTAAGGTTTACTATCATCGTAATTGTGGTGCCTTCGCCGACAACAGTATCAATTTTCATATCATCTGTGTAGCGTTTCATATTGGGAAGTCCCATGCCGGCACCGAAACCGAGCGATCTGACTTGCTCGTTTGCGGTGGAATAACCTTCTTGCATGGCAAGCTCGATATCTTTGATACCGGGACCCTTGTCAGCAAGGATCATTTCAATGCGGTCCTCATAAACATTGACATCCGCCACACCGCCTTGTGCGTGAATGACCATGTTGATCTCACCCTCATACATGGCGATGGAAACCTGTCGGATAATCTCCGGAGCAAGACCGAGTTGACGCATATTCTTTTTCATTTGTACGGAAGCCTGACCGGCAGAAACAAAGTTATCGCCGTCAACGTCAAAATGAAAGTTTAAAAATTCACTCATACTTCTTGTGCACCGCCCAATCCGTTGGTATAAAGCGTGCCACAGGCTTCGTACATTCTCATTTCACTGGTCAAAAGAACAATGCCGTTTTCTTCTGCAAATTCAATCATTTCCAGAGTCGGACGCTTAGAACGTACAAATACCACGCAGTGCATATCCATCATAACTGCAGTGCGGATGACTTGTGAATTGACAAGACCGGTCAACAAAACTGCCTGGTCTTTAACAAAAGCAAGAACGTCGCTCATCATGTCACTGCCACACGCGGAATGTACAGTAATATCGAGATGTTCGTTACCGCAAAGCACTTCAGCGTTGAGCAAGGACTGAATTGTGGAGATGTTCATCTGTTTGCTCCTTATTGTAACTCTTATGCGTATTTAGCAAGAATGTCAGGGATCATGTCAGTGGTCAGTCTGCCGTAAACATCTTCATTGATGGTCAGAACGGGAGCCAGACCGCAAGCACCGATGCAACGGCAAGCCTCAACCGAGTATTTACCGTCGGCGGAGCATTCACCGGGTTGGATGCCGAGAATTTCGCAGATTTTGTCAAGAATGTCGCCGGAGCCTTTTACATAGCAAGCTGTGCCGAGGCAAACGGAGATGTTGTACTTGCCCTTCGGAGAAAGAGCAAACTGTGCATAGAAAGTAGCCACACCGTAGACTTTTTCCATCGGAATGTCAAGACCTTCTGCGATCATCTGCTGCACTTCATAAGGAAGGTAGCCGTAGATTTCCTGTGCTTCCTGCATGACAGCCATCAGACGGCTTTTGTCGCCTTTTGCTTCGGCAAGAATTGCCTGCAGTTTTGCAGCCTGCTCAGGGGTGCCGTTAAAGGGAAGGTTGCTGATTTTTTTCTGCATTTCTGAATATCCTCCATTCAAAAATAAAAAATGATAACTGAATTTAAGGTGGTTATGCTATGGTTATCCCATTGCATACCATCATAAAGTATATCACTTTGTTAAATTTGTGTCAATAGTATAATAATAATAAATATAACAAAATAAGCTAATATTTATTATTCATCTTACATAAATTTTATAATTTTACATCTTTCATCATTGTTGTCAGAATTTTTTTATCACAGTAAATTTTATAATTTTCCAAATTCCTCTTGTAAATTGTCGGATTCGATTGTATAATAAAAAATCGGAATTATAGAAATGGAGGAAAACACAATGAAAAAAGAAGTTCTTATCGAAACATCTGCAAGACACGTTCATGTTTCCCGCGAAGCACTTGATGTTCTTTTCGGTGAAGGTTATGAACTGACAAAGAAAAAAGATCTGTCCCAGCCCGGTCAGTATGCTTGTGAAGAAAGAGTTGCTGTTATCGGCCCCAAAGGTCAGTTCCCGGCTGTTTCCATTCTCGGTCCTGTCCGTCCTGCTACCCAGGTTGAGATTTCCGCATCCGATGCCCGTTCCATCGGTGTCGTTGCTCCCGTTCGCGAATCCGGTGACATTGCAAACTCCGGTCCCTGCAAGATCGTCGGCCCGAAAGGCGAAGTCGAAATCAACGAAGGCGTTATCGTTGCAAAGCGTCACATTCACATGACACCCGACGATGCAGAAAAGTACGGCCTTGCTGACAAACAGGTTGTCAATGTCAAGATCGAATCCGCAGAACGCACCCTCATTTTCGGTGATGTTGTTGTTCGCGTACATCCCAATTTTGCACTTGCAATGCATATCGATACCGATGAATCCAATGCGGTTCTTGCTCCGGCAGGTATTATGGGTGAAATCCTTTAATTAAAATGCTTTCATCAATGCGGCAGTACTTCGGTATTGCCGTGTTTTTTTGTTGATAAAAGACAAAAATAAAAGCTCTTTGCACAGTAAAAACTGCAGCAAAGAGCTTTTGTTTTATCCTAATGGAATTTCCGGAACATCATCACCGAATGTTGTATCATCTTCGGGAGGAGTTGTCGGTGCTTCGGTCGGCGGATCGGTCGGTTCCGTCGATGGTTCGGTCGGCTCCGTCGTTGTCGGCAATGTTTCAATCGGTTTAATTATGGTTGTCGGTTCTGCTGTTGTCTGATCCGGTTGTACAGCCGTCGGTTCGGTCGTTGTGGTTGTTGCCGGTGCTTCTGTCGTCGGAGCTTCGGTTGTCGGAGCTTCCGTTACACTCTCTGTAGTTGAGGCTTCATCGGCATATTGCTTGGCGAGTAATTCAAAATCAATTTCCGGATTTGTATAAACAACACCTGTTGCATAATACGTTGTAAGCATTTCGGCTGCAGCGGTGATTGCATCTTCTTCGGACATGCCGATCTTGATATTCGGGGAATACAGCAGACGAACCATCGCCCAGTCCAACTCATCGGGAACTTGCGGAATGTTGCCGTTTCTGTAAAAAACGCTTTGCGGATACTGTAAAGTGCCTTGCATAAGTCCCAGAATCTGCAGCATTTCTTCCAGAATGACACTTGTTCTTTCTTCACGGGATGTTACATCGTTGACAATGCCGATTTTTGCCAGCATGATGGAATATTTACCGTCTTGCCAATAAATGCGGCTTGCACTTTGTAAGGTTGCATCTGTCAGACCGAGCTGTGTCTGTACTTCACTGATGTTACCGAAGTAAAAACGCACATTCGCTTTGTTGTTTTCATTGGCCGCATACATGCCCGGGAAACCGTTTACACCGTTGAGCTCTGTTGCAAGCCAACGAATGACAGTGACATCGATTTCGTCAGCAGTGCCACGAATTTCATAGTACAGAGGTTTTTGCCATTTGCGGACAAATCCGATGTTGCCTACACTTTCATCCTGAAAAGCCAAAGTTT
Organism: Acutalibacteraceae bacterium; assembly: GCA_045576275.1. Lineage (GTDB taxonomy): Bacteria > Bacillota > Clostridia > Oscillospirales > Acutalibacteraceae > RUG806. The sequence goes on from JAZNGB010000042.1 coordinate 181,804, forward strand.
TAAAGAATGATAAAACCGTGGTGGACGGGTAGTTGAAAACATTGATATCGGCAGGTTCTGCGGTGGATGTTGTTGCTCCCGTTGTTGCGGATTTCTGAATGTCGTCAAAATCCTCCCAGATTGTATTGTTGAAATAGTTTACACTGGGCATGATGTCTGCAGATGAGGACGGCATGGTTGTCGGAAGCAAAGTTGCTGCCTGTTCCGTGGGGGATGATGAGAACTGATATCCGGACGTAGAAACACGTGTCGGAACAGTATCTTCATCTCCGCAAGCACTTAAAAGCAGGAAGGAAAGAAGCAGGCAGAGTAAAAACGCTAATTTTTTCATTTTTCTATCCCCAAAATAAATAATGGTTCTAAATAGATATCATATCTCTAATTTATGATTATAACATAAAACATTCTGCTTTGTAAATACTTAAAACGCTGTTCAAATAGCAATTTTTCAAATTTTTCCGTTTGCGGAAGGAAGCTGAAAGATTGCAAACGCTTTTCATCGGATAAACTTTTACACTTCGGAAAAACTGACTAAAGTGCAAGAATTGTGAATCAGACGGAGGATAACGATGAAAAGGAAAATAAAAAAAATATCACTTTCTTTGACAGTCATTTGCTCAATGTGTATGTTGTTGCTTGTTTTCGGCTATTATAGTATACCCGATTCTGCAACGGTCAGCAATGCAAATCCCACATTTTTCGGCTTGTATTCGACTTCAGATAATGCGGTAGAAGCTTCTGTTTCAGGTAGTTCCTATGTTACGGATGAACAGTACAGTTTGTTCGGAGTTGTTCCGGTCAAATCCGTTTCGGTGTTGCATACAGACCGAAAAACACTCTGTGTCGGCGGAGATGTGATTGGTTTGCAGTTGTTTACGGACGGTGTCATTGTTGTGGATGTGCAACCTTTTGAAGCGGAAAACGGAACAGCATCTCCGGCACAGCAGGCAGGATTGAAAAAAGGGGATATTATAACTGAAGTAAACGGTATTGAAGTATCGGATAATTACAGCTTTTCCAATGCTGTTGAGAATTGCGGTGGGAATGAAATTGTTTTGACCGTTACTCGTGATGATGTACAGCAGACCATATCCGTTCTGCCGCAAAAGTGCAAGAAAAGCGGAAAATACCGTTGCGGTACGTTGGTGCGTGATGCAACACTCGGTATCGGCACAATGACATTTTTTGATCCTGAAACTGGTATTTACGGAGCACTCGGACATTCGGTCAGCGATATTGACACGGGTGAGCTTCTGCCCATCGCAGGCGGTCAGATCGTGGATGCTTATGTGTGGAATATCAAAAAGGGTGAAAGCGGCACGGCAGGGGAGCTTGGCGGCTCTCTGGAAGAGGAAGTCATCGGCAGTATCGAGAAGAACTGTCAGAGTGGTGTGTACGGTATTTTGTATGAAGAGCCTTTGTGTGCAGGCGAATATCCCGTTGCATGGGCAACAGAAGTAAAGACAGGGCCTGCCGAAATCATGCTGTCGCTTGACGGCGAAAATATTGAAAGCTATGATATTGAAATCGATCGTATCAATGCCGATTACAATGCCGAAATCAAGAATATGGTCATCAAGATAACGGATGACGAGCTGCTCGAAAAAACAGGTGGCATTGTGCAGGGAATGAGCGGCAGTCCCATTATTCAGAACGGAATGCTCGTCGGTGCGGTCACGCATGTGCTTGTCAACGACCCGACCAAGGGCTATGCCATTTTTATTGAAAACATGCTGGACGCAGCAGCATGAAAAATTTCAACACCGCAACCTGGTTCGGCTGCGGTGTTGAAATCTTATTTTCTGTTTTTGATATAATTCAGCACGATATTTCGGAAGTGCTCGTGCTTAAAGCTGCGCTTGATGTCCGTCACATCAGCATACATGCCGCGGTTTATGTCCTGAATCACACATTCCGCCACAAAGGCTTCAAAGATATAATCATCTCTGAATGCAGGCTCAATGTCGGTATTCATCCCATTGTTGATGCCGTCAATGGCATGGCGGTAAATGATATTCTCCGTGCCGACAGCTTCACCGAATTTTTTCAGATAGTTGAGCCCGTCGATCATGTCGGACACCTTGATTTTTCCTTTGTAGGCAAAATCATTTTCACCGCTTCGCAGAATATAGTCAACGCTTGTGTCCAAAGCATCCGCAAGATTTGTAAGCAGTGTAACATCGGGCAGTGTTTCGCCCCGTTCCCACTTGCTGACCGCCTGAAAGGACACACCCAGCCGTTCACCGAGCTCTGCCTGTGTCATGCTTTTATCGTTGCGAAGTGAAGCAATTGTTGTACCGATTTTCTGATTGTCCATGTGAATACACCCTTTCGTTCTGTCTGCTTTCATTGTAACTGAAAATGCAGACAACTGCAATAACCGCATGGGTGATTTTTTGTCTTGATAATTCAACCTTGTGTAAAAAAACAGGCAAAGATTTTGTTGCTTTTGGCGGTGCTGTTTTTCTTGCATATCATCTTTTATATGATATAATAAAGATGGTGATGTAAATGAAATTGAAACAATTCAAATGCCAACATTTTGCAAGAGCAAAAACAGTTTTTGTTTTTCCGTCTTATGTTGTTGCCTGCACAGGTCAAAAGGCGGTCATTATGGACCGGCAATACAATCTGATTCATACGGTTGATAAGCTTGATTATGTTTATTCAGCCGATGTTTCACCCGATGAAAGCAAATTACTGTTGGTGTCAAACTTGAATAAATTTTACATTGTAGATCTTCAAACCTTTGAAGTGAAAAGACATACCGTCCGAGCTCCCTATAATTATAATATTGAAGGTCTCGGTTGCTGGTCGTTTGACGGCCAATATATTTATATTGCTGTTATGAAAAGAAAACCAATCAACAGTACCCTGCGCAGATACAATGCTTCTGATTTGACAGATTATGTCGATTTTATGGCTGAAAAATACGCATTCGGGTGCTTTATTCGATTGGAGAAAAGCAATACTTATTTTTTGTGCGGCTGCAACCGACAGGATTACAACAAACACTATTTTGTATACTTCGATGGCGCTACCTCCTTGGAAATTCCGTTGGAGGTTGATGTAATTTCGCACAATCTTCAGTTTGATGAAGAAAATGGAATCGTTACAGTTGCATCATGCGATGAATTTTTCTATCAAGTCACAAAACTCGGCAAGCTGATCAGAAAAATAAAACACCCTGCACCGATCGAAAAGACACACAATTTTGCGGATATTTTCACACCGTTGTTTGCAGTAAACGAAGAATTTGAAAAGAATGTACATGATATTACTGCTTCATTCGGTTTTGATCGTATCAGCTTTAAAGACAGAATCAATCAAGTTGCTGAATCTTCCTGCGGAAAATATCTTTATATGGCATCCGCAAGCGGCTTTTATGTGCTGAATAAAGATGGTGACAAGGTTCTTGCATCTGTTTCGGAAAAATTCGGTGCGACCAATTTTACGGAGCTCGAACCGGGGTTGATTGCCGTTGCCAACATGTCAACCGTTAAATTATATAAGATTTGCGAATAATGGAGGATACGAGGTATGTACAAAATTTCCGTTCCCATGACGAATTGCAATATCAAAAGAGCCGGTCGTGAAAAGCTGCTTTCCGAAATCCGCCGATTTGATGCAGAGCGTGTTTTTCTTGCACTGAGCTGCTATGAGCCTGATGAAGCAAAGAAGCAGCAGGCTTTGGATGAGCTTGCCGACAATGCCGCATTTTTCAAGGCACAGGGCTTTGAGGTTGGCGCATGGATCTGGACATTCTGGATTCAGGCGGAGAGTGCATTCCGCGATATGCGTACCATCAAGGGCAAGGATATTACGGGGCACAAATGCCCGACGGATGAAGCTTTTGTCCGTTTTGCCTGCGATTACATCCGTGATATTGCCAAAACGGGTGTTGACCTGATTATGTTTGACGATGACTTCCGTTACGGCTTTCAGTCGGATGCAGCCGCTTGTCTGTGTGACGGACATATTGCACGCATCAATGCCCTGACAGGGGAAGAAAAAACAAGGGAAGAACTTGAAACTTATATCACAACCGGCGGCAAAAACAAATATCGTGATGCCTTTTTGCAGGTCAACGGAGATGTGTTCCGTGATTTTGCCAACGCGGTACGGTCAGCGGTGGATACTGTTGATGAAAATATGCGTGTCGGCTTCTGCGCCTGCATGAGCTCGTGGGATCTGGACGGCACAACGGCAGATGAAATTGCCCGTTTGCTTGCAGGTAAAACAAAACCCTTTGTGCGGCTCATCGGTGCTCCGTATTGGGCTGCTATGACCGCATGGGGCAATTATCTGCAGGATGTTATTGAGCTCGAACGCATGGAAAGTGTGTGGACAAGAAAAGGGGATGTTGAAATCTTCTCCGAGGGGGATGCATATCCGCGTCCTCGTCTTTGCACCCCTGCAAGCTATGTGGAGGGCTTTGACACGGCTTTGCGTGCTTCGGGCTGCACGGACGGCATTCTGAAATACGGTCAGGATTATATTTCCAATGCCGGTTATGAATCCGGCTATGCTGTGTTCCACGAGCGAAATTGTGCACTTTATAAACAGCTTGATACATATTTTGTACCTAAAACAAGTGTCGGTGTACGAGTATATGAAAGCATGAACAAAATAGCCGATGCCGTCACGCCTACGGCGGTGAATGACAAAATCGACATTGAAAGTATTTTCTTTTCCAAAGCTGCAAGAACCCTTGCACACAATGCAATTCCCACTGTGTATGAGGGGGACGGAGTCTGCGGTATCGTGTTTGATGAAAATGCAAGACATTTGCCCTTGTCTGCACTCAAAAATGGATTGATTGCGGACCTTGCCGCCGCTGAAATTCTGATGCAAAGAGGCATTGATGTCGGTCTTGAAAAAATAAACGGCATTGCAAAGGGTGTCAGAGAGGAGCATTTTCTGTGTGACGATAATTACATTGCCACCTACGATGCCGTTTGTTATGATATTACCGTCAAAGACAATGCGGAAATTCTCAGCGATTCCGAAACCGAAAACGGAAAAATTCCGTTGTCTTACCGCTATGAAAATGCCGACGGCAACCGCTTTTTGGTGCTGAATATCAATACACGAAACGGCTCGGATAAAACGCTCAAGCACTATGCACGTGCACGTCAGTATGCAACCCATGTCGAATGGTTAAGCGGTCGGAAACTGCCTGCATTCTGCTACGGTCATCCGTCTTTGTATATGCAGGCAAAGGAAAAGGACGGTGCACTTGCAGTGGGGCTTTGGAATTTCTTTGCCGATATTGCTGTTTCGCCTGTGGTTGAATTGGAAAAAGAATACAGCGAGATTACCTTTATCAACTGCAACGGCAGATTGGAAAAAGACAGGATTTATCTTTCCGATATTCCGGCATATGGTTTTGCAGGGTTTGAAGTGCGATAAATGAAAAAAAGGAGTTGCAGAACGCAGCTCCTTAATTTGTTTATGATTTTAAAACAGGAATATTTGTTTTGTTTTGTATGTGTGCAATCCATTGCTGCAGATCGTCTTCTGAGGGTACAGGGAATGCGATAATATGTGTATCGCCCAATCTTTCACTTTTTCCCGTGCCGAGTATATGGTACGGTTGCACCTCTATTGCGGTGATATTCTGCAGTGTGTTTGCAAGTGCTGCAATGCCGTCAAGGTGTTCCTTTGTGTCATTTACGGTCGGAATGATGGGACATCTTAATACAATTTGCTTTCCGATGGCATCCAGAGCAAACAGATTTTCCTTTATTTTCTCATTTCCTACACCTGTGTATTGCTTGTGTTTTACGCTGTCTGTCAACTTCCAGTCAAACAGAAAAAGATCTGTAAATGCAGCAATTTGAAGCATCTTTTCACTGTCTGTATAACCGCAGGTTTCCATGCAGGTGTGCAGATTTTCTTTTTTGGCCATTTTAAGTAAAGAAAGACAGAAATCAAAATGCATCATCGGTTCTCCACCCGATATTGTCAAACCACCGCCGGATGTTTCATAAAAAGATTTATCACGCAAAACGATATCCAAAACATCCTGAACAGCCATTTCTTTGCCGATGATTTCCAACGATTTGTTCGGACAAACGGTTGCACAATCACCGCATTGTAAACAAATTCCTCTGTCAAGAATATGCGTATCGATGGTAAATTGATGTGCATGCAGCTTGCATACGGACTCACAGGCATGGCAAAATAAACACTTTTCCTTGTCGAAAAAAAGCACTTTTTGGGTTGTGTGTGATTCCGGATTGTGGCACCAACTGCATCGCAACGGGCAGCCCTTTAAAAAAACGGTCGTGCGAATACCGGGTCCGTCATTGATGCAGAATTTTTGTATATTAAAAACAGTGGCATTCATTTTTATTCGGTTTCAAAAGTCCATTTTTGTTGTTTGATGACGCATGGTCCGCCTGCGGCCTCTTTGGCATAGAAAACGGTCAGCAAGCTGCCGTCCTGCAAATAAATCGTTGCAGGATATCCGAGGTCACCGCTGATACCGTTCTGATAAAGCCAATGATCGGTATCCCATGTTTCACCGCCATCGGTGGAGAACATGACTTTTATACCGTACGGTGCCTGACGGTAACCGTAGCAGGAAATGAGCACCCCTGACGGATGATACAGCAGATGTGCCGGTGCACCGCCTTGGTCGGGTAACAGTCTGATCGGTGTTGACCATGTTTTTCCGTTGTCTGTTGACACGGTCTGATATGTGGTGAATGTCTGTTCGATACGGAAATGACAGATGATCTTACCGTCGGGAAGCTGTATGGCATGCGGTTCGCAGCAATTCAGCTTTTCACCGTTTTCATAAATATCTTCAACTCTGCCTGCAAATTGCATGGTGCCGTCCGTGTTTACGATATATGCAGCAAGATAATCATCCTGTTGATCAAATGCATCGTTCTTTCTGAAAGTGGCACCGATCCACAGGATATTACCGTTCTGTAAAACCGTTGGGCCGTGCGGAGATGTAATCGGACTTTTATAAAGTTCGCCAAAGGTGAAACCGTTGTCAAAACTCAATTTAAAGGTTGCACCCAACGCAGCTTCTTCCTCTTCATCTGATACGCTTGCAAGATAAGAAAGAAAATAGTTCTTTCTTGCTTCGGTCTCATTGAGAGCACATTGTGCCTGAAAAGCACGGGTGTTGTTGAATGAAGTCAGCATCAATCCGTTTTCTCCGAACGGACAAAGACCAGCATCGCGGTCGTCAAGGACGGTGTCGATAACAGGGAATGCATTTGTATAGGTTTCTCCCTCATCTTCGCTCAAGGCAAGTACTGTTTTTCCGAACGGGCATACATGTCCCAGGCGGTAACCGGATGCTGCAACTGCAATTTTGCCGTTTTTCAGTTTTGCTACACTCGGCCAACCGAAATAATTGTGTTTGCTTTGCGGATTGCTGAGGATGGTTTTTGTGTTTCCGAGCAACTTGATTTTCATAGTATCACAATCCTTTTAATTATTGATTTGATTTTATCATAATTAACTGCAAAACGCAATTGTTGAAAATGTAAAAAGCGATTGACAAATCTATGCAAAAGCAACATAATAATATTATCATTTTTTTGAGGAGGCTTTTATGAGCAACAATAACAATCCTCTTTGCAATGCCGTATGGATCGGTGCGGAAAAGGAAACCGTATCTCCGATTATTTTGCGTTCATTTATGGCTGAAAAGTGCAAAAAAGCAGAGTTGATAATCACTTCCCTTGGCTTTTTTGAGGCAAAAATCAACAACAAGCTTGTCACGGATCAATTCTTTTTGCCTGTTGTGACCGATTATGAAAAAAGAGATATGCAAAACTGGCTCTATCCCATTTTTGATACATTGACACACAGACTGTATTATTATACATTCGATATTACGTCTCTTTTGAACGACGGTGAAAACGTTCTTTCCGTTCACCTCGGTAACGGTTGGTATCGCCAGACTGAACGCATTGCCGAAGGACAGATGGCTTTTGGTGATGTGCTGAAAGCTGCGTTTTGCATTCGTCTTGAAACCGAAAACGGTTCTGTTTTTGTTTTTTCCGACGGAACCGAGTTGTGGGGTGAGAGTGAAATTACCTACAGCAATTTGTTCATCGGTGAAGTGATTGATTATGCGAATGTGCAGTATCCTTGCAATCGTGTGCATGTTTTTAAGACTCCCGATACCGAACTTTGCGAAGCCATCGGTACACCTGACCGCATGATACGGACTGTTTCTCCTGTTTGTATTGGAGAATCGGACGGCAGAAAAATATATGATGCAGGTGAAAATATCAGCGGTCTTGTGCGTGTGAATACGAGTGCAAAAAACGGTGAAAGAATTTCAATCCGCTTGAGTGAGGAAATCTACGAGGACGGTCGTCTTGATTTTTCACGAATCGGTGGAGGTTATCATTGTTCTTCCGGAAAAGAACAAATTCAGGCTGATACATTTATCTGCGACGGTACTTCGCGTACCTTTATGCCGAAATTTGTCTGGCATGCGTTTCGGTATTTTGAGATTGAGGGTGATTTTGACAGCGTTGAGGTTGTTGTTATTCACAGCGATGCATCTGTTACATCTTCTTTTGAAAGCGAGTCGGAAGGTTTTAATTTCCTCTATGATGCATTTATTCGTTCGCAGTTGGGTAATATGCATGGGTCTGTCCCGTCGGATTGTCCACATCGTGAACGTCTGGGTTATACAGGTGACGGACAGGTTTGTGCTCCGGCTGTTATGATGTTGCTTGAAACCAAAGAGTTTTATAGAAAATGGATACAGGATATCCTTGACTGTCAATGCAAAGTCAGCGGTCATGTGCAGCATACTGCACCTATGATGGGTGGCGGCGGAGGTCCCGGTGGTTGGGGCTGTGCCATTGTTACCGTACCCTATGCATACTATAAGTACTACGGCGACAAAGAAATGCTTGAAAAAACATATGAACCGATGTGCAGATGGGTGGAATATCTCAAAAATCACAGCGAAAACGGGCTTGTTGTGCGTGAAGAAAAAGGCGGTTGGTGTTTGGGCGATTGGTGTACGCGTGAAAAAATTGCAATTCCCGAACCCTTTGTCAATACCTGTTTCTTTATAAAAATCCTTCGTATACTCTGTGAAATTGCAAGAATTATAAACAAACCGCAGGATATCTCTGCTTATGAAGAATTGATTTGCACACTTGTTAAAGCAGTGGAAGAGAATTATAAAAATGAATCAGACGGCACTTTCTGCAATGGTATCCAAGGTGCGGATGCCTATGCCGTGTGGGCGGGACTTGCTGATGAAAACACGGTGAAAAAACTTGCAGAAAAATACGATGTTCTCGGTTATTTTGATACAGGTTTTATTGCAACCGATATCCTTTGTTCATTGCTTACCGAGAACGGTTATACCGATACTTTTCTGAAGCTGCTTGACAGCGAAGAATTCGGCTCTTATCTGTTTATGAAAAGACACGGGGCGACTACTGTCTGGGAAAACTGGGATGGTGGCGGTTCACACAATCATCCTATGTTTGGTGCTTGTGTACGGTATTTGTTTACAGGTGTTCTGGGTATTTCGCAAGCAGAAACAAGCGTTGCATTTGAGGACCTGGTGATTGCACCGAAGATTCCCGGAAAACTTCAGTTTGCAAGAGGAAAACTTGTTCTTCCTTGCGGTGAGGTCAGTGTCGGTTTTGAAAAAACGGAAAACGGAATCGAGTTTTCCGTCTGTATTCCGCAGAACAAGCAGGCAATATTTGTTTATAACGGTATTACAAAAGTGCTCGCAGGCGGATTGCATACCTTTGCTTTGTAAAAGTAGATATTCATTAAGGAAAAGAAAATGACAGATATAAAAGTTTATGATGTCAGGGTTTTGCCCGGTGATGCAGCATTTTTGCTCGATGACGGTGAAACGGCAATTCTGTATGATACAGGGTTTGGTTTTACAGGTGATGGTATTGCAGAAAATATAAAAAAGCATCTCGGACAACGCAGTCTTGATTATATTTTTCTGACCCATTCGCATTATGACCATGCACTCGGCTGTCCTTATATAAAACAACATTATCCCGAAGCAGTTGTTGTTGCAAGTCATCGCACGGCACAGGTTTTTCAGCGTCCCGGTGCTGTCGCGGTTATGAAGGATCTGGATGCAAAACACGCGAATGCGTGCGGTATACAGGAATATTTGTTTTTGGCAGATGCTTTCCGTGTCGATCTTGAAGTCGGTGACGGTGATGTTATACAAGCCGGAAAAATGTGCTTCGAAGTGTTGGCTCTTTCGGGACATACACACTGTTCGGTCGGTTTTTATCTTCGTGAAAATGGTTTGTTGCTTGCGTGTGAATCTCTCGGTGTTTTTAATGGCGATGGTCTGATCGTACCTTCCGTTCTTGTCAGTTGCAAAGAAGCACTTGCTTCCATTGACAGGATTTGCGGCATGGATATCCGACAAATTGTAATGCCTCATTTTGGCTTGATGAATGATCTTGATACAAGGTTTTTTCTTGATAATTGCCGTGCAGCAACGCAGGATTTTATCAATTTTGTGTATATCAGTTTTCAGGACGGAAAAACAAATGAAGATATTATTGCAGATTTCATCAATGCTTTCTGGCAAGGCAGTGTGCGTGAAAAATATCCCATCAATGCAGCCAGAATGAACACAAATATCATGATCAATTTGGTTCGCAAGGAATTGATGGGGCAGGAGACAGTATAAGTATTTTTTTCTTACAATAAACGATAAAAACCTGCTCGACAACGGGCAGGTTTTTTATGAAGAATTTAATTTTTCAGTTTGCTTGCAAAGTCTTCCATCATGTCGGAGATCGCGATTTGTTGCGGACACACCGCTTCGCATGCTTTGCAATGTAAACAGGCAGTCGGTTGTTTTGCTGCCGGCAGAGAACGAATTCGGATGAGAGGGACAAGACCGTGGGTAAAGCAATACTCATTGTACAATTCAACGGTCCACGGAATATCGAGTTGCATCGGACAATGATCCGTACAATAGCTGCAGGCGGTGCAGGGTAGTGTTGTTTGTTCGATAATATCGCGTGCTGTTTCCTGCAAAGCATCCCATTCTATGCCGGACAACGGTTTGTGCTCTGCGAAAACAGAAATATTCTGTTTGAGTTGTTCAAGACTTGACATTCCCGACAGCACCATAGTCACTTGCGGCAATGTCTGCAAAAAGCGGAATCCCCAACCGGGAATGCTTTCGTCGGGACGAAGCTGCTGCAATTTTTGCGTGTTCTCGGCATCCAGTGTTGCAAGCTTTCCGCCTCGCAAGGGTTCCATAACCCATACGGGAATATCGTATGCAGCAAGAAGTTCAAGTTTTGCTTTTGCATCCTGAAAATCCCAATCGAGATAATTCAGCTGAATCTGACAAAACTCCATGTCTTTGCCGTAGGCTTCCAGAAAACGCTTCATAACAGCAAGGCTGCCGTGGACAGAGAAACCGAGATGGTGGATTTTTCCGTTTTGCTTTTGTTTGCGTAAAAAGGAAAAATCACCGTATTTTTCATCATCAAGATATTGGCTGATGTTGATTTCACAAACATTGTGAAACAGATAAAAATCAAAATAATCCACCATGCAGCGTTCGAGCTGCTTGTTGAAAATTTCTTCTGCTTTTCCCATATTTGCAAGGTCATAACCGGGGAATTTGCTTGCTAAATAATAGCTGTCCCGCGGATATTTGTGCAAAAACTTTGCAATGGTCGGTTCGCTGTTGCCGCCGTGATAACCCCATGCGGTGTCAAAATAATTAATGCCGTTTGCAAAGCAGCAGTCAATCATTTTTTCTGTTTCAGTTTCCTCGATAAAAGGTTTTCCGTAGCCGTCGCCGGGTAAACGCATGCAACCCATGCCGAGTGCAGACAGTTTTTTGCCTTTAAAATTTTTGTATATCATTTTGTTTTTACTCCGTTTTCGTTTCTGTTTTTAAATTATAGCTTTCTTTTCTTCTTTCGTCAAGATTTATACTTTTTGCGACTTCGCTTCTTGACAGAAAGAACGGACTTTTATATACTGTTAAATATAAATATTGCTGCGGAGGAATTGTAAAATGGAGTTTGATCTTCGTCAAAAAGCAAAAGAAAATATCATTGTAGTTGCACATCGCGGTGCTGCCGGCGGAAATATTCCCTGTAATACACTTGCTTCTTATGAAATCGCCTTGAAACAGGGGGCAGATATGATTGAAGTGGATGTCAGTTGCAGCAAAGACGGTAAGCTGTTTTTGTTCCATCCCGGTATGGAATGGGCACATCTGAATCGTTTTCGTCCATTACCGACCATGAAACTGGATGCTGTCAAAAAGCAGCACTATGTCAATACGGACAATACCCCCACACAGTTTTCTATTGCTGATTTTGATACTTTTCTTGAACAATTCAAAGGCCGTTGTTATATCAATATTGATAAATTCTGGGACAATCCGCAAAAGATTTACGAGGCGATCAAGCGACATAATATGATTGATCAGATGCTTGTCAAAAGCAAGCTTTCCGATAAAGTCCTGCAGGTACTTGCAGATGTTGCTCCCGAATTGCCGTTTATGCCGATCGTCCGAAAAGACCATCCGCAACATGAAAAGTTACGCAAAGGGAATATCAATTATGTCGGTGTTGAGGTGCTTTTTGCAAAAGATGACGAGTATCTCGCAACCGATGCTTTTATTGAAAAAATGCACCGTGATAACATCCTTGTCTGGGCAAATACCATCATCTATAACTACAAAGAGCAACTTGCAGGCGGTCACAGCGATGATACGGCTTTGACCGAAAGTGAAGAAAAAGGATGGGGATGGGTTGCAGACAAAGGCTTTGATTGCATCCAGACCGATTGGCCGATGATGTTGATAGAGTATTTGAAGAAATCGAATAAGTATTACAAATAAGGGTTTTTTAAAATGGATGAATTGTTGAATATGACACCGGCTCTTTTTGATGAGTCGGCTGATACAATGCTGATTCTGCAAATTGATACGGAGTCCGAAAATCAATTTTTGGATAGAATCGGCGGAAAAAATGCAAGACAACGCGATCTGGTTGCCTTTGTTGATCAATATGCTGCAACCGGTATCGGAGTGTTGTGTTTTCCGGTCGCAAATGAAGAAGTATTACCTGTCTGGATCAATCGTTGTCGCAAGGTCGGCTTGCAGGCATTCTTGACAATCCGGTCAGACCAGGTTGAGTCCGGAATTTCTTTGGATGCAGACGGTGTTGTTCTGGATTGCAGAAATGAGAATGATTTTACCTGTTTTGAGCAACTTGTTAAGTTGCATGACGATAAACAGATTTTTCTGTTGACAACGGATGCAAATATCTCCGTACCAAAAGGAATTGACGGAGTTATTATCTGTGCCGCAGAAAAAGAATGTTACAAAACAGCCGCAACAGAGAATTTGTTGCAAGCGGATGTTTGCGTGTTCGCAGGTGTGTACAATTTCCTTTGTACGGAAAATAAAAAAGACTGGTATCCGACCTCATCTATGCTGAATGCTTGGGCTGTGAAATATCTTGCTGCAGGTTGTCAGGGAGTGTATCTGGAAGGTTTTTGTGCAGATGTTTTTGATCCTGATTCTGCTTTGTATGATATTTATGAAACCTGTGGTACACTTTCCGAGTCTGTCGGCTCGCGTCGTCGACATTTATATGATGGAGAATTTCCGTTCACAATTTTACCCGGTGCTGATTGGAATGGAAAAATAACCCTTGGTCCTGTTTTTGACGGTGCTGCTGTTTGTTTGATTATCGGAAGCGACGCAACGGCTGAAAACGCTTTTGACGTTTTTGTCAATGATAAGCAGGCTGAAAAAACCGGAACGCCTGTGGTTACAGCTCGAAATGAACAAGGTAAGGAATGTGAAAACGGTTGCATCCCCGGCTTTGCAAAGTGTAATGAGTTTTTTGTTGAAAACGGTTCGGATGATACAATTGCTGTGATTCGCGTACACAATAATACAAATAAGCCGATCTCTGTTTGTTGGCTTGAAATGACGGTTAATATTTGACAATTTCAAACAAATTTGTGATTATTGTAACAAATTCTGCAAACAGAAAAGAATTGAACCTTGACTTTGATTATGTTGGTGTAATATAATAATTAAAGTTATTTATTTAGGTGTAATGAAAGGTGAAGTTGAGATGAGTAAAAAGGAGATTCCTGTAACCCATTATCCGTTGATTGCTTCGCAGCAGACCATGTATTACATGATCAAATTCAGCCTGCACAAGAGTGTTATGCAGATTCCGACTTCGATCATTGTGAATCAGAACCTTGATATGGAGTTGCTGAAAAAAGCTGTCAATATAGAAATTGAACGCAACGACTGCATGCGTCTGCGTTTCTTCAAGTTGGATAAGGAAATACGTCAGCACTTTCTGCCCAAGGTCGTTATGAACGACATTCCTGTTAAACACTTCACCTCTCGCGAAGAAATGCAGGCTTATCTTGAAAAGGATGCACAGAAACCTGTTAAATGGATGAAGGATGAGATTTTTCGTATTGTTCTTTTTACAACTCCCGAAGGACATACGGGTATCTATCTGAATGCATCGCACATTATCATGGATGCACTTGCTTGCGGTATTTTCTACGGTGATCTGTTGGCTGTTTATAAAGCATTGAGTGCAGGTGAAGATTTGCCAGAACCTCTTTATCCTTATGAAGATGCAATAAAGGCAGACCTTGCATATCTTGAAGATACAGCAAGATATGAAAAAGATAAGAAGTGGTATTATGAATATTGGACTCAGAACGGAGAGCCGTTCTATGCCGGTATTCACGGCCCTGCATTTTTGGAAAAAATGCGTAAAAAGACAAAGAATCCCGATTTGCGAGTTCCGGCTGCATACGATATGATTCACGACAAATGCAATATTGTCCGTTATCATGTTGAACCGGAACAGGCACAGAAATTCTTTGACTATTGCCGCGATACAAAAAATGCTCCCGAAAATCTGGTTCTTCTGGGTATGCGTACACACGCCTCTGCCATCAACTACAGAACACCTGATACATTGATGATGCCGCTTTGCAGCCGTCGTGTAACCTTTAAAACAAAGAAAATGGGCGGTTGTCTTGCACAACCGTTGCAGATGCATTCCATTATTGAAGAAGATTCTACTTTCAAAGATGCACTTGCATATATTTTCGGACTTCGTACCCAGTTGTACCGTCATTCCAATTTCCCCTATATGCACGCAAGATTGATGCAGCAGAAAGTTTTCAACTTTAAGACATCACAGGGACCGTCTTTTATGATGTATACCTGGTTGCCTTTGTATCTTCCTTTGGATGAAGGCGTTGAAATTGAATTTGCAGGTTACAATCCCGGCAGATACATCATGCCCTTGTATGTTTTCTCATTACCCACACAGGCTGACGGCGGTATGGATTTCTATTATATGTACCGTCCCAATCTGATTAATGCAAAGGATGTCGAAACAATGCACAAAAATTGCATTCGTATTATCACAACCGGTATTGATAATCCCGATATGACCATCGGTGAATTGATGGATATGATCTCTTGATTGTTGTTGACAGGCTATTGCTTCGGCAGTAGCCTGTTTTTTTGCAGCAAAAAAAGCGGATGCTCACGAAGAACATCCGCAAACTATATTCGGATTTAAAATGCGAAGTATTTTTCTCTTTGTGCTTTCATTCTGCCGGAAATGGCACAAAGAATTTCTTTTGCACCGGGCTCACCGAGTGCATAGTCTTTCATAGCCCTGCCTTCTTCGTAGCACAGCTCATCGTGCAGGGGGAAGAAGTTTTCATACAGGAAAGATGCGTACTGCACCAGACGCAAATCGCCGACCATGCGGTATTCTGCACTGATGGTGTCGATAGCAACGGAATAATAGTCTTTGATGGCATTCATCAGGGAAATTCTTTCGTTTTCTTGTGCAAAAACCATTGTGCAGCAGATGTCGGCTTTGGGATTGATGGAGTCGTGTGTGTCCGTGCTGCCGACGATGGGCATTCTGTTTCCTTTTGCCCATTGTTCATACCATGCAACGGTTTGATAACCGTTGTGGTTGAATTCACGTTCGCCGCCGAGTACTTCAAACACATCAAAAATCTTGCGTTCAAACATCAGTTTCCATAACTTTTCGGGCACCTGATTGACGTTGTTTCTCCAGTACGGATGCGGGAAAATGGCAAGACCGCCGGCCTGTCTGATCTTATCAAAAATGTATTGGCAGCAGGCAAATGTGTATTTTTCGATGCCGTCCGGAATATCCAGCGTATCTTTCAGTGCATCGACCTGTGCATAGAATTCTTCAACCGTCATCTGTTCCGGAGCTTCACCGTTCAGGCTTCTTCCTGCAAGGCTGCCACCGGTTTCCACGTCGTTATCATCGCCTTTGATGAGTCCGTTAACAGACCATTCACCACCGAAATTGACAATGTGTACATCATTGATATGATTCTCATCACCGCGCGGTGTATGTACTTCTTCGCCGGGGACAAGATTGAGTTCGATCGGTACATCTTTATACAGATTCATGACATCCAACGAGGGATAATAACGGTGATGGTCTGTGATTGCCATAAAGTCATATCCCTTGCGACGATAGTTTGCTGCAACAACGGCAGGTGTCTGCCAACCGTCGGAACGGCAGGAATGCATATGCAAGTCGCCTATAAAGGGATAGCGTCCGCAGAGATCTTCGTGAAGAGAATAAACGGACAGCTCAACCAGCTCTTTTTTGTCCAGAATTACACGCACAAAGTGTTCCTGTTCATCGGGGAAAGCGTGCTTGAAACGAATGCAACCGTCTGTACAGGGCTTTACGGTTTTGTATTCCCATCTTGAAACGTGGGGATAATCTCTCTTGCTTCCTTCGTTCAAGGGACAAAGTTCAATGGTGTATTCGGTGTCCTGCATGAAGGAAATTCTGCCACCGAGTGTTTTGATTGTGATTTCCACTTCTTTGTCAGCCGGAAAAATCTTGGGATAAATGTCAAAATAATGCAGCGTTTCGCTCTTTGTGAAAGACATATGGAACCTCCGTAATTTTTGTATATTTTTTATGGTTGCACGGGGACAGGTTTGTCCTCGCTTTCTTTTTCGATTGAAAGGAAATTGTTGCGTTCCGCATGACACCATTTCATGTCAAATGCATCGCAATATGCATCTACGGGAACATAAAGCTGTTCGCGTTCTCCGCGGAAAACAGCATGTTGCATTTGTTTTTGCTCACCGTTGCAAACATAAGTACTGCTGTTTTCTTTAAAAAGTACTTCGGTGTTATACAGTTGAATATGCATTGTGCCGATATCGGTTTTTACTGTGCCGCCGATATGATTTGACAAAATTGCAGCCGGGATGAACCATGTTCCGTCTTTTTGCACGGGTGGCGTCTGACAAGCAGCAAGTGCAAGATCAACACCTTTGTAAATGAGTCTTGTTTTGGAATAAACGGGTGCGACAGCATAGGGGAGGATTTCATCGTTTTCCTTATCAATAATACATTTGTCTACAATTCTTCCGTCATCAAAATAGGCTGTCAATGTCATTTTTTTGCCGTCTACCTCGACAAGTGTATAAAAATATCTGTATTCTTCCTGTGGATTGAATGCGGCATGCCAGACTTTCCATACGGATCGCGATCCCGGCGGATGACCGTTTGCATTGCCGAGAATGTAATGTACCGTTCCCTCAGACGGACGGTCAAAGAGCTGTTCGTTTTTGCGAGGGAAAGAACGGGCAAAATTATGCTCATGTCCTGAAAACAGAATGTCATTCATTTCCATGCATTCCATCATCATCGGGTAAGCATCGTAGTTGCTGCCTTCGGGGATGGAATAACAGATGGGGAAGTGGTATGAGGCAATTTTCCATGTTTTGTCGCAAGCCTTGAGATCTTTTGAAGACCATTCGTTGACCAAAACAGGCTCGTTGACACCGTAAACGGTGAAATGGCAGTTGCCGTAGTCAAAGGTGTGATTCTCGGGGGTCCATCCTTCGGGGCCGTTGCATTGGTATGCCCCTTTGAATTGTTCATTGAAAAAGGTTGCAGGTTCAGCATAATATCTTCCGGCGGTTTCTTTGTCTGTATAAACACGAAAACCGCGGTTGTCATGGTTACCCATGGTCATCATGTAAGGAATGCTTTCAATAATATCCGTGCAACCGCTGAACATGCCGTTCCATTGTTGCTCATGCTGTCCGCAATCGGTATTGTCACCGCCCGTGTAAATAAAACGGATGTCAGGATGTTTTTTCAGAACATCTTTAAGAAAACGGTTGAATCCGGAATAATCCGGCTCATAAAACGGATGTCCGCACTGCTGGTCCGAAACACAGACAAAAGAGAATTTTGTGCAGTTTTCTTCTTCGGTTGTAAATGAATACTCTTTGCTTCTGTATGTTTCGTCACCGCAGGTGTAGGTGTATTTTGTACCGTTTTTTAAATTCGGCAAGTGTGCGGAAAAAATACGGCTTGTATCAATGTCGCTTTCAAATACATGGGTTTCGGCGTCGCAGCGAAGCCATGTGTCTGTTCCGTCTTCTTTATAAAGGCAGTATCCGTTTTTGATTTCTGTACAAGTACGCCAGGTCACGGTCATGGTTGTTTTTGCATCGCCGTTGATGGTCAGCATGATATGATCGGGCATTTCTTTTGAACCGCGTATCGGTTTGGTGTTAAAATTTTCCATCAATTTACTCCTGTTTGTTTAACATTTGAGGACTTTTTATGAGTAGAACCACATTTTAAAATATAGTAACACACAGAGGGGGTACTTGCAAGAAAAAATTGTATAAACTGTGAAAAAACAGAGATCAGTTGATTGTTTTCTATTGAAAACAGAAAAGATTTGTGATAGAATCAAAATGGAATATTTTGAGTAGGAGGAAGAATATGAAAGACCCTGTAGAAATCCTTTCATTGATGACTTTGGAAGAAAAAGCGGCTATGCTGGACGGTGCTGATTTCTGGCATATGCAGCACATGGAAAAATATGATATTCCGTCTGTTACCGTTTGCGACGGTCCTCACGGTCTGCGTAAAAAGGATTACAGCAAGAAAGGCATCAGCCTTTCCACAAGTGTTCCTGCAATCAGCTATCCCACAGCTGTTACAACCGCTTGCTCTTGGGATCCGGCTTTGCTTTATGAAATGGGAACAGCTTTGGGCAAAAAGTGCTTAAAAGAAGAAGTCGGTGTTTTGCTCGGCCCCGGCATCAATATGAAGAGATCTCCGCTTTGCGGCAGAAATTTTGAGTATTTTTCCGAAGATCCCGTCTTGGCAGGTGAGGTCGCTGCAGGTTTTATCAACGGTGTGCAGAGCATGGGTGTCGGTACATCTCTCAAGCATTTTTGTGCAAACAGCCAGGAAACGCGTCGTATGACCTGTGATTCGGTTGTTGATGAGCGTGCATTGCGTGAAATCTATCTGACCGCTTTTGAAATTGCTGTCAAAAAAGCAAAACCCTGGACAGTGATGAACTCTTACAATAAAATAAACGGTGCACACGGTTCCGAAAATCGTCATACGCAGATTGAAATTCTTCGTGATGAATGGGGATTCGACGGTGTTGTCGTCAGTGACTGGGGTGCTGCAAATGACAGAGTTTTAGGCTTGCAGAACGGCAATGACCTTGAAATGCCGTCTTCCACCGGTTCAGGTGCTGCTAAAATTGTAGAAGCAGTTAAAAACGGCACTTTGGATGAGGCTGTTGTCAATGAACGTGCCCTCAATGTTCTTAAATTGATCAAGAAAGCTGCTGACGGTGCAGATAAAGCATATCCCTATAACGATCTCGACGATCAGCCTTTTGCAAAAAAGGTAGCGGCACAGAGCATGGTGCTGCTGAAAAACAACGGTATCCTTCCGCTTGCAAAAGATAAGAAGATTGCTGTTATCGGTGAACTTGCAAGAACACCCCGTTATCAGGGTGCAGGCAGCTCCCATATTGTTCCCACGCAGCTTGACAATGCACTTGAAGAATGCAAAAAAGCAGGCATTGCAGTTGATTTTGCACAGGGGTATGAACTTTCCGCTAAGAAAGAAAAGAAAAATGCTGCCCATTTGCAGGAAGCAATTGAGGTCGCCAAGAGAAATGAAATTGCCGTTGTATTTATCGGACTGACCGACGAATATGAAGCTGAGGGTTACGACAGACAGCATATGAATCTGCCGAAATCTCACGATGTTCTTGTTTCTGAAATTCTGAAAGTCAATCCCAATACGGTTGTTGTATTGTCCGGCGGTTCTCCTGTGGAAATGCCGTGGAATGACGAGGTTGCTGCTGTTCTGAATGCCTATCTCGGCGGTCAGGCAGGTGCAGGTGCGATTGTTGATATTCTGTTCGGTGCCGTCAATCCCTGCGGCAAGCTTGCTGAAACGTATCCGATGTCCTATGAGCAAACACCTGCAAAAAATAATTTCCCCGGCAATCCTGCAAGTGTTGAATACAGAGAAAGTGTTTATATCGGTTACAGATATTACGAAAAAGCAGGCATTCCCGTGCGTTATCCGTTCGGTCACGGCCTGTCTTACACCACTTTTGAATATTCCGATTTGACTCTTGACAAGAGTGAAATGGATGAAAATGATGTTCTTTCTGTTTCCTTTACCGTTAAGAATACAGGTTCTGTTGCAGGTGCAGAAATTGCACAGCTTTATGTTGCTGACAAAGAAAGTACCATTTATCGTCCGATAAAGGAACTTAAAGCGTTCCAAAAAGTGTGGCTTGCACCCGGTGAAGAAAAGAAGATTACACTTACTCTTGAAAAGCGTGCTTTTGCATTTTACAATGTTCTGATCAATGATTGGTGTGTCGAAACCGGTTTGTTTGATATTCTTGTCGGTGCTTCAAGTGCGGATATTCGTTTGCAGGCAAGTGTGCAAGTGAATGCACAGGCTGTAGCGATTCCGGATTACAGCCGGACAGCTCCTGTGTATTATGCTGCTGATGTGCAGAATGTGCCTGAAGATCAGTTTGTTGCTGTGCTTGGCAGGGAATTGCCTCCCACCGTAAAACGCAAGGATATTCCGCTTGATCTTACCGATACATTCGAAAGCTCCAATCATACCAAATGGGGCAAGCGTCTGTTTGCACTTCTTACCATGCTCATTCCTGCAGGTATGGCAAGAGCCATTGCAGTTCAAACACCGTTCCGTGACTTTATTTCCATGTCCGGCGGTGTGTTCAGTGAAGATATGGCTGCGGGGCTACTGCGTATTCTCAACGGAGAAAAAGGCGGTGTGTGTATTATTCTGAAGGGTATCCCTGGAGCTGTTAAGGGTATCGGACCGCTGTTGAAGAATATCTGATCCTAAAGTGAAAAAATAATAAAAGGTGCTTTTCCATTCGATTCGGAAAAGCACCTTTTGTATTTGTATTAACGGAGATTGTTTATGTAATGACAAATCATTTCGACCGCACGATCAGTACCGATTGCACCTGCATTGATATAAAGGTCGAAGTTGTTTCTGTCACCCCATTTGTTGTGGGTGTATTTGTTGTAATAGCTTGCTCTTGCACGGTTTGTTCGGTTGATAATTCTCTTTGCGGTTTTTTCTGTTAATCCGTAGAGCTTTTGCGCACGTGCAATTTTTGCATCCATGTCGGCATAAATGAAAATTTTCAGAACATTCGGCTGCTTTTGAAGAACATAGTCAGCACAACGACCGACAAAAACACAAGGACCTTCCTGTGCTGTTTTTTTGATAATATCAAATTGAGCATCCGCAACACGAATCCCCAACGGTAAGGATGCGGAAGGATCTTCCGCATACCAACTGTCATGATACGGTAAACTTGTTAGCTCAAAAAAACCGAACGGTTTTTCGTCGTGCGTTGCAACAATCTGATTGCTCAAATCAAGAACTTCTGCGGTTTTGTCAATGATGCTTCTGTCATAATAGGGGATGTTGTAATGCGTTGCGAGACGGTGACCGATTTCCGCACCACCGCTGCAAAATTCACGACCGATTGCAATGACAGGCAGATTCTTCATTTTTGATCCTTCCTTTCCGTTTTTTTGCAAAAATAAAAAGTGCCGCATTTGCGACACCTCACTTATTCCAGACTTTCGATTATTCCGCTGCCTTCGATCATACCACTGATGTCGAAACCGAAAATTTCTTCGTCAAGTGCCTTAAACAGTAAAGTAAACAGAGAAATAAAAAATTCTGCCAATGCTTTGAGATCTATACCTTCCATGTTTTTTTCCTCCTATTGCAATTAGATATTCATATTATACAAAACATGGAGAAAAAAATCAAGTATTTTATTTGCATTTGCAAAACAATATCAATCAAACGGAAGTATCTCTTTTCCTGTACGTGTGATTTTGGCTTCTACCTGTACGGTGATCGGGACATTTTTTAAGAAATTGCTATAGTCCGCAACAGCTTGTTTGTAAATAACAGGCTGTTTTTTATGCAGCATTCTGCCGAAAGAAAGAATATCACAACTATTTTCTCTTACTGCTTTATTTATTGTGTTTTCTATGCTTCTTTTTACTTTTTCTTCTGCAAGCGATCGCAGGTCTTTCACCGTTTCCATATCCAATTCACGGTGAGACGGTGTGTTGTACTCAATCACGTCGCAAGAAAAAGTGATTGTAATCAGAAATTGCGGTCTTTCTCCGTCCAGCAGTTTTATTTTTGTTTTGCATCTTTGAACTGCGAGAGAAATGCTGTTTGCGTTGTAACAGAGATCAAGCGGACCGCTGTCAAACCGGTCACTTGCAATCAACAGTCCTTTTGTTTGTTCTTCGTTTAAGGTGGCTGTCCATCGTTCTTTCGCAAAAAGTGCTGTACCGACAACACGCAGGCTGTCATCTTTGCTGTTTGTATCTTTTCTGACCTGTAATATCGGCAAAAAAGCAGTGTCGGTTTCATTCAGCAGGTTGCTGACAAAGCGGTATAATGGCATTGTTACGGTCATGCCGTTGATTTCTCCGGATTGCAATACGGAATGAATCGTTTTGGAGGCCAGTACATTGTCACCGAAATCAACCGATATGATTTCTTTTGCATGGCCGCTTGCTACTGCAAGCAGAATATCATCGCGAGTCGTATATTCCCGAATAAAATAATTCAAGGCTGCGATCGGGGCGTTTTCAGCTAATTCTTTGCCGAGAATGATGACTCTTGCTTGCGAATAAAGAGGATATTGCCCTGATACAAGATCAATTTCCGCAAATGCGGCTGCGAGCGTTTCCGCTTTTGCTGAAAAGGTTTTTGCAACTCCGTCGGGTGTGTCTGTCGAATTTGCAGAGCCGGATTGTTGCGTATTCAGAGTCAACACCGTGATCTCGAAACCGTTTTCCGAACTGTCTATTCCGATGGCTTCGATGATCAGTCTGTCTCCCAATTCAGCGGCACCGATGTTAGAACAACCGCCAAATAAAAATAGACTAAGAAGCAGACACAGCAAGCGTTTCATTTGTTTTTCTCCTTGTTTTTGTGTTTTGCGATTTTGGTGCCGATAACAATGCACAGAGGAATTACCACAGTTGCCAAAAGAAAGAGTATCGGGTTTATGGGCGAGGCTATAAATTTTCCGAAAAATTCTATATTCTGAGAGAAATACAGATTTGCAATGAAGATAATCAATCCGCCCGTACAAAGCAACAACAGACGATTTTTCTTTTTATTGAAACTTTGTTCAAGTGCTGAAACAGCGACGTGCAGAAGGAATGCAAGTTTTAGCATGGCACAGATTACCCAGACCCCTGTCAACAAATCATCCATCCGTTCCAATATGCCGATTTTGGCAAGTGCCGCAAGAGTGTATAACGGAAACATCTGCAAGTCACCGTATTCGGCAGCAATGCCGCCGACCAATAAAAACAGAGATGCCAGTTGCACACAGAAAGCAAGCAACCAATACAGAAAACCTTTGCGTAAATTGCCTTTTGTTTTCGGAGCTATAAACAGAAGTGCGGTGGTTTCGATGTTTCTGCAGGCTGAATGAAAACCCTGGTAAATAACCGGAGTCAAGCCGCTTTGAAATGATGGTGTAAGATACAGCGTGTCAAAGTCTTTAACAACGGTTAATGTCATTAAAAGCAATGAAACCAGAAGCAATATCGCAATCACGGCACCTGTTCTTGCCAATGGCTCCAGACCTTTTGCCGCACAATAAATGCTGGCAGCAAGAAGAATGAAGATAAATATACTTAAATTTTCCTGTTGCAGTAAAACAATACCTGAGAATAAACTGAATCGGGCTGCTACCACACCGGCTGCCCACAAAAAGGCAAATGCGTAAAAAATACCGAGCAGGTACGGTAATTTTGAGGACAAGGATGCAGCCTTTGTTAATATTCCCGTGTGCGGTTGGTTATCAATGACCCAGAATACAGGCAAAGCAAAGAGAATGGAAAATAAAAAATAGAAAAACGCCATCCATGCACGATCGGTGGCTTCAAGCGGAGCACGCAAACGCAACAAGTACGTAAATGTGCCGACCATGCGAAAAATATAGAACATACTGAATAGCTGAAAAGTACTGATGTTGTTTTTTCTTAAAATCATATAGTGTTCCTCAATATCGGTAATCGCTCATATTTTGCTGATGTTTTCCTTTTTTTGCATGATCCTGACGCAAGATAATGTCTTTCCAAGCACCTTTCGGTGACGGAGAAAACGGAACGGAATAGGGGATAGAATAAGGCGAAACACTGCAGATTGTCACACAAACCGCACCGGCAGCCAATGCAACACCGAACAATCCCATGGTGCCGCCTGCAATGATGAAAAAAAATCGCAGCAATGCCATCGGTTCGTGAATCCCTTGCAAAATGGCTGAAGAAATAGCCGTTAATGCAACAATAATCAGCATCGGAACTGCAATCAAACCTGCCGTGACAGCCGCATCTCCGATAACCAATGCACCGACAATGCTGACAGCGTGACCTACCATCTTCGGCATACGCAGGCCGGCTTCGCGCACGATTTCATAGATAAAATGAATGATAATTGCTTCAAAAACCAAAGGGAACGGTGTCTGACTGATCGAAACGGCGATGTCGAACATGACATTGGCGGGTAAAAGCTCAGGATGAAAAACACAGACAGCAACAAACAGGCCCGGTAGCATGGTTGATATGAAAAATCCCAGAATTCGCAACAATCGTAACAGAACGGTGTAGTACGGCCTTGTCAGATAATCATCCAGAGAATGAAAATGGTCTATAAAAAGCTGCGGCACAATCAAAGCAAACGGCACCCCATCAATCAGGATACCGATTCTGCCCTCTGTCAGCATGGCTGCAAGGGTGTCGGGTCTTTCTGTTGCTCCGACGGTTGAAAACGGTGCGAAGGTGTTTCCTTCTAAAAACGGACGTAAATAGCCGGCTCCGAGAATGACATCCAGTTCCACTTTGGATAATCTTGTTTTTACATCATCCAGTAACGTTTTGTCCACGCGATCAGCAAGATAACAAAGGCAAATATAAGTTTTGCTTGTCTCTCCCAGAACACTTCTTTCAATGTGAAGCTGCGGTGTGCGGAGTCTGCGTCGCAGGAGTGTTACGTTATCTTTGAAAAAATCACAGAACCCTTCTCTTGATCCCTTCTCCTGTTGTTCGCTTAATGGTTCCGAAATACTTTTTTTTGAAAAGTTCGGAGCGTTAAAAGCGGCACATCTTGCATCTCCGTCCGTGAAAAAGACAATGCTGCCGGCAATCAATGTTTCTGTTGTTTCTTCAAGTGTTGACAGTATGGTTTGTTCCATTCCTTCAAATGTCTCGTTGCAGAGTTGTTGCAATGCTTGTTTTTCATCACAATCAATTTGTTTTACCAATGGGC
Source organism: Acutalibacteraceae bacterium (assembly GCA_045576275.1). Lineage (GTDB taxonomy): Bacteria > Bacillota > Clostridia > Oscillospirales > Acutalibacteraceae > RUG806. Next base: position 207,561 of record JAZNGB010000042.1, read on the forward strand.
TGATCAATGATTGTGATAAAAACATACGGTCGCACATGCCATCCAGAAAAGCTGCGGTGAATTGAATGTTACCGCAATCAATTTCCCTGAACATCAAGTCAAAACTGTTTCCGAATACTTTCAGAAGCAGGAGTTTGTTTGCATGTGCTGTTTCTTCAAGAGGTGTGTGTGAAGAATGTGTTGTGGAAATTACTTGTTCTGTTTTGTGTTTCTTTGAAAACATATCCGTCAACCTCTGTTGTTATGGTTTTGTTATTGTTATATGCTTGTGTGCAGCATATTGTCCAAGGTGATATTTCTGTTTATGTTGTTAGGTATTTCCGAAAAACGGTTGGTTATACTGATACAAACACACCTTGGAGGATTCTATGTATACCGTACTTGTTCGTACCGTTTTTTTGTTTTTCGTCATTATAGCGGTTATGCGACTGATGGGTAAAAGACAAATCGGACAGCTGCAGCCGGCTGAGCTTGTTGTGACGATTTTGCTTTCTGAGGTAGCTGCAGAGCCGATGTTGAATACAGATATGCCGCTTCTGTATTCTGTTGTTACCCTTATGTTATTGACAGGAATTGAATTGTTAATATCATTTGTGAGTTTGAAAAGCACTAAAATGAGAACTATTTTGCAAGGAAACAGTGTTGTTATTGTCCGCAATGGTGTTGTGTTGTATGAAGAGATAACGAAATTGCGATATACTGTGGATGATATTTTGGAAGCATTGCGGCAAAAAGACGTGTTTGATATCTCCGAGGTTGAATTTGCTGTTGCGGAAACCAACGGTAGTCTGAGCGTATATTTGAAACCGCCATTCAGGACAGCAACGGCACAGGATGTAGGAAATGTACCGGAGGATGACGGTGTGCCGGTTGCGGTTGTTGCAGACGGAGAATTTGTACAAAACGGATTAAAAGAAAGCGGTATGACAGAAAAGCGTTTGCTTTCTGTTTTGAAAAAGCGAAAAATGCAGAAAAAAGATGTACTTTTGATGACGATAAACGGTGCCGGACGCATTATTCTTTTTGGAAAGGATGGTAAAATACATTGAATTATCGTTTATTGCTGGCAATATTTCTTGTTGTCGGAGCTGTATTGTTGACTGTATTTTTTACAGCAGTTACTGAAAAATCTGTTGCAGCTTTGCTTGAAGATTTAGAATCTGCTTTTCTGCAAGAGCAGCCGCAGTTGCGTTTGCAAAAAATGCAAGAAGTTGTGCAAAAACGTAATTATACCATGCGGATTCTGTCTTGCGTATGTTTGCAAGGAGATGTCGATTCGTTGGAATGTTTGTTTTTGCAGATGGAAAAAGCAGTTGAAGCTGAAGATTTGATGTGTGCGGAAACGCTTGCTGTGCAGACGATTGCTGCATTGACTGTTTGTTTGACGAATGAAAAATTGTCTTTAGACGATATATTTTAAAAATAAGAGAAAAAACTCTTGCCTTTTAATAATTTATAATATATAATCTATGAATGAGCTTTTGTTTTTTTTCGGAGGATGCTTTTGGATATTCATGGTAAAAATGCAGCTTCACTGGCTGCGGTTGAAAAACAAAAAGAATATATTGAACTGACGCATACTGTGCTTGCAGCTCGCTTTCCGGATCGTGCTCCGAAAGCGTATGTGCATACATACGGTTGCCAGGGTAATGTGTCTGATTCAGAGCGCATGAAAGGTCTGTTGCAGGCTTGCGGTTATGTTTTTTGTGACAATCCTGAAGATGCGGATTTTGTATTGTTTAATACCTGTGCGGTCAGAGAACATGCGGAGGACAGGGTATTCGGAAATTGCGGTGCGTTGAAGCCGATCAAAGAAAAGAATCCCGATCTGATTATCGCGATGTGCGGTTGTATGATGCAGCAGGAGCATGTTTCCGAACGCATCCGAAAAAGCTATCCTTTTGTCAATCTCGTGTTCGGTACTTTTGCATTTCATCGCTTGCCTGAATTGCTATATAAAGTCCTGACAGGCAGAAAACGCGTATTTGAAACGAAAGAAACCGACGGTGCCGTCGCGGAAGGACTTCCGGTTTTCAGGGACAGAGATGTCAAGGCCTGGCTTCCTGTTATGTACGGCTGTGACAACTTCTGCACATATTGCATTGTCCCGTATGTCCGCGGCAGAGAAAGAAGTCGTAGTTCTGCTGCCATTCTTGCGGAGGCAAAAGAGTTGATCGCCGGCGGTGCGAAAGATATTACCTTGCTCGGACAGAATGTTAATTCGTACGGCAAAGGCTTGGATGAAGATATTGATTTTCCGCGTTTGCTTAAACAAATCAATGCTTTGGAAGGCGACTTTTTAATTCGGTTTATGACATCCCATCCGAAGGATTGTACAAAAGAATTGCTTGATGCCATGGCATCGTGTGAAAAATGTGCAAAGCATCTTCATTTGCCCGTTCAATCAGGCAATGACCGTGTTTTGAAAGCCATGAATCGCCGTTATACACGTGCGGATTACCTGAAGCTCATAGAATATGCACGCAAGGTGATGCCTGATTTATCCGTCACGACAGATATTATTACAGGCTTCCCCGGAGAAACCTATGAAGAATTTTGTGATACGGTTTCTCTTGTGCGAGAGGTACAATACACCTCCATGTTTACTTTTATTTATTCCGCCAGAAAGGGAACAAAGGCAGCTGAAATGCCTGATCCTGTTCCTTATGAAGAAAAATCCCGTTGGATGCGTGAGCTGCTGGCAGTGCAGGAAGAAATTGCTGCAGCACGAACTGCATCCATGGTCGACAAAGTCTACCGTGTTCTTGTTGAAGATGAAACGAAAGAGAAAGACGGTTTGCTGACGGGAAGAACGAGTGGCAATGTTAATATCGATTTTGCAGGTGACAGCTCATTGGTCGGCAAATTCTGTGATGTAAAAGTCACGCAAGCCGGCAACTGGATTTTACACGGTGAGCTGTTGAAATAAATTATCAAAAAGAACGGAGAAATCAAAATGAATGTTATTGAATTGACCAGACAACTCGGTGCTGCTATCCAGCAGGACGAACGCTATCTTGCTTATACAAAAGCAAAAGCTGCCAATGAAGCAGATGATGATCTGAATGCACTTATCGGCAAACTCAATCTTCTGCAGCTTTCCTATCAGACAGAAGCACAGAAAGAAGATGCTGACGAAGCAAAGCTCTCCGCTTATGATGAGGATTTCCGTAAGCTTTACGGCGAAGTAATGCTGAATGAAAACATGCGTAATTATGAAAACGCACGCCACACGGTAGATGATATGATGAACTACATCATTCAGATTCTTTCCCTGTGTGTCAACGGTGAAGATCCAGCAACCTGTGAACCTGTACCCGAAAGCGGATCCTGCACCGGTTCCTGCTCCACTTGCGGCGGTTGCGGCTGATCAGTAAGCAGATAACAGATAATGAGTAAGAGAAAGGAGGCGGTTTGAATGGCTGAATATACGCCCATGATGCGACAGTATTTTAAAATCAAAGAGCAGCATAAGGACGAGATCCTTTTTTACCGCCTCGGAGATTTTTACGAAATGTTCTTTGATGATGCAATTGTCGCATCCAGAGAACTGGAACTCGTTTTAACGGGACGAGAGTGTGGCCAACCGGAGCGCGCCCCTATGTGTGGTGTTCCGTTTCATGCCGCTGATACATACATCGGTCGTTTGATAGCCAAAGGATACAAAGTGGCGGTCTGTGAGCAGACTGAGGATCCGTCCCAGGCAAAAGGATTGGTTACAAGAGATATTGTTCGTATTGTGACCCCCGGTACGGTAACAGACAGTCTTATGCTTGATGAGTCAAAGAATAATTATCTGGCTTGTATTGTTTCGGTTGATGATTGTGCCGGTATTTGTTTTTGTGATGTTTCCACCGGTGCGGTTTATTCTTGTGAGCTCAAAGGTGATCGCTTAACAGAACGGGTTATCAACGAACTTGCAAAGTTTACACCGACCGAAATTCTTTTGAATCCGTCGGCATCAAATAATAAGGCACTGTGTGAATACATCAACCGTAAAATGACAGCTTACATCACACCGGTTGCCGAAGAAAACTTTTCACTGCAAGACTGTCTGCAAACCGTAGAACGGCACTTCAGGCAATCTGTTGATGCAATCGGACTTGCGGCTTATCCGCAAGCGGTTTGCGCTCTGGGTGAAACATTGTCGTACCTTTACAATGTGCAACGAAATGATCTTTCCGGCATTGTCAGCGTTGAAGTTTATACACAGGACAAGTTTATGAAGCTGGATGCTGCTGCACGACGCAATCTTGAATTGACAGAAAATGAACGTCGCAGAGAGAAAAAAGGATCGTTGCTTTGGGTGTTGGATAAAACCAAAACCCCCATGGGAAAGCGGTTGATGCATGCATGGGTTGAACAACCACTTGTCAGCGTAGGTGCTGTTTCTCAAAGACAAAATGCGGTTGAGGAGTTTTTTAACAATACACCTCTTCGTAAAGCCTTGACAGAAATGTTTGCAAATATCAATGACCTTGAAAGAATCGTAACCAGAATTGTGTATGGTACGGCAAATGCAAAAGAATTGAGAACGCTTGCTCAGACACTCGCATTGCTGCCTGAGGTTAAGGCCTGTCTTGCAGATGTCAGCAGCCATTTGTTGCAGGAGTTGTGTATGCAGATTGATCCTCTGATGCATCTGCAACAGTTGATTGATGAGGCAATCGCAGACGATCCGCCAATGTCTGTACGAGAAGGCGGTATGATCCGCGACGGATACAATGCAGAGCTTGATGAACTCAGGCAAATAGAATCCGGCGGAAAGACATTTATTGAACAGATTGAAGCCCGTGAGCGTGAGCGTACCGGAATCAAAAAACTGAAGGTTGGTTATAATCGTGTATTCGGTTATTATATCGAAGTCAGCAATCAGTTCAAAGAGAATGTTCCTGAGGATTATATTCGCAAGCAAACGCTTGTTAACGGTGAACGTTTTATTACGAGCGAGCTGAAAGATCTTGAAGCGAAAGTCCTGGGAGCCAGAGAGAGAATCGGTAAGCTTGAGTTTGAGATTTTTAACTCCATCCGTCAAAAGGCTGCGGATGAACATCTTACAATCCGGAACACGGCTTCTGCTGTTGCACAGATAGATGTGCTTTGTTCGCTTGCCGAAACGGCAGTCCGAAACGGATACACACGTCCGATCGTCAATGCGACAGACCGCATTGAAATAAAAGAAGGACGCCACCCTGTTGTCGAAAAATATCTGAACGATGCTCCGTTTGTGCCGAATGATACGTTTCTTGATTGTAATGACAATCGAACGGCAATTATCACGGGACCGAATATGGCGGGTAAATCAACATATATGCGTCAGATTGCCTTGATTGTTATTATGGCACAAATCGGTTCGTTTGTGCCGGCGGCCGAAGCGGAAATCGGTATTGTTGATGCCGTATTTACCCGTGTCGGTGCTTCGGATGATCTTGCTGCCGGACAGTCAACGTTTATGACTGAAATGAGCGAAGTTGCTTCCATTCTTTCAAGTGCAACCGTACGCAGCCTTGTGATTCTGGACGAAATCGGCAGAGGCACATCTACCTTTGACGGTATGAGTATTGCCCGTGCTGTTCTTGAGTTTACCAATGACCGTAAAAAACTCGGATGTAAGACATTGTTTGCAACCCATTATCACGAGTTGACTGAAATGGAGAATGAACTCAGCGGTATCCGCAATTACAACACCTGTGTAAAAAAACGCGGTGATGATATTACATTCCTGCGCAGAATCATTCGCGGAACGGCAGACGGAAGTTACGGTATTGAAGTTGCCCTTCTTGCAGGGATACCGAAATCTGTTGTCAATCGTGCCAAGGTGATTCTGAAAGAGCTTGAATCGCAGGAGCCTGCTGAAAGAAAGCCGAAACAGCAATCTCAAAACAGTCGTGAAGAGGATGATTTTCAGCTTTCCTTTATCGGCAATCAGAATCAGGCTCTGCTTGATGAATTGCGAATGCTCGATATCAATACATTAACCCCCATTGAGGCTTTGACAAAGCTTTTTGAAATCAAAAGTAAAATTGTGTAATTTCTGAACAAAGGAGGATGCAGAATGCCGAAAATCAATTTGTTGCCCAAAGAGATTTATTCTCTTATTGCAGCCGGTGAGGTTGTCGAGCGTCCATCCTCCGTTGTGAAGGAAATGCTTGAAAATTCAGTAGATGCCGGTGCTAAGCGTATAACTGTGGAAATTCGCTCCGGCGGTGTTGCATTTTTGCGTGTAACGGATGATGGCTGCGGTATAGCTCCGGAAGATGTCCGCAATGCTTTTGTCAGCCATGCAACAAGCAAGATTCAGGTACAGGAAGATCTGGATGCCATTCTGACGCTCGGTTTTCGCGGAGAAGCATTGGCTTCGGTTGCATCTGTTTCCAAAGTTGAAATGCTCACCCGCACACCCGATGTATCGCTTGGTACCCGTTATATGATTTCCTGCGGAGAAGAACTTGCGTTTGAAGACAGTGGTTGTCCTGTAGGGACAACGATCATAGTGCGTGATTTGTTTTGCAACACACCTGCACGAATGAAATTTCTCCGAAAAGATACCACAGAAGGTAATTATGTTGCTGATGTGGTTACAAAGGTTGCCTTGTCGCATCCTGAAATATCCTTCCGCCTTATCAGGGAGGGCAAAGAAACTATACAGACTCCCGGAAACGGCAATCTGTATGATGCCGTCTTTTCCGTTTTCGGAAGAGACTTTGCAGAGGGATTGACTGCTTGCAGTTATGAACTTGACGGCATCAGAGTCAGCGGTTTTGTGACCAAACCATTGCACGGCAGGCCCAACCGCAATATGCAGTATTTTTATGTCAATAGCCGTTATGTACGCATTCCGACCGCGGCGGCTGCATTGGATGAAGCTTATAAGAACAGTATTATGGTCGGAAAATTCCCGGGTGCCGTTTTGAATCTTGAACTTGCTCCCGGAAGTGTGGATGTGAATGTGCATCCCGCAAAAACTGAAATTCGATTTTCCAATGACAGACGCATTTTTGAAGCCATTTATTATGCAGCAAAAACAGCTCTTGCAAAAGGAGACACGCGTCCGTCATTTCATGTTCATAAAATGACCCCTGCACCGCAACCTGCAGTCAAAACAACACAAGGCGAACAAATCCGTTTGGAGGACAGAATAAAAAGCACATGGGGAGTACCCGAAAAGACGCCCCCTTCTGTTACGCATAATGACGAAAAAGAAAAACCGCTTGCTGTTGTTGAAGAGATTCCTAAAGTCTCCCCCCAAACCAAAGAAATAGAAAAAGAAGATGTCGTGGTTTCTGTTTCCGGTCTTCGCAGTATAATTCCTCCGCAACCCATATCTGAGCAAACGGTTGGCAGTGCTCCGCCTGCATTTTTACGGGACAGCAAACCTGTTTCTTTTGCGGAGCAGGCAAAAGAAATGCTTCGTACACAAGTTGAAGCCGTTGTTGCAACCTGTGATGTGCAAGATAAGACAGAAACTGAAAATGAAACGCTTGGCCCCAAAGAGGAACTTCCGATTCGTGTAATCGGAGAACTTTTTAAAACCTATATTCTTGCAGAATGCGGAAACAAATTCATCATGTGTGACAAACACGCAGCACACGAACGCATTTTGTTTGAACAGATCAAAAATAACGCAAAAATCGGAAACAGTCAGATGTTGCTGATGCCTGTACGTGTTGCATTGAGTGCTTCTGAATATGATGCTGTGCTTGAAAATTTATCACTGTTCGAAAAGGCCGGATATATCGTTGAAGATTTCGGTATGGGAACCGTACTTGTTCGCGGAACCCCTGTTGAACTCGGAAATGCTGATGTAACCTTTATTATCAGCGAGCTTGCCGGTGAATTACGAAAAGGGAAACTTTCCATGCATCCTGAGCACCTTGATTGGATTTATCATAATACTGCCTGTCGGGCAGCGATAAAAGCCGGAGATGTCACAAATACGCAGGAAATGCTTGCATTATTGCGTACGGTATTGCAGGATGATGCCATTCGTTACTGTCCTCATGGCAGACCCGTTTTAACAGAGATTTCAAAGCATGAACTTGAAAAACAGTTCGGACGACTCGGATGAGGGTGGAATGTATGAGAAAAATACCTGTCATTGCAGTTGTCGGTCCGACTGCTTCCGGCAAAACCGCATTGGCGGTTGCAATTGCACGGCAATATAACGGGGAGGTTATCTCTGCCGATTCCATGCAGATTTATAAAGGTATGGATATTGCTACTGCAAAACCGACCGAAGAAGAAATGCAAGGAATCAAACATCATTTGATTGATTATGTTTCTCCGGAAGAGAAATATAGCGTTGCACGCTACTTGAAAGAAGCACAAGCTGCAATTGCAGATGTATACAGCCGCGGTAAAATACCGGTTGTGTGTGGCGGTACGGGATTGTATATCGATTCCTTGCTTGGCAATATACAGTTTGAAGATGAACCTGACAATGCCGAAATACGCGAAACTTTGCAACAACGCATGGAAAATGAAGGAGCACAAAAACTTCTTGATGAACTTGCCGCGATAGATCCGCAGGCAGCTTCCGGGTTGCATCCGAACAATAAAGGTCGCATTGTACGTGCGTTGGAAGTATATCTTCTGACAGGCGAAACTGCTTCGGAACGCCGACTTCGTTCTCGTCAACAGGAAACACCCTATGATGCACTTTACATTGCACTCGCATTTTCCGATCGGGATTTCTTGTACAAACGCATCGACAAGCGTGTGGATATCATGCTCACAATGGGACTTGAGCAGGAAGCAAGAACATTTCTTTCTTTGCATACCGACACAGCTGCCCAGGCGATCGGTTACAAAGAATTGAAAGGCTGGTTTGACGGCAGCATTACCCGTGAAGCAGCAATTGAGAATTTAAAACGAGAAACAAGACGTTACGCGAAAAGACAAATGACATGGTTTCGCAGAAACGATTCTATCCATTATATAAACAGAAGTCCTGCTGATACGCAGCAAATGATCAATAAAGCTGCATTTGATATTATTGAAAGCAGCGGTCTTCTGAAAGGAGTATAAAGAGTGGCAGAGGAAAAGCCGACCCCCATCAAAAAAAAGTCAAAAGGATTTCATATCAGTACCGACATTGATTTTGAAATAAGGTCACCGAAACTGCGTGCCATGCTGATCGCTGTGTTGGCTGTGCTGCTGGTTGCTTTTATCGGCTATCATGTTTCCAGCGGCATTGTGAATCAGGCAGAAGAACTCAACACGCGAACAGCTGTAAAATACACCCATAAACAGACCATTGCAGCCAATGCTTTTATCTTACGTGAAGAAAAGTTTATAGCCGGTGTCGGTGTAGGGGAAGTGGTTCCGCTTGCTGAAGACGGTATGAAAGTATCCGGTAATGACACGGTTGCAAATGTGTTCAACAATGCAGCAGAAACACAGAGTTATTATGCATTGACAGATGTTTTACAAGACATCGATTATTATGAAGCAATTAAAAATACAAGCAAAAGCAATGCATTGCCGGATATTACTGCTTATGATAAAAAGGTTCAGGACGGTGTGTTTTCTCTCCTTGAATCTCTTGCGACTGGAGATACCGTCAATGTGCCGGAACAGGCTGACAACGTTCGTTCTGCTGTTACCAAAAGAGCCATTGCGATCGGAACGCCTGTTGATGTATCCCCGAAATTGTCGGCTTTGTATGCAAAAAGAAACGAACTGATCAATGCAATGCACAATTATGCAACCATTCCGGCTGATTGTGCGGGATATTATGTTTATTCTTCCGACGGATATGAGCGTGTTTCCGGACTTTATGACGGTTTGCAATTCAATACATATGAAAAACTGTCAGACGGTGTAAAGTATATAGATACTGCAACGGTAAATACCTTGCTTTCGTTGGAGCCGATTCAGAATAATGCACCTTACGGAAAGCTGATAACAGGTTTTGCGTGGTATATTGTTTGCAGTGTGGATACAATAAAGGCTGCTGACCTGTCAGTCGGTGACAGTCTGAATGTCAGTTTCCCGGAATCAAGTGCACAGACAGTTAAAGCTGAGATTCTTGCGTTGAATGCGGATGGTGTCGGAAAAACAGCCATTGTATTGAGTGCAACTGCAATGGATGGAAAATATGCCAATCTCAGAAAAGTCAAGATTTTGCTTGAGACGGACAGTTTTAACGGACTGCGTGTTGAAAACACCGCAATTCGTACCGTTGATGGTGAGATGGGTGTTTATGTGCGTCTCGGAAATGTGATTACATTCCGTAAAATTGAAGTTCTTTATTCTACAGACTCTTTCTCTTTGGTAAAAGCAGACGGAGCTGCCGGATATTTAAAAACATATGATGAGATTATTATAGAAGGGACTGATTTGTATGACGGAAAGCTTATCAAATGATGCTGTGTTTCGGGATATCGAAGAGAATTATAAAATCATCGAGCAAACCATTTGTGATGCATCACAGCAATGCGGTCGTAAGCGAGAAGATATTCGCTTTATGGCTGTTACCAAAACGGTTCCTCCAATCTTTATCAACCACGCATTGCAACAGGGAATATGCCTGATCGGTGAAAACAAGGTGCAGGAATTGCTTGAAAAGAAAGAGTATCTCAATGGTTCTTACGAATCACATCTGATCGGGCATCTGCAGACAAATAAGGTAAAAAAAATTATAAAAGAAGTCAGTATGATTCAATCTGTAGACAGTATTCGCTTGGCTGCGGAGATTGCAAAGCAAGCAAAAAACGCAGAACTGACAATGGATGTATTGCTTGAAGTGAATATCGCTCACGAAGAATCCAAAACAGGTTTTCTTACAGACGGATTTTCCGAAACTGCTTGTGAAATTGCTGAACTTGAAGGGGTGTATGTGCGCGGTATCATGAGTGTGCCGCCTGTATGCGAATCGGAAACCGAAGTTCGTAAATGGTTTGCACAGGTTCGTGAAATATATGAATCACTCAAACAGCAACCGAAACTGCAGCACATGAATGTGCTTTCCATGGGAATGTCATCGGATTACCGCGAGGCAATTCTCGAAGGTGCAACACTTGTAAGAGTGGGTAGTGCATTGTTCGGTCACAGACGTTATTAATTATTTTCATTATATAGAGTAGAAAGGAAAACTTAAAATGGCTTTCAGTGACAAGGTAAAAAAGATATTCAATATTGACGAGAGTGAGTTTTTTGACGGTGTGGATACGGAAGATGTTGAAGTTGAGGCACCCGATTCACTCCCGGAGGTTCGCAGAACAAGCACAAGCAAACGAAGTGAAAGAAAATCTTCCTATACTTCTGCACCGACAGGAAAAGTTGTTGATATCCACACAACCGCAAAATTGCAGGTGGTTCTCAAAAAGCCTGATCGATTTGAAGATGCAACGGCCATTGCAGATGAATTGCTTGATAAGCATACTGTTGTTATCAATATGGAAAACACAAATAAAGAAGAAGCAAGCAAACTTCTTTGGTTTTTAAGCGGTGTTGCTTATGCAAACGGCGGAAACCTTAAAAAAATTGCCAATCGCACCTACATTATCACACCTTATAATGTTGATGTCATGGGTGACCTTCTGGATGAACTTGAAAATAACGGAATGTTCTTTGTTTGATGGAATAAATCGGAACGAATGAGTGAAAAGGGGATATTAAAATGTTAAATCCGACACAACTTAAGCTGAATAATTTTCAGTTACTTGAGAATGGTTGTTATTCTCCGCGAGAAGTCGATAGTTTTTTCCGTCAGGTGACCGATGACTATTGTGAAATGTTTGCCGAAAACGGTGAACTTGTCCGTAAACTCGGTATTGTTGCTGCAAAACTTGATGAATATCGCAAGGATGAATCCGTCTTGCGTGATGTTTTGCTCAATGCGCAGAAGAATGCTGAGCTTTTGCTGGCTTCTGCACAACAAAGAGCAAATGAGATGATTGAAGAAGCCAATGCACAGGTGCAGAGAATCATGAAAGACGGTGAAAGCATTATTGACACCGCCAATGAAAAAGCACATAAAATTGCAGCAGCAGCTGAGGCTGAATATGAAAGTCTGATCGCTTCTGCCAAGGTATTGGCGGATAGCTATGTTACAACTGCACATGAAAAAGCAGAGTCTGTTGAATCGCAAACGCAGGCTGCTGTAGAAGAAATGTTGCAGGATGTTGAAAAACGAGCAACGGAAACAATTGACCTTGCTCGTCAACAAGCTGTCGAGATCCTTGCTGCTGCAAATGAGGATGCTGAAGGTATCAAAATCAAAGCCGGCGAAATTGCAGAAGAATATGCAAATGAAATTCGTGAAAGTGCAAGAGAAGAAATTGAAGCAACCGCTGCTGCAGCAAAGCAGTTGTTTGCGGATGCACAACAACAAGCTGATTTGATACTTGCAGATACACAGGAGCAAACCGAAAAGATTATGTCTGCTGCTCTTTCGCAGAAGCAGGCTTTTGAAATCAGCTCCCGTATGCAGGCTGATGAATTGCTTGAATGTACCCGTGCCGAAGTGGAAGCATTGGTTTCTGCATCCCGTGCAGAGGCAAACGAATTGCTCAAGAGCTCTCGTTCCGAATCTGAATCATTGCTTGCAACGTCCCGTGCACAGGCTGATGCATTGTTAAACAGCAGCAAAGAGGAATCTGAAAACCTTACAAGACATGCACAGGAATTGTCCTATAATGCATCTGCGCATTATAACAGTATGATTGCAGAAGCCACGGAAAAAGCCAATCAGATGATTGAAACTGCTACCCAACAGGCCACTGCCATGCTTTCCCAGGCAAAGCAGATTTCCGAAGAAGCAAAAGCAAAGACTGCTGCAAATTGCGACAGTATTCTTGCTCGCATCAAAGAGCAGGCTGTCAGGATGTTGACTGATGCAAAGACTTATTCAGATGAAACCAACTCCGGCGTTCTTCGTCAGTCCAAGCAGGTGCTTTCTGATGCAAAAGAACAAGCGGATCGCATTCTATCCAATGCTAAGGATTATGCTGATAAAACAAAAGCCGAAGTTGCAGAACAATCGCAGATTATGATGAGTGAAGCGGTTGAAAAATCAACAAAACTTGTTGCTGATGCTGAAATGGATGCAAAAAATATCATTGCAGCAGCACAGATGCGCATTTCGGTTGCATTTGATGACCTGGAAGGCAAAATTTCCGATACAATGGAAGCTGCCAATGTCAAACGAAGTGAAATCATTGGTCAGGCATATGCGGTTGCTACTGAAACGACCGCAAAAGCAGATGCAAATGCACAGCGTATGATCAATGAGGCTAAAGAAAAATCTGCTGCGATGTTGAATGAGTCGCAGACAGAATATAACCGTGTCAGTGCTGTAACCGAACAGATGAAGTTGCAGCTTGCTGAGATGATCGAACAGGCACAGAATGAATATGATCTTTTGAAAGAAAATGCTGATGCACTCCGTGAAAAGCTTTCTGTGCAGATTGCTGCAAATGAAGAGCTTTTGGGAACGCAGCGTAAGACCCTGGATGATATTCCTGCCTTTGATGCAAAACAGATGCTCAAAGACAGCCTAGAACGTGTTATCAGTGAAGAAGGCGAGCCTTTGAGTGCTGCGGAAGTGCTTTCTCAGTTTGCCATTGATGCAGATCGGGAAGAAATGCCGCTTGATTTTGAGGAACAGGATGAAGCGGAAGTTCCTGACATTGTTGATGATGCTCGTGCACAGGCAGAAATTTCAACTGATTTTGAAAGTATTAAAGTGTCATCCAAAGAGAATGAAACGCTGACTTCTGTTATGGATGAAGAAGACATTGATGAAAAGTTGGCAGATCTGAATTCGATTGATTTGGATGCTGTTGTCAATGATTTGATGGAGAAACACATAGGAATCAGTGCTGTTTCCGAAAAAATTGAGTCTCTTGATTTTATCAATGATTTTGAATTTGAAGAAATTCCCGATTTTGATGATCTCATTGCTGAATATGTAAATAAGACGGACAAACTTGTTGCTGAAAACAATACGATTGCAGAAGAATCTGTAGTTGAACTTCCTGTTGCACCTGCTGAAAAAACAGAAGAAACCGAAATTGCCGAAGATCTTCCGATTGAAGAAGATGAAGACGATGAGATAATTGACGGTTTTGATGTGATCGACGATTTTGAAGATCTTGAAGAAGCAGAAGTAGTGTCGGAAGATGAATCATTGTTGTTTAACGAAACAACAGAAGATTTTGTCAGTTTTGATGATGAGATCCTTCCTATTGTTGCAGATGAAGACGTTGAAGATGCAATCGAAGAAGAGGCAGATGAAGAAATAATTGTTGAGACAAATCCTGTCGAAGAAGCTGACGAAGAAGATTTTGATTTCGATGACATGGATGCGGTTGATTTTGAAGCCGCAACAACGGATTCTGCTGATGAAAATGAAGAAGAATTTGACGATTTTGCAGATTTTGATGCAGCCAATGATGACTTCATTGCAATTGAATCAAATGAAGAAGAAAACTTTGAAGATATTGGTTCTGATGAAGACGCAAATGCAGATTTTGAAACAATTGAAGACGAAGACTTTGTTTTCGTTGAAGATGTAAATGATGATGCCGACGGTTTTATCTTTGATACCGCAGCATTCAATGTCGGAGAATCTGCACAGCAGTTTGCACAGCCGATTTCCGTAGAAACTGAAGAAAACGAATCTTTTGAAATCGATTTCAGTGTTTTTGAGAACGTAAAAGAACGAAAGTCGACCCAAAAAAAGGAAACACGTACTTCAAAACGCGGCGGATTTTTCTCTTGGGGCAGAAGGAAATAAGCAACTATGGAATTAAAAATATCCCGTAAGCTTATTTTTGCCATGCAGGCTGTGAGCATTGTTTTGTTTACCGTTATTGACCAATTGATCAAATATGCAGTGTTGGAGCATTTGGTTCCGGTTGGAAGAGTTGTCGTCCTTGACGGTTTTCTGGCTTGGACTTATGCTGAAAATACCGGTGCTGCATTCAGCATATTCAGCGGAAATACTGATTATTTGTCTGTTTTTACTGCGATTGCTTTGGTTTGCGGACTCGGTTTTTTGGCATTATCTAAAAAGCATCATATGATTTATGATATCTGTGTGCCTCTGCTGATGGCTGGTGGTCTCGGAAATCTTATTGATCGTGTTTCCAAAGGTTTTGTGATTGATTATATTCAGGTATTGTTTGTGGATTTTCCCGTTTTCAATTTTGCAGACTGCCTTGTAACCTGTGCAGCCATTGCCTTGATGATCTTTTTGATTTATGATATGATTCTTGATGTAAAACGGGAAAAAGCAAAGAAAACGGAAAGTTCGGAAGAAAACAATGGATGAACGCATTTTTGAGGTTGCGGTCGGTGAGGACGGACAAAGGCTTGATAAACTGATTTGTCAGAAGTTTTCCGATCTAACTCGATCCGCAGTACAGAAGCACATTGAAAACGGTTGTGTTTTTGTCAATGACCGTCCGTTAAGTAAGAGTTATAAATCCAAAACCGGGGATACCATTTGTCTTGAATTGCCAGATCCGCAGACACTGGATGTAATTCCGCAGAATATTCCGTTGGATATCGTCTATGAAGATGATGATCTTTTGGTAGTCAATAAGCCGAAAGGGATGGTTGTCCATCCTGCAGCAGGGAATTATGACGGAACTCTGGTCAATGCGTTGTTATATCATTGCGGTGATTCATTATCCGGGATCAACGGTGTTATCCGACCCGGAATTGTACATCGGATTGACAAGGACACAAGCGGTCTGTTGATTGTTGCAAAAAATGACAATGCACACCACCACCTTGCTGCTCAGATTCAGGAGCATTCATTTAAACGTGAATATCGTGCGGTTGTTGTCGGCAGAATGCCGTCCGACAGCGGAACTGTTGATCTTCCGTTGGGCAGAAGCCCTGTTGACAGAAAAAAGCAAGCTGTTAACGGATTGAATCCACGTCATGCTGTAACACACTATGAAGTTTTGGAGGAATATCCCGGTTTTTCATTTTGTAAATTTACATTGGAAACCGGACGCACCCATCAGATTCGTGTGCATTGTGCGGCATTGGGACATCCCGTTGCAGGAGATGCTGTATACGGAAACGCAAAACAGACATACGGTTTACAAGGTCAATGTCTGCATGCTGCCGTTATCGGTTTTGTACACCCGACAACCGGAGAATATCTTCTGTTTTCTTCGGAATTGCCGACATATTTTAATGACTTTTTAAAAAAAATAAATAAATGAACAGAAAAAGAGAAAAGGAGTGACCCAATATGGACACAGCAGAAAGAAAACAGCTTAAACTTACCGCTTGCAATGTCAGAAAAGGGATTATCGAAGGAACTTTTAACGCAAAATCAGGCCATCCCGGCGGATCTCTTTCCATTGCGGAATTACTGACTTATTTGTATTTTAAGGAAATGAAAATTGATCCCAAGGATCCCGATTGTGCTATGCGTGATCGTTTTGTTCTTTCAAAGGGACATGCAGCACCTGCATTGTACGCAACACTTGCAGAACGCGGCTATTTCCCGGTTGAAGATCTTAAAACGCTCCGTAAGTCCGACTCCTATCTGCAGGGACATCCTAATATGAATTATGTCCCCGGTGTCGATATGAGCACGGGTTCACTCGGTCAGGGGATTTCAACTGCTGTCGGTATGGCTCTTGCTGCCAAGAGAATGGACAACGCTTTCCGTGTTTATACCATTCTTGGTGACGGCGAAATTCAGGAAGGACAGGTTTGGGAAGCTGCCATGTTTGCTGCTGCAAAGAATCTTTCCAACCTTTGTGTAATTGTTGATAATAATAACCTTCAGATTGACGGTACGGTCGAAGAAGTCAACTCTCCGTATCCCATCCCCGAAAAGTTTGCAGCTTTCGGTTTCAATGTTGTTGAAATTGACGGCAACTGCTACTGCGATATCGAAAAGGCTTTTGCTGCATTCAATGCTTGTGATGACAAACCCACAGCAATCATTGCCAAGACCGTAAAGGGCAAGGGTGTTTCTTTTATGGAGAATCAGGTTTCCTGGCATGGTTCTGCACCCAATGCTGAGCAGTATGCACAGGCAATGGCTGAACTTGATGCTGCCAAGGCAGAAATTGAAAACGCGTAAGGAAAGGGGAGTTTTAAAATGGCTGATATTATTAAGACTGCAACCAGAGATGCATACGGAAAGGCACTCGTTGAACTCGGTGAAAAAATAGATAAAATGGTTGTTTTTGATGCAGACCTTGCTGCTGCAACCAAAACGGGTATGTTCAAAAAGGCACATCCCGACAAGTTTATTGACTGCGGTATTGCAGAAGGCAATATGATGGGTGTTGCTGCCGGTATGGCAAGTGCAGGTTATCTTGTTTTTGCAAGCTCTTTTGCTATGTTTGCCGCAGGCAGAGCTTTTGAACAGGTCAGAAACACCATCGCTTATCCGCATCTCAATGTCAAAATCGGTGCTACCCACGCAGGTATCTCTGTCGGTGAAGACGGAGCAAGCCATCAGTGCTGTGAAGATATTGCCCTTATGCGTTCAATTCCCGGTATGACAATCCTCAATCCTGCAGATGATGTGGAAGCTCGTCTTGCTGTTCTTGCCGCTGCAGAAATGGACGGTCCTGTATATATGCGTTTCGGCAGACTTGCAGTGCCGCGAGTTTTTGATGAAAATTACAAATTTGAAATCGGTAAAGGTGTTTATCTGACAGAAGGCAATGATGTAACCATCGTTGCAACCGGTCTGATGGTAGAGCGTGCATTGGTTGCTGCAGAACAGCTCAAAGCAGAAGGAATCAGTGCTGCTGTTATCAACATGGCTACCATCAAGCCCATTGATAAAGAAATTCTTCTTGATGCTGCAAATAAAACAGGCTGCATTGTTACTGCTGAAGAACACAACATTATCGGCGGTCTCGGTTCGGCTGTTGCTGAAGCTCTCGCTGAAACCAAACCCGTTCCCGTACTTCGTGTCGGTGTGGAAGATGTGTTCGGTAAATCCGGTCCTGCTCTTGAATTGCTCGATATTTACGGCTTGAATGCTGCTAATATCGTTGCAAAGGCAAAAGCTGCTATCGCTTTGAAATAAGGAGATCGGATATGGCTGCAGACAGATATAATTATGCAAAGGCACTCTATGCAAAAATTGGTGTTGATACTGATGAAGCACTGAAAAAACTTGCCAAAGTCAGCATATCCATGCAGTGCTGGCAAGGTGACGACGTACAGGGGTTCGATTCCGACGATGCTCTCACTGGCGGTATCCAGGCAACCGGTAATTATCCCGGCAGAGCCAGAACACCCGAAGAACTTATGCAGGATATTGATGTTGCGTTTTCTCTTATCCCCGGTAAACACCGTGTGAATCTGCACTCTTCTTACGCCGTATTTGACGGCAACAAAGTAGACAGAGATCAGCTTGAGCCGGAGCATTTCGCAGCTTGGGTTGCATTTGCAAAAGAAAGAGGCATCGGACTTGATATCAATCCTACGCTGTTTTCACATCCGATGGCAGCTGACAGTCTGACACTTTCTTCTCCGAATGAAGAAGTTCGCCGTTTCTGGATCGATCACTGTAAAGCAATGAGAAAAGTGGGTGCTTATTTCGGCAAAGAACTCGGCACTCCGGCATTGAATAACATCTGGATTCCCGACGGTTACAAGCAGACTCCTGCTGACCGTGTCGGTCCCCGTCAGCGTCTGAAAGATTCTCTTGATGAGATTCTTGCTGAAGAATACGACAAGAAGGAACTGCTTGATTGCCTTGAATCCAAACTGTTTGGTATCGGTCTTGAATCCTATACAGTCGGTTCTTCTGAGTTTTATATGACCTATTGTGCAAAGAATAATCTTATGTGTCTTCTTGATTCCGGTCATTATCATCCGACAGAAGTTATTTCCGATAAGATTGCTGCCCTTCTTGTTTTCTCTGATAAAGTTGCGCTTCATGTTTCCCGCGGTGTTCGTTGGGATAGTGACCATGTTGTCAATTTTGATGACGAACTTAAGGAAATTGCAAAGGAAATTGTTCGCAACGATGCACTTGATCGCGTTATTATCGGTCTTGATTATTTCGATGCAAGTATCAACCGTATTGCTGCGTGGGTTATCGGAATGCGTAATATGATGAAAGCATTGCTGTTTGCTTTGTTGACCCCGAATGCAACTCTTAAACAGATGCAGGATGAAGGCAGATTTACTGAACTGCTTGCTTTGACAGAGGAGCTTAAATCCTATCCCTTTGCAGATGTTTGGGATGCTTTCTGCGAACAGCAGGGAGTTCCGGTTCGTGAAGAGTGGCTTGAAAAAGTGCAGGCATACGAAAATGAGGTGCTTTCCAATCGCTGAAGTTGACAAACTAAACAAAAAAGCGACCGGTATATTTCTTATGTTGCACAAAAAAGAGAAAACCTCTTGTAATATTGCTGTAAGTATGCTAAAATGATTGAAGTATATTATTGCGTAAGGATTGGTGATTTTATGGCTGCTTTTTGCCCCAAGTGTAATTACAAACTTAAAATAACTGACTGGCGTCCCGAATGTCCGAAATGCGGTGTTAATGTTGTTTATTACGGCATTGAAGATCGTCTGAACGCTGAAGCTGACAAGGCTGAATATGAGCACGCAATGTTCCAACCGAAGGTTGACCGCATCAAGTCTTCCTTTGTCGGTGATAAGATCGCAAAGATCCGTATTGTCCTTTGTGTCTTACCTGTGCTTGCTTCTTTGCTTTCCATGGGTTCCATTACAATGAATGTTCCCTTTAAAGAAACTGTCAATATCGGATGGGTTTCCCTGATCAATGTGGTCACCCTGTTTACCGACTACGGATTTGATATCAATGCAATTCTTGCTGCAATCAAGTTTGAGCCGACTCGCATGGCATTTATTTGGTTTGTTGTTGCACTTGTCGGTTTGGTATTGGCTGTTGTTACATGGCTTGTTGGTCTTATTCTTCTGACCCTTTCTTGCTCTCCGAAGGGTATCCAGAGAAACATCACACTTGCAGGTATGGGCATTGGTTTCTCAACAATTTCCTTTATTGGATCGGCCTTGATGTCCGGTGCTATGGCTGATGTGTTCCCCGGTATCTTCTCTGCAAGCGTATCTCCCTTGGCTCTGATCGGTTTCATTGTAACATGGGGTGCTGTTATTGCTATTAACGTAATCAATAAGAAAAAGGGTATCACAATCAATTATAAAGATGTATCCGAGTATCTTATTCCTTACGAAGAAAGACAGGCTCTTAAGAAAGAAAAAGAAGCTGCTGAAGCCGCAAAAGCATAATTGTTTTTTCGAAGCAAAAGAAATCAACCCATTCCTGTATAAATCGGGAATGGGTTGCATGTTTTTTGGGTTATCATTGCAATTTGTTTTTGGTTGTGATATACTGCAACTAATATGATTGATAAAGGAAAAGCAGTTATGAAGGTACTTGTGATTGACGGACAGGGCGGGAATATCGGAAAACAGCTGGTGAAATTACTTATGACCCGTTTTCCGGATTTGGATTTGGTGGCAATCGGAACAAACAGTCTTGCCACGTCCAATATGCTCAAGGCAGGAGCACCGCGTGGAGCAACTGGTGAAAATGCTGTTTGTGTCTGTGCGGCAAAAGCAGAGATTATTATCGGCCCGTTAGGGATTGTTATGACTGATGCTCTCCTTGGAGAAGTAACCGGAAAAATGGCAGCGGCTGTTTGTCAGAGTGCTGCAAAACGAGTTTTGATTCCGATTGGAAAATGTGATACTTTTGTAGCGGGAACGGCAAATGTAACATCCGCAGTATTGCTGGAAGACGCGATTAAGATAATTGAGTCTCTTGTTTGTATGTAATCAGAAAGAAAAACGGCTGCAACAAAAACCTGTTCAGGCATTTTGTTGCAGCCGTTTCTTGTTATGATCAGTTGGATATTTTGTGATGCATGCCCGGTGAATTTTCATTGAGTGCAATCATGTAGTAACCTGCATCTCGGTAAGCTTCGATAATAGCGGGCAGTGCTGCGATGGTAGTCGCTTTATAATCGGTGTCATGCATCAACAAAACCACTTTGTTGACATCTTTTGCGATCGGTTCAACAGCGGCGGCATAGATTTCGTCTTTTGTAAGGACTTCGCCTGTCGCATCGTCATTGGTGTAATTCCAATCGAAATAGAAATATCCTTTTTCCTGAACAGCAGTTGAAAGCGTTGTCATAATGCCTTGTGAATAGTTGCTGCTGACTGTGTTGCTGCTGCCGCCCGGAAAACGAATGAGATTGGTTCGAACACCCGTAAGGTTATAAACATAATCGGAAATTGCCTGCAGGTCATTGAAATATGCTTCTTCCGATGTGTAAATCTGTCCGTAGTCATGCGTGTAGCAGTGTAAAGCAATGGTCTGACCGCGATCAACAATTTGGCTGTAAGCAGATTCATATCGCGGATTGTAAAGAACAAAGAAAGTTGCCTTTACTTCATAGACATCCAATATGTCAAGAATATCATCCGTATAGGAAGACGGACCATCATCAAATGTCATGTAGAGTATTTTAGCATCTGCAGGAAGATCTTCTTCCGTTAAGTTTTCATTTGGTGGCATAAGTGCAGGATGTTGCAGAATATCGGACGGATACCCCACGGCAAATCGCAAAATCTCTCTTGCTTCTGATGCGGAAACAAGCCAATCGCCGTTCAGGTCGCAAGCCAATTGTGAGTAATAATCAAGCCCCTGCATACCGACAGCAAAACGCAGACACAAACGAGCATCTGCAGCAGTGATCCACCCGTCGTTGTCAATATCTCCCAATCTTTTGCTCGCAGCTGAAGCCGGAATGCCGGGGAGACAAGCAGCGATCAGCAGCAGAATGGCAAGAAAAGATGCAAATAACTTTTTCATAGTATTTCACTTCCTTAGATTAATATATAGAATCAAGAATTTCAATGACATGTGCAATGCATCCGTCATTATTTGATCGTACTATATAATCCGCGACATTCTTTGCCGCAGGTTTTCCGTTTTGCGGAACAAAAGCTGCATTTGCTGCAGTCAACATATCCGTGTCGTTATAATCATCGCCCACGGCATAAACATCTTTTTTGTCGATGTTTAATATTTCTGCAAGTTTTAGCAAACCTTTTCCTTTGTTGACACCGTTTCCTAACAGTTCAATATAACTACCCGTCGTAGGTAAAAAGCAGATCCCGGGAAAGTTCCTTTCGTTTAAAAATGCCTGTATTTCAAGTGTTTTTTCTTTTGCACACAACATTGCTTTTACCCATGGAAAAACGCTTTCACGCGGATTGTCGATCACTTTGAACGGAATGCTTTGACTTGTGAAATGCCGTTCCGAATCCTCATTTAAATGAATTGCAAAGGTTCTGTCAAAAGGATACATTTCAATGGGGACAGTCGGGAATGTTGTGCGGATGGCGTCAATGGCTTCGATTCCTCTTTCATCAATGCCATCGCAAAAGACCACTGACTTGTTTTCGTAATCATAAGCCATTGCACCGTTGCACAATAAAACTGGTGCATTTATATATTCCGGACTGTATTTGTGAAATCCCAAGTATGTGCGGCCGGTCGAAACCGTAAATTTACCGCCTTCGGAAATGAAGTATTTGAGCTTGTCGATTACATCGTCAGTTATGATGCCCTGTTCATTCGCAAAAGTGCCGTCGAAATCACTTGCAATCAAAACATTATTGAATTTTCCCATGCGGTAAGCCTCCGAAAAAACTTTATAACACTATAATAATTATTTTTCTTGCTAAATGCAATAATATGATGTATTATTACATTAATAAATTTTTGAAAGGAACCTGTTTTTTATGTTTTATCTGACAGAACAGCAACAAACTGCAATCGTAGATGCCATGCGAAAAGGCGGAGAAATTATGAGGAGTGCACATGAAAAAGCAGATGTGGCCGATGGTATTATTGAAAAAACGGGATCCGCTAATTTTGTAACAGCTTACGATGTATTGGTGCAAAAGACTTTGATGGAGGAATTGACCGGAATTTTGCCGCAAGCAAAGTATTTTGCAGAAGAAAAAGATAATGCACAAGAAGACACCAAAAAAGGAATTTGTTTTGTGATTGATCCTATCGACGGAACAACAAACTTTATTCACGATTTCAAGGCTTCTTCCATATCTGTCGGAGTGCTTTATGACGGACTTCCGATTTTTGGTGCAGTTTATGATCCGTATCGTGATGAATTGTTTACCGCCCATGTCGGCAAAGGTGCATTCTGTAACGGAAAAAAGATTTACGTCAGCCAAAATGATCTTGCCCATGCTTTGATCGGATTCGGCTCTTCACCATATTATAAAGAAGAACTTGCAGATGAAACATTTGCATTGGCAAAAGAGCTTTTTGTTGCAGCAGCGGATATCCGTCGCGGTGGTTCTGCTGCCATTGATTTTTGTGCACTTGCGTGCGGTCGATTGGACGTGTTTTTTGAAAAAAGACTGTCGCCGTGGGATTATATGGCTTCGTATGTGATTATAACAGAAGCCGGTGGTGAAATGATTAATTATAATGGTGATCCGGTCGTTTTTGATCGACCTGAAGCTGTATTGTGTGTAAATAAAGTGCTTAAGAATGATGTGCTTGCGATAACTAAAAAATATGCCTGAGGGTTAAAAAAACATTCCTTGTCAGAGGTGACAGGGAATGTTTTTTTATGATGCGTTATAATGTGTTCTTGCGGAAGGTCAGATAATCTTCCAGAATCAGAGTGGCTGCAACTGCATCAACAGTTTCCTTGCGTTTTTTTCCTCGTGTATTGGTTGCATTTAAATAATTGTGTGCTGATACCGTTGTCAAACGCTCGTCAAACAGTGCAACCGGAAGTCCGGTTTTTTCTTCAAGCATTTTTGCAAATTCTCTGCAACTCTCTGCACGAAAGCCCTCGCTTCCATCCATATTTTTTGGTAAACCGCAGACGATAGAAGAAACTTGCAGTCGCTTGCAATGTTTGTCAATTTCATCGCACAGCAATTGCGGATTCATTTGTTTGATGACGCATACGGGGGATGCCAACATTTCATTTTTGTCGCAAACCGCAATACCTGTACGAACATCACCATAGTCAACTGATAGTATAATCATACACTCTTAATAGTAGTAGCCGCCGCCACCGCATTGTGTGCAATATCCCGGTGTGTTGGATACTTTATACCAGCCTGCACCAACGTTGTAACAAGCATTCGTTGCAAGCATACCGGATTTTTTGCAGTATGTTTTCTGGACAGCCTGATCTGTGGTTTTGAAATCAATCACTTCTTTGCCTTCATGCAAGCGATTCATGACTTCCTGGGTGACATAGGATGCAGGATACAAAGTATAGAAATCGGTGTCGATTTCTTCAGGATATTCAAATCCGACCCATGTTGCACATACATAATAGGGTGTGCCGCATACATACCATTTATCATAGTTGTCAGAAGTTGTACCAGATTTTGCAAAAGAAGTAATCTTCTGATATCCGTTGTCGATATCGAAACCGTAACCGGTACCGTTGTAAGAAGTAACAACTTCCTGACAAAGCTTGTTCATAACATAAGCAGAGCCTTCTGACATGATCTGTTCACCGGCAGGATTGGTGTTGTCGAAGAAGACTTCAGAACCGGATGCGTTGGTTACTTTGTAATAGGAATAAGGCTTGTAGTACACGCCACCGCTGCCGAATGTAGCAAATGCTGCGGCCATTTCAAGTGTTGTACAGCCGTTTGCCATAGCACCAACCGCAAGCGGAGCATAGTTGGAGTCGGTAGGAAGCAATGTTGTAAAGTGGAAACGATTCTTAAGGAAATCATAGCACTTTGCAGGTGTGATCTGGTCAACAATTCGTGCAGGAATTGTGTTCAATGAGGGGGCGATTGCATCTGCAAGGTTTCTCAGATCATCGATGTCGCCCATAACACCGCCGTAGTTTTGCGGCCAGACACCGTCTTCACCGGGAATTCCCTCAATACCGTAGTTTGGCAGGTAAGAGGACCATGTGTAATAGTTCAACTCAATAGCAGGTGCATAACAGCTCAAAGGTTTGATAGATGAACCTGTCTGACGGGGACTGTAAGCAGCACTGTTCAATAAACGGTTACCGACTTTCGGTCCCAAACGGCTGCAGATACCGATGATTCTTCCGTTGTAATCCATAACCGTCATTGCGGATTGGATAGCCGGATTTTCAGCGGTGTCTTCTTCATCAGGGAAGGTGATTCTGTTGTAATATACTTCTTCAATTGTATTCTGTGCTTCAAGGTCAACCGCGGCATATACTTTCAATCCGCCGTAATAAACCTTAGCCCATGCATCTTCATAGGAAAGATTCTTGCTGATCTGGAAATCTTCAATGAGCATATCGATGACAAGGTCGATGTACCAGCTTTGGTATTCCGGATTCATCTTGTCTACATATACCAGTTCGACGGATTCATCATCAGAAAGATCTTCATCATCATCGGGCACATCTTCCTCTTCAGCATCATCTTTCGGCAATTCTGTCGGATCGGCAAGACCGAGATGCTGATAAGCTGTTGTGCCGTCTGTAAAGACAACGTTCTCTTCAAGAGCTGCCTTGTATTCGGCTTCGCTGATATAACCTTCAGAAAGCATACAGTCCAAAGCATAAACAGCACGGAAACGGTTGTTGTCAAAGTTTTCCATGGGATTGTAATAACGCGGTGCGTTGGTAATAGCAGCAAGGATTGCACTTTCCATCAGGGTAAGGTCTTTAACATCCTTGTCGAAATAATATTCAGCACCTGTCTTTACACCGTAGCAACCCATATCAAGATACAACGTGTTCATGTAAGCTTCAAGAATGGTATCTTTTGAGAAATGTTGTTCAAGCTTCAGTGCATTTTTGATTTCTTTGTACTTTCTGACAAAGGTACGTCCGTTTTCACCGGTCAGATTCTTGATAAGCTGCTGTGTGATCGATGAACCGCCTTCAGAGAAACCGGATGAAATAACACCGCCGATGGTACGAACCCAGTCAACACCGCTGTGGTCTTTAAAACGCATATCTTCCAGTGCAATGTATGCTTTTTTGAGATAATCGGATGTTTCGTCCAGGGAAACCCAGATACGGTTTTCAGTGCCGTGCAGACGGGCAATTTCAATTTCATTACCGTCATCATCGAACGCATAGATGATTGTTGTCTGACTCTGATTTTGTATCAGTTCATTCAGATCGATATAGTCAATTCCGGCAATATCGTTTTGTGTGGATGAACCGAAAACATCAATACGACTGTACATGTCATCAAACATACCCATGTCATTGAATACGGTGAATACGACCATACATCCGGTAATGCCGATAATCAGAAAAATGGAAATTAAAAACGTAAAAACAGATGCCGCAATACGATGTTGTTTGCGACGTTTTTTTCTTCTTACTTTCTTTTTTGCAGGGGATGTGCTGTTATCTTGTGGAGCCATAACAATACCTCCGTTTAAAAATTAACACAAGATTATCAATTATTATAACACGAATATAAAAAAAATGGTAGTACCAATTTTATTTTTTTTGTCAAATTATCGTTTTAAATAATTCAAAAATGTATACAACTTTTACAACTTTCATTTCTTTTTATGTTTTTGGTAAAAGCTTTAAAGAAAATTACTGTCATTTCTTGACTTTTTGCTACAATCTATTATAATAATGAGTAAGGTTAAGATTTCCTGAAACGGATGGTGAAAAGTATGTATTATGCTATGAATATTGCGGGTTTGGACAGAAAACTCCCTCTTTGCAGACTCAATGATGACCTTTATATCGGAGCTTTTGTTATTTTTGGCGATGCAGAATTGACTGTTGCCTGTGCAAAAGCATTGCTTGAAAAAGCACCTGAATATGACTATATTTTGACCGCAGAGGCCAAAGGTATTCCTCTTGCACATGAAATGGCAAGACAGCATGCTGATCGCAAATATATGCTTGCAAGAAAAGCACCGAAACTTTATATGACCGGTGTAATGGAAGTTAAAGTACATTCTATTACAACTGCAAAAGAGCAAAAGCTTTTTCTTGATACTGCTGATGCTGCGATGATGAAAGGAAAGCGGATCCTGATTGTGGATGATGTGATTTCTACCGGCGAATCTCTGTATGCCCTGGAAGAATTGGTAAAACGTACCGGAGGCGAAATTTGCGGAAGAATGTGCATCCTTGCGGAAGGTGATGCACAAACAAGAGATGATATCATTTATCTCGAAAAGCTTCCGTTGTTTAACGCACATGGCGATATTATCGGCTGATTATTTTTTACAGGAGATTGTTTTATGGATGCAACGAGAATTATCTTTTGTATTGCGTATCTGATTGTTCTTGTTTGTTATTTCTTTTCCGAAACAAGCGGAAATCTCAAGCGACGTGCTGTCAACAAGTGTTTGATGGCGACCATGTTTTTGGTTTATTTTTTGATTGAATCTTACCGCAACGGATACTGGCAGCAACCTTTGTTTTTCTTGTGTATACTGGCATTTGTTTTTTCATGGATCGGGGATGTCTGGTTGTTGTTCAACTTTATGTATGGTGGCATCTCTTTTATGGTCGGAAATATCTTTTTTACGTCTTATCTTATTGTTCTTTCGGTTCAAAAAGGCTTGACTTTTGCACAGATCTGGTGGGCAATTCCTTTGTTTGCAGCAGCGGCATCGGTTTTTTATATCATGTATTTTACCAAAAAGATCGATTTCAAAAAGACAGGTATTCTGATGCCGATTTATGTTACGACTGTCACCTCACACGGAATGCTGTCTGTTCCTGTTGCATTGGGAATCGGTGATACGCATATGGCCTTGTTGTCGGCAGGTCTTGTTCTTTTTATGATTTCAGACTATTTTCTTACCGTACACAAGTTTGTTGCCCATGAAAAATGGATTCTTCGTTGCAACAGCGGAACTTATTTTACAGGAATGTTATTGGCGGCTGTCAGTTTTACATTTATATAAGGAGTGTAAAAAATGAAACATATTTTTATTATTAATCCGATGGCAGGAAAAACGGATTCCAAGACGAAAATCCTTTCCGTGCTTAAAAAGTACGAGGGCATCAATTATGCGTTTTATGAAACAAAAGGTCCTCGTGACGCTACTGCTTATATCCGCGAATACTGTACAAAGAATCCGGACGAAGAAGTTCGTTTCTATGCTTGTGGCGGTGATGGCACGATCAATGAAGTTGCATCCGGATGTGTCGGCTTTGCAAATGCAAGCATGACTGTGTATCCTTGCGGCAGCGGAAACGATTTCGTTAAGTATTACGGCGGTATTGATCCTTTTATGGATATTGATGCTCTTATCAATGGTGAAGAGCAAAATATCGATATTCTTGATTGCGGCAACGGAAATTATGCTATCAATGTTCTCAATTTCGGTTTTGACAGCATCGTTTGCAGCACAATGATTTCGGTAAAAAGAAAACCGATTATCGGCGGAAATAATGCTTATACGACCGGTATTGTCAAAGGACTTATCTCAGGTATGCGAAATAATTGTGTGGTAAAAGTTGACGGTGAAACGTTGAATCCCGACGGGGAATTTTTACTTTGCACCTGTGCCAACTGTCAATATGTAGGTGGTGCGTACCGTTGTGGACCGGATGCAAGAAATGATGACGGATATGTGGATGTCTGTCTTGTAAAACCCTTGTCAAGGCTTAAGTTCCCAGCATTGCTCGGTCCTTATAAGAACGGCAAACATCTTGCAGATCCGAAGTTTGAAAAATACATTATCTACCGCAGAGGTAAAACGGTTGAACTTGAAACAACCGATCCGAAATTTGAAGCATGCCTTGACGGTGAAATGCTGCCCACTCAGAAACTCACCGCAACTGTAATCCCCAATGCCATACGCTTTGCAGTTCCCAAAAACGCAAAGCCTATAATATGAGAAATAAAAAAGGAAAGGTACATAACTATGGCAATTTTAGAAAAACTTGACAAAAGTGCAGAAGCAAAGGGCGAGAAGGTCAAAACTCTCTGGCAGTTTGTAAAATTCATCGTTGTAAGCCTTGGTGCTTGCATCGTGCAGGTTGTTTCCCTTGCAATTCTTTACAACATTCCCGCAATCAAAGCCTTGAGTGAAACCGCTTTCCATTGGTTTGTGTTTGATTATCCCGTTATTGAAGGTGAACGCTGCGGTCTTGCTCTGTTTATTTCCGCAAATGTTGCAAACATTCTTGCACAGATCGTTTCTTTCTTTATCAACAAAGAAAAAACCTTCAACTCCGATGCAAATACCGCAATTATTCTTCCCATTTACATTGCATTCACGGTTGGTTTGATCGTTTTCTCTGCATGGCTGAATCCCGTTGTGTTCCAGCTTTGTGTTGATAAGTTCTCACTCGGCAGCGGTCTTGCTCTGACCATTGCAACAGCCGTTTGCTCCACGGTACAGTTTATTGCTTATTTCCCGTTTGACAAGATCCTTATGCATCAGAAGAAAAAGCCTGCAGAGGAAAATAAATAAGAATGAAAACCGTCAATTTAAAGAGTTACCGTTGTACGCAGCTTCAATTTAATAACAATCTTGCTCCGAATAAAAAAATCGAACTTACCAATAAATATTCTTACAATTGCGGTTATGCAAAAGGGAATATCTGCCGTGGTGAGTTTAAGGTAGAGGTCAGTGATAAGGAAGACCCCAAAAATTTCGGGATTACTGTTGTTATGGTCGGTATTTTTGAATGTGAGGAAGGACTTGCGAAAGAAAAACTTCATGTTGAATCATTCCGCGAGTTGTTTCCGTTTGTGCGTGCTCTTGTTGCGACTGTCACAACGAATGCAGGTATGCCGCCTGTAATCATTCCTACGATTGATATCGAAAAACAGGAAATTTATAAAGTGGAAATGCCGCGTTTTCAAAAACCGGAAGAGGGACTCCAAGGCTGATGTTTACAAAAAAAGATATAATTCTGAGTATTGTAAAATGTGCGGTGGCAATGACTTTGTTTGTCATTGCCATCGTTAATTATGATACTCTTTCAACGATTGATGTTGTGTCTCTTGTTTCTTTTACGGACAAGCAATGGTTGATTATTTTGGTTGTTCTGGGGCTTTATTTGTTGAAGGCTCTTGTTTTCGTCGTCCCCGCATCGCTTGTTTATGTTGCAGTCGGCATGGTGTTGCCGAAAGGTTTGGCAGTTGTTGTCAATTTGATCGGAATTTTGATCGAAGTCTGCGTGACTTATTTGTTGGGGCATTTTCTCGGCTATGAAGCGGTTAAAAAAATGCTGGAGAAAAAGCCGGCAGGCAAAAAGTTGCTCGAAAAAAATATACAGAACAACGCAGGTGTCATTTTCGGCATTCGTGCCATTCCGGCGTTTCCTATTGATTTTGTGAGCCTGTTTTACGGTGCATCCGGCTGCAAATTCTGGCAATATGCAGTTTTGTCAGTGGTTGGCATATCATGGCGCGTGATTCTGTTTACGATTATCGGCAGTGAAGTTTTTGATTGGATTCCGATTGACAAAATCATATTGATTGTTATTTGTTTTATTCCTGTCGGTGTTATATGGTATCTTGTGAAGAAGTTCTATCTGCCGAAAAGGAAAGCAAAAAAAGAACAAGAATAAAAAACAGAGGACAAACTCTATGTGATGAGTTTGTCCTCTGTTTTTTTATAACTCGTTGCGGATGATTTGATCACCTACGCAAACATATTTTACATTTACATCTTCATCAAAAATTACAAAATCAGCATCGTATCCCTCTTTGATGTGACCTTTTGCATCGTCTTGTCCTATGACTTTCAAAGGTGTGGTTGATGCCATTTTTATGACTTCCGTTAAGGGAATATTGCAGGTTTTCCAAAGGTTTTTGACGAGCACATTGCTTGTAGCAACGCTACCTGCAAGGCAAGAACGGTCAGCCAGTTTCATAACGCTGTCCTCATATACAACCGCAAGTCCGTTTTCCTGCATGATTACGGTTCCTTCATCCATGTCCGTTGCGGCATATTCCAAACCGTCCGTGATGCAATAAGCACGGTCAGCTCCTTTGCACTTATAAATGAGCTTCAATGCCCCGGCAGGAAGATGTCTGAGGTCCGCAATAAACTGCGTTGTATAACCGTCATTTGCAAGTGCTGCTTCGACAATACCAACCTCACGGAAAATGCCGTTTTTGCGCATCGCTGAGCAAGCGGAATAAAGGTGTGTTACATCACTGAATCCGTGTTCAAGAGCTTCTTCTGCAATTTCATAGGTGCAATCGGAATGGGCACAGGATGCGACGATGCCCCGTTTTTTCATTTCTTCACCAAGCTCAAAAGATCTGTCCAATTCGGGAGCTGCCCCCATCATAACAATCTTGTCCGAATAATCAAGCAAAGCCGTGTAGTTTTCTCTGGTGGGCGGCAGAATGTTGTCGGGACTTTGTGCACCTTTCATTTTCATGGACAGGAAAGGACCTTCCAGATGAATGCCGCGGATCATCGGACACTTTTCCATGGCTGCAGAAATGGAATCAATGGCTTTCTGCAGTTGTTTTACGGGTGCAGCAAGGGTCGTCGGAACAATGGATGTTGTACCTCTGAATGCGTGTGCTTCACACATTTTTACAATTTCGTCAGGATTTTCACTCATTGCAGAAAAACCACCGCCACCGTGTACGTGAATATCAGCAAAACCCGGTGCCAGGTAATGTCCTTTGCAGTCAACAATTTCTGCCCGGTCATTGTGAATATCATTTGCTATTTTTGTAATCTTTCCGTTAGCGGTTAAAACTGAAGTAACTTTGATTTCGTTTTCAAGGATTACTTTTACATTTTTATATAGTCTCATTTTCATCACCATTATAAACATATTATAAAAATTTATGTTTGTCAATCTTATTTTTTTTAATAAAAGTATAGAATTTACTGTAAAGCTGTGCTATACTAAATTCCAAATGGAGACAAACGGAGGAAAAGGATATGTCTGAATTGAAAAAGGTGAGAATCGGTGCGGTCGGTCTCGGCGGCAGAGGACGCAGTATGCTTGGTCTGCTTTTGCAGGTGCCTGGTGTTGTTTGTCCTGCTGTTTGCGACAAGGTTCCCGAACGCGTCGAAATGGGTATTGATGTTGTTGAATCTGTGCCCGATATGGATTATGAAGTTCACGGTTATACCGACTACAAGGAAATGCTTGCCAATGAGGAATTGGATGCATTGTTTATTGCAACCACCTGGATTACCCATGCAAAGATTGCGATTGCAGGTATGAATGCAGGTCTGAATGTTGCCATGGAAGTCGGTGGTGCCGCTTCGATTGAAGAATGCTGGGAAATGGTACGCACCAGTGAACGCACAGGCAAGTTCTGCATGCTGCTTGAAAATTGCTGCTACGACCGCAAGGAAATGGCTGTTTTCAAAATGGTAAAGGAAGGTCTGTTTGGTGAAATCATCAACTGCGAGGGCGGATACAGACATGATCTTCGTGATGAAATCTCTCTCGGCAGAGAAAACATTCACGGCAGACTTTATAACTTCCAGAACCGCAACGGTGAATTGTATCCGACACATCAGATCGGTCCGATCTCCAAGGTGCTCGGCATCAACCGCGGTAACCGTTATGTTTCTCTTGTTTCCGTTGCAAGTAAATCCAGAGGTCTGAACGAATGGATCGGCAAGAATAAGGGCAAGGATTATGACCTTTACGGTTATGATTTTGCTGAGGGCGATGTTGTAACCACCATTCTCAAATGTGCACACGGCGAAACCGTCACCATTTACCACGATTGCTGCCTGCCCAGACCCTATTCCAGAAACTACATCGTGCAGGGCACAAAGGGTATCTTCATGGAAATCAGTGACCGCAATGCACTTCTTGCTGTTGAAGGACTTACCGAAAGCACCCATGAATGGGAGCATCTTGATAAGCATATTGACAAGCTTGATCATCCGCTATGGTGTAAATATACAAAAGACGGCATAAAAGCAGGACACGGCGGTATGGATTATCTTGTTCTGTCCGCATTTGTGGAAGCTGCAAGAGATAATCTTGTACCTCCCATTGATGTTTATGATACCGCTACATGGATGGCAATTACCTGCCTTTCCGAGCAGTCGGTTGCAATGGGCGGACATCCTGTTGCATTCCCCGACTTCACCAACGGTGCATGGATTGACCGCGAACCTTACAGACGCGGTGTGTATTGTCTTGACGAAGTTTGTGATGATTTCTTTACTGAAAAAGAGGAGGAATAAAAATGAGTTATTACATTGGCATAGACGGTGGCGGCACCAAAACCCAGTATGCACTGTTTGATGAAAATAAAAATATGCTTGATTCGGTCAAAACCGAAGGCAGTAACCATGAAAATCTGGAAGGTGCCATTCCGGCAGCAGCAGATATCATCATGGGGGGCGTAAATGCACTTCTTGATAAAAACGGTTTGAAAATAGATGACATTACCCATACACTTATGGCTCTTGCAGGTATTGACCATGTCTATCAGCATGATGAAATGCGTGTGGAGCTTGATAAACGCGGTATGAAGAATTATTCCGTATACAATGACGGATTCATTGTTATCAAAGCAGGCTCCGATAACGGTGTCGGCATTGGTTATAACTGCGGCACCGGTACTTGCTGCAACTCTGTGGACAGTGACGGCAAAATGTTGCAGGTCGGCGGTTTCGGTGAGCTTTCCGGTGATATGGGCAACGGACATTGGATTGCAACACAGACATTCCGATTGATTTATGATGATATTTGTCTGAAAGCAAGAAAAACCATTCTGACCGATCTTGCCGTCAAAAACTTCGATATTGAAGAAAAGCGTGATGACCTTCTCGGCTTGATTGCAAAACTGGAAGATGAGAACGAGGCTGAAAATACAATTCGTACCCTGATCGATATTTTCTTTGAAGCTGCAGCAGCAGGGGATGTGCCGACACTCGGTGTCATCAGTGCAATGGCAGAACGCGGTGCAGAATATATTGTAGCTCATATTAAAAATCAGAACTTTGCAACGGACCCTGTCAATGTTGTTTTATCAGGTTCTATCCACACGAAGCTCCCGTCGGAAATCTATAAAAACCTTCTGAAGGAACGCACGGAAGCTCTCAGCGGCAGAAAGTTTAAATTTGTTTGTCTGGATGTGCCTCCCGTAACGGGTTGTGTCAACTGGATGTTGGAAGAAAATTTCGGAGGTTAATAAAAAATGAAGGAAATCAATGTAACCGTAATCGGCTCCGGCAGTACATATTGCCCCGAACTTGTTGATGGCTTTTTGAAAGCATCTGACTCATTAAAGCTCAAAAGACTTGTTCTGATGGATATTGACGAAAGAAAACGCACCATCGTAGGCGGCCTTTGTGTCCGTATGCTCAAGCACGCAGGTTGTGACTGTGAAGTTGTAATGACCGACAACCTTGAAGAAGCACTTGTCGGTGCTGACTTTGTTGTTACACAGATTCGTGTCGGCAAACTGCCGGCTCGTCATCTTGATGAAACCATTCCGCTTAAATACAAGCTCATCGGTCAGGAGACCACAGGTATCGGTGGTTTCTTCAAGGCACTGCGTACCATTCCCGTTATGCAGGATATTGCAAATGCGATTGAACGCATTTGTCCCGATGCATGGCTTATCAACTTTACCAATCCCTCCGGTATTGTTTCTGAATTTCTTATCAACCATACCAATGTCAAATCCATCGGTCTTTGCAATGTGCCGATCAATATGATTGATGATTGCAAGGAAGCCGCAGGTGAGGATGCAGATATTGTATACCTTGGCTTGAATCATCTCAGCTGGATTACCTCCGTCAAGAAAGACGGTGAAGAACTGATTGATAAGCTTTTTGATGAAGGTTTTGCACCTGCTGTTATGGCAAACATTCAGGATGACGGTTTTGATATCGAATGTCTGAAAGCTGCCGGCGGTATTCCGTCCTCTTATTTGCAGTATTACTATTGCCGTGATGCAAAACTTGAGCATTTGCTTGAAGGTGAAAAGTCCCGTGCTGAAGTCTGCATGGAAATTGAAGAAGATTTGCTTAAGATGTATGCAGACGAGAGTCTGATTGTCAAACCGGCTCTTCTTGATAAACGCGGCGGTCACAAATATTCTCTTGCTGCTGTTTCTCTGATCGATTCCATCGCAAACGATAAGCAGGATGTCCATGTTGTCAATATCCGTAATAACGGTACACTTGACTTTATGGCTGATGATGATATCGTTGAAATTGCTGCTCATGTCGGTGCAAACGGTTGCACACCCGTTGCTGTACCGCATACCGATAATCGCCATATCATCGGATTGATGCGTATTGTTAAAGAGTATGAAAAGCTTGCTGTTGATGCTGCGATGAACGGTGACGATGAAGCTGCTCTGAATGCACTTATGCTCCATCCGTTGGTTGGTGACTTTGCAAGAGCAAAGGCTTGCTATGAAGAAATGAAAGAAGCCCACAAGGCACATCTTCCCGAATTCTACAATAAATAAAACTATATAATGCCGCAGACCCGTATTCTGCGGCATTTTCAATAAGGGGTATGTATGGAATATAATTGCCTGAAATTAAAAAAGAGTCTGCAGAAACAGGTGCAGAAGTTTTCCCTTTCCATCGGTTTGCCCGATACCTGCATTACCGACCTTTGCTTTGCCGATGACGGCAAACTCTATGTAGGCACATCAAAAGGGCTTGCTTATTTTTGTGATAATACATTTGTGGTTGTCAAAAATATCGCTTCGGTTGATAAAATATTTGCCAATGAAACTTATCTTTTTGTCAGTTCTCAGAATAGCATTTTTGTGCTTGCCGACGGTCAGATTATAAACACTTTTGAATATGAACAGACTGTAAGAGGTCTTGCAAAAGATCATGCAGGAACAGTTTGGATGATGACGGACAACAAGCTCTATCGTTGGCAGAATGATTGCTTTGCCTATATCAATGATACCGAATTTGATGTTACCTGCATTTCAGCCGCTGAGCCGGGTGTTGTGTATGCCGCAGGCAAGGATGCCTTGATGATTTTAAGAGGCAAACGCTTTGAATGGGGCAATATCCTGCGTGGCCGATCCCGTATGCCCGATGTGGATTTTTCTGTGATCAAAGCGGATTCTTATGGTCATCTGTGGTGTGCAGGCGAAGACGGCTTGTATCTGTTTGACGGCAAAAGCGAATGGCTGACCCCGGCAAAAGTGAGAATGTTCCCCAAAATAAAGGTCACGGCTGTGGCTTTTGACGACAACGGTAATCGCTATATCGGTACCTCAATCGGACTTTATATGCAGGGAGTCAACGGTCAATCCTTTATGGGCACAGACCGCTATCTTACAAATGCGTATGTGACCGCTGTTGCTGTTTCCGAAGATGGCAGTAAGCTCTGGATTGGCACAAAAGACGGTCTGACACTCGTTACAATTACAGAAATGTCCCTGTCTGAAAAAGCCGATTTCTTTGAAGAAAGTATCCGAAAATACAATATCCGTGAAGGCTATGTACTCGACAGGGTTTGGACAAATGATTCGGATTTTGAGTCGGGTAGAATTCGTATCAGCGACAATGACGGCTTATGGACTTCTAAATATGTTGTTTCGCAATGCCTGCGTTATGCCGTAACAGGGGAAGAACAGGCTTTGCAGAATGCCCGTGAATCGCAAAAGGCCATGATCAAGCTCGAAAAGCTCACCGGCATTCCCGGTTTTACTGCAAGAGCCTACCGTCGTCCCGGGGAAGACCGCTACGGCAATGGTCACAGCGAATGGAGAAAAGCAAAGGATGCAATCAGCGACATTGAGTGGCGTGGTGAAACCTCCTCTGACGAAATGGTCGGTCATTTCTATGCCGCAAGCTGGTATTATGACCTTTGTGCCAATGCTGAAGAAAAGCAGGAAATTGCCGCTTCCATTGCCGCTATTGCCGATCACATGATTGAAAATGATTTTCAGCTCATTGATGCAACGGGTGAGCCGACCACATGGGCTCACTGGGCACCCGATGACCTCAATCATGATGACCGCTGGACATGGGAAAAGGGAACCAATTCCCTTGAGCTGCTTGCTTTCATGCGTGTGACGCATCATCTGACAGGGAATGAAAAATACCTGGAAGTTTATTATAAGCTCATAAAGAAATATCATTATGCCATGAACACCGTGCTTTACAAACTGCATGATAACCATGCCTGCCACATTGATGACAGACTCGGTTTTTACAGCATTCAGATGTTACTTCGTTATGAAACCGATCCCGAGCTTCGCAAGTATTATCTGATGGGGCTTCGTCAGCATTTTGAAGACCAGAGAATTGAGCGTAATCCGAGTTGGAATATTATTTTCGGTTCTTTGACGGGTTCTATTTGTGACCTCGAAAATGCCGTACGAACCTTGCAGGAATATCCCTTGGATTGTATCAATTATGCCGTTTACAATGAAATCCGCCCCGACATTGAAAAGGATGAAGCACCCTTGGAATTCGGAGGTCATGTGCAGGCAAAAGATGCTCTGCCTGCGGATGAGCGAGCCTACGGCAGACTTGGCAGCAATGCCTTCAGTCTCAACGGCGGCAGCAATTTTGTATTTCGTGCCCCGACTGACTGGCTGTTACCTTACTGGATGGCTCGTTATTACGGCATGATCGAAGAATAAAACGAAGAAGAAATAAGATATAAAAGACTCCTCTGGCAGACTGTAAGATCTGTCGGAGGAGTCACTTTTTTGTTGTTTGAAATGAAAAAACCGACTTCGTCAAAGAACGAAGTCGGCATTGGTTTTAATCGCAGAAATGATGTTCAAAAGTAGCAGAGCCGTCAGAATGAATGCTGAGAGTGGAACCACCCTGCAGACCATCTTCATAATAGCAAGCCTTACCAAGCTTCAAAGAATAGGAAAGTCTGACTCCGTCTACAACAACAGAAGCATTGTTGACATGGTCGTGACCGAAGATCATATTCTTTGTGCT
The DNA here is from genome assembly GCA_045576275.1 of Acutalibacteraceae bacterium. Lineage (GTDB taxonomy): Bacteria > Bacillota > Clostridia > Oscillospirales > Acutalibacteraceae > RUG806. The sequence goes on from JAZNGB010000042.1 coordinate 245,392, forward strand.
GCCAAGTTCTGTAACCACATCCATGAAGTGATTGTTGACTGCACCGGGGCAGGGTGTTTCATGAATCACACCGAAAGAACCTTCTGCATAAGGACCGGTAAAGCAATCCTTTTCGTCATCATAATACTCTTCCCATACGGTCTTGAATTCATAAACCGGAATGTGCATGATTGCAGTGCTTTCTACGATATGACCTTCTTGTGCTGCAATGCCGTTGACAGCCCATTTATACCATTCGATCTGATTGTCCCAAAGATGGTCATAACCGCTGACATCGTTGCCGTTTTCGTCGGTAAATGTGCCGTTGTTATGAGTGTCCATCATGAACAATGTATGGATAACTTCGTCGTTTTCTGTAATATTGATGATGTAGTTGCCGTGACCCATGCCTTCCGGACCAAACTTCCAAAGGCAGTTTGCAGCTTCATTGAACAAATATGCACACCAAAATTCGCTGATGCATCCCTGACCGTCGTGGTTGCCCATAACAGGAGCCCAGGGAATGTTGAAAGAGTCAATAAATTCAACAAGGTTGATGTAAGCAAGGGTTGCCCATGCATTGTCACCCGAAAGGGTGATCAGATCAGGCTGCTGTTCTTCAATGAGCTTTGCGATCATTGCTTCGGATTCGGCACCCATGCCTTCATAGTATTCCATGTCATCCAGCTGAATGTCTGCTAAGTTGAGGACGACAAAGTCCTTGCCGGGTTCCTTTTCGAGGGTAACCGCATAGTCTTCCGTGTATGCCTGGTCTGCGGACCAATCTTCATAGAAAGACTCTACACCGTAACTTCCCAAAACGGGTGCCATGATTTGTGCAAACATGGTGAAAAATGCGATGACCATTTTTACGACTGCAGTAATTTGTGCCATTTTAAATGACCTCCTTTTTTAATATGTATATTTTACACGCATACAAAGCAATTTGCAAATACTTTTTAACATTTGGTTATATTGTATAAAATCGATTGTTTTCCTTTGTTGAAAATGCCAATCGATTTTATTGATTTTCGATCGTTTCATCTGTTGTAAGCAGAACAATGGCTTTTTTATATTTTTCACTTCTCCGAATTGCTTTTTCATCGATTGTATTCAGGCGGGAAAGATCGCTGTTGTGTTTCAGATCAGCAATTTTTACTACCTTTGCAATCGGATTTTTTGTGATACTGCGAATATATTCCATGTAATCTGTCTCATCATCATGCGTCAGCAGAGCCAATGCATCGGTAACAGCTGTCGGGAACCCCATGTTCTGTAAGTCTTGCAGTGTTATATCCGTATCCTCGATTACGTCATGCAGTAAGGCACATATTACAGTTTCTTCATCCGGCATCTGTTCTGCAAGATGAAACGGATGAAACACATAAGGCATGCCTGCTTTGTCTGACTGGTCTTTGTGTGCTTCAAAACAGATCTTTAAAGCCTTCTTTGTCAATTCCGTGTAAATCACAAAAGAACCCCCGTTGTGTTTTTATGCTTTCGGTTTTGCAATGTTAAAACTTGTTTGTTCAGGATTGCAATTTAGGATGCACGACACATTTTTTGTACACAAATTGAACCGAAAAAATAACAAACAGAGTACACACTACAAAGAACACATATGCAGGAATATACGAACCGTTGAATCTGTCAGCAAGAATGCCGGGCAGCGAGGAAAATAAAAGACCTCCTGCGGTATACCCAAGTTGAAAACGACGCACAGTTTTATCGTATTCTTGTCCGTTGCTGAAATCGCCAGCCCAAGCTGTGAGACCGACCGTTGTGAATGCAAGCCCGATGCCATAAAGGCACATTGCTGCAAACAATATGATTTTGTGTGTGCCGACAAGGCAACACAGAACAATGCCAATGGTCAGCACAAAACTAAAAATAATATTGCATTTGTATGTGCTGATTTTGTCAGCGATCAAGCCGAATATGCATTTGCTAATAGTAAGAGATACGCCTGAAATGGTTATGGAAAGAGCAACGGTTTGAGAACCATACCCCTCTGAAGATGTAAGAACTGCAAGATGACTATATGCCACGCTTGTCATTGCTCCAAGGAAGAGAAGCATGGGAACAAGCAGAGCCCAATATTTTTTTGTAAGAACAGTTGAAGAGCTTGCATGTTGGCTATCTTTTGAGAGATTCGCATGTGCCCCGTACGGCAGCACACCTTTTTTGAAAGGATCGTCCCTTATGAGTAAAAAGCTTATGTATGATAGTAATACAATAAAAAGTGATTCTCCGATAAAGGTTGTTTTTAAACTGAATGTTTCTATCAACCATGTCAGCAGGGACGGAAAACCAAAAGTTGAAAGTCCTGTTATTGCTGAGCAAATGCTAAGTGCAAGAGTTCTTTTCTTTATAAACCAACGTTCAAGAAGCAGCGCGATCGGTACCATCGTTCCGAATCCGTAACCGATTCCAATACAAACGGCACCGGCGCAATAAAGCGGATAATTGTCGGCTATACCGAATAAGAAAAAACCAAAAGCATTTATAAGGCCTGCCATAAACATACCGTTTCGCAGGGATATTTTCTTATAATAAATTCCCGTTAAAAACATAGATATAAAAGAAAACAGGCTGCGAATGGTTATTATGCTTGAGGTTTGCGTATTTGTAAAGCCGTTTTCAGAAAGAATATAGGGTTGAAAAACGGTAAAAGTGTTGATTGAAAGACCGCTTGTGCAAAACAGCAATAAAGCACAACCAAGACAGATGAACCAACCGTAATGTATTCTTTTCATATGCAAGAACATCCTTGTTAAGAGTAATGCCGGTATGATACTACAATTTGATCATGTTGACAAATGCATAATTGACATGTAAGATATAAATAAAACATTATATATTGGAGTATTCATATGACAAAACTCGAAATTGAAGCATTTCTTGCGGCTGTAAAGTTCGGAAGTATATCTCTTGCTGCAGAGCAATTGTATGTGACTCAACCGGCATTGAGTCGTCGTATACAAAGCCTTGAAACAGAACTCGGATATAAATTGTTCGTGCGTGATAAAGGAATCAGGAAAATCACACTTACTGAACACGGAAAAGCATTTCTGTCAGTTGCAAATAAATGGAGCAATGTTTATACAGAAGCAATGTCAATAAAAAACATTGATTGCAGGAAAGTGCTGCAGTTTGCTGCTGTGAGTAGTGTGAGTGGTTATATTTTGCCAAGCGTAATCAGAGAGTTTTTAAAAAGTAATGAGTGCAATATTAACTTTCACTATTGCCATTCACATGAAGGTTATCAACTTGTTGATAGCGGCTTTGTTGATTTTGCGATCGTCGATTACATTCGCAAAGCGGATATTAATTCTGTCGGCAATGTGCTTTCAACGCCCTTGTTTTCTGCACCTTTTGTTTTTGTTGGCGGTGAACAATGGAAAGGAATCAAAGAAATCAATCCGTTGGATCTTGATTGTGCAAACGAGATTCGTTTGCAGTGGAATATGGAGTTTGATAAATGGCATGATTGCTTGTTTGAATCTTCTGCAACCCCAGCTGTGCGATTGAATCAAGCAACACTCATCGGTGAACTTTTGCATGGTGATCTTTACTGTATCATGCCTGAATTTGTTGCCGGAAAAGTGGTAGCATGCAATTCGCATTTTGCTGTATGCAATATCAAAAACGGTCCTCCTGATGAAGTGTATCATTGCCTTTCATCCGTAGCTGCCCAATCAAAGGAAGAAGTGCAGCAATTTGTTAGTATGATCCAAAAAGAGATTTCTCACGTGCAAGGTGTTAAATGCTTTTGATTTGAGGATATGCTACCCTTCGCTCAGGGATGTTTAATCTTCATCAACCCATGCTTATTGCAGTAAATATATAAATATCCTCTGCCACGCAGCTGGAATCGTGTTTCGGCATTGCCTTCCGGGTAGAGTTTTACAAATTGTACCCTGTCCGAGGTTACAAAAGCTATAAAAGAGATAAAATGCGTTTTTGTCATATCGTGATGTACGGTTATGAAGGATTCATCTTCAACCGGCTCTATACTCACAGTATGTTCCTCATCAATATCTTCTGCTTCCAGAGGAGGCAAAGTGATGCCGCAACAACTGATGAGTGCTGCACCGCTTGCATGGATGATGTTGCCGCAAACCGGACATACATAGAACTTTGAAAAGAGAATATTGGAAGATACATTCTTGTTGCAGATCGGTTCTCCCGACAAAAGCTCCATAACGGATACCCCTAAGGCATGACTCAGCGGTTCAATGAGAGAAATATCGGGCAGTCCTTTTGATGTTTCCCATTTTGAAACAGCTTTGCAGCCGACTCCGATTTGCTCGGCAAGTTCAGTTTGTGTTAATCCTTTTGCCTCGCGCAGTCTTTTAATGGTCTGTGCGGTTATATAAGTGTTCATATTCTGTGCTCCTTTGTCTGAATATATAAACAAGTATATTCTGTACAGGAAATAATTGCAACCTACGCAACGTAGAATCAAAAAAGGGGATAACACACAACAAGTCTCTACAGATTGAATTCAATTTCGTATTGCTTATCAATCAAAATATAGTTTATATTGTGCTGTTTGGCAAGTTTTAAAATCTGTGTATTCTCAGTCAATGTACTTTCCAAAGTGCAGTCATCATCCAAACGGTTTTCAATTACGTTTGCATATTTTTGAATATCCGCAAAGTGATTTCTGATGTATTCTTCACTCATAATGACGCAGCAGAACCTGATGTTTGCAAGATAATCCTTTTCAAAATCTTTTTGCCAATCAAAAGGAATGTAGCATCCTTCCACAATTAAATTCTGTTCGTTTTCGATGGCAGTTTTGATGATTTCTTTTACGATCGGCCATAAATATGCCGTCAGGTCAGCATCGTGACTCATGGGTGTAAGATTTGTCTGACCGCTGCGGATCAGTCCCATTTTCAGATGATCTATAGAAAGGTAAGGATATTTGTATTTTTCGAGTAATCTTTGTGCAAACGCAGTCTTTCCGACATGTGAAGCACCTGTAATTATAATGATCATTGATTTTTTCCTGCTCTTACTCTGAAATATATTTTCCCGACCATCGGAACAAAGTTTCTGACATTGCATCAAAATTTACCCCACCACCGTTTTTCAGATGCAAAAATGTTTCAATGATGGTTTGTTCTTCGTCGGCAACAAATGCAAACAAATCTTTTTGTCTGCTGATATATTTTTCTTTTTCAATAAAAACGATAGCCTGCACGACAAAAGATGCGGCTTTGTATAACCCCTTAAGGATTTCTGCACTCTTCTCATGCAGCATGTTGTGTACACAACCGTGATAGATGTTGCAGGCACCGATTTTAATGGCTCTGTTGATTGTTCCTTTATCAAGCAGCGGCAATAATACATCAAGATTTCCTATTATGGGTTTTGTGTCATGATAAAACTGAAACAAATCCGATGGCTCCCAGTTTAAAAGCTCGTTTTTGCCTGATAGAAAACCGCAAATCAGTTCTCTGTTTGGCAAGGTATCCAATATGGTGTTGTATGTTTTTATGTCTGCAACAGTCAATTTATCAAGTATTACGACAACATCGATGTCACTGTTTTCTGTTGCTTCATTACGGGCATGACTTCCTTGTAAACCGACAAACCATATACGTTCTGCAAAAGTATCATGCAAAGTCTTTACAAAAGTATGTAGCCAGCATTTAATGGCAGGTAATAATTTGTTATTGCAGCAAAATGTTGATATGTCGTGTTTAAGTTGCAATTCTTTATAAGCATCCAAAAGCCATTGATGAGCATATGCCAATAAACCATTGTCAATTTGGTGTTTTATAAAAAGATAACAAGCCTCATTCAACAGGTCTTCGCTGTTGTTTTGCAGCAAATTATCATATTGCGATATCATGTTTGCATCGCGGGAAATTTTGTCTGCAATAAATATGATTTTATCAAAAGTGCCAGCATTTTTCTTTAATGTTGTATGGCATTCAACTGCATGCAGAATATCGGAATCGGTGATTTCATAATCTTCTTGTGCAATGATTTTGGAAATCCTCTGATGCAGCAGTGCATGGTATTTTTCTTCCGCAGGGTCAATTTGCAATCCGTGTTTTTTCGCCGTTTCATACATTTGCTGCGGTGTTATAACAGCACTGATATCATGCAGCAATGCGGCAATTCTTACCTTTTCAACATCAAGATCATATACTTTTGCCAGTCTGACGGCAATATCCGCCACCTCTTCAACATGGTGCAAGGTTTCTTGTTGATTGTGCGAAATATACTTGTTTTTAATTGAATCCATCAATGTCATTTATATCACCAAATGAAATTATAACATATCGCATCTGAATTTGCAAACGGATGCAATCAAAGAAAAACTACGGCAATCCATATGTGCCTTTACCGCAACGGTTCTTATTTATTGTCCTATATCAGCAAGAGAAAAATTCCCTTATTCGAGGAATTGCTTTCAATGTTTAAGTTATTGCAAATCAGACCGGAAATTGTTATGCTTACCCTGTAACCGCGGTGAATAATTTTTGAAAGGTGATGCAGTATGACAGTATATTTCGGGGAAAATCTTAAAAAATTGCGCAAAGCAAAAAAGCTCACGCAGGAATCACTTGCCGGGTTTCTCGGTATGTCTTTTCAGGCAATCAGCAAGTGGGAAAGGGGAGAAACCTATCCGGATATAACCATGCTCGCCGCAATTGCATCCTTTTTTGATGTAACGGTGGACAGCCTTCTCGGTACGGATCTGATTGCCAAAGAAACAAAAATCAGAGAATACAGTGAAAGCTATTCCCGTTTGTGGAATGAAAGAGAAATTGCACAGGCAAGGGATATGCTCAAAGAGGCAATTGTTGAATTTCCGAATCAGTATGATCTGATGGCAAAATATATCAATGCACTTATTCAGGCACAGCATGACGATGCCTACAAGCTTTCCGTAAAACCCGAGGTCAACAGAATTTACGATATCATTCAGAGCTATTGCACGACCGACAGCATCCGTATCTGGACAAAAAAGCTGATGTGCCGCTATCTGCGTGATCTGAACTTGATTGAAAACAGTGGTGTTGAGATTTCCGAGGCAGAAAAAATCCTTTCCGAAATGCCGCTTATGCAGAACGCAAGAGACTATGAGGCGATGTATCTGTATCCGCATGATGACGAAAAACGTGCCGCAGCCTGTGCCGCCGGTACGGCGGAAATGCTGCGTCTGTTCGGTGAAATCATGAACAGACGATACAACGATTTTCTGGATGAAGACGAGGAAATTGCCGAAGCTTACATCAATCTTGTTGAAAAGGTAATGCCTGACGGCGATTACGGAAGGGTATGGTATCTGCTTGTGATCCATTCGCAGAGAATCGGTGTCAAAAAGTATCTGCAAGGGGATGAAACTGCGGCACTCGGATATTTTGAAAAAGCAATCAGCCTTGCAAAAAGGTATGATGAACTGCCCTGTGTGAGTGTGCATACCTCAAAGGCTGTGGAGGGTGTTGTGTTCGACAAAACCAAGGCATACAAATTCTGGGATAGCTCCTTTGCAGAGCATATCAAAAAGGGACTTTGCGAAAGACCGCAGCTTTCGCAGGAAATCAAAGACAGTAAAGCATTTCAGCAGATTCTTACAGCAGAATAAACCGAAGTTGTAATTGCAACGTAGTAAAAAAGAGCAGAAAGATCTCCTCGGTCTTTCTGCTTAAATTATTTATTCAATGTATTCGTGTTTTGTCGGTTGCTATTTTATTAAACCCTTGTGTGAACAGCAATCAGAGCTTCTTTCATTTGTTGTCCGGTGATTTCACCTTTTGCCCATTTTTCAGACAGCATACGTGCGTAATCTGAAACAGGAACGCCTTCAATCTTGTTCAGTGTATCAGCAAGCTTTATTGCTGTTTTTCTTTTTGCATAAACTTGTGGAGACATTGCAACCGCTCCTTTCTGAAAACAGTATAGCACAGTTTTATAAAAAATACAATACATCACAGTGCAATCTAATCTTTATACTAATTTTGATTTACTATAATAAACAACTCCGGAATATTTTCCGTCTTTGTTTAATCTGCGGTTTGCAATGAAACCGTCCTTTTGGAATCCCGCCTTTTCCATGACTCTGAACGATTGCACATTCAGTTCGTTGCAGGAGCACTCAACCAGGTAATAACCGCGGTTATTTAACAAATGGTCTGCAACTGCTTTCAATGCTTCGGCAGCATAACCATTGCCCCAATAGTTATACCTTACTGTATATCCGACATTACAATAATTATGTTTCTTAACGACAGTATTCACATCTATATTGCCAACAACCTCGCCGGTGGATTTCAATTCCATAACCCACTTCTCGTATTTATTTTCGTCAGCTTCGCTTATCCATTTTTTGATACATTCCAACTCTTCATCTCTTGTCAAAGTGGGATATTTAATATATTTTGCTAATCTTTCATCAGTTATGATTTCATAAATAGCATCTATATCGCTTTCTTTGTATCGTCTTAAAATAAGTCTATCTGTTTCTATTCTCGGGCTTAACATTTTAATTATACTCCAAATCGAATTTTCTTGTCGGAATTTTTGATATATTATACCACCAACAAAGTAAAAGCGCAATAGTACAAATATCATTGATACTCTTTTGGGCAGTTCAACCGGAAAAAAATCAAGGCGAAGACTTGTAAGACTTCACCTTAATTGATTTTTATTCTTTATTCAGCTTGCAGGTGCCGTTGATTTTGTAGGCTGCACCGTAGTCAAAATGCAAAACAACGGTGTTTGCACCGCTGTGTAGCTCGGTTTGCGTTTGCTGCATCAGCTTTTTGCCGTGATACACCGCAATTCTTATTTTGCGGTCATCTTCCCACGGCACATTGTCCACAAGAGAAAAAACAGGCTCGGTCTGCACTTGTCTGCCGAACAATTCATCAACGGAAATGTGAAACACATCCGCAATCGCAGGCAGCAGCATAATGTCGGGGGAGGTGAGCTGCTGTTCCCATTTTGAAACCGCCTGTGCAGACACGTTCAGGCATTTTGACAGCTCCTCCTGTGTCAAACCATGCAATCTTCTGTAATACGCAATTCTGCTTCCGATGTTTTCTGTGTTCATTTCATCCGTTTCCTTCCTGTTTTAGTTGCTTTCATTATACCGTATTTTATGTACTGTGCAAAGGGAACGAATGGATAGCTATTGTTACCGTATGGATAGATATGCCTTATTTGTTCAGTCGGTCAATAAAAATTTATCGCTTTCTTTCAGGTTCAGTTTGTCAATTACATCCTCAAAGTTTGCTTTTGCACCATCCAGTGCGCTTGTTTTGTGTGTATCGCTGCCGAGATAGAATCTGCATCCGCATTCCTTTGCGATGAAATACGGCCGCAGTAAGATCTCTTTTTCTGCTTCGTTCATGTTGATTGTTTTTACATTCAGCTCGATTCCTGCACCCTTGTGTGCGCATTCCCTGAAAATATCATACATGGCGGCATCGGGAATCAGGCAAAGTGCTTCGGTGGTTTTGTGCTTCAGAATATGCCCCGTGGTCAGATGTGCAATGCCGATTTTATGAAAAGGTAAATCTTTTATCAACAGATTTTCGAGTTTGTCAACCCAATGAAAAGCCGCTTCTTCGGGTGTCTGAATGGCGGTTCTGACGGTGTTGCCGTCAAGATGCAGATGCGTTGTTGCAACAATCACAAAATCAAAGCTGTCAAATCTTTCCTTGCTGACCCCGAGCACATTGTTGAAATCCATGTCCGTTTCGCAGCCGAACAGAAAACGAATGTTCTTATCCTGCGGCAGGGGAAGAACGGAAGAAACAAACGAAAAGCCGTGCTCCTCAATCCACTCCGCTTCGCTTTTTACATTCTCGTCCCAGAAATGGTTGGTGAGGCAGACTTTGTTATAGCCGTTCTTTTTTGCGTATTCCAGTATGGCTACCGGTGTCTGTGCCGCATCATGGCAGCAGGACGAAACCGTGGAATGAATATGGAAATCATGGTCAGCAATGTATCGCATAGCAAATTTACCTCTGTTTTGAACTGATTTTTGAATGCACTGAGCAGAATGCCACAACATGTTAACAAAGAGTGCAGTTGATGAACGATCAAAAGACAGACCGAATATTGACTAAGAAGCAAAAAATAAATAAATATCAAGTAGTGAAATTAACATCACTTGTTATTCGGCAAGCTGTAAGCGGATACCGTTTTCTGTCATTTCGGCAATGATGTCTCCGTATTTGCCGGTTGCATAAATGGCAGCATTGACGCGGTTGAGGTTTTTGAGCGGTTCTGCAGAGGGCGTTGCATTGCCCCGTGTCAGAACGGCAATATCGGGGCTGAGTGTGTTGATAAAGTTTTCGGTGGAGGAGCCTTCATGGCCGTGATGCCCGACCTTCAGCAGGTCAACCTTGCCGATTTCGGGGGCAATTCTGTCTTCATCTCCGTCGTAATTGTTGATATCTGCCGCAAGAAAAGCCTTTGTTCCGTTCTTCTCAATCAGTAGTCCGATTGCATTTTCATTTTCACCGACACGCCCTTCAACAGGATTTATTTCGGTGTTGATGAATTGCATTGTGAAGTTTCCGAATGTAAACGGCTCCGCAGGAATATCACTCACAACAGGAACCCCTCTTTTTGCGCAGGCATCGAGCATCTGCTCGTAAACCTCCTTGTTGTCCCAGTTCTCGATTTCATATTCGCTGATTCTGTTTTCATCATATTCACGCAGGTATGCGGTTTTGACGGTAATGTCTTCATCAAGAATCAGCGTATCAAAGCCGCCGATGTGGTCAGAATGGGCGTGTGTGCCAAGCACAAAGTCAAGCACAACCTTACCGTTTGCGTCTCCCGCAAATTTTTTAACACTGTCCACAACATATTCTTCGCGGCCTTCAAAAACAAGAGCATCAAAATTTCTCGGATTGTCACTGTCTTCTGCAGCATCGATCAATGCAAATTTCCCGTCACTTTCAATCAGGATCGCATCCGACCCACCTGTGTTGAGAAAATAAATTCTGTCCGCCGATGCGGAAATGTCTGCTTTTTGCAAATTGTATTTTCTCGCATTGATACCCATTTTTATGTTCGGCATAAACACGGCAAGCAGCACCGTGGCAGCCACAAGCAGAACAAGTATCACGCATAATATAATGATTTTTTTCTTATCCATTCCAAACACCTCTTTCAAAGAATTATAATTCAATTATACCATGCAAAAAGCAGGAAAACAACCCTGTATAATACACAAATCAAGGCAAAGACTTGTATAAAAAACGTCATACCTGTGCACATGAACCAACATGACTAATTGCACAAAGGGATGTTGTTTTTATGTATGGGAAATTGAAAATTACGAGTACCGTAAACGGTACTCGTTGATTTTAATAATAATGTACTCTTTAAAAAAAATAGATGCCATAAGCTTCAGTCAAATATTTTTCAATTTCCGCGTTTGGATGTTGAGTATATGCATTAATACTAGCAATTGCAGAGTACAATAGGTGTGCGTATTTCTGATTAGGCGGATTTAATTTATGTGGGTGTAATACTGTTGCTTCTTGATTGTAAAGATCTGATATAAAACCTAAAAAAGATAAATAATTCAAATATTGTTCGAGAATGTGATAGGTATTATAATTATTTTTTTTGATTATGTTCCAATCGATTTTGAACAAATTTTGTCGATTTATAATCCATTGGTTGATCTTAAAGATTGAAAGATAGGTGGTAGTGCGGTTGAAAATGAATTTATCAAAAATAGCGCATTGCCAAATTCTACGGTCACACTTGAAAATGATTTCACCATCTATTGGAATATCCAAGAAAAAAGGAATTTGTTTTTCTTTTGTGAATTGATAAAACGCTAACTTGTTAATGCTTGCATTTGTGATTTCATCTGAGCGATATTGCTTTAATTTTCTCTCATATTTCTTCTTTTGTTCAATTTGATAGAGTTCGGCATATCTTTTTCGTTCAGCTTCTTTTGCCAATTCTTCTTTCATAATTCTGTCAATTTCGCCTTTGTAATAATTGTCAGCTTTTTGGTACAATTCATCAATTGCAGGATAGTGTATCCATTTGCGATTATTGCAATTGTCGATAATGTCATGTTCAAAAGCATTTCTGTCAAATTCTTGAGAATCGTAGTATTTGCTCAAATTGATTTCCAATGCAAAAAGATTTAATTCCCTGATTTTTGCACTTTTTTTATCATCAACAAAATGTGTAACTGCAATTTCAATGATGCATTGATAGTTTCCCTTTATGAAAATTATATCAGGTACAATTGATTCTAATTTTTTTTCTAAATGGACCTCATCGCAGTATACAGAACGAGCCTTTTTTGCTTCAAAAAAAGATTCAACTTTGCTATTGTAACGATAATCATAGCATTTAGTATCAGAATAACTTACAAAAATGCCCGGGAACTGTAGTTTCCCTTTTGTAGATATGATTTCTTTTGCAAGTAAATGAATTGCAGTTTGCGTAGTAGTTTCAACAGAGCAATTGTCAGAATTGTGTGAGAAATGATGACGGTTTTTTGTTCCAATTTTGGCTAGCAATTTTTTACCGCATGAAGGGCAGATGCAATTGCAAGCTAAACCGTGCTCGTGTTCTTCTAACTCATCAATGTGGATAATTCTTTCATTTCTCAGACCATAGGCAAGCTTAATTTCTTTCATTTATAAAACCCCATTATATTGGTATTAACTGAAATCAATTCAATGTATAAAATAATGAAGTATAAAAATAAAAAAATAAAATATTTAAAATGAAAAAAATTAAATTATAAAAAATTGAATTACTAAAAATAGTTGTTAAAAAAAGACATTTAATGATTTCAGTTGTTGTTAATATATCACACAAACATTGCAAATGCAAGGAAAATGTAAAAAGTTAATATGAGAGAATCAAGGCGAAGCCTTGTATATCATCAATTCCGCAGGAATTGCATATCATCAACCTCGCAAGAGGTTGTATATCATCAAAACGAAGTTTTGCATATCATCAAGCCGACAGTTTTTTATACACAACTGAATGTGTGATGGGATACAAAGGCGGTAAGCCGCCTTTGATGATATACAGCCTACGGCTGATGATATACCAAGCCTGTCGGCTTGGATAAAAAAAAGACAAGTCTTTCGACTTGTCTTTTTTTTGGCAGGGGTAGTAGGAATCGACTCTCGCACTGCGGTGCTCGGTCAGGCGCGGCTCTGAACATTCACCGAATGTTCATTCACTTCCGCGCCGCTTCGATTCCTATATCATACAAAAAACAAAACCAAAAAACAAAACGGACACCTGACGGTATCCGTTCTGTTTTGGCAGGGGTAGTAGGAATCGAAAACGATGCCCATTGTTATGAGCGATTTTTGGTGTGAAAAATCATCATGTTTTGCATCAAATATTCTGATTTTGCAACTGAATAACACTGTATAAAACAACAAGGAAATGAGCTTATTAGAAAAGTATTAGAAAAGCATTAGAAAAGAAATATACGGCAGGTGAATAATTCTCACTTTTCTGATGATAAGCAGATTCATTGTGGAACAAGAATCGCTATTGTTACAAATATAACTTTTTTTATGTATTAAAACATACTGTTGTTGTGAATTAAAAAAGATTTTCAGAATATTTGTTCAGTAAGTCCGTAGTATTGACGGGATTAAAAAATTGACAAGACCAAAAGAATAGTTTATAATGTATTAAATGATGAAAGGAGGTTGCAGAATGGAAAAGAAAAATTATGAAATCCTGAGTGGCGATACAGTAGTAGCAGTCTGGCAGGATTCATCTTTGTCTGTTATAAATGAAAATTTGCTTCCTCTTTATCTGAAAAAATTTTCAGATGCGGATTCATGGCTTGAAACCCGTGCGATTGATTCGCATCGTGCAAATTCACGGTTGCTTAAGAAAGCATTGCGTTTGGCTGAAAAGGATGACATATCTACCGTTGTTCATGTCAACGGTGCAACCATTACTGATAACTATTGGATCCGTCCTGTTGGCTCTGAGCTGACATATAAAGATGTTGAATTTAATGATGATTATTTTTCCAATCTTGCCCTGAAGGGTACTTATGACAGCTTCAACAGAGCTGCCAACAGTCGTCGTTCCCGCACCCCGGAGCTTACCAATGTCGGTAGCTTTGAAAAGTGCTGGAAACTCCGCAACGGCAGCTGGTGGATGTACAAAAGAGCCAATCATGATGAAATGTTTTCCGAACTGTTTATCTGTGAACTGGGTCTGGCACTCGGTATGAATATGGCAATTTATGAACGCGGAAATGCCTGCATCCGTTCACTTGATTTTACAAATGCCGCTTCTGTCAATTTTGAACCTGCGTCCGCTTTTATGGGTGATAATGAAGAGTATCCGGATGTTGTAAAAGCATTGCAAAAGCTTTGTCCGCAGGCAATTCCCGATTATGTCAGACTGATTTTTATGGATACAGTCTGTGCAAATCCCGATCGTCATACCAATAACTTCGGTCTGTTACGAAATCCGCAAACGGGTGAACTGCTCGGCTTGGCTCCCAATTACGATAACAATATGGCTCTCATTGCCCGTGGTTATCCGTCGAAACCGAAACCCGGTGATCTGCTTATTAAACTGTTCAATGAACTGCTTGAAGAATATCCGCAATACCGTGATTACATCCCGGTGCTTACCGAAGAAACCGTCCGCAATGTGATTGCAAAAATCGGTATGAGGGTAAAAACACAGGCCGTTGTTGACCTTGTGATGAACAGATACAATCTGATTTGCAAATGAAAATGTTAAATCATGATCAGTCAAATCGTGATTAGACAAATCGTGATTTGACAAAAAACATTTCACGGATGCTTCATCCATTGTGAATATACAGAACTGAACAATATCAGAATGTTGACAAAAGAGAACGAGACCCGTATCGTAATACACGAGTCTCGTTTTTTTTCTGTGGTTTTTATGTCTCCAGACTGTCCTTATCCAACAAAAATTCCTTAACGCCCATCATCACATATCCCTTTTCATCACGGCGGGGCTTCATGCTCTTTTCCACCACAATGATTTTTTTGAACGAATCCGCCGTCTTGTCAAATGATGCAACCTCCTGCAGATATTTCTCCTGATCGGGAATGGCATAGGCGGATTGAATGTAATATTTTTTACTGCCGAGGGTTGCTATGAAATCAATCTCACGCTGTACACGCAGTTCTTTTCCCTCTGCATTGCGTTCACGGGATTCCACCACGCCTACATCTACCTGATAGCCTCTGTAACGCAGTTCATTATAAATGATGTTTTCCATAATATGTGTGCCCTCGAGCTGCCTGAATTGCAGACGGGCATTGCGTAAGCCGATGTCCTCAAAATAGATTTTATAAGGTGAACCGATGTATTTTCTGCCCTTGACATTGTATCGTCTGACTTTTGAAAGCATAAATGCATCTTCCATGTGGCTGATGTATTTGTCCACTGTGATTTCGCTGATTTTTTCCTGCCTGACGGATGCAAACGTGTCTGCGATTTTTTTCGGATTGGTAAGAGACGAGATTCCCGATGCAATCACATCCAGAACCTCACCGATCATGGTGTTGTCGGGAAGATTGTGCCGCAGGATGATATCTTTCAGATACAATCCCTGCATCTGTGAAATCAGATAGGCTGTTTTTTGTTCCTCGGTTGCCATCAGTGCCACAGCAGGCAGTCCGCCGTAAACGGAATAATCGTCGAATGTTTCGCTTTTGTCACCCTGTTTGAAAGCATAGTACTCGGAAAAGGAAAGCGGCAAAATGTGAACCTCATCTCCGCGGCCCGCAAACTCAGTCAGAATATCCTTGGACAGGAATTTTGAGTTACTGCCGGTTACGAAAACATCCGCATTGTTTTTACGCAGAAAACCATTCAGAACGGATTCAAAAGCCCCGAGCTTCTGCACCTCGTCCAGCAGAATATAGTGCATGCCGTCATCCGCAATCTGCGGCAACAACCAGTTGAGAAATTTTTCGGGATCCACCTTGTGGCCTTCACGTTCATTGTCAAACACAATCGGATTCTCTCCGATTTTCAGCAGATCCTCCGCAGAGTCAAATGCAAAGCGGATGATGTGATCTTTCTGCACACCTTCCGCAAGCAGATGTTTGTAAAATAAGGTATTCAGCAGATAGGACTTTCCGCTTCTGCGGATTCCGGTGATCACTTTTATAAAGCCGTTGTGTTTTCTGACAATCAACCTGTTGAGATACACATCGCGTCTGATTTCCATTTTTTTTGTCGCTCCAATTTATATTTTTGCCGCAAACGGCATTTTTTTTAATTGTATTATATCCCATTTTGCCAAATAAGTCAATCATATCATTTAATATTTCTGCCGCAAACGGCAAAAATATTGAGTGACTTGACAAATGTTATCATATATGATAACATAATGATGCAAACTATCTCAGGTGGTGATACGGATGAACGATTTGCTGACATCCAGACAGAGAATCATATCACAAATTATCTCAGCAAGACTTGAAAAAGGTTTATCGCAGGAACAGCTTGCAAAATTGATCGGTACACAGAGAAGTAATATCTGCCGTATAGAAAGCGGAATGCAGAATGTTTCATTGGATATGCTTGTGAAAATCTGTTCTGCATTGGATAAGGATATCAGCTTGCAGCTGGATGAAAAGAGTGAGCCGATGAGCAATGTGTATAATCTGAAATTATATAACGATACACTTCTGACCTTTTCGCTTGAAGAAAAAGGTCTTGAAGGCTTATGTGCCGAAATTCATTCGGTCCGTGAAGAACTGAAGCATCTGCTGCCGCTTGATCTTGTTGTAACGAATGACGGTATCATCAGATGGTTGCAGAAAAGAGTGATTCCGAAAAACAGAGCTTTTGTGGACGAAATACTGAAAACATTGGGACTGAGTATCAATAACACAAAAGGTATCATTGATGTCTGTAAAGGTTTGTCGCTGAATGACAGCTATTGGGTAGTTCCGCAGGAGTTTGAAGGTCATTTTGAAGATTTCAATCTTTATGACAATCGTTTTTCCGAAGTGTTGTCACTTGTTGCTTACACCGGTGCCAATGCTTCCAATCGTGCATTTACCACATCCCCGGAGCTTACCACGCAGGGCATGCTGCGAAAAGCATGGCGGTATATTGAAGATGACGGTATTTATTTGTACAAGGGTGGCACTGAGGGGGCAGCCAATACCGGAAAAGAACCGTACAGTGAGTTCTATGCCTGCCAGATTGCAAAAGCAATGGGGCTTTATGCCGTAGAATATGATCTTGAAAACTGGAAAGGAATTCTTGCTTCAAAGTGCAGGCTGTTTACCGATATTGATACCGCTTTCATCCCGATCGGACGGCTTGTGAAAGACGGTGGCATCAAAGCTTGTCTTGATTATTACAAATCAATCAGTGAATCGGCATACGAAGAACTTTGCAGTATGCTTGTGTTTGATGCGGTTATTTATAACGAGGACAGACATTTCGGCAATTTCGGTGTGCTGCGTGATAATCATACAGGGCAGATCATCGGACCTGCTCCCATTTTTGACAACGGTTTTTCACTTTTCAATATGGCAATGCCCGATGATTTTGATAATCTGAACGAATATGCAAAGACCCGATCCACGCCCTACGGTGTTTCCTTTGAAAGCATCTGCAGGGAAGTGCTCGGCAAAAAGCAGGCCGCACAGCTGCGGAAGCTCTTGGGCTTTAAGTTCCGCCGTCATCCGTCGCTAAATCTGCCGGAAGACCGCCTGCAGGCAATTGAAAATCACATTGAAGCCAGAGCAAGAGAACTCCTGTCCTTGCCGAGAACAAGAACCGGGAAGTAATGCTTTCTGAATCATGTCTGTT
Organism: Acutalibacteraceae bacterium; assembly: GCA_045576275.1. Lineage (GTDB taxonomy): Bacteria > Bacillota > Clostridia > Oscillospirales > Acutalibacteraceae > RUG806. The sequence goes on from JAZNGB010000042.1 coordinate 263,194, forward strand.
TCACCTTGGGCAACTTCATATCATAAAATTAACAAAAGCTTGCGAATGGCTTGCATATTGCAATCAAATGTGGTATACTATTACCGAAAGGAAGTGTTACTATGGCAAGAACATCTAACGTTTTCGCTCGTGTGGAACCCAATATCAAACAGGAAGCCGAAGAAATTCTTGAGCAGCTTGGTATTCCTATGTCCAATGCTGTGGGCATGTTTTTAAGGCAGGTTGTTATGCAAAGAGGAATTCCCTTTGAAATGAAGTTACCGCAAAATGTACCGCTTGCATATGGCAATCTTACTGATGAACAGTTTGTACAAGAAGTTGAAAAAGGATTGGCGGATATTAAAAACGGAAATCTCATATCGGCTGATGATGCCGAAAATTATATGCGTCAGAAATATGGAATATGATCTGGAAAATTGAATACACCAAAAAAGCTCTGTCAGATATTGATGCAATACATGATTACATTGCGAATGTTCTTTCAGAACCCGGCATAGCTGAATCTTTGGTTTTGTTTATAATGAAATCTGTAAGAAGTCTTGAACAGATGCCGAACAGACATCATTTAGCTGAACAGGATGCTTTCAGCAAACAAGGAATAAGGATTATGCCTGTAAAAAATCATTTGGTTATTTATCAGCCTTGCGAAGAGAAAAAAACGGTGCATATACTCAGAATTATCTATGGTGGCCGGGATATATCAAAGCAACTGATTGAAAGTGAATAACAAAATTTAAAAATGGGTGTCAATGTCTTCACTTCATTGTCGGAGTTTTTCCACACAGGCTATGTAGTGTAATAATATATGGCGATATATTGTCGATGACGGTATTTATCAGTAAATAAAAGTCAAAACAGCGGTTGCAAGATAACTTGCTTCCGCCGTTTTTTTGTTACGGATTCAAATTCGTCAATGCACCGTTGTTGATGGCAAACAGCAGATTGCAGACGGTGTTTTCGTCACATTCATAATCCGAACGGATCCATTGAATCAGAATGCCCGTGCTGCCGTTGAGAATATAGGAATAAACATATTGCTCAATTTTTTCAGGCAGGCTCACATCCAGATTTTCAATGAACTGCACAATGGTCTGCTGCATGAACCGTGTGCGGAACTGCGGATCTGCCGAGTCAAGCAGCAGGCAACGGAATGTGTTGTCGTTGTCCTTGATGTATTTGAGAAACGATAATATATACTTTCTTGCACCGATGTCATTTTCTGCACCGATTTTTTCAAGATGCTCCTTGGTGGAGGCGAGAATTTCATCCTCCATTTCCTTGAGCAGATCTTTGGGTTCATTGTAGTGTGCATAAAATGTGGAACGGTTGAGTCCTGCCGTTTCGCAAAGCTCACGCACCGAGATTTTGCTGACCGATTCCTTGGTTTTCATCAGATCCGTCAATGCGTTTTTGAGAAGCAGCTTTGAAAGCCTTGTACGTTGGTTGTCTTTAGTGTTCATTTTATTATTCCGTCACTTTCCGCCATATTGTCGGTTTTACAGCCAACAATATACAAACTGATGATTGTTGAAACAACACAGTGTTGGTATAATGGTAATATAAACGGACACAAAAGTCAAGCAAAGGAGCATTTATTATGAACAACAAATTACAATCACCTCTGTTGCAGAGCCGTGTAAAAAACGAGGATGTCAATGCAAAAGAAAAATGGCTCGGCTATCTGCTTGGGCCTGCGGGTGCATTGCTGCTCAATGCCGTGCTTGCAACGTATCTGAATGTGTACTACACGGACGTTCTCAACCTTACATCCGTCTGGGGCGGCGTGTTCCTTGCTGTGTTTCCCGTTGTTTCCAAGGTAATTGATGCCGTTACCAATGTTGTAATGGGTTATATCATCGACCGCACGAAAACCACGCAGGGAAAGGCAAGACCGTGGCTACTGCTGTCGGCACCGCTTCTGATGATTACGGGTATTCTGCTGTTTACGGTGCCCGAAAGCAATCAGACCGTGCAGGTTGTATGGGTTATGCTGTCATATAATCTGTTTTATTCCTTTGCCTACACCATTTTCAATATGAGCCATAATCTCATGGTGCCGCTTTCAACAAGAAACACCGAGCAGAGAGGCTCACTTTCCGTGTTCAATCAGATTGCAACCATCATGATGAGCGGTATTCTCGTGGCTCTCATTTTCCCGATGGTCATTATGCCGATGCTCGGTGTGGATAAGTCCAAGTGGATCATCACCATGAGTGTGCTGTCAATCATTGCACTGCCTTTGACACTGCTTGAATACTACTTCACCAAAGAGCGTGTAACACTTGAAGACATTGACAAGCCGACCGAAAAAGTGCCCTATAAAAAACTGCTCACCGCTATTTTTACCGACAAATTTATGGTGCTGATTCTTGTCTATTTCCTCATTTACACGGTCGGCTCACAGTTCAAGAATCTCGGCCTTGTTTATTACTGCAACTATGTTCTCGGTACATACAATGACGGTATGACGCAGACACTCATTTCCGTCATCGGCGGTGTTCCGCTCGGCATCGGCATTTTTGCTGTCTGGCCGCTTGCCAAGAAATTCGGCAAACGCAATCTCACCATGGCAGGCTTTGTGCTGTATGCTGTGGGCAGTGCAATCTGTTGGATGGCTCCTGCCAATATGGTTGTGGTGCTCATCGGTCAGTTCATCAAAAACATCGGCGGTCTGCCTTGCTGCTATGTGTTTATGGCACTGTTTGCCGATATCCTTGACCACATTGAATGGAAGCACAATTTCCGTGTGGACGGCGTTGCCATGTCCGTTTACAACATCATTGCCGTGTCTTCAGTCGGCATCGTCACGGGTGCGTTCAATATGCTGCTTGCAAAGGCAGGCTATGTGGCACCCTCTTTGATTGACGGTGTCACCGTTGCAGCCGAACAGAGTGAAAGTGTGAAAAATGTCATCACCTTCTCCTTTGTCGGACTTGAAACATTTACAGCGATCGCTCTTGTTGTGATTCTTGCTTTCATCGGTGTTGAAAAGGTGATTGCAAAGGAGCAGGCGGAAATCAAGGCAAGAAAAGAAGAAACAGCGGAGAAATAAAATGAAAGCTGTAAACATAAAAACCGAATATCTGAAAAATCCGCTCGGCATTGATATTGACAATCCTCGTGTCATGTGGAATTGCGAGGGCGGCATCACGCAGACAGCTTACAGAATCTTTACCGATGATTGGGACAGCGGAAAGATTGCATCGGGCTCCATGCAGTGCCGTATCCCGGTGCAGTTTGCTGACGGTAAAAGAGTTTCATTCCGCATACAACTGTGGGATGAAAATGATGTCGCAGGGGATGAAAGCGAAGAAAATTTCTTTGAATACGGCATCAAAAACTGGTCTGCACAATGGATTACGGGCAATTACAATCCCGATCGCAGCATTGCCGATAAAAAGAAAAAAATCGGCAAATCCTTCCTCTTGCAGGGTGTGGATTTTCTCATCAATATGAACAAGCCCGAAAGCCTTGCACGATACCCCGTGGATTGTTTCAGAAGGTCTTTTTCGGTTGCAAAGGCAATCAAAAAAGCAAGACTTTACATCACCGCCTGCGGTGTGTATGAAGCAAAAATCAATGACAAACGGGTCGGCGGCTTTTATCTTGCACCCGGTATTACCGATTACAGCAAACGGGTGCAGTATCAGACCTATGATGTAACAGAGCTTTTGTCTGACGGTGACAATGCAATCACCGTGCAGCTTGCCGACGGCTGGTACAGAGGCTCGGTCGGTGCATGGGGGCTCAAGCAGGAATACGGCTTTGAAACAAAACTGCTTGCACAGCTTGAAGTTGAATTTACAAACGGCACAAAGCAAATGGTTGTTTCTGATCGCCATTGGCAATGGAGCAATGATGGTCCTATCCGCTTTGCCGACAACAAGGACGGAGAAACGGTGGATGCAAACGAGCAACCGTCTTATTCGCATTGGGCAAAGCAAACAAGCCACACGGTTATTCCAACCGCTTCAAACAATGTCTTTGTGACCGAAAAAGAGCACTTCAAACCGACCTTGCTTATCACTCCGAGTGGTAAGACCATTCTGGATATGGGGCAGAATTTTGCAGGCATCATTGCATTTAAGCTGCAAGCAAAAAAAGGACAAAAAGTATTTCTTCGTTTCGGTGAAATGCTTGACAATGACGGTGAATTCACGCAGAAAAACATTCAGCTTTCCACCAAAAGAATCACAACGCCTTTACAACAGATTGAATATATTTGCAAGGAAGGCGAGAATCAGTATAAAACTACCTTTGCCGTTTTCGGCTACCGCTATGTGCTCGTTGAAACCGATGTTGCTTTCACAGCCGAAAACTTTACGGGCATTGCCGTTTATTCCGATATGGAGCAGACAGGCTTTTTTGACAGTTCCAACGAACTGCTCAACCGTTTTGTGGATGCAACGGTGTGGTCAACCAAAAGCAACAGTGCGGATCTGCCTACCGATTGCCCGACCCGTGAGCGACACGGCTGGACAGGAGATGCACAGATTTTCTTCCCGAGTGCTTCGTATCTGTTTGATTATGCCCCCTTTGCCAAGAAGTATCTGACCGATGTTTACGATTGGCAGAGAAAGGACGGCAAATTGCCGCAGATCGCACCGCAGGGCGGCACCGACTTTTTTATGGTCAGCATGAACGGCAGTGTCGGCTGGGCGGATGCAGGCATTCTCATTCCGTATTATTTCAGCAAAAAATACAACGACACCGCCATTCTGTCCGACTACTATGACAGAATGAAAAAGTATGCCGATTTCATGATCGGCAGAGTCGGCAAAAATGCCCTGCTTTCCAAGCCGCACAAGGTCAAGGGTGCAGACCGTAAGTTTGTTGTCAATAAAGGGCAGGCTTACGGCGAATGGGCAGAGCCTGCCGATGTCTATCCGAACAAGTGGACAAATGTCATTCTGCCCGAACCCGAGGTCGCAACGGCATATACGAGCCATGTGTTGGGGCTGATGTCCGAAATTGCAGAAACACTCGGCAACAAAGCGAATGCCGCAAAATATGCCGCCGTCAGCGAGCGTTGCAAAAAGGCATATCAGGCTTTGGTTGAAACCGAGGACTTTTCGCTTGATACCGACCGACAGGCTTGTCTTGTCCGTCCGTTGGCGTTCGGATTGTTGAGCGAAACGCAGACCGAGTATGCAAAACGCAGACTTCTGCAAGCCCTTGAAAACTACGGTTACAGGCTCGGAACGGGCTTCCTTTCCACACCGCTGATTCTCGGTGTGCTTGAACAATTTGATCTTGAATCTGCCTATAAACTGCTTGAAAATGAGCAGATGCCCGGCTGGCTTTATATGACCAAAATGGGTGCTACCACCATCTGGGAATCGTGGGAGGGTACCGAAGCACAGGGCGGCATCGCATCGCTGAATCACTATTCAAAGGGTGCTGTCTGTGAATGGCTGTTCTCGACCATGTGCGGAATCAATGTCAGCGGTGAAAATCATTTCACCATTAACCCGAAGCCCGGCGGCAGTTTCACCTTTGCCGAAGCCACCTACAACAGCATTTTCGGCACCATAAAAAGCGGATGGAAAAAAGCAAACGAAGGTTTTGTTTTTGCAATCACCGTTCCTGCCAACTGCACCGCCGATGTTACCTTTCCAAACGGCACAACCAAAAAACTGTATGCAGGAGAACACACCGTTACCGCATAAATGCACAACCGGTTTTTGATGTGTTCTGACAGAGCTGATATCAAACCAGAAAACGGACAGAGTAGGAAATTCTCTGTCCGTTTTGTCTGTGTGTCAAGCACTTGCGTTTATTTGGTTTGTTTGCCGTTTGCAATTATTTACATCCGTCTTTGTATGCTTTTGCAGATACTTCAATCGGTGTGTAACCGCAGTTCGCCCATTTCCGGTTGTTGTTATTGGCATTCTGTATTTTTTCAAACAGCTTATTTGCTTGCTGCAGATCGTTTAATTCAAATCCTGAATCGGAAAGAAGCTGAAGCAAGGCATGTATCGGATCTTCAATCCGGATATGCCACTCAGCTTGTTTTACAAAAGAATTTGCAATGATGGCCGAAACCTTCATTTCTTTTGTCAGAAAAATATAAAGCTCTTCCAGTTCCTTTGTTCTTTCATAATAATCAGCATCCGCATAATCGAGTACTTCTTCTTGTGTAGGGGTATAATATTTTTTATCGCTCTGATACTGCAGGATCTGCTGAATTTTCTGATCGGGGACTCTTGTGCTGACAATGGCATTTTCATAGATGGTATAATTAAAAGTTTGTCGCTCCAGTTTAAAAGCCCAACGCAGCAGATCTGCTTTCAGAATCTTCGGGGTGTTGTATCGGTTGTATACTTTCAGGAACTGTCTTGGGGTAACAAAACCGTACAGATTCACGCATCCGTTCAGGTATATATCAATCATCTTTTGTTGTTCTGTGAGAATATATTTGTTTGGCATGTTGCACCTCTGTACTTTATTATAGTTATTATACTTTTTCAGAAGATAAAAAGCAATCTTTTTTGATTCATTGATATTGAAAAACAGAAAAACTTCCCGTGTACAATCGGCCAGCAATCCGTTTGCACTCTTTTTTTGCCCCGATTCACATTTCTGCCGCAAACGGTAAAAGTATGAAGCGATTTAGCAGTAATCAGATTTATTATTTTTGTAATTTGCTTTTTTTGTCAAAAAAGAGTATAATATCAAAGAAGAGTGTTTTTGGAGGGGTTTTATGTCGTACTTGAAACAATCATTCATTGAGTATTTGTATAACAAAGGAAATGGTCAGCCGGGCGGATACTGTAACGGTCTTGATAATGTTGAAAAACTTTTTAATGTTGATATTGATTCGGAGTTTGAAAAGGATCAGTGCAAATCGCTTTATGAGTTGATTCAGAAAACCAGAAAAAATCCTGAAAAAATAGGAAAAAATGAGCATACAGTCAGACAATATGCATCGAATGTAAAAAAGTACACGGAGTTTCGTTTGGAGCAAAAAAATAACGAAGCTATGTTTTCTTGGGTTCCGTTTTATGAGGAGTTTGCGACGAAACTGTTGGCATACAAGAATAACAGACAAGAATTACTTGAAAAGGTAAGGCAATGCTTCGAATCTTTATCTTTGGCATATCCGTTCAAAGAACGCGGACAAGATTCTTATGATGATGTTGACCCCTTTACTGTTTTCGGAACTTTCAATAAACGAATGACGGATGAAAACAGAATCAGAATTATTGCGGCATTTAAAGATTCGTTTGATGTGAATGCGGATGTTCCTAAAGATTTCTCGGGTATCCCGGTATTGATGAATTTGTCTGCATGGTTTTTTGCTTACAAAGCTAACCGAGCAGAAAAAGACATTGATAATCTTTGGGCTTTGTTTGAATCTGCTCTTGCGTACGCAGACGGTGATTTAAGCAAGGAACAAGATTTTGTTAAAAATTACAACCAAGTCATAACCCAAAAACAGATAAAATGGAATATTACAATCGGGTTGTACTGGGTAAGACCAAAATCTTTCTTCAGTTTGGATTCTGTCAGCAGAGCTTATTTGCCGAAATTTAATCCGCCTGTTGGAGAATCTGTGGCTTCGGATTCATTGCCGGTTGGAGAAAAATATCTTGAGAATATTAGATTACTTCGAAATAGTTTTTCGCATGCGGCAACAATGGCAAAAAGTTTTTATGAACTGTCGCAGATGGCTTTTGAATATGCTGCTTCTTCTCAAAACAATATCGAACGAGTTATTGAAAAATACAAAAGCGATTTTGAACGAGTAAACAAAGAGGAACGCTATAAATGGGAAGCAATTTATACCTATAAGAAATATTGGGATATTGATGCTCCTGATTTTGTGGCAATGATAGAATCTGCGTTACAGGGAACTTATAACTTGCTTCAATCCGGTAATTATCTGGCACGAACCAGTTTGCTCGAATTTGCAAAAGAGGAACCTGAAACAGTTCGAGGATTATTCAAACTGCTTTATAATGAAAATCTCGATTTTGAATCGAGATATTATCAATTCAGAGAAGCATTCAAAAAACACTTTGATTTGAAAAACAAAAGTCATTATCAGGATTTGCACGCTGTATCTGTGTATCTTTCTTTTGAATATCCGGAAAAATATTTTATTTACAAATATGGTATCTATAAAGGTTTTGCCGAGTTGATTCAGCATGAGGATGCTAAAAAGATTGATAGCTTTTCTGATGTTGTGAAATATGAAAAATACAGTGCCTTGTGTGAAGTGATTCTTGATGAAATATATGCTGATGAATATTTGCAAAAATTAAGTCGAGACAGATTAACGGAAAATTGTTATCTGGATGAGAATTTCCATCTTCTTGCAGTTGATATTGCATATTTTGGTAGTCGCCAAACTCATGGTTGGTGGCCTTCGCAGGAAGAATATAGATTAGAGCTTACAAAAGAAGACTGGAAGAAATACATAACCGAAGTTGAAATTCCGAATCATCCTTCCCCGATGCAGATGCTTAAAGCAATGATGCGGCTCGGCGGGGAAGCCAGTTGTAAAAGGCTTGCTAAAGAATTCGGGGGGAGTGTTTCTTATTATGTTGGTTGTGCCGTAAATCTCGGCAGGCGAGTGAAAGAGTATTTCAATCTTCTACCGTGCATGGACGGTGATCAAGAACGTTATTTCCCATTTCCGTTTTTCGGCAAGGGTTTTGAACTTGAAGACGGACATCAATATGTATATAAAATCCGTCCTGAGCTTTATGATGCATTGAAAGAGATAGATTTGTCGGATGTTGCTCTTCATTATGATGCGAAAAACGAGGAAGCAGAGGGGATTGCAAGAGAAGAAGAGACAGTACCCGCAATCCAACCTTATACAAAAGCCGATTTTCTGAACGAGGTTTATATTGACGAAGATAAGTATAATATCTGCGTTTCCCGACTGCTGCATAAGAAAAACCTGATTCTCCAAGGTGCTCCCGGTGTCGGAAAAACCTTTGCGGCAAAAAGACTGGCCTATTCCGTTATGGGGTGCAAAGACGACAGCCGAGTACAGATGGTGCAGTTCCATCAAAGCTACTCCTATGAGGATTTTATTATGGGCTACAAACCGTCCGGAAATGGTTTCAGCCTTGAAGACGGTATTTTTTATAAATTCTGCAATGATGCAAAGAATGATCCCGAACAGAAATATTTCTTCATTATTGATGAAATCAACCGTGGCAACATGAGCAAAATTTTCGGTGAGCTGCTTATGCTGATTGAAGATGATTACAGAGGAAAACCGATTACGCTTGCATATAATAAACAAGAATTCTTCGTGCCGGAAAATCTTTACATCATCGGTATGATGAACACCGCAGACAGAAGCCTTGCCATGATTGATTATGCATTGAGACGCCGTTTTAGCTTTATTGAAATGACCCCGGGATTTTCAACAAGTGGATTTTTTTCATATCAAAGCGAAGTCGCAAATAAAATATTCGGAGAATTGATTAATAGAATCTGTATTCTTAACAAATATATAGAAGATGATCCTGCATTAGGAAAAGGCTTCTGTATTGGACATAGCTATTTCTGTAATTTGCAGGATAAACACAGCGATGCAGAGCTTTTAGAAATTGTTGAATGTGATATAATTCCGATGTTGGAAGAATATTGGTTTGATGATTCCGAAAAAGTAAAACGGTTCAGTGCTGACTTGCGTGGTATTTTCAATGACAAACAATAAAATTCTGATTCAAAATATTTATTATATGCTTGCGTATTCTTTCAGAGTTCTTACGCAATCCAACTACAGTAAAATTGCAACGGAAGACTTTGAAAATATACATAACCTTTTTGCAGCTATTTTGTCAAAAGGTATTACGCAGCAGATCAAGCAAGGTCTGCACAAGGAATATGTCGGTTTCAGTGAAGATTTGTCCGTCCTGCGTGGTAAGTTAAATATGCCCGATACCATCCGCAATCGCATTCAGAATAAACAGAAGCTTGCTTGTGATTTTGATGAACTGACGGAAAATAATATTTTCAATCAGATTCTGAAACTGACAATGCTGTCCTTAATCAGAAACAAAAATGTCAATTCCGAGTACAAAAGTGAATTGAAAAAAGCATTGCTGTTCTTTGAAAATGTCAGTGACATCACTGCAGACTCCGTGAACTGGAAAACACTGCGTTATCAACGTAATAATCAAAGCTACAAAATGCTTATGAATATCTGCTATTTGTTGTTGTCGGGAAAATTACTGTCAACACAAAGCGGCAATGCAAATCTTGCAACATTTTTGGATGACCAGCAAATGCACGCTCTTTATGAGAATTTTATCAGAGAATATTACCGATATCATTATGCACCTGCTGTCAGTGTTTCTGCTGCTTTTGTGGATTGGGATGTGCCTGCTGATTCCAAAGGGATTGCATTCTTGCCAAACATGCGTACAGATGTGACCTTGCAGGCTGGAACCCGCACACTGATTATTGATGCAAAATATTATAGTCAGACCATGCAGCATCACTTTGATGCAACCTCATTCCGGTCTGCACACCTGTATCAAGTTTATACCTATGTGAAAAATTTTGATAAAAATCACACCGGTAATGTTTCAGGCTTGCTTTTGTATGCCCATACAACCGAAACCATTCAGCCTGAAAATAATCACTATGTGATCGGTGGTAATACAATCGGCTTAACCACCCTTGACCTGAACTGTGATTTTGCAATCATCAAAGAACAATTGGATTGCATTATAAAAGAATATCTGATTGATGTGATTGATAGTTGAACTCTAAAAAACGACTGCCTACCGTTTGGTATCGCAGTCGTTTTTGTTAACAGTAAGTTTTTTCGCTTAAAACTCCACAACTTCTGCCGCTTTGCTGAAAGCAGAGAATGTTGCCGTTGCGTTCTGCATATAGAACACCTGTGTGTTGCCGTCGTTTTCATCGTACATGCCGCGAAGATTCGGGTAAGCATCGAGCATGGACTTTTTGGCTTCCACACGGTCATCTTCCGCAAGTTCGCAGGCAATACGCACCCAAGCACCTTCCGTAAATGCACAGATTTCGACCTTCGGATTGGCTGCAATCTGCTGACTGATGGGTTTGATTTTTCCGGTCTGAATATAGAGCTTGCCTTCAAATTCATTCACCGTGCCGAACGGACGAACTCTCGGCTGATCGCCCTCAACCGTTGCGAGATAATAAACGTCTGCTTTTTTCAGAAAATCATAAACACGCTTCATCTGTATTCTCCTTTGTTGTATCATTTGATGATGCCGCAATTGCAATCACTTGCAACAATAATCGACATTGTAACTCTATCTTACATCATCTTTCGAAAAAGGTAAAGAGAAAAAATGGACTTAAAAGGTCAGATGCAAATGAAAAATTGTAAATAAAAGCACTTCAAAAGTACCGACAATCGGACAAACGATGTGTTAGAATAGAGGCAAGACAGTCCCCGGCGGGGCTGCAGGACTGCTTATAAATATCTTGAGAAAGGATTTTGTTTATGCCTGACCTTGACGATTTTTATGCATTCAAAATGACCTCCGGCAGTTCATCCGGAGGCGGAAGTGCAGACGGTGCCACAGTTGTTATTGTGATTGCAATTATTGTCGGCATCCTGTGGCTGATCGGGAAAATAAACATATAATGTCCTTTTTTTATAAAAATTAATTGACAAAAATGCAGTCTTATTGTGAGGCTGCGTTTTGAATTGTGACTACTGTAATATAATTCACATTATCGGTGTTGCCTGAAAAGTTATGTAAAGCTCTGTTTTAATGTTTTGTTGTATGGCTATCTTGCATACTTCTTTTGTGATTAAAATACGAAAGGAGTTATAAAAAATGCAACTTGTTCCCAAAAGTGAAACGCAAAGACACAAAATCAGCGACGAACTCGAGCTTGAAATCACCGTGTATGAAGACAAACGGCAAAAAACATATACCGTATATCTTGTCGGTGAAACAGAATCGCCCTTGCTGGAATACTTGTTGGTATTGTTTGCGAAATTTCCGGTCACAACGTTTTCAGAAGCAACCGAAAAAATGATTATGGAGGAAATCAGCAAATTCGTACACAGCAAAAACCTCTGTGAACAGATCTGGAAAACCTGTCGCGAACCCAAAGAATGAATGCATTTTACGAAAGCAGCCGCCTGAAAACGGCTGTTTCTGCATTTTAAGAGAAAATATAAGGCAGATTTTGCAAAAAACTTCAAAATCAGGTTGTGCGTTACCTTTATCTTTCATATTACTATCAAATAATTGACAAAAGGAGTTATTTACTATGTCTATGCCATTCTCATTTTTACAAAGTTATGTATTTCTCTTGGAAGGTGCTGAAAAAAGTGACGACCGCTATTTCGCCGAGGCAGAAGCTGTGACATTGGACAATGCAGGCAATGTTCAATATAAGTTAAACATCATTCGCGGGGAAAGCACGGAGTGTTATAACCGACGCGTATGTGTCTCAGTTGTTGTCAGCAAAGATCTCGGTTGTTACACGCTGCCCGAGTTTCGTGTGAAGCTGCCGAAAGAAATTACTGACCTTATTTCCGATCCCGCTCGCTGCATTAACGCCTACAAGTTGATTCGCGGCATTTGACATCAGAAAAGCAGGAAGACCGACTGTTGAGTGACAGTTGGTTTTCCTGCTTTTTTAGCTTTATGTTGAAATTTTAGTTCAGGGAATTATGAAAAGGGGAGAGTGGCTGTCGGAAAATATAGACGTTGTATCACCGGTAACTGATGTTGTTTAATTCAGTCCTGAATTATTCATCGTCCTCGTCGCCATCATCCTCGTCATCTTCTGCATAATCGTATTCGGCATCAAAGTCATCGTCCGGTTCTTCTATGATCTCATTTTCAAGTTCCTCAACCAGTTTATAGTCACAATAATTCCTTGCATACGTAAGCACATGTTGAGGAACATTGTTCAGAAGAAAAACTTCCTCCAATGCTTCGGGGCAATCGGGGATGCCGAACATGAGTAATTTGATTGCGTATCTTTGGTGACACATATAAAAATCGGTCATCCCTTCATTTCTGTGAACTTCTGCGTAGAAACCCTTGGGGAGCTCATAAACTGTGATGGTCTTGTTGTATTTTTTCATTTTAATAACATCCTTTAATTATTATTTTTTTCATTTTTACATCTTTAATGATGGTTGCAAAGCCTTGGAGCAGGGAAAAACAATCAAATATGATAAGCTCGCCTTGCTTGTGACATCTATGTTCAAACTGAGTCACTTCAGCCTCGATGTCTGCGTCCTCAGCAATATGTTGGCATAACGGAAAATTTGTGAAGAGGAGTAGCAGTGTCCGGGGGAAGTCCCCCGGGTAGTTCATATATTACTATAGATTTCGTGTATTTATTTACGCTTCATCAACAGATCAAAGAAGTTTTTTAACTCTTCATAAGAAAACAATTGGAATGTGAAGCTCAATGTATCCTCTTCCTCAACTGTGCATTGAAGAAAAAGCGTGCGACCAACACACACAATGTCATTGTAGCAATCTTCGCAACAAATATTTTTGGAACCGTCCTTAGCAATGTACGGACGAACAGGATAAGCATAATATCCTTTTTTTGTATTTACTTCTTTGCCGCAAAGGCAGCAGGTATTAATATTTTCATTTTTATTGGACTTCATTTCAGGAAGCCTCCTTTTAATTTTTTTTATGGTGTCCGGGGAAAGAACCCCCGGACATTTCATTTTTACATCTTTTGTGATGAGGGGTGATCCGACTGGCTACGGATCTGTTTTAACCGGCCGCAAAGCCAAAAAATCAAAGAATGATTTTACTTAAAACTGTTATTTAATATTTTATTGTTCTGTTTTTTGCATCGGCTGCAAAAGTGAAGGAGTGATAATAAAAGATAAATTCTTGAAATCACCCCGCAAGGCTTTCTTAATCTAAAGATCTGAGAAACAATTTAAATGCAACTGTGTAGGCGATCAGATTTTTTTTGTTTTCTTCGTCAGATAATTCAGGATTGAATGCAAAACAAGTTTTTTTCATCCCTTCATTATCTGATATAATAAAAAATCGGCTTATCGGCGATTCGATTTCTGTGAGGATCATATAAGCACCTCCTTTTCAATAATTTGGTGTGGGCGTTGACGTCTTTGCCTTACAGCTATATTATACCGCATTCGGAGCCTTTTGTTAAGACTTTCAATTGAGTATGATATTGAGGAATAGTTGAAAATGGGACTTGAAACGTATGAAAAAAGTCCTATAATGAAAATATAACAAATCAAAGAACAATAATTAATGGAGTGTGAAATTATGGACCTGCAAGAACATGAGCTTTTTCAAAAAGTTTCCACAGTTGAAGACTTTCTTAAGATGAAAAAAGATATGAAGAACTCGGATGATATCGTTCTTCATAACACAGCCCGTATGGTGAAAATTGCGAATGAGAAAAAGAAAAGTAAAAAAAAGATTCAGGAAGAAAGACTTTCCCGAATCAAAGAGTTTATTAAAATATGCAATGACTATATATTTGATGAAAATGGAATAGCCCATACTGAAAACTATAAAACGGGCACAAAATGTGGCAATATAGTCGGTGATCGCATCAGGTTTATACTTGAAGAATACAATATGACAATAGTAGAGTTGGGTAAGAAAGCAGGCGTAGGAAAAAGTTCACTGGCCCGTTATTTAAGTCCGATAAATCCCAGTGTTCCCACAGTAACAACACTTGATAAGATTCTCAATGCTCTGCCTTGCGACTATGAGGACTTTTTGTTTTCACCGCATGATTATAAGGAATGGGAAAATGGTTTCCGTAATGGATATCGTGTCAGGCTGTATGAAAGATATTTTTACTATGACGCAATCAGAGATCAGATGAAAAGTGATTTTTATGATACGATCGTGTATGGAAAAAGAGATAATATATATCGCATGCCACCGGAAATAGCGGATCTGTTTATCAAGCAGATGATGATTGTTTTTGATACAATTGATGCACTTCTTGAATATGAGAAAAATAAAAAAGCAAAGCCTAAAGTTTTTTATGACTTACCGCTTATTCAGGAGATAGAATTTTAATTATATAAAGGAAAAACCAATTTTAATATCATCTGATTTTTTTTGTTTTTTTGCAGGCTTTATTTTTCTGCATAGCTTTTTTTGTGCAAATATCTCGTCCTTTGGTCTGAAAAGTGGAAAACTATTTTGTATTTTTCAGACTTTTTTCCACTTTTTTTGAAAATTTTCGGTTAGAACCAATGTCTATCTGTCATATTATAGACAGCAACACAGATGATTGGAGTCAAAAAGGTCAGCCACATACCTTGCCGACAACAAAAGTCTTTGTTGTACGGAGCGGGAACACTTTTACTCCAAGTGTGTACATATTGTGTTTGTTTAGTCATAACCCTTGTTTTTTCCTTTTGCAGTGGATTTTTTCCTTTCTTTCCGCTGCAAGCCTGAACCACAAAGAAAAAACTTCAGCTCTACTCCAAAAGCTCCTTAATCAATCTCCCGCTCCTTTTCTCCAAACTCCCACTTTTTCTTTAGTTGTATTGTTGTCATTTCACAAGCACCGTCTTCATCATCTGAAGGCGGTGTTTGTGGTTTTGTTGTAAGCAGATTAGCGAACAGGAAATAAATTGAATTGCTTAAATGAATCTGCTATCTTCATATTGACAAAATAATTTATTCTACTATAAAATATAATAATCTCTGACATTTGTTTTTGATGAAATCAGTTGTAAGGAGAGCATTAAAATGGATAATATAGTTAAATTGGATTCTGCAAATGAAGTGCTTCCGGATTTTTACAATGAAACAGAAGACTTGACTCGGATTGCTGCCAATGTGCTTGCTGATGTCAGCCCTGATTTATTGCAAAATAAAAAGTTGAGCATGCCGATTGCACAACTGGCTACACTTGGAGCCGGTGTTGCGTCATTGCTGCCTGCATTCAGAACTATTACTCAGACATCGTCTGTGGCTGCAGAAGGTTTATACAGGATATCAAATACTGTAGTTGGCGACACTCTGAAAGTTGCAAAAGGCGGCAATTTCTGGCCTTCTTTTAAAAATACCAACACATTTGCCAAGTTGCAAGAAGTTGAATCTCTGCAATCCACAACTACAATGGTGATGCCAATTGATCCTGCCACAATGATGATGGCAGTTGCCTTGTTTTCAATTGAACAACAGTTGGGGAATATCGCTGAAATGCAAAAACAGATTCTTTCATTCCTTGAAACGGAAAAAGAATCTGAAATAGAGGCTGATATTGAAACACTTTCAAATATAATCACAAAATATAAACACAATTGGGATAACGAGCAATTCATTGCAAGCAATCATAAATTGGTCACAGATATTCAGCGAACCGCAAGAAAACATATGAACTCGTACCAGAAAAAGGTCAGAGATGCTATTCAGGATAAACAATTGTTGGTATTGCAATCAAAAATCAAAACAAAACTTGATGAATTGGTAAAGGATTTCAAATATTATCGTCTTTCCTTGTTTGCTTTTTCAATGTCTTCTTTGATTGAGATTATGTTAAGCGGGAATTTCAAAGAGGAAAATATATTGACCATAAGGAATGAAATTAAAGAATTGGCATCAACCTACAGAGATGTTTTCGGTGAATGTTCTATGTATCTTGAACAGCTTGAAACATCTTCAGTTGAATCCAATATTATTAAAGGTGTCGGAGCTACCGGCAAAGCACTTGGCAGGTTAATCGGCAGCATCCCCGGAGTCAAGGAAGGACAACTTGATGAATATCTTGAGAAGCAAGGGGAGCAACTCAAAGATAAGGCAAAAGAAATAGAAACCGACAGCATTATTGCTTTTGCTGAAATGAGCAATCCCGGTACACAGCTGTTTACAGAAAAAATGGACGATATGATTATGATTTATAATCACACAACGGACATTTGCTTTGATGACAGCAATATTTATCTTTTGGCAAATTAAATATTTTTTATAATAACAGGACAAAAAGTCCACCAAGCAATGCGGTGGACTTTCTTGACAGCTATTTGTTTTTCTTCTTGTTAAGATATTCGTCTATGCACAGTTGCGGGTCAAGTAAATACTTATGCACGCTCTCAGGGTAATCGGTAAGCTTGCTTTTGCAATCTTCAATTTCCTGAAAAATGCAGACACCTTCCAAAATATCTGTAAATGTTCCGATTTTGCTCACAAAAAGCTCTGTTTTCTTGTGACTTCCGGTATGTGTTGTTCTGAGTTGCATCTGATATTCGTCGTCAATAAAAAAGTATGTAGACGATACATGGGTAAAGAATTTAACAGCCATTTTAATTTCTCCAATCGTGATTTTCTTACTGATAGTATGATAGTCAGAAGCATATGATAACAAGAAAATGAAACAGTCGATAGTAGCATGATTATTGTCTATGCCGGACAGTGTCTGTTAAATTGAACTTATGATTAGAAACAGTAGAATTGACAAGCAAACACTGTTTTTGAATGTCGGGATGATGAAGACAGGAAAAAGATCACTCCCTTGGTCTTGTATTTTTGACCCTTGGTCTTGTATTTTTGCTATCCTACCTTGCATTGACTTTATTAAATCAATATGATGAAAAAATATATTCATTGCACTACATCATCAACTCTACTGCAAATAAATCTTCAGCAATAGCAATTATTGAAAAAGAATGCAAAGCTGGATCTGTGATTATTGATTATTTTGGAGATCCTGATGATTTGCAATTTTTCTGCAAAACAACAAAATGTCAAAATTATTTGGGGAAAATACGACTTTTATCAAAATGCAAAAATGAGCATGACGGGCTTAATAGATTTACGCAATTATATAAATCTTTATGTGATTTTTCTAATCCGATCCATATGAGAGCAGCTGAAATTGATGCATATATTCAACTGCAAAGTGATATATAATGAGAGGAAAATAATTGATATATTTTTTTGGGTAAATAAAACAACGACCGACTGAATGCTGAATAGCACGCAGTCGGTTTTTTTCTGTCATAGAGAAAATAATACAAAAAGTCCAATTTATAGTACATTCTTTGTGTTAGAATGTAGTCAACAACAGAACTTTTTTGCACATTTTGCCATCATTTTTACAAAAAACACAATATCTTCATTGAACTTTATGTTGATTTGTGCTAACATTAAAACAATTATAAATATTTTTAGCATAAAAGTAACAATGAAGGAAGATTGGTGGTTGATGTTATGGAGCTCATCAACAACATTAACAAAACATTGGGCGATGATCTGAAGGTCACGATACAACAAGGCAGTAAAATGTCAATCGCTGCTGCCTGTTTTTCCATGTATGCATTTCAGGAATTGAAAGATGAGTTACTGAAAATTGATGATCTGCGATTCATTTTCACTTCGCCGACCTTTACTGCCGAAAAAGTCAAAAAGGAAAGCCGTGAATTTTATATTCCGCGTATGCATCGCGAAAAAAGCTTATACGGCACCGAGTTTGAAGTTCGTCTTCGCAATGAAATGACACAAAAAGCAATCGCCAGAGAATGTGCAGACTGGATCCGCAGTAAGGTGACATTTAAGTCCAATGTTACCAATGAAAACATTATGGGCTTTTTGAATGTTGACGAACAGAGTTATTCTCCGTTGACAGGCTTTACGACGGTTGAGCTCGGTTGTGAGCGTGGCAACAATATGTTCACAGCCATCATGAAAACATCAACGGATGAAAATATCCGCTATTACCTAAATGTTTTTGATGAGATCTGGAACGATAAAAACCGCTTGCAGGATGTTACGGAAGAAGTCATTGAAAGTATTTCGGCAGCGTATAACGAAAACAGCCCGGACTTCATTTATTATGTGATCCTGTATAACATTTTCAATGAGTTTCTGAACGACATTTCCGAAGATGTTTTGCCCAATGAAGCAACCGGCTTCAAAGAGAGCAAAATCTGGAGCATGCTTTATAATTTCCAGCGGGATGCAGCCCTTGCAATCATCAATAAACTTGAAAAGTTCAACGGCTGTATTCTTGCAGACAGTGTCGGTCTCGGTAAAACATTTACCGCATTGTCGGTCATTAAGTATTATGAAAACCGCAATAAATCTGTTCTTGTTTTGTGTCCTAAAAAGCTTTCTGCGAACTGGAATACATACAAAGGAAATTACAAAAACAATCCGATTGCAAGCGACCGCCTGCGATATGATGTTCTGTTCCACACAGACCTGAACCGTACACACGGGCAGTCCAACGGCATTGATCTTGATATGCTGAACTGGGGCAACTATGACCTTGTTGTCATTGATGAGTCGCACAATTTCCGTAACGGCGGAAAACTCTCCGGTGCGGAAAATGAAAAAGAAAATCGCTATATGCGATTGCTGAATCAGGTTATCCGCAAAGGCATCAAAACCAAGGTGCTTATGCTTTCGGCAACACCTGTCAATAATCGCTTCAACGACCTGAAAAACCAGTTGGCTCTTGCTTATGAAGGCAATACCGACCTCATTGACGGTAAATTAAACACAAGCCGTTCCATTGATGAGATTTTCAAAAATGCACAACGTGCTTTCAATGCATGGAGCAGCTGGGAACCCGAATACAGAACGACGGAAAAGCTTCTGAAAATGCTTGATTTTGATTTCTTTGAAGTGCTGGATTCCGTCACAATTGCCCGTTCACGCAAACATATTCAGAAATATTACGATACAACCGATATCGGTACATTCCCCAAGCGTCTGGTTCCCATTTCAAAGAGACCGGAGCTGACCGATCTTACCCATGCCATCACTTATAATGAAATTTTTGAGCACTTAATGAAACTGACTTTAGCAATCTATGCTCCGTCGCACTTTATTCAGCCGAGCAAGATTCAGAAATACGCTGAGCTGTATGAAGACAATAAAGTCAATGTCGGTTTCACACAGGCCAACCGTGAGCAAGGTATCCGCCGACTGATGGCAATCAATCTGATGAAGCGAATGGAAAGCTCCGTTTATTCATTCGGTCTGACACTGACAAGAATCAAAGACCTGATTGCATCTACGATAGACACGATTGATCAGTTCAAACATCATGCAAGCAAAATGCTGACACTTACGGATATTTCCGATGTAGACGAATATGACACCGAGGATCAGAATGATGATCTGTTTTCATTCGGCAAGAAGGTAAGAATTGACCTTGCTGATATGGACTATGTGTCATGGAAGCAGTATCTTGAAAAGGATCTGGAAGTGCTTGAACTGTTGATGCTGATGATTGCCGATATCACGCCGGAACACGACAGCAAACTGCAGGAGTTGTTTGCGGTGCTGCGTGACAAAATTGAAAATCCCATCAACGAAGGCAACAAAAAGGTCATTATTTTTACCGCTTTTGCAGATACCGCCGTGTATCTTTATAACAATGTCAGTGCATTTATGAAGCAGCAATTCGGGCTTGAAACTGCGATGGTTACGGGTTCTGTTGACGGCAGATCCACCATTCCGAACCTGCGTACAGACCTCAATACGGTTCTGACTTGCTTTTCGCCCATATCCAAAAGCAAGCATCTGCTGTATCCCGATGATCCGTATGACATTGATGTGCTCATTGCCACCGACTGCATTTCTGAAGGTCAGAACCTGCAGGACTGCGACTATCTGATCAACTACGACATTCACTGGAACCCGGTCAGAATCATTCAGCGATTCGGCAGAATTGACCGTATCGGCAGCAGAAACACCTGCATTCAGCTTGTTAACTTCTGGCCGAATGTGTCTTTGGATGAATACATAAACCTCAAGTCAAAAGTTGAAACCCGCATGAAAATTGTTGATATGACCGCCACCGGTGACGACAATCTGTTAAGCGAAGAGGAAAAAACAGACCTTGAATACCGCAAAGCACAGCTGCAACGCCTGCAGGAAGAAGTTGTGGATCTTGAAGAAATGACAACGGGAATTTCCATCATGGATTTAGGACTCAACGAATTCAGACTTGACCTGCTTGACTATGTCAAACAGCATCCCGAAATCGAAAAAGCCCCCTACGGAATGCATGCCGTTACCCGTGCAAACGAAGATTGCCCTGCAGGGGTTATTTACATTCTCCGCAATCGCAATGACGGCGTGAATATCAACGATCAGAACCGTCTGCATCCGTTCTATATGGTTTACATCAGTGCCGGCGGAGAGGTTATCTGTGATCACTTGTCGCCGAAGGCCATGCTGGACAAAGTACGCCTGTTGTGCAAAGGGCAAAACAAACCCATTACGGAATTGTGCCGTTCTTTCAATGCTGCAACAAGGGATGGACGAGATATGCAGGAAATGTCTTATCTGCTTGGTGATGCAATCGCATCTATTATCAAAACAAAGGATGAAGCAGATATCGGATCCTTTTTGACCGGTAAGAATATGAGCTTCTTTGATACCGGCATAAAAGGCTTGGATGATTTTGAACTGGTTGCTTTTTTGGTTGTAAAATAAAAACAGTTATTTGAAGGAGAAAATGCCATGGGTGATCGCGGAAAGTTTTCAGGATTCAGTTGGCATAATGAATTTCATTCAGAAAAAAGGAAGGACAAAGTGTCGGATTGTGTGTTTTTATCTGAAGAAAGAATATGCGGAAACAAAAAAAGCCCTTATTATCTCTCTAAATGTTTTATTGCAACAACCTGCCCATTGCGGATGCGTAGTGAAGAACAAGAAAAGGCAGATAAAAGAGATGAGGTTTTGCGAGCAGTTGCAGAAAAACAGCGAAAGATCATTGCAATTCCCTGCACATTACCTCCACAATGCAAAATTTATAGCAAAGCATACGGTGAAGGTGTCTTTCTATCCTACACGCCTGCGAACAGAATCATAACACTTGATTTCAATGGAAAGCAGATCAAATTTAAATATCCGGAAGCTTTTCAGATGAAGCATCTTGAAATAATTGACTGCGGTAAATCCTGTTATTATGCAGATTTGAAAAAGGCTCAGTGGGAGTGATAACATATGCTCGGATTGCCTAAAAATACGGAAATGCAAAAACAGATCCCAAAAACAGCGGTGTACTCTGTTTTTAATATGTCAAATGCAGAAAAGGAAGCATTTGATCTTGATATTTCGCGGCTTTTTCTTGTTGCGGAGCTATCACCCAACACCCTGCATATTGATGCCGGTGAAACCGTAAGCGGTATTTTTGTGATGCACGTTTTACTGAAAAGAAAAAACTATGACGAAAAAACCATTCTAAAGCTTCTGAAGTTGATCAATCAGAACCTGCTTTTGGTTCTGGATTTTGAAAGTCAACGCCGGTTGGCTGTGTTCTGCACCCGCCTGATTCAGAGTGAATGGAAAGCAAGCGAAGACTGGAGCATTACGCTGAACGGACTGAATCTCGACACGGTATGGGACAATATCATCACGCAGGTCGGCAGCATTCAATTGGAGGAAGACCATACCATTGCCGAACAGATTGCCGTTGATGACCGCAAAGCAAAGCTGCAAAAAGAAATTGCCCGCTTGGAAAAGCAGGCAAGAGCAGAAAAGCAACCGAAAAAGAAGTTTGAGTTGTTGCAGAGAATAAATTCTTTGAAAAGTAGCGTCCAACAATGAGGTGTAATATGAGCAAGGATAAAAAAGTGGAGATATCAGATAAAGCTGTTGTCTATTTGCAGATGATACAAAGTTGTATAGATCGTATGTCAACATCATCTGCGATTTTTAAAGGTTTTTCTGCGACAATAATGGCAGGGATATCAGCAATATCGTATCTTGAAGTTAATAATATAATCTTGGCACTATCGTTTATTCCGATCATTGCTTTTTTTCTGTTGGATACTTATTATTTACAATTGGAAAGACGGTTTATATATTTATACAACAGCGTGCGAACAGGCAAAAAAGAACTTGATTTTGACTTAAGACCACCTACAGTTAAAGACATATTAAAAAGAAATAAAGATTCGGATGTTCGTTATCTTTGTTGTATAAAATCACCCAGTATTTTTATTTTTTATTTTTTATTAATTGCAATAGGAATCATTGTAATAGTATTAAGTTGCAAAGGAGAGCTTGCTTCATGAGACAGGTGTTTTTTAGTTTTCATTATTCTAATGATGTAATTAGAGCTGCAAGAGTTCGGAATATGTATAATTTTGATGACAAAGCAGCTATATCTGATAATGGTTGGGAAGAAGTACGCTTCAAAGATAATAATAGTATAAAGCAGTGGATTGACAAAGAAATGGCAATGAGGTCATGTGTTGTTGTTTTGATTGGTGAAAAAACAGCAACAAGGCCATGGGTACGGTATGAAATAGAACAGGCTTGGAAAAAAGGAAAAGGGGTTGTTGGCATTTATATACATAATCTTGCGGATTTCAACGGAAATCAATCCCCTAAAGGAAAAAACCCATTTGATTCTTTCTATGTAAGCACTATTTCAAATTCAATATACCAACGCGATCATTCAATTAATTATAGAGAAGAAAAATTAAGTACAGTATGTACCGCCTATGAGCCTAAGCATACATTGAGTGGATATGTGTATGAAGAAATCAGAAGTGTGCTTCCTCAACTGGTTGAAGATGCAATCAGAATAAGAAAGAGCTATCCGTAAATTATTCAAAAATGCGATACAAGAAAACGAGGCCGTTTCATAGTGAAAAGCAAGAAAACTTATTATTTTTTAATAATTATTTGTGTTTTGCTTGGCATATTTGGTGTCCCATTTATCATCAATATTTGTTTTCAGCAAGATGCTCCGGCAAATGTGCTTATTGCAAAATGGAGTGCAGGCGATGCGTTGAGTTTTTATGGTGCAATATTGACTTTTATCGGAACTACGATCATAAGCATAGTTGCATTATGGCAAAACCAAAAATACAAAGAAGATAATGATGCTGCACAAAAACGATTGGAAGATATTAGTCAACGAGCAAATGAACTAAATGCAATAAACACCATCATAGAATATGAATTAAAAAAGTATGAGCGATTAGAGAAACTTTTAGAAGATTTCTTTGAGATAACTCAAATGCAAAACATGGCGTTAAACTTGGCATCAGATGATGAATTGTTATTCAGTACAGCACAGATTAAAAACACTCTTGATTTTACATATGCAAGCATTGCGAAAGAACTTAGATACAGAAATAACAGGAATGATGCTTCGTTTGCTGCAAGTGTTTGTGAACTATATGACAATACTAAGGCAATCCTGCTTGCGTTAAAGAATGGCAAAACCCCAACAGAGGATATTGTAAAAGCTCATCATACTTGTTGGATTAAGTACGCCAATTCAAAAAGTAAATTCTTGCTGATGCAAAGAAAAAATCTTGATCGTGTTATTTATTCCAATTTATCGTTAGAAGAAATCAAAAAAGTATTCACCGTCAATAGCAAGGAGGCTGTAGATAATGGACAAACTGAAAATGCACAGTGTGAATAAAGTGGATGAAAATGTGAAGAAGATCGGGGCGTTGTTCCCGAATTGCGTGACGGAACGGATTGTCGGATATGAAGACGAACTGCTGCCGGATGGTTCGAAAAAGCCGATTCTTGAATATGCCATTGATTTTGATATACTCAGGCAGGAGCTTTCCTCCGTTGTGGTGGAAGGTCCGGCGGAGCGTTATCAGTTTACATGGCCGGACAAGCGTAAATCCATTTTGCTTGCCAATGCTCCCATTGCAAAAACACTGCGTCCCTACCGTGCAGAAAGCGTTGATTTTGACAACACCGAAAATCTTTACATTGAAGGTGACAACCTTGATGTGTTGAAGCTGTTGCAGGAAACCTATCTCGGCCAAATCAAAATGATCTACATTGACCCTCCTTACAATACCGGTAACGACTTCGTTTACAACGATGATTTTGTGGAAAGCACAGACGAGTATCTTGCAAACAGCGGTCAGTTTGATGAGCAAGGTAACCGCCTTGTTGCAAACACGGAAAGTAATGGTCGTTTCCATACCGACTGGTTGAATATGATCTATCCTCGGTTGAAATTATCAAAAGATTTGTTGAAAAAAGATGGTCTAATATTTATTTCAATTGATGATAAAGAATATGGGAATCTAAAAAAAATATGCGATGAGATTTTTGGAGTTCAAAACTGCGTAGGGATAATTCTCTGGAAAAAGAAAACAAATGGCAATAATATGGGATATTTGCCGCCTGTTCATGATTATATTCTATGTTATGCAAAAGATGTAGAAGCCATTACAGATATGGGGTATCCTGTTACAAAGGAATTTTTAGAGAGTCGTTTTTCAAATCCTGATAACGATCCACGTGGTCCTTGGACAACTTCAGATCTATCTGCCAATCATAAAGGACCTTATTTTCCAATTGAAAATCCCACAAATGGCGAAATACATTATCCTCCCAAAGGTAGATATTGGGTTTTTAATGAAAAAGAAGTTTTAAAACGAATTGCAGACGGTAGAATAATTTTTGGAAAATCAGGCGATGGGAAGCCTGTTCAGCGAGTGTTTGCAGCTGATAGACACTTTTCAAAAATAAGAGCAGATTCGTGGTGGGACTCAAAAGGATTAAATGAGGATGCAACAAAAGAATTAACAGAGATTTTTGGCGAAGCGAAATTGTTTACCCATCCAAAACCAACCAAATTGTTGTATCACATTATAAAAATATGCACTGAAAAAAGCGATATCATTTTAGATTTCTTTTCTGGTTCTGCAACTACGGCTCACGCCATAATGCAATTAAACTATGAAGATGAAGGTAATCGCAAATATATTATGGTGCAATTGCCGGAAGAAACAGAAGAAAAATCCGAAGCATACAAGGCAGGATATAAAAACATCTGCGAAATCGGCAAAGAACGCATCCGTCGTGCAGGTGCCAAAATCAAAGCGGACAGTCCGCTGACAACACAGAATCTTGATACCGGATTCCGTGTTCTGAAGCTCGACAGCAGCAACATGAACGATGTTTATTACAACCCGATGGATTATACAGCTTCGCTGTTTGACACTTTGGTGGACAACATCAAGTCCGACCGCACGGAAGAAGACCTGCTGTTCCAAGTCATGCTCGACCTCGGTGTGCTCTTGTCAAGCAAAATCTCCGAATCCACAATCGGCGGCAAGCGTGTTTTCACCGTTGCTCCGGAACTTGATAATTTCCTGATGGCCTGCTTTGATGAAAACATCACCGAAGATGTTATCACCGAAATCGCCAAACAGAAGCCTTATTACTTCGTCATGCGTGACAGTTCCCTCGCCTCCGACAGCGTCGCGGCCAACTTCGACCAGATCTTCGCCACCTACTCCCCCGAAACAATAAGGAAGGTGCTGTAAGGTCATATGGATTTTTCGAGCTTTAAAAATTATTATTTTTTGCATTGTTTTTCTCAACAAAAATTTCGTGATGAGTTTAACTCTGGAGAAAAGATTTACATAAATTCAGTGCAATTTTTTCACAATTTAGAAAATGACTTTCAGCAGGATTTTGAAGGCTGCGTATTTATGCAAAAGCCTGAGATCAAAGGATATCTCCTTTCTACAAATTCCGAACTGACTGCAGATGAAGTCATTGATAAAGTCATTAATCGCAGAATTGAAGAGCAAGAATATTTAATGCATACTTCAGATTTCAAGATATATATTAATGGATATCTTTTTTGTTTAACACTAATTCCCAAGTATTCTCTTGAAATAAATAATAATCGGATTGAGTTCAGTAATTGTGATGTTGCAAACTGGTGGTATTTTCTGTTGAACCAATACACCAAAGATTGCAAATACACTTTTATCAGTTTATATGACGCACAATCGTTTATGGAAATTTTTTATCCGCAGATGAAAAATAAAGGTTATACAATTAGCTACGGTTGCGTTGCCTACAAAAATATTAGTCAATTGCAAAAGATGCAAGCATATAAACAAAAGGATGTTGAAAAGTTAGTATTTACGAAGAATCATGCCTTCAACTATCAAAAAGAATTCAGATTATTTATCCAAAAAACAGACGAAGAACCTAAAGATCATATTGAAGAATGCGGAATAGATTTACGAGATTCTGTGATTAATGATTTTGTATATTTATCGCCTGAGTACGTAAAAGAATTGGGGATAGACATAAGATGAAATTCAATTTCAAAATCCAACAATACCAGACCGATGCGGTGGAAGCGGTTGCCCGTGTTTTCAACGGACAGCCAATGCAATCCCGCGTTTCTTTCCGCCGTGATATGGGAACCGGTCCCAAAGAGGGGCAGATGTCCTTCATGACCAAAGACGGTTCGCTCGCCGATGACGATGAAATCGGTTTTCGCAATGCCGATCTTGTTTTGTCGGACGAGCAATTGCTGCAGAACATCCGTCAGATTCAGAACGACAGCAACATCAAGCAGTCTTCCGAACTGTATAAATTAAGAGTGAAGGACAGCAAGGGACGGGATATTCCGCCTCCGCGATGCATGCTTGACATTGAAATGGAAACCGGCACTGGTAAAACGTATGTCTACATAAAGACCATGTTTGAATTGCACAAAAAGTACGGCTGGAGCAAGTTCATTGTTGTTGTGCCGAGCATTGCCATCCGTGAAGGTGTCAAAAAATCCTTTGAAATCACAGCGGATCACTTCAAAGAGCATTACGGCAAAAAAGCAAAATTCTTTGTTTATAACAGTGCAAACCTCGATCAGCTTGACAGTTTTGCTTCCAATGCCGGCATCAATGTCATGATTATCAACACCCAAGCCTTTGCTTCGTCCCTGAAAGAAGACGGAAAGAGCAAGGAAGCAAGAATCATTTACAGCGAGCGTGATAATTTCAGATCTCGCCGTCCGATTGACGTTATCAAGGCCACCCGCCCGATCATCATTATGGATGAACCGCAGAAAATGGGCGGCGAAGTGACCATGAAGGCCTTGATGAACTTCAATCCGCTGTTCTTGCTGACCTATTCCGCAACCCATAAAATTCAACACAACCTTGTTTATGTGCTGGATGCTCTGGAAGCATATAACCAAAGGCTTGTCAAAAAAATTGAAGTCAAGGGCTTTGAAGTGAAGAACTTCAGGGGAACGGATAAATACCTGTATCTTGAGCAGATTGTTTTGTCTGCAAAGAAAGCACCGACGGCAAGAATGGAGCTTGAAATCGGCTACAAAAAGAGCATCAACCGCGAAACCCGCATTCTGAGTGTCGGCGACAATCTGTTTTTCGTTTCACAGGAAATGGAACAATACAGGGGTTATACCATTGCCGATATCAATGTGGAACGCAATTGTGTTATCTTCACAAACGGCGAAGTGATCTATGCCAACGATGTTGTCGGTGATATTTCGGAAGCGGATATGCGAAGAATTCAGATCCGCGAAACCATCATTTCGCATTTTCAGAAGGAAGAACAGCTGTTTTTGCGTGGCATCAAGACCTTGTCCCTGTTTTTCATTGATGAAGTTGCAAAATACCGACAGTATGATGCCGACGGCAATGAACTGCTTGGTGAATACGGAAAAATCTTTGAAGAAGAGTATGTAAGTGTCCTGAATGAGTACAAAAATTTCTTCCATCAGGACTATCTGCAATATCTGAACACCGTTTGCGGTGATATTTCAAAAGCCCACAGAGGTTATTTCAGCATAGATAAAAAAACAGGCAGAAGCATCAACAGTGAACTCAAACGCGGCAGCGAAATTTCGGATGATATTTCCGCCTATGAACTGATTCTGAAAAACAAGGAACGCCTGCTCAGTTTTAAGGAGCCGACACGCTTTATTTTCTCGCATTCGGCCCTCAAGGAAGGTTGGGACAATCCGAACATTTTCCAGATCTGTACCCTGCGGCATTCCGACAGCAACACTGCAAGACGGCAGGAGGTCGGACGCGGCCTTCGTATTTGTGTCAATCAACAGGGAGCCCGCATGGATGCGGAAACACTCGGCGATCTTGTTCACAATGTCAACGTACTGACCGTCATTGCAAATGAAAGCTACAAAACTTTTGTTTCCGCGTTGCAGTCTGACATCAAAGAAGTTCTGTACGACCGACCGCTTGCTGCAACAAGTGAATATTTCAAAGGTAAAATGGTGCATGTAAACGGCGTTCAGCTTGAACTGGATGCAAAAGCAGCCAATGCAATTGAGTTTTATCTCATTGCAAACGGTTACGTTGATATGGACAGAAAAGTGACGGATAAATACCGTGCAGATCAGGCTGCAGGTACATTTGCTCCGCTTCCGCTGGACCTTGCTCCGATGGGCGAAGACGTTCACAAGCTTGTGCAGTCCGTATTTGATGAAAAGGTTCTGGAATCCATGATCTCCAATGCCTCTGCACCGACTGTCAAAGGCAATCCGCTGAATGAGAACTTTTACAAAAAAGAATTCCAACAGTTATGGCATTATATCAATCATAAATATGCCTATTCCGTTTCCTTTGACAGTGAAGAATTGATCGCAAAGGCAATTGAGCATATTGATGACAGACTCTTTATATCTCAATTGCAGTACACTACCTCAATCGGTTCACAGAAAACTGATATGAACGAACACGAAATTGCACGCGGTGATTCTTTTAAAACTGCAAAAACAAGAACACAGACTTTACAGCATAAAGAATTAGGCGATGTTAGATACGATCTTGTTGGCAAAGTTGCAAAAGGCACCACTCTTACAAGAAAAACAGTCGCAAGAATCCTATCCGGACTGAAAACAGACAAACTGTATATGTTCCGTTATAATCCGGAAGAGTTTATCACAAAGGTCATCAATCTGATCAACGAACAAAAAGCAACTATGATTGTTGATCACATCAGTTATGACAAAACCGCCGACACTTTCGAAAGTGATATTTTCACCGCCGAAAAAAGCAAAGAAAGTGCAATCAGAGCATTCAAAGCCGAAAAGGCTATACAGGATTATATCTTTACTGACGGTATTGCCGAAGACAGCACGGAAAAACAATTTGCAACGCAACTTGATACAGCAGAAGAGGTTTGTGTTTATGCAAAACTGCCCAAAGGCTTCCACATTCCCACACCGGTCGGCAATTATTCTCCGGACTGGGCAATTGCTTTTAACGAAGGAACAGTAAAGCATATTTTCTTCATTGCTGAAACAAAAGGTACAATGGACAGCCTGCAGCTTCGCCCCATTGAACAGGCAAAAATCAAATGTGCACGCAAATTGTTCAATGAACTTTCCACGGATAATATCAGATATCACGATGTGGATTCATATGAACACCTTTTAAGCATTATGCAATCCATGTAAATCCACAATAAGACGCAGTCTCAGAGCGGGGCTGCGTTTTTTTCGTTTTTTGTGTTGCAATCTTTCATAATATAAGTGTAAAGCTTTTCTTCTGTGCGGTGTAACGGTTGGAATTGTTGGCTTTTTAAGAGTTCTGAGACGGCCATGCCGGCACGGGGCCAAAAAAAACGCAACCTGAGAAAAAAACAAACAAATAAACAAAGAAATAAACATTAAATCTAAAAGAATATATACTTAAAAAATTGAGACTTTTTGGGCAGGGGGTTGCACAAAACAGGAAATTTTTGTTATGCAGAAAAATCCGGGGTTTTCGTTTTGTCGGTGAGATACAAAAAAAGCACCTGCCGGGCGGCAGGCACTTGCGGTTAAAGATTGATTTCTTGTCGGTAGCGGAAATATGTAGCACGGCTTACATCAAAAATGATGCGGATATCGGTTTCGGTGGCATCGGGGTTCGCGAGCAGATATTCAAGGCAATCCGCTTTCAGTTGTTTGGACTGCGGCAGTTCTTTTGTCTTGGTTCTTTCGTAATATTCGTGGTTGTACTGCTTTCTTTTTTCAGCTTTCAGTTGCGGATCAAAACAGGATCTTGATTCCTTCATATCCTGCTCCGAAAAACACAACAGCTTTGCAATCTTTTCATACCGGAATTTGTAAAACCGTTCTTTGCCGTAATTGGACCGCACGATGTCTTCAAGTTCGGGGAAAAACATGCTGCTGCGTGGGCAATACTGCTCGCAGTATTTGATGAAATCATCTGAATCCGGGATAACCTGCTTTGCGTAGTTGGAAAGAATGAAAAAAAACAGATGCCTTTTGTGATACAGACACTTGCTGCCGTTGCGGACAAGGTAGTTATGCAGATCGGTCAGCAGGATCGGAATCGGCTTGTTTGAATGGCTTTTTCTGTAGGTCAGGTGCGAAAAGTCAAAGTCGTAATCATAGTCGTCATCTTCATCTTCCTCTGTCTGTTCTGTCGGTTCCTGCGGATGTTCAGATGAGGCTTCTTTCTTTTTTCCGGAGTTTTTCTTTTGCTTTTTTTCCTCTTTCTGAATCAGCAATTCCTCTGCCTGCTCACGGGTGCAACCCTTTTCTTGCATCAGCTTCAGGATTTTGTTTTCATGTTTGGTTTTTGCTTTCTTTGCCTCGGTAATTTCCTTGCATTTTGCGAAATAGGCATCAATATCCTCCTGCGGCTGCATGAAGGGCATCAGACGATCAAGATTTTTCATTCCGGAATTGTCAAACAAGAACAATCTGCCTCTGACCGGCTCGCGTTTCAGATGAAAAGATAGGGGTGTTCTGAACATATGACAGGGATTTCTTGTGAGTTTATCTCCGCCAAAGGTCAGAAGCATCGAGTCAAAAAGATGCTGCCGCAGTTTGTTTCTTTCCTTGTCGCCATAATCAACATAATCATGGAAGTAAATCAGGTGCATGCCTTTTTTGCTGGACAGGCTGACGGCATCGGGGAAGGGCTTGTCCGTGAAATCAAAGCTGTCAAGCAGGAATTGACGGATTTCTTCCTGTGTCGCTGTTTTCGTATCAAACGGGAAAAACACATCGTCCACATCAATGGTGATGGCATTGAAGCCGACACTGTTTGCATCACACACTTTGCTGTCTCTGAACGGAGTATGATAATGATAAACGGAAAAGTACGGGCAGTTCACCAATTTGCACAACAGGTCAATATGTTCAGCCCGCTTCTTTTTTATGTTCGTGTGATTGCCGTTTTTCAGAGCAACAAATATATTGAATTTATCATCTGAAATCTCGGGAAGAAAAGCTTCAAGAAATGCACGCAGGTGCTCCGGCTCGGGTTGGGTGTCTGTACGCAGATATTCATCAACCAGATTCTTTACGTACTTGCTTTTCATGCTCTTTATGCTGTTGTGAATATCTTTCTTTTTCTGCTTTGAAAGTTCTTTGGGCAGCGTATACGGCTCGGCGTTGACAATTGAGTCATAAAGATCATAGTCAAAAAAATAATCAAGTTCTTCATCGGTAAAAATGTTTTCAAATTCTTCAAGTAGTTTCATAAGGATCAATCCTTTCATTATTTATTTTTTGAAAGACGCAACTGATTTTGTCTTTCACCAATAGTATGAAAGATTATTTGCAGAAAAAATTTTCCTGCATAACGAAAATTGTCCGTTTTCAGGTGAAATGCATACTTTTCAGGTCAGCGTCTGTTATGAGTATGAAAGAAACGATGACAAAAAACGAATAAGAGAAACTTTTAATTGACGAATTTGCGGATACTGATAATCTGAATGATTCTGATAATTATTCTAATTATCAGAATGATTATATAAAGAAAATACCCGCCCTTCATTGCGAAGAGCGGGTATTCTTATGCTGCTTTTTTGTAATTTTTCAATACGAAATTGGTGTAGTAGACCATGGTGTCATTAACTGATTTCCGTTTTGTCTGGATTTCGCCGGAGATTTTGATATGGTCACCGACATTGATGTAGTCATCCGGGTAATAGGTGACGATCGGCACCACAGATTTGTGGAGGGTTCTTGTTTCAACATACAGAACCGTTACATCGTTGTCCCTTTTTGCGATCCGGACAACCTTTCCGTGCAGCTTGAAAGCGGATTGCGGTTCAATGCAGTCGGACAAAATTTCTGTGCCGAAAATTGTAATGACCTGTTTTTCGTCCTTGTTGCTGTTCTGCAGATTGCATTTCAGGGCGAGGTGATCAAGTATTTTGTAGTTTTCAAAAATGTGTTCTGCAAGCGGTCCGCAGATAAAGATGCTCGGATGGTTCTTTTTGTTGGCTTTGAGTCTTAAAATCAAGCGGTTCGGAAGAGGTCTGTATAAATACAGAATTTCTCCTGCGAGGATTGCTTCGTTACGGTCTTTCATTTTTTAATATAACTCCTTTCGCAGCGGATTGCTCCGACTGTCTTTTTTTTGGTTACATATAATATGAAAGATGAAAACATAACACAACGCAAAACTCATCTGCATGTCATTTTCAAGGCGGTACAGCTCGTTATATGCCGTTTACTCATATGTTTTTTGAAGAAAAATGTATGAGTAAACAGGCATATCGGTTTTTGCATTTTTTCGGATAGGAAGGTTGGTCAAAATGCATACTGTTTATGTAAACGAAGAGTGGAGGTAAAAAAAGAACTGCACCGTAAATGACGGGCAGTATCAGACGAATGGAGCGAACGGCAGCAATTCATTGCTGCAACTGCAACCATAAGCAGTTTATAAAAAATGTGGGTTGTGATTTCCTTAACACCTTGGCTGTGAAAGTCAGCAAAAAATAAAAAGGGGGAATGTTTATGAGTCACAAAAACAAGGTTCCACTCGTAGATCAGGTCGTTGTAAAATTTGATAAAATGTTTTGTCCCGGCCGCTCCAGATATGACGATAAGAAAAACGACGATACAAAAAACAGAATCTATAGTTACGAAACTCGCAGAGCCTACAAAAAACAATCAATCTCTTTTGTGAACTTTGTGAAAAAACAGCCCGTAAAACCGGAACTCGGACACAAACCAAGAACCATTGATGAATGCAGACTATATGTTGAAGATTATTTATGCTATCGGGAGTCGTGCGGATTGTCTCCGTTTACGGTAAGGCTTGATGCCGCTGCTTTGGCGAAACTTTTTAATTGTTCCATTGGTGATTTTGATATTGAACTTTCGGCTCGTACCCGTAGCAAAATTGTTCGCAGTCGGGGCGTGAAAGCCAGAGATCGCCATTTTTCTGAAAAGAGGAATGCAGATTTTGTGAACTTTTGTAAGGCAACAGGGCTGCGAAGATCTGAAATACAAAAACTTCGGGGAATGGATCTGATTCGGGATGATGAAGGCAATTGGAGAATCAGCATAAGAGGAAAAGGCGGCAAACACAGAAACGCACTTATTTTTTCAAAAGATCCTGAAGTTGTTGAAATGGTTGTCAGAAAGATGCAGGATGCCGACACAGGAAAAGTTTGGCCACATGTGCCGAATGGTGCAGACATTCATTCATACAGAGCGTTCTATGCAACAGCTTTGTACAAACATCTTGCAAGAGATCCGAAGACCATCCCGCGAGAAGAGCGTTATGACTGTCGCAAAGACCTGAAAGGCACACACTATGACAGAAAGGCAATGAAAATAGTCTCGCAAAACTTGGGACATGAAAGGGTATGTGTCATTGCGTCTAATTATCTTCGTATATAAATTTAACTTTTTTCGGTTAATGGTGATTCTTAAATGTCATATTTATATTGAAAAATATTGACGAAAGGAGTCAAACAATATGCCAGAAAGCAAAGTCAGATATTTAAACACAATTAAAAAGGTCACCTACCGCATAGGGAAAAATGATTTTATAGCAGAAGCCATTTTCTTCAAAGGCGAACACTATGAATGCGTTGAGGTGAAAATCATGCGAGAAGGTTCCCCTGAAAAAGCTCTGACGGTTTTCGCCAGTGCATTTCCGGTTGAAAACAAATCAGAAAAAATTTTAGCGAATACCCAGATTATGAAAACGCTTCACGATGTTTCGACAATTGGCATCTGGCTGGATTATTTTGATCCGTAAAAGCAAAACCGGCAAATTGTGTCTATGAACGATTCAATTTGCCGGTTTTTGAAAGCATGTCTCAACTGTCAGATTACATTTGCATAGATTAATAAAAGGAGAAATGAACAAATGTGAAATGAAGTGTGTCAAGAGCAAATTGCAAAAAATTACAGCTTAACAGGAGAAAGTAAGCCGAAAGTCCAAATTAACGGACTTTGCAGGGGAAGTTGAAAAATTTTCCAAAAAAACTATTTACATTCGCAATCAAATCATATACAATACGATTACTTGCCTCTGAAAACGCCCAAAAACACAAAGTGTAAAAATACAATGAAATATCACATATTGGTAAAGGCGAGCAGAACGGAAAATTTTCTGTAGAAAAACAAACTTTTTCAATGAAACATAAAAATATTTTCAGAGTTTTGCAAAATGCAGAACAATAACAACTCAAGATGTTCAAAATTGATAATTTTCGTTATGTACAGAAATTTTTTTCCGAAAAAATCTTTCATACTATAGTTGTAACGGCAAAAAACAGTTCATGCGAGAACATAAAAACAGAGTGTAGAAGTGCCGGTTACAGGTTTAATAAATCAAAAAACTAAGAAAGGAGGACATATTGATGAACAATTACGATAGTCTTTTTACGGAATATCCCGACGTGGTTTCTATTGATGAATTGCAGGAAATGCTTAAAATCGGTCGCAATTCAGCTTACAGCATGCTCAATGACGGCAGTATCAAAGCCGGCAGAGTCGGAAAGAGATTCATCATTCCGAAGATGAGTGTTATCAATTATCTTAATTCTATTTCTTAAAAAAATTTTTATATCTAAAATCTAAAAGAAAGGAGATGCACAGTAATGATTCTGTGCTACTCAAATATATGTCAATTGGAAGTTTAACAAAAAAAGGAAAATATTATTATGCCGTATTTTATATCAACGGCAAACAAAAATGGCTTAATACCAAAATAGAGGCAAAGCCCGGAAATAAGAAAAAGGCGGAAGCGGCCAAGGATGAAATTATCAAAAATTACAAAGATAGTCTGAATCCGAATGGCGAGATGTATCTTGTTCAGTATATCAGGAATTGGTTGGATTCGGTAAAATACAGATACAAACCGTCCTCATATGAGGACAATGAGAAACGAATCAGAATTCATATTATTCCGTATTTTGAACCGTTAAAACTTACCCTGAGTGACTTGACAACGGATCATGTGAACCAATTTCTGATCTATCTGAAGACGTCCGGCAATAAACAAACAGGCGGTGGTCTTGCAGAGAAAACAGTTTTCAATACACGTTCAGTATTGTCAGCTGTCCTGAATGATGCGGTAAATGATGGATTTATACCTGTTAATCCCGTTGAGAAATCTAAAATGCCGGTTTTTGAAGATGCAATTAAAGAAGATATGAAAGTATATGGTGCAGAAGAAGCCAATCGTCTGCTTTCGTATGCTAAAGAACAGGGAAGCCATGCATATCCGTTTCTGATGCTGATTTTTCATACAGGTATGAGAAAAGGCGAGGCACACGCTTTATTGTGGTCTGATATAGACCTGAAAAACAAGGTCATTTGCATAAACAAAAGCAGAAGCGGCACAAATGCCAAAGTTGCAAAAAAAACAACAACTCCAAAAACAAAAAAAGCAGTTAGGCGAATACCGATTTCAGAACCGTTGTTGGAAGCTCTGCAAGAAGAAAAAGATCGACAAGACAGAATTAAAAAAATGATGGGATCAAGTTACGAGGGTGGTGATTATGTTGTTTTGAATACAGAGATGAAGCCCTATTCAAATCTTGGTGCCATCAACCGAGTTGTTAACAGATTGATAGAGGGTGCAGGACTGGAACATTCAACCATTCATCAATTCCGGCATACCGTGGCCACTATATTGGATAGCGAAGGAGAATCATTGAGTGATATCTCTGTTTTGCTTGGACATCAGTCTGTTTCAACTACGGAACGCAATTATATCAACAGAATCCGAAAAGCGAAAACTGAAACAATTGCAAGTCTCACATCAGCTTATCGTGATGCGGAGTAAAAAAATGAGCAGAAAGATCTTTACGGTCTTTCTGCTTAAATTATTTATTCAATGTATTCGTGTTTTGTCGGTTGATATGTTAACCCCTTGTATGAACTGCAATGAGGGCTTCTTTCATCTGTTGCCCCGTGATTTCACCTTTTGCCCATTGTTCGGATAGCATACAGGCATAATCCGAAACGGGAACGCCTTCGATTTTATTAAGCGTATCGGCAAGTTTGATTACCGTTTTTCTGTTTGCGTAAACTTGTGGAGACATTGCAATCGCTCCTTTCTGAAAACAGTATAGCACAGTTTTATAAAAAATAAAACACATCACAATATGTTAATCAAATGATAATGTTTCTTGTGTTGCAGGGAATAGAAAAATTAAACAAAAAATATTAGAAAAAACATTAGAAGCAGAAAAGAAAAAACCTTGTAAACGCTTTGTTTACAAGGTTTTTCCATGGCAGGGGTAGTAGGAATCGAACCCACGACACGCGGTTTTGGAGACCGCTGCTCTACCAGCTGAGCTATGCCCCTAAATATTCTGCCTGATGGGATATCCGCCAAGCAGAGTTGGTGGACCATCAGGGACTCGAACCCCGGACCAACCGGTTATGAGCCGGTGGCTCTAACCAACTGAGCTAATGGTCCTCATCGGTTGCTCAATTATTATAATGATAATGAATGCTTTTGTCAAGGTCTTTTTTCAAAAAACTTTATTAATGTTTGTGAAAAATATTTTTTTGCGTTTATAATTGTATTTCTGTTGCATTGCTGTCTTTGTTTATGCTATTATTTTATGCAGAAACCGAAAGGAGTAATTTATGAATATACCCGATGCTTTGCAACAAAGAATCAATTCTTATGCACAAAAGCTTTCACATCGACCGAAACTGCAACAACTTTACCGTAATTGTTGCCCCAATACATTGGAAACAACCGTAGAATTGCGTGATGACGGTAGTGTTTTCGTTTTAACGGGTGATATTCCTGCGATGTGGCTTCGGGATTCCACTGCACAGGTGACCCATTATCTGCCTTTGACGAAAGATGATGAGCAAATGCGTTCTATTCTTAAGGGGGTCATTGCTGCTCAAATGCGATACATTTGCATTGATCCCTATGCCAATGCTTTCAATGCACAGGCAAACGGACACGGTCACACCGATGATATTCCTTTGAATGATCCGTGGGTATGGGAGAGAAAGTATGAAATTGACTCCCTTTGTTATCCGATGCGATTGGCCTATTTGTATTGGAAAAACAGCGGTGATGTTTCTGTTTTTGATGATGTGTTTGAGAAAGCCGCAAGAACTGCAGTTGCTATTTGGAAAACCGAACAGCGTCATTTTGAAAACTCACCTTACCGATTCAGTCGCACAAACTGTCCCTATCATGATACAATTCACAACAATGGCATGGGGATGCCTGTCAGTTTTACGGGTATGACCTGGTCGGGGTTCCGTCCGAGTGATGATGCTTGCACATTCGGCTATTTGTTACCCTCGAATATGTTTGCGGTTGTTGTGTTGCGATATCTTGAGGAGATTTTTACCGAGGTGATTCCCGATCCTGCCTTTGTTGCAGAATGTGCTGATCTTCGCATTGAAATTGATTACGGTATTCAGACCTACGGAATCGTTGACCATCCGAAATTCGGTAAGATTTATTGCTGCGAAACCGACGGCATGGGCAATCGCAGATTGTTTGACGATGCAAATGTGCCGAATCTTATATCCTTGCCGTATCTCGGTTATTGTAAAAATGACGACCCGATGTATGTTCGCACGCGTGCATTTGTCTTGAGTGAAGAAAATCCTTATTATTATAAGGGAAGCGCAGCTAGCGGTGTAGGCAGTCCGCACACGCCCGACGGTTACATCTGGCACATTGCTCTTTCCATGCAGGGGCTTACAAGCCGTGATAAGAACGAAATGAAAGCTGTGCTTGCTATGCTTGAAAATACCGATGCGGATACAGGTTTTATGCATGAAGGTTTTTGTGCGGATGATCCGAAAAAATTCACCCGTCCGTGGTTTGCATGGAGTAACTCTTTGTTTGCAGAATTTGTGGAATTTGCCGTTGATCACGGTATTATATAAGTAAAAAGGAGACATATATATGAATATACCTCGTCCTGAACATCCCAAGCCGCAATTTCAAAGAAATGATTGGATGAATCTCAACGGCACATGGGATTTTGAAATTGACAACGGCAGAAGCGGTCAGCCGAGAAAGCTTTTTGCTCCCGATGCTGCATTTTCGCAGAAAATCATTGTTCCGTTCTGCCCCGAAAGTGAATTGTCCGGCATCGGTAATAAAGATTTTATGTATGGTGTATGGTATAAACGCACTTTCACAATAACGGTTGAACAGGCAAATAAGAATGCATTTATTCATTTTGGAGCTGCTGATTATAAAACATTTGTATATATCAACGGTAACCTTGCCGGTACACATAAAGGTGGCTATGTTTCATTCCGTGTGGATATTACCGCTTTTGTAAAAGAAGGCGAAAATGTGATAACAGTTTACTGTGAGGATGATACAAGAAATCCCATGATCGCCCGAGGAAAGCAGAGTGAAGAATATTTTTCTCACGGTTGTGACTACACCCGTACTACAGGCATCTGGCAGACTGTGTGGCTTGAATTTGTTCCCAAGGTTTATGTTGATAAAGTAAAGTATTTCCCTGATTCTAAAAACGGATTTGTCAATATCGTGGCTGATCTTGTCGGTGCAGGAGAACTGACTGCTGTTGCAACATATGACGGCAAAGTGGTCGGTAAGGCAAGATGCAAATCAAACGGCGGCAGTGAACAGTTGCGTCTGGATGTGGATGAAATTCATCTTTGGGAAGTCGGAAAGGGCAAACTCTATGATCTTGTTCTGACTTACGGTGATGACGAAGTCAACAGCTATTTCGGACTTCGCAATGTCCGTATGGATGGTTACAAATTCCTTTTGAATGAAAAAAGCGTATTCCAACGTCTTATTCTTGATCAGGGATTCTATCCCGACGGTATTTATACAGCTCCCTCTGATGCGGCTTTGTTGAAAGATATTCAGCTTTCTATGGCTTGCGGTTTCAACGGAGCAAGATTGCATCAGAAGGTATTTGAAGAACGCTTTCTGTATCATTGCGATAAGGCAGGTTATCTTGTTTGGGGCGAATACGGCAACTGGGGACTTGATCACACCGACCCTGAGGGCATTTATTCCTTCCTGCCCGAATGGCTCGAGGAAATCGACCGTGACTTCAACCATCCTGCGCTCATCGGTTGGTGTCCGTTTAATGAAACCTGGGATATCCGCGGTTGTAAGCAGTATGACGGCATTCTGGAGTTGACATATCTTGCCACAAAAGCAGCCGATTCGACCCGTCCGTGCATCGATACCAGCGGCAATTATCATGTCATTACCGATATTTTCGATGTGCATGATTATGAACAGGATCCTGCAAAGCTTGCCGAAAGTTATAAGGATCTTGTCAGCAAGGATGAATTTAAGAATCACTGCAATCATCGTCAGACTTACATAAAGGGTCAGCCTGTTTTTGTAAGCGAATACGGCGGTATTCGTTGGAGTGTTGTCGATAAGGGTGATAACGCATGGGGTTATGGTAATGCACCGCAGACCGAAGAAGAATATATGGAACGCTATAAGGCTTTGACCGATATCTTCCTTGATAATGAGAAGATCATGGGTTTCTGTTATACGCAGCTTACTGATGTTGAACAGGAACAAAACGGTGTTTATACCTATAACCGCGAAGAAAAATTCCCTGCAGAATTCTTCTATAACGTCAACACACGCAAAGCAGCCATTGAAAAATAATATAAACTAAAAAACAAAAACGGGATTCACAATTATTTTGCGAATTCCGTTTTTTAAGAAAGTAAGTGATATAAGATGATAAAATTCATACACACTTATACCGAAAAGTCAATCAATACCTTGCTGCAAAGCGGACTTTTTAAAGAAGGACACGGTCTGAAGCTGATGCACAAGCCCGAATACACAGTACCCGTGGATTTCAATACCGTTGCAAAACAGGGGAGTGCCTTGCAGACATTGCTCGAAAAGCTTTCGTGCCCGTTCTATATTGACCGTTTGCAGGGCGGTCTCGGCTTGCCCGTGAAATATCAGTATGACAAGGAGCTGCTTGCATATTACAAAAATTCAAAAAGCATTGACTTTCTCGGTTTGCAGATGCATGAATGGGCATCGAATTTCCGCAGTGATCAGAAACGAATAGCGGATTTGTGCAAAGAACAGGGGATTGACCCGACCGGGATTCAAAACAATATAGATTTTTGGAAAAAAATAAAGGACGGCAGTCTTTCTTTGTTTCTGGAAGCTTATTCACCTGATGAATGGTTTTCTCTTCCTCTTTCTGCAACAAGAAAAGACTTTCTTGCCGATTGTGAAGATCTTTATAAAAAGCGAACAGAAGAAAACGGTGGTTTGATTTTTCCGACGGACAGTTATTTTATGGCATTCCGCACGGCAATCGCGAATCAAGCAAAAATGCTGTTGCCTGAGGTTGGCTGGCAGATTCCGAATATGCGTCTGCAACTTGCCTATACAAGAGGTATGGCAAATAGCGCAGGTATTCCCTGGGGGATTTATTATGAGTGTTGGTATTGCAATGAAAACGGAAAATTCACCATTCCTTATTCTCTTACCGATGCACCCGATGACTGGCTTGAAAGTTTTGGTGAGCAAGGATACGGACATGATTTGCCCATACAAAAGCGAGAACACGGAGGAAGTTCATTGTCGTTGATGGAGCGTGCTTGGGTATATGCTTATTTCTCCGGAGCACAGTTTATCGGGGAAGAATATGGCATCTGCAATACATTCAGAAGTGTGCATTCAACAAAGCTGAGTCCTTATGGTGAAATAAAAAAACGTTTTATTGAATTGAGTGAACGTTTTGTACCGGAGGGAGAATTGTTCAAACCCATTGCTGTTGTTTTGCCTGCTGAAATGCATATGTTGGATGAACGCTTGTGTCCGGATTATCTTGATTATCCCTGTGATGAGGATTCATTTTTTACAAAGGAATATATGCTTCGTTTCATTGCCGATATGGAAAGTATTTTCGGAAAAAACGGCAAGTATGGAAACATGGGACATACTCTGCGAAACGGCGGAATAGCAGATTGTGTGGAAATTATTCATGATGATATGCCGCAGGCACTTTCTTCGTATGCTTATTTAATCGATCTGACAGGCAAAGATGAGCTATGTAAAATATATAAAAATGTAGTCAGTATTGAAGAAGCAAAGAAAATAATTGAAGAACTTCTGCCGGTTTCGATTTCCGATTCACTGCATGTGACGGCAAGGAAAGGCGACTCCTCCTGGCAGTTGTTGCTTATGAATAATGACGGGATTCTGCATAAAGAGTTTGAACCTGATGTGCAGATACCCGAAGCGGTAGTTTCTGCAAAATTGTGTTTGAAAAGCACACGGATGAAAATTGAAAAAACTGAAGGAACGGGGAGTTTGTGTGAAGAGTGTGGTGAAATCTGTGTTTCGCTTGCAGCCGGTGAATGGATAATTCTTACTTTTTCGTAAAAAATAAACATAATGCAAAAAATGTTAAAGAAAATTTAAGAAAACTGCAATAGAATAGCGACAAAATCGAGATAGTGTTGATATTACTTTGATAGCTTCTTTCTCCTCTCTCATATTTTCGTACGGTTCATGCCTTTTCCGTGCGACAGAAATCTCCGGCTGTAAAGCCGGAGATTTTTGTTGTTTCATGAACTGATTGTTATCAGCATATATATGGACGAGGTGTTACGGATGGTTGAAAAATTTGCCACTGCTGTATGGGGAATGCCGACATTGCTTTTGTTTTTTACAACCGGGTTGTTTTTTACGATCAAATTACGATGTTTGCAATTAACAGGTTATAAAGAAATGGCTAGAGTTGTTTTCGGACGACATAATAACGTACAAACAAGTGACGTATCTCCCTTTTCATCCATGTGCACGGCTTTGGCAGCAAGCATCGGAACGGGGAATATTGTCGGTGTGTGTTCTGCAATTTCTGTCGGTGGGGCAGGTGCTGTTTTTTGGATGTGCGTTTGTGCATTTTTAAGTGAAGCAACAGCATATGTCGAGAATTATCTCGGTGTGTTGTTTCGGGAAAAAGATACGGGCGGCAACTGGCATGGCGGAGCGATGTATACACTGACGATCGGTTTGCGACAAATTGTGCATCCGGCAACAGCAAAAGGTATGGGACTGTTGTATGCATTTTTGTGTGCCTTTTCATCTGTGAGTATGGGGAATGCCGTGCAGGTCAAATCAGCAGCAGATTCAATGCTGACTGCTTTTGATGTGCCGTTGCATGTTACGGGATTCATTTGTGCCGTTGCTGTTGCTGTACTTTTGTTTTGCGGCAGAAAAGCTGTTGCAAAAATGACACAGTACCTTGTGCCCGTAAGTTGTTTTGTTTTCTTTTTTGCTTGTGTTTGTGTTTTGATAAAACAACATCACATGATTATACCTGTAGCCGGTCAGATTTTTCGTTCGGCATTCGGTTTGCAAAGTATCGGAGCCGGTTTTTCTGCGAATATGTTGCGACAAGGAATGATTACAGGTGTTCGTCGCAGTATTTTTTCCAACGAGGCCGGACTCGGTACATCCGTTGCGGTGCACACAGCAGCTCACGGTACCACAGCACACGAACAAGGACTGCGAAGTATGGCTGAAGTATTTTTTGATACTGTTGTAATGTGTACTTTGACGGCATTTTGTGTGCTGTGCGTGCCGGGTGCCGTGCAGCAGCCGCCGGGTGAGATGTTTGTGTTTGCATTACAGCATCTTTTCGGTTCGATTGCCGGTAAGATTGTTGCAATTTGTTTGAGCTTGTTTGCATTTTCAACATTGGTCGGATGGAGCTTTTTCGGAACGGAAAGCATACGTTTTGTGTTTGGTAAAAAAGGAGAAATTCCTTTTTTTGTACTGTTTTGTGTAATTGCATTGATCGGAAGCGGCATGTCTTTTGATACAGTATGGGCTGTTGCGGATATCATCAACGTGATGTTGGCATTTTTAAATTTGTTGAGTTTGTTTTTATTGTCGGGTTATGTCAAAAAAGGACGAAAGGCTGAATTGTTATTGACAACTTAATAAATTCGTATTACAATACTTTTCAATATTATTATGAAAAGAGGATGTCAATGCGAACAAAGCAGTTTAAAGCAGAATCCAAGAAGCTGCTTGACATGATGATCAATTCAATTTACACACACAAAGAGATTTTTCTGCGTGAACTCATATCCAACGCAAGCGACGCAGTGGATAAGTTGTATTTCCGTTCCCTTACGGATAATTCCGTAGGCTTGAATCGCGGTGATTTTTGTATACGTCTTGCTGCAGATGTCGAGAATCGTTTGCTGACCGTCAGCGACAACGGAATCGGTATGACTGCGGAAGAGCTTGAAAATAATCTCGGAACCATAGCAAAAAGCGGTTCCCTTGACTTTAAGAACAACAACGAAAAGAACGATGAAATTGATGTGATCGGTCAATTCGGTGTCGGTTTTTATTCCGCTTTTATGGTTGCTGATAAAGTGACAGTCATCAGCCGTGCCTTCGGTGAAGAAAAGGCATACCGTTGGGAATCCAAAGGTGCAGAAGGTTACACGATTGCAGAGGCTGAAAAGGATAGTGTAGGTACGGAAATCATTCTCCATATCAAGGAAGATACAGAAGAAGAAAAGTACGGTGAATTTTTGGATTCCTACCGTTTGTCAGCCCTTGTCAGAAAGTATTCCGACTATATCCGCTATCCTGTGAAAATGCTTTTCACCACTCGCAAAAAGGTGGAAGGCACTGAGGATGAATATGAGGATGCCGTTGAAGATCGTACACTTAACAGTATGATTCC
This sequence comes from Acutalibacteraceae bacterium, assembly GCA_045576275.1. GTDB lineage: Bacteria > Bacillota > Clostridia > Oscillospirales > Acutalibacteraceae > RUG806. Next base: position 307,848 of record JAZNGB010000042.1, read on the forward strand.
TTTGTGGAAAAAGAATAAGTCAGAGCTTACTGATGAACAGTACAACAGTTTTTATAAAGAAAAATTCTATGATTATGAAGATCCGCTGAAGGTAATCCATTCTAAAACAGAAGGACAGGCGACTTACAATTCGCTTCTGTATATACCGTCGCACGCCCCGTTTGATTATTATTCCAAAGAGTATGAAAAAGGTCTTGCACTCTACTCCAAGGGTGTTTTGATTACCGAGAAATGTTCAGAACTGCTGCCCGATTATTATAGTTTTGTAAAGGGGCTTGTTGACAGTGAGGATCTTTCTCTGAACATTTCCCGTGAAACCCTGCAGCATGACTATCAGTTGCGACTGATTGCAAAGACAGTTGAAAAGAAGATCAAATCCGAACTTGTAAAAATGCTTCGCAATGACCGCGAATCTTATGAAAAGTTTTTTGATGCATTCGGTACACAGTTGAAATTCGGTGTATACAGCGAATATGGCAGAAACAAGGATGCCGTTGCGGATTTGCTTCTGTTTAAATCTTCGTTCGAGGATCAATATGTAACCGTTGAAGAATATATATCCCGTATGCCCGAAGATCAGAAGGCAATTTATTATGCTGCCGGTGAAACGATTGATAAAATCAACATGCTGCCGCAGGCGGATGCCGTTAAATCCAAAGGGTATGAATTGTTGTATTTTACCGATTATGTGGATGAATTTGCCATTCAGATGCTCGGTGAGCAAGACGGCAAAGCATTTGTGAATATCTGTGCCGAAGAAGCCGATTTTGCAAGTGAAGAAGAAAAAGAAACCGTCAAGGCGAAGAACGAAGCAAACAAAGATATGTTTGACTTTATGTGCGAAAGTCTCGGTGATGAAGTTACCGCTGTTCGTTTTACGGAAAAACTCGGTGATCATCCTGTTTGCCTTGTCAGCGAAGGCGGTCTTTCTTCCGAAATGGAGCGCGTTTTGAAAGCCATGCCTGGTGCATCCGGAGTAAAGGCATCACTTGTACTTGAGATCAACGCAAATCACCCGATCGCCGACAAGTTGATTACTCTGTTTGCAGATGACCGCGAACAACTTGATAAGTATGCAAAATTGCTCAATGCACAGGCAAGACTCATCGGTGGCATGTCTATTGAGAATCCTGCTGAGTTGAGTGCTTTGATTTGCGGCTTGATGCTGTAAGTCATTGCGGTTACTATAGAAAAAATAAATAGATGCAGGCACGGTTTGACTGATAAACCGTGCCTGCAATTTTATTATATAGGAAACTGCTCGAAATTGTGAGCAGTTTGCATGTAACAAAAAACACCTTTTCGCCCCAAGATTGGGGGGACGGGGGGTTGCTGTAGAATACTTTTTTATTTTTCAATGTATTCTGTATATTCCGCTTCATAACGTGTGATGCATATGTTGCTATATTCTTCTGAAAAGGTAAGCAGTAAAAACTTGTAAGTGCCGTTATTCTCAGGCAATGCATTGAATTGTTTTGTGTCGATGTTATATAGCAGGGAATACTCTTCTGACGTATTGTAGTCTTTTAGCCCCTCAAGAATGCTTGGTGCGTAATCCAACCAAAGATCATTGTTTTTTACGATTTCGCCGAATGCCTCAGCAGTATTTTCATCCAGATTCAAATATGCTGCGGAGTAGAATGAAGATTCACGTTCATATGCATATTGCAATTCGTAATTGTCAGGAAGATTAATTCCAAGTTGCGTTTCTGCCTGTTCTATGAGTTCTTCAGCAATATCTTTTTCATCATATGTGTAATCCTCCGCTTCTGCCAGGTATCCGTTTGTTGCGGCAAAACAGCAAAGAAGAACAGAACTTAATATTGTAATCAGAATCACACCTTTGAATTTGATCTTTTTTCGTAAGACAATGCTTGCAAGAAGTACTCCCACAGGAATCACAAGAAAGAAGAGTTCGATCTGTGTCGGCAAAGAATCTAAAATATCATACGATAAAAAGTTTCTCAAAACCATCGGGACGAGCAATGAAAAGAGATTCAACAGAAGGAGTATTGCAGAAAGAATATCTTTTTTGTTTTCTTTTTTCAGATTCTTTTCGAGTTCACAACGTGCATCGTTTCTGATTTTGTCTATCATTATACTGCATGCTGGATCGTTTTTCCTGAACAGGTACAAATGATTCTTTCTGACAAAGAAGAAATAACTTTCATTTTCATTATACGAATCAATTTCTTCATAATCAATGTATCGGATCGATTTTAATGTTTCTTTTTCGTATATTGTGATTTTCATGTGATTATCAAAAATCTCATATACATCTTTTGTCTGTTCTGCTTCCGATGCATTCTTTTTGGCATTTTTCTTAATCATGTGAATGGCAGCAAAGAAATAAGTCAAAAAACAAACAGAAATACTGATCATGCAGACCGCAGATATCTGTGCAAAATCAAATAAAAGGAAGCCTATAACCAAACCAAGGACTCCTATTATAGCTGCGTTTCGTTTGAGTTTCCTGATTGTTGGTTTTGCATGTAAAAGCAATGCCTGCTCTATTTCCATTGCGGTGAATTGCATGGAAAACACAGAAAGTGGTGTGTTATTCTCTTGCATATTGTTTTGCTCGGAAACGGAAAATGCGTTCTGTTCCATGGTTTACATCCCTTTCTTCAGAATTATTGAAAATGAAAAATGCGAAGTGTGTTGCATGCTGTTATATATTGGGGAATAACTCCCGGAGATTTGTCTTCATAATCAAAATGCAGATGTCCGGCTATGATTGCTTTTATGTTTTTGTCGGATACAATCAGGTTATAAGCTTCTTTTGTAACGTCGTCAGATGTCTGTTGTATTCTGCGATGCTCTGTATACAAAGCTGTCCGTTCATCGGGAACATTCATCAGATATGCACATTCATTCTGTAGGTCGTTCATCATATGTGAATACAATCCTTCCGAAAACAGAGGTGTGTGCATAATCAATACTGTCGGCATATTTTTTTTGAGTTCATTTTTCAGTATTTTGAGCTGTTTTTCATCAAACAGATAGTAGGAGTTGTCAATGGCTAAAAACAAAATACCGTTGATTTCGCGTGCGGAAAAACGGATATCGTTTTTGAATGCCTTTTGTACCAACGGTAAGCTTTGATTTCTGTATGCTTCATCTTCAAAAGCTTCACCGACATACTGACTGAATTCGTGGTTGCCGGCAGCCATAAAAACATCACATTGATCCGTAAATGCTTTGGCTGCGTCAAGATTGGCAAAAGAGACAAAATCAGTCAGATCACCGGAGTGAAAGATGGGGCAACCGCGTTTTTGTGCTTCCGCAATTCCTGTTGTCAGGCATTCTTCCGCTGCGGGAAAGGACTTTGTCCGGTTGGCGGCAAGATCCAGTTTTCTTTGATTATTACGACTGTCTGCCCTGCAAAGATGTGTATCACTCATGTGCAGGATTGTAAAAGGTGCTGAGGCTCCTATTGAAATATCAGTATGAATGATTTTCATAAATGCTCCTTTCATTGTCACCGGCAACATTATTCATTTTAAGTATACAGTAAATGAAGATTTGTGTCAATGTTTTGCAATATGATCATTGTTACGTTATCTTCTTCATTGACAGATGAAAGCGGATATGTTATATTGTAATTAATCAATATGATGTTTTATAACATCAAATAAGGAGGTCTTTATGAATAAACTTGCCTACAGACAGTCCGAAGCACTTCGCGTTGCCTTTGATCTCTTGAAGAAAGTTTTCACCGGTGATGTGAAAAAACTCGGCATTGCCATGCTTGCATTGGTAGAAGCTTTTTGTTGTGTTATTTTTGATACACCGCTGACGCCTGTCGGTCCCGAGCTGGACCTGACGGGATATGAATTGGTGTTCGAGGATGAATTTGACGGAGAAGAACTCAATCTGAATGATTGGCGTTATCGTGTACAGGGTAAAAGACGAGGCGGTTATTTCAATAAAAGCCAGGTCAATGTGCGCGACGGTAATCTTGTTATTACCGCAGAATACCTTGAAGACGGTGCATATGGTGCCGGTTGGTATGCTGGTGATGTCACCCTGAACAAAAGATACAAACAAGGCTATTTTGAAGTCAGAGCCATTTGTAACGGTGCTCCCGGATTCTGGAGTGCATTCTGGCTACAGGCATCTGCTCCTTATACCGCATCCATTTCACAAGGCGGTGTCGGCGGTTGTGAAATCGACATCTTTGAATCTGAATATGAAGGATCGTTGCTTCGTGACGGTTCGGTTGCAACCACTTTGCATTGTGCAGGTGTGGACGGGGTACAGGAAGGTTTCCAGTCCCGTATTCTCGGCTCTTATAAAGGTAACAACATTTTTGAAGAATACAATACCTACGGTCTGAAATGGACAGAAGATGAATACATTTTCTATATCAACGGTGTTGAAACCTGTCGTTCTTCCTTTGGTAACGGTGTCTCTCTGGTAGAAGAAGATGTCATTCTGTCCCTTTGTGTGCCTGAAGCAGACAAGCTCAATGAACTTGACAAAGAGACATATTATTCCGAATTTGTCGTTGACTATATCCGCATTTATCAATAACTAATAAAAAGGAATCTCCGCATCGTTTTTCCGGTGCGGAGATTTTTTCTGTGAAGTTATTGTAAATATTCTTCAATGATGTATTTCGGTCTGTGTTTTGTTTCAAGATAAATTTTTCCGATGTATTCACCGATCACACCGATTGCGAGCAGTTGCAATCCGCCGATGGCCCATATGGAAACCACGGTGGATGTCCAACCCTGAATGGTGGCACCCGTAAAGTGACGCAACAGCGAATACAGCAGCATGGCAATGCTGACCGCAAAAATAAAGAAACCGAGCGAGCTGACAAGTCGTATGGGCTTGATGGACATAGATGTAATGCCTTCCAGGGCAAAAGAAATCATTTTTTTCAGAGGATACTTTGATTCTCCAGCTACTCTTTTTCCTCGCTCATATTCCACCGTTCCGGTTTTGAATCCGAGCAAGGGAACAAGTCCGCGTAAAAACAGATTGACTTCATCAAAATCAGCAAGTGCATCCAATGCTCGTCTGCTCATCAAACGATAGTCTGCATGGTTGTATACAATTTCAACACCCATGAAATTCATCATCTTGTAAAAAGCATGTGCCGTAGATCGTTTGAATGCCGAATCGGTATCACGAGTACTGCGTACGCCGTATACTATATCACAACCCTCGTAGTACAGATCAATCATTTTGTCGATTGCTCCGATATCATCCTGCAAATCAGCATCCATTGAGATAATTGCATCGCATGCATCCTTTACTGTCATCATGCCTGCAAGCAATGCATTTTGATGTCCTTTGTTGTGGGACAGTTTAATGCCTTGAAAAACAGGGTTCGCCTTATGCATTGTGTTGATGATTTTCCAGGTGTTATCATTCGATCCGTCATCAACAAAAACAATTTTACTGTCCTGACTGATCTTCTTATTTTTAATCAGTTTTTCTGTTTTTTCCAAAAGTGTTTGTGCTGTAATCGGTAGTGCTTCTTGCTCATTGTAACAAGGAATAACAAGATATAGATTCAGTTCTTTTTGCAATGTAGATGCCTCCGATTTTGTTTTTTTTCAGTATATCATAATACAATATCTTATTGCAAGAAATTGTAAAAAAAACATATTTTCAATAAAGAAAAACTTGAAATCAAACGGTTGTTATGCTATAATAAATGTAGTGCATAATGCATAAAATATGTCATGGAGGTATTTTTTTCAATGAATAACAAAGATGTTGCAGAAGTAAAAGACTTTTTTGCATGGTTGACAGAAATTATCAACTCCTTTATTGCAATGTTCGCTTCTTTCTTTGGCGGTTCCTCTGAAGAATAAGGCAAAATGAAATGAAAAAGCTGTCGCATTGAGCGGCAGCTTTTTTATGGAAAAATGGAATTTAAGAGCCGTACAAAGGCATTTGCAAACCGTTCATCATCTTCGCCCGAGCGTTTTCTCGGGCCTTTCAGATGATTTTTTTTGCTGCTTCTGCGGAATTTTGCACTTGCTGCCCGTTCAAACAGCAGCCTGTCAATGTTGCTGTCGGTGAATTGCATTCCGCTTTGATGCATACAGTAGCACCCTTTGCCGAGAGCCATCGCTGCCACACCGTAGTCCTGCGTGATGACAATATCACCTTTTTGACAGCGGTTGATTAATGCAATGTCTACGGCATTTTTGCCTGCACCGATAGTTACAACGGACGAATAATCTGATTGCAGAATGTGATTTGTGTCGCACAGAAGTACGCACGGAACGGCATGCTCTTTTGCTATTTGTTCCGCTATACGTGTTACGGGGCACGCGTCAGCATCAATGTAAATTGTCATGCTTCGGGGGTTACTTCCCAATATGCGACTCGCTCGCGAAGATGCGTATAGGTGAGATAAAGTTTGTCATCGGTACAGACAATTGCAGGGTAGGAGTATTCGCCTTTGTTGACTTCAAGATTGATGACATCCTTGAATGTTTCACCGTCATCGGTGGAAACTGCAAGGGTCAGCGGATAGCGATCCCCCCAGTTTTTACTGACGGGGTTATAAAGCAGCCACAGTCTGCCTTTTGAATCCTGTGCAAGGTCAAGTCCGGAGTTGTTGTTCGGTAAAGAGGTTCTGTAAGGTTTGCACCACGAAATGCCGAGATTTGTCGAATCGCTGCGGTAAACTGCACCCTGGTTGGTTCGAAGCAGACAATGGACGGAATTGTCGTCACTTTGCCACAGCGTGGGCTGGATCATTTGCACCCAGCTTCTTCTGTATTTCGGTCTTTCCATCGGTGTCTGTTTTTCCCATGTCAGACCGTCGTCTTGCGAACGGTCAATGAATGGAATCCACATTTTATTTTGTTCCGTGGATGCAGGTGCAAGCACGGTTCCGTCTTTTAAGCGGATGCATTTGTTTTTAACCGGACCTCTGCCACCGGTCGTGTCACCGGGAACAAGTTCAAGCGGTGCAGACCAGGTCAGACCGTTGTCTTCTGAGATGACATATTTTGTAAACCAGTTCGGAATGGTTTGCCCGTATTTGTAGAACAGAATGATTTTACCGTCATCACGCAAATGCAACACCGGATTCCAATGGGCAACATCACGTTCGTCGGAAATGCGAATCGGTTCAGACCATTTTCCGTCTTTGCGGATGCTTGTCCAGATGCCGACATCATCGGCACCTTCGCGTTGACCTGCAAACCATGCTGTCAATACCGTTCCGTTCGGAAGCGGCAGGACAGTTGATGCATGACAGGACGGAGCTTGTGTGTTGTAAAGAAAAACATACTCTTTCTTCGCATCAATAATCATTCATATCACCCTTTCTGATTTTTTATTATAGCATAAAGAAGTATACACCGTCAATCCTAAATTCAAACGCACCTTGCATTCGCTAATTATTGCGTGTATAATGATGTCATAATGAATACGAGGAGATAAATGTATGAAGTTTTCTGAAATGAAATATGAACGTATCGATATACAGCAGTTATCCCTGGCTTATGACCGTATAACCGAAGCTGTAAAAACAGCTGAATCGGAAGCTGATGTCATTGAAGCATTCTTTGAGCATGAAAGACTTTCCAGTCATGCCGAAACCATGATTACATTGACATATATTCGTCATTCTATTGACACAACGGATTCTTTTTATGAAGCTGAAAATGATTTTTATGATGAAAACGGACCTTTTTTGACACAAAAATTGAGTGCATTTATGCAATCCCTTCTTGACAGTCCGTTTTTGCCGAAATTGAAGGAAAAATTCGGTGCATTGATGTTTGTCAATGCAGAGCTTGAAAATAAGGCATTCAAACCCGAAATCGTTCCTCTTTTGCAGGAGGAAAATAAATTGTGTAGCCGTTATGCAAAGTTGGTTGCATCTGCAAAAATTGAATTTGACGGCAAAGAATTGACCCTCTCTGAGTTGTCACCTTATAAAAAAGATGCTGATCGCAATGTCCGCAAGGCAGCTTTTGAAGCGGATGCCCGGTTCTATAAATCACACGCAGAAGAATTGGATGAAATATATGACAGTCTGATCAAAGTCCGCACGGAAATTGCACAAAAACTCGGTTTCGAATCTTTTACGCAGGTTGCCTATTTGCGTCTGAAGCGAAATTGTTATGATCCTTCTATGGTAAATCTGTTCAGAGATGCCGTAAAAAAAGATATCGTTCCGCTTTGCAGCAAGCTCAAAGAAATGCAGAAAGCCAGAATCGGTGTTGATACGCTGCGTTATTACGATCTTGATTTTAAATTCCCCGAAGGCAATCCTCGTCCGGTTGGCAGTGCAGAGGATATTCTGGCAGCCGGCAGAAAAATGTATGAGGAAATGTCCCCCGAAACAGCAGAATTTGTTGCAGAATTGTACGACAATGAATTGTTGGATGTGTTGTCTCGCAAAGGGAAACAAGTCGGCGGTTATTGTACATTCCTGCCTGATTATAAATCTTCGTTTATATTCTCAAATTTCAACGGTACCGCAGATGATGTGGAAGTGCTCACCCATGAAGCCGGCCATGCATTCGCAGGTTGGCTTGCGAAAGATTTTGAAGTGCGTGAGAATATGGATCCCACTATGGAATCCTGTGAATGCCATTCTATGTCGATGGAATTTTTTGCCTGGAAATGGTTGGAATTGTTTTACGGTGAGCAGACACCCACCGCAAAACTTGCCCATCTGGAAGGTTGCCTGAGCTTTATTCCATACGGCTGTATGGTTGATGAATTTCAGCACATCGTGTATGACAATCCGAATCTTACAAAAGAGCAGCGTCATGAAGCGTGGGAGAACCTCGAGCAACAATACCGTCCGTTTGTTGATCGGTCGGATTTGCCGTTTTACGGTGAGGGCAGAGGTTGGCAGCGTCAGCATCATATTTATGAATTGCCGTTCTATTACATTGATTATTGCCTTGCGCAGACCGTTGCTCTCACTTTTTGGTCATTGATGAACGAAAACAGGGAAGATGCTTGGAATCGTTATCTTGCTTTTGCTAAGCAGGGCGGTACCAATACTTTCCTCGGATTGTGTGAATCTGCAAATGTGCCGAGTCCTTTTGAAGATGGGGTACTTGCAAAAATTGTTTCCACAGCTGTCGAATCTTTGGAAAAATAAGAATTTACCCTTGCATTCATTGCAAAAAGTGATATATTTATATAGTAAAATAAAACAGGTAGGATGAATACTATGGCAAAAATTGATATTTATTCCGGTTTTTTGGGTGCAGGTAAAACAACCCTGATTCGTAAAATGATTTCCGAAGCCTATGCCGGTGAAAAAATTGTTCTTATCGAAAATGAGTTTGGTGAAATCGGTATCGATGGCGGCTTTCTGCAGGATGCAGGTATTGAGATTCGCGAGATGAATGCAGGTTGCATCTGCTGCAGTCTGGTAGGTGATTTCGGTGAAGCACTCAGAAAAGTTGTCAGCGAATACAATCCCGACCGTATTGTCATTGAACCTTCCGGTGTCGGCAAATTGTCTGATGTGATCCGTGCTGTGCGTGACAATGTCGAGGTTGGACTTGAGCTGAATGCTTTTGCTACCGTTGTTGATGCAGGTAAGGCAAAAATGTATATGAAGAATTTCGGCGAGTTTTTCAATGATCAGATTGAAAATGCAGGTACGATTGTTATGAGCCATGCTGATTCTGTCAGTGCGGAAAAGCTCGAAACAGCCGTCTCCCTTGTTCGTTCTCATAATGAAAATGCGGTTATTATAACCACCCCAATTACACAGTTGGACGGCAAAACATTATTAGCTGCCATTGAACGCAGGGATTCTTTGCAGAGTGCAGTTGAAGATCTGTTGCATGAAGAAAACCATCATCACCATCATCATGAGCATGATGAGCACTGTGGTTGCGGCTGTCACGATCATGAAGAACATCATCACCATCATCATGAGCATGATGAACACTGCGATTGTGGCTGTCACGATCATGAAGAACATCATCACCATCATCATGAGCATGATGAACACTGCGATTGTGGCTGTCACGATCATGAAGAACATCATCACCATCATGAGCATGATGAACATTGTGACTGCGGTTGCCATGATCATCACCACCATCACCATGCGGACGAAGTCTTTACAAGTTGGGGCAGAGAAACCACAAGAATCTACTCTGCAACTGAATTGCAAAATGCATTGGATGAATTGTGCGACGAAGGTAAGTACGGGGTCATTTTGCGTGCAAAAGGCATCGTAGCCGGTGAAAACGGTGAATGGTTGCATTTTGATTATATTCCCGGTGAAGGCGACGTCAGAACCGGTGTTGCGGGTGTCATTGGCAGAATCTGTGTTATCGGTTCAAAGTTGCATGAGGGTGCTTTGGCACTGTTGTTTGGGGTGAACTGATATGAAACAGAACAAAGAGTTTCCTGTTTATCTGTTTACCGGTTTTTTGGAAAGCGGAAAAACACTGTTTCTCCAGGATACATTGCAGGATAAACGTGTCAATGCAGGTGAGAAAACCTTGTTGCTTGTTTGTGAAGAGGGGGAAGAGGAATATGATGCATCCCGCTTCAGTGCACCGAACGTATATAAGCGAGTCATTGAAGATGTAGAAGAATTAACGGAGGAGAATTTATCCCGTTATGTCTGTGAAACAGGTGCAGTGCGTGCATTTGTCGAATACAACGGCATGTGGATGTTGCAGTCTTTTTATGATGCAATGCCTGAGAATTGGATTCCGTATCAGAATATGCTCTTTATTGACAGCAATACCATTTTGAACTACAATGCCAATATGCGTTCTTTGGTGTTTGACAAATTGCAGCAAGCAGACAGCATTATATTTAACCGCGTCCCCAAGGGGGCAGATATTATGCCTTATCATAAACTTGTCCGCGGTGTCAGCCGACGTGCAGAAATCGTATATGAATTTACCGATGGTACCATCCAACCCGACGAAATTGTTGACCCTATGCCTTTCGATATAAATGCACCTGTCATTGAGTTGGAGGACCGTGATTATGCATTGTGGTATCAGGACATTACGGAGAATATGAAACAGTACGATGGGAAAACCATTCGTTTCAAGGGGGTCTGTGCTGTCAATTCCAAATTCCCCGACAAAATGTTTGTAACGGGACGTCATGTGATGACTTGTTGCGCAGATGATATTGCATATTGCGGTTTTGTTACGAAATGGGCAAATGCAGACAGCATTGAAAATGCACAATGGATTATTCTCACGGCAAAAATTGACATTCGTTTCAGTCGCCTGTATGGTAAAAGAGGCCCGATACTGAATTGTATTTCAGCAGAGCCTTGTGAGCCTTTGACGGGAGATGATCGTGTAGCAACTTTCTATTGATGCTTGCAATTTGATTTTGATAAATAATAATACACTGAAAAACCTCTGCTGTCCGGCTTTGAACAGCAGAGGTTTTAAGATTTTTATTCGTTTTTGTTTCTGTCGGCGTCTTTATCGCGTCTGAGTTTGTCAAACGGTTTTTCTTCTTCCGGTTCAGGTTTCGGTTTGGGAAGAATCTCAATTCTGACTTCGCAGATTCTGCGGTCTTCCACTTCCGTTACCGTAAAGTGCAGGTTTTCAAAATCAAAAGTTTCACCGCCTGTCGGCAGATTTTTGAGCTGGAACAGTACAAAGCCTGCAACCGTATCATAATCTCCTTCGGGGATCTCAACACCAACAAGATCATTGAGTTCGTCAATAGAGGTGCTTCCGTCTACATTGAAAGTAGTCTCGTTGACCTGATTGATTTCTTCTTCTTCGTCAAAGTCGTATTCGTCGCGGATATTGCCGACGATGGATTCAAGCAAATCTTCGAGCGTGACAATTCCTGCAGTTCCGCCGTATTCATCAACAACAACAGCAATCTGAATGCGTTGGTCTGTCATTTCACGGAACAAACCACCACAGGGTTTGCTTTCGGGAACGAAAAAGGCTTCACGCATCACCTGTCGAGGTGTAATGCCTTGCGGCAAAGAGCCGGCAATGTATTGAATAAGGTCTTTTACATACAAAATGCCGATAATGGAGTCAAGGTCGTCTTCGTAAACCGGAATGCGTGAATATCCGCTTTCAACCAGCGTTTCACGAAGAAATTCATCCAGGGGTTCATCAGCATTGACACAGGTCAGATCCACACGGTGTGTCATAATATCTGCAGCATTGATGTCGTCAAATTCAAAAATGTTGTTAATCATATCGCGCTGCAAGTCTTCGATAACACCTTTTTCTTCACCTACATCGACCATCATTTTGATCTCTTCTTCCGTTACGGATTCTTCATCCGCATTCGGGTCAACACCAAACAGACGGGCAACCAGATTGGTTGAAAAAGCAAGCACTTTTACAAAAGGTTTTGTTACCTTTGCAATCACAAGTAAAATGCCGATGACCTTAAACGAAACCTTTTCGGCATAAATCATACCGATTCGTTTCGGTGCAAGTTCACCCAAGACAAGGGAGAAATAAGAAATGACAATTGTGATTAATACCATCAGAATGCTTTCAATCAAAGAAGGACTCAAGGAAGTGAAAGCAGACTGAACAAAAGGACTCAAAAGGGGAACAAAAGAGGAGGCTGCCGTTGCACTGGTAAGGAAACCGGCAAGCGTAACACCTATTTGGATGGTGGATAAAAATTGCGAGGAATTCTCTGTCAGTTTGTGTACTTGCTTTGCTTTTTTGTGACCTTCTTCTGCCATGCGTTCAATTTTTGTATCATTCAGGGAGATAATTGCAATTTCCGACATTGCAAAAAACGCATTGACAAGAATAAGCAGAAACAAGACAATCAGTTTTGTGAGAATTTCTCCGCCCACACCTTCAGTCTGAGCAAGCACTTGTGTTTCCACTGCTGCTGAAAGTAAGGTCCACGATCGTATAGGAACGTCCATTTTGGCGTTCTCCTTTCAAGAAATATTTAGATTCAGTATAAACAATATTGTTAATTTTGTCAATATATATTTAAAAGTTGCAAATACATTCTCCCAAAAGCAGCAATATGACACCGGGAATGCCGCCGAAAATGCTGACAGTTGCCGTAAAAGGATTCAGCGGAAGCGAAATTGAAAAGAAAAGTCCTGTTAACCGTACTGCAAATAATGCACAACAACCGAGTGCCGCACTTGTAAATAATCCTCGGAACAGAAATTTGTTTTTAATCAATCCGAATATGATTAGCATCCCGCATAATAATAACAAGCCATAGAATATTGTAACCGACATTGTATCACCCCTTACAAAATGTATTCTTGTACATTCGTATATTATGACGAAAATCAGAATACTTCTCAGTTTTGCGTTTATTTGCAGTTGGCGTGCCGTATAATAAAACGGGTGATAAAATTGAAAAAACACAGTAAATCATACGAACAGTATTGTTGTATTCTTGAGAAAAATATTGTTATGGAAGAAACCGTTTATCATAACGGTACCAAAAGCATTGTGTGTACATGTCTTTCACAATGCAACCGTGATGGTGGTTGTCGGAATGTCGTATTGCGTAAGTTGTGGGAAGCTGATGCGGCGGATTGACAAAATAAAGAAAATGGGGTATACTCAGCACATATTAAAAATAAGGATGGGTTTGTATGGAGATATTAAACCTTAAACCGGCTCTCAAAGAAATCATTTGGGGCGGCAATCGTATGAAGGATAGTTACGGTTTTGAAACCGATGCGGCAAATATTGCCGAAGCATGGATGCTTTCTGCACATAAGGACGGACCGAGTGTTGTTTGCGGCGGTGAAGATGAGGGCTTGACCCTTGCTGAAGCTGTTGAAAAACACGGAAAGAGTGTGCTTGGAACAAAATGTGTTTCCTTGGCAGATTTTCCGTTGCTTGTCAAATTCATTGATGCACGTGATCGTTTGTCTGTTCAGGTGCACCCCGAAGATGAATATGCCCGTCGTATTGAAAATGAAAACGGCAAAACCGAAGCCTGGTATATTCTTGATTGTGATGAAGGTGCACAGCTTATATACGGTTTTAACGGTGAGCTGACAAAGGACGAATGTCGCAAATCCATTGAAAACGGCACTTTGCTTGAAAAATGCAACTGTGTTTCCGTTAAACCCGGTGATGTTTGTTTTATTCCGGCAGGTACATTGCATGCCATCGGTGCAGGTATATTACTTGCAGAAGTGCAGCAGAGCTCCAACGTTACTTACCGTGTTTTTGACTACAATCGAGTCGGAAAAGACGGAAAACCGCGTGAGTTGCATGTGGATAAGGCACTTGATGTCGTACATCTGAACAAGCCGTCCCGTGATTTTTCTGCACAAGGTGAAAAGTGCAACATAGAAGGTGGCACTGAGCAGCTTCTGACCGGATGTGAATATTTTTCCATGACGTCACTTGTTGTTGACGGTACCTGTGTTCGCACGGCGGACGAAACTTCATTTGTCAGTTATCTTGTTACCGACGGAATCGGTGAATTATCTGACGGTAAACAGAATATCGCATTGCAAAAAGGTTCTTGCCTTTTTGTTCCTGCTGACCACGGTAACTTCAGCCTTTCCGGAAATATGAAACTTGTTGAAATCAGAGTTTAAACCATGTCACTACTTACCGTAAATGACCTCAAAATGTCTTTCGCTCACCGGGACGTTCTCACGGACGTCTCTTTTGAGGTTGCAAAAAATGACCGCATAGGTCTCATCGGAAGAAACGGCAGCGGTAAAACCACCCTTTTTAAAGTTCTGACCGGCGAACATGAGCCGACAGGCGGTAGTTTTTATTTTGCAAGGGGAACACAGGTTGGTTTTATTGAACAACATGCCTGCCGGGACAGCAATTGTACGGTATATGAAGAAATGCTTTCTGTTTTTTCTTTTCTGGAAGAAATGGAAAATCGGCTTGAAGAGCTGCATACTGCATTAGAACTAGGTGCGGAGAATGCCGACACCCTTATTGCGAAACAAGCAATGCTTACCGAAGAATATCAGAATAAAGGCGGTCTTACATACAAGGCAAGAGCACGATCTTGTCTGATCGGTCTTGGTTTTCCCGAGAGTGAGCATTCTCTGCCGGTTACGGCTCTCAGCGGTGGGCAACGTACAAAGCTGAGTCTGGGAAAACTTCTTCTGAGTGAACCGCAGCTTTTGCTCTTGGACGAGCCGACTAACCACCTTGACATTGCAAGTGTTGAATGGTTGGAAGACTATATGCTCAAATATAAAGGTGCAGCTATCATTATTTCCCATGATCGCTATTTTCTTGATCGTGTTACCGACCGAACCATTGAAATTGTAAATGGTACAGCTCGCTGCGGCAAAGGCGGCTATTCGCTGTATATGAAGCTCAAAGCTGAAACGCTGGAGAGTCAACGCCGTGAATACGAGCGTATATCAAAAGAAATTGAGCGTATTGAAGGTATTATTGTACAGCAAAAACAGTTTAATCAAAAACGCAATTATATAACCATTGCAAGCAAGGAAAAGGAAATTGAGCATCTGCGTGCACAATTACCCGAAATGCCGCCAAAACAGTCTGATCTGAAGTTGCGTCTGACAGCATCCTGCAGAACGGGGGATGATGTTTTGATGGCAAAGGGGCTGAAAAAAAGCTTCGGCTCACACACCTTGTTTGATGATGTTTCTTTGAATATTTACCGGGAAGATCGCGTTTTTTTGCTTGGTCCCAACGGTTGCGGAAAAACAACGCTGTTGCGTGTCCTGACAGGACGATTGCCACATGATGCAGGTTATGCTTATTTCGGTGCCAATGTTAAGATCGGCTATTTTGACCAGAATCAGACGGGGCTCAACTCTGACCGCACTATACTGATGGAGGTCTATGAGCGTTTTCCGCAGTTGACCGTTTCAGAGATTCGTGGCTACCTCGGTGTGTTCCTCTTCAAAGGAGACGAAATCGAAAAGAGGATGAGTGAGCTTTCGGGCGGTGAGCGTGCAAGAGTTGCACTGCTTTTGCTGATCCTTTCCAAGCCCAATCTGCTCATTCTCGACGAACCGACCAATCATCTCGACATTCAATCCCGTGAGGTTTTTGAGGATGCGTTGGCAGAGTATGACGGTACGATCCTTGCTGTTTCGCATGACCGTTATTTTGTCAATCGCATAGCAAATAAAATTATGGCATTCAATGGTACTGCCGTTACACCAATGGAAGGCAATTACGATACCTATGCACAACGTTTGAATCAGGCGGTTGTTGAAAAGAAAGAATCTGCTGTTGAAAAGAAAACCAATGAATACAAACAACGCAAGGAGCAGGAGAGTCTGGCTCGTAAGAAGAAAACAAGAATCAATCGACTTGAAACTGCGATTTCTGATGCCGAGGCTCGTAAAACGGAAATTGAGGAAAGTCTCAATAAGCCTGAAAATGCAGCCGATTATTCGCTTGTTTTGCAATTGACGGCTGATTTGCAAGCCGTTACGGAAGAACTTGAGAGCCTGTTTGAGGAATGGGTTTGCCTGAATGATGAGGATAATTAAAAAAATAAAAAAATGTGAAAAAAGGACTTGACTTTTGCCGCGTAATGTATTATACTATCTCTCGCAGTTGAGAAATGCACGTTTAGCTCAGTTGGTAGAGCACTCGCTTGACGTGCGAGTGGTCAGCGGTTCAAGTCCGTTAACGTGCACCAAAAAACACATCGTCATTTGACGGTGTGTTTTTTTTTGTGTTTTCAGTCATAGCGAATATTCTGACACTTGATATTCACCTGTTACTTTGTTTTTTGAAAGATAATCGCAATAAATAATTTTGTTTTCTTCGTAAAGGATGGCAATGCTGCGATTGGCTCCTTTGGGTTGCGGGATACTATCCTGCAACATTTTTTTAACTTTCTTTAAATCAGGATCAGCGACCTTTAAACAATCGGGAATGCGTCCTGAATTGTTGGTTGCAATGCGATCATAAATCATGCAATTTCGCAAATGCATTTTGTCTATGCCGTCCAGTTTGCAGAAGTAATCAAAAGCAAGATTTGTATATTCATCAAGAGGAATGCTGTTGTTTTGTCTGTCATTTAAACTGTTTCCGAAAGAAAAGAACAGATCAAACGGTGACATTTTGCTTGTTGTAAGAACATATGAGAGTGTTCTGCGGAATCTGCCGCTGTTATAAAGCCTTTCCAGTTCATTTTCAGCGATATGCAGTTTTTGCAGTTCTTCTTGTGTAATCCACGGCGTGTCAATCACTTCATAAGGTGGTGCACTGCAGTGATTGCAGGGATATAAAACCTTATCATCCGCCATGGGGGTTCCGTGAAGAATTTTCAGAAATCCAAGCTGTAACATATTTGCGTTAATTGCATATGCACGATTGAAACCGTTTACAAAGCTTTCAAAATTCTCAGCAGGCAAGCCTGCAATCAAATCGATGTGTACATGACAATTTCCGAAAGACATCAGTTTTTTTACATTGTATTCAACCTTTGTCAGATCTGTTTTTCGATTGATTCGTTGTAATGTCTCGGTATTGAATGATTGAATTCCGACTTCAAACTGAACACATCCCGTGGGTAGTTTTTCTATTATTTCAAACAATGTGTTATCCAACAGGTCGGCTGCAATTTCAAAATGAAAACAGATACGCTCGGGGATATTGTTGCCGTAATTGTCGAGAATAAATTTAAGAATTTCAGCAGCTCTTTCTTTGTTGCAGTTGAATGTGCGGTCAACGAATTTTACTGTTTTTGTGCCGGTGTTGCTGAGAAGTAGAATGTTGTTTTTTACGGTTTCCATATCCATGTACCGTACTTTACCCAATCTGCCTGAAAGACAGAATGAACATCGGAACGGACAGCCGCGGCTGCTTTCCATATAGGCAATTCTGCCGCCTAAATTTTGCAAATATTCTTCACAATAAGGAGAAATGCTGTCATCTGTTGCAGGTTCTCTTGTGTCAACAGAAATGATTCCGTCTTTTTGCAGGGAGATGCCGGGAATATCGACAGGTTGATTTAAAAATATACTATCCAGTAGCTTCGGAATTGCAACTTCACCGGCTCCTGCAGAAACAAAATCGATACAGTAATTTTCTGTGAGAATTTGTTTTGCATTGAACGACACCTCAGGGCCGCCGACAACAATTTGTGTGGAAGGGGAGTGTTGCTTTATGTTTTTGCAAAGAACAAAGGTTTTTGAAATATTCCAGATATAGCATGAAAACAAAACGACATCAGGATTATGTGTCAGGATTCTGTTTCCTATTGCGTCTGGGTTCTCATTGATTGTTCCTTCTACGACGAATAAGTTGATTTCCTGATTGCATTTTTGCTTGCTTGCTGTGAAAAGACACCACGGTGCAAGGGATGAATGAATGTATTTTGAATTCAGGCAACAAAAAACAGCGTTCATGATAAATCCCTCCATTTGAGCACAATCTTATCATATTTGTAAACCAAAATCAAATACAGAAACGCATATTTAAAAAGAGCTCCGCCGAAGCGAGGCTCTTTTTTCTGCGTTCAATATTGATTATGCAAGCAAGATTCTGTCATTGTTTAACTCTTCTCCTGCGGAAATCTTGAATTTTTCAAGCAAATCAGCTGTAGTGAGTTTTTTCTTTTCATCTCCGGATACATCAAAAATAATTTTTCCGTTGTTCATCATAATCAATCGATTGCCGACTCTGATGGCATCTGCCATATTGTGGGTAATCATGATGGTTGTAAGATAGTTTTTGGAAACGATTTCCCCCGTGATGTCTAACACTTTTTTAGCTGTCTTCGGGTCGAGAGCGGCTGTATGTTCATCAAGAAGAACTTTTGGTTTTTTGAGCGTCGCCATTAGCAATGTCAGAGCTTGTATTTGACCGCCTGACAATAAGCCGACTTTGGCTGTCAGTCTTTCTTCCAATTCGAAATCAAGAATTTTCAATAACTCTTTATACTCTTTTCTTTCTTTTGCGGTAATGCCGATGCGCAGCGATCGCGCTTTACCTCTTCTTGCTGCCAATGCAAGGTTTTCTTCTATCTGCATTTCCGCATCAGTGCCCGTCATCGGATCCTGGAATACTCTGCCGAGGTATTTTGCACGTTTGTATTCAGGAAGTTTTGTAACATCCACACCATCAATAATGATATTACCGCAGTCGACAGGATATACACCTGCTACCATATTCAGCATTTTGGATTTTCCGGCACCGTTGCCGCCGATTACGGTTACAAAGTCACCTTCGTTGAGATGCAAATTGATGCCGTTGAGTGCTTTTTTTCATTGATGGTGCCCGGGTTGAAGGTTTTTTCAACATCCTTTATATCAAGCATGTACTATAGTCCTCATTTTTCTGTTTGTCAATCATAACCATCGGTGGAACCGGTGGTTTGCTCTGCCCCTATAAGGGGCCGTTACTGGCTTTACCCCTGAAAGGGGTCCTGAAGTTTAGCACCGCATTACTATTTCAAGCAGCCGCTCCCGTGCGGCTGTTTATTTTTGCTTACTTATTCGGGTTACCCGTGAACGGGTCGATGTACTCTTTTATGCTTATTTGATCCTGTGCGTAATCTTCAGCTAATTGATTCTTTATGTACTCTGCTATTACCTTTTTATTTCGACCGACCGTATCCACATAATACCCCCGACACCAAAATGTCCGTGAGCCATATTTGTATTTCAGGTTTGCATGTCGGTCGAAAATCATCAGACTACTTTTTCCCTTGAGATATCCCATAAATTGTGATACACTTATATGTGGTGGTATACACACCAACATGTGGATATGATCGCTGCATGCCTCTGCTTCGATTATTTCCACGCCTTTTTGTTCACACAACTTTCTTAATATCTCTCCGATATCCTTTTTGATTTGTCCGTATATTATTTGCCTTCTGTACTTCGGGGCAAACACTATGTGATACTGACATCTGTATCGGGAATGGGCACTACTCTTTATCTCATTATCTTTTTTCATTGTTTGAATCCTCCTTTTATTTTAGTAATGCGGCTGCCAAACCTTTACTATTATATCAGGAGGTTTCTTCTTTCCGTTAGTTCTTTTTCGGGCGGCTTTGAGCTCGCCCGTTTTTGGCTTTACTAAAGTCTTCTTTCACCCCCAGTAGAACTGGGGGTTTATTTCCACACCTAAAGGCACCAA
>JAZNGB010000043.1:0-25924 GCA_045576275.1 Acutalibacteraceae bacterium
CAAACGGAACACTTGACACCGGCGGTCAGACCGGTTTCGGTACAGGTTGCTTCAACTGCAGGAATTATTTCTTCTGTATGTGCAATCTTATCAATGGATTCTTCATAGGTATGGCTTGCATCATTGGAGCAGGTGTAAGTCATGACACCTTCTTCGGTGCAGGTCGGAGCTTTGGTTTCAACACCGACATAGTTATGACCGGGTGCAGGAATGACTTCCTGTATGGTGAGGACTTCGTCACAGACAGAGCACTTTACTCCATCGGTCAGACCGGGTTCGGTACAAGTTGCAGAATAACCGGCAACGGTTTCTTCTTCATGACCGGTTGCAGGAATGACTTCCCCACCTTCGGTCTTACCGCAGCCGTTTGCACAAGTGAGAACAGCGGTTGCACCGTCTGTTTCACAGGTGGCATCCACTTTTGCGGTGGTTTCTTGCATATCGTGACCGGTTGCAGGAATCATGGTTGTCACTCTGCTGATAAATTCATTACATACTGAACAATAAATAACGAAATCAACGGAGCCGTCCGTCGTACAGGTAGCTTCTTTTTTGTTTTCCTCTTTAGGATCAGCATTGGTATGACCAAGGGCTGCAACTTTGTCTGCCGTATAGGTATCACCGCAAACAGAACAGGTGTAGGTTGTGTAGCCGTCTTCCGTACAGGTCGGCTTGGTGACAACTGTATCATAGCTATGGGCAAGCTTCGGAATTTCTTCCTGTTTCACAAGGGTTTCACCACAGACAGAACACTTCTTACCTTCGGTCAGACCCGTAGCGGTGCAGGTGGCATCCTTACCATCGATTGTTTCTTCCGTATGGGCAAGCTTCGGAGTTTCTGTTTGTGCCGTCAGAACGGTATCACAGACGGAGCACTTCACACCGGCGGTAAGACCCGTAGCGTTGCAGGTGGCAGGAACAGCAGGGATTTCTTCTTCGGTATGACCGGATGCTTTGAGAATTTCGGTATATTCGTTGTCGCAATCAGAGCAGCTCCAGGTCTTATAACCGTCCTCGGTACAGGATGCGTTTTCGGATGCGGTTACCGTGTAGGTGCAATCGGAGGTCTGCTTGAATTGGCATTCCGCACAAACACGGGACATCTTGCCCTGATTGTCGGTTTCGTTTGCAGGATCAGCATACCAACCGCCGTAAGCATGGCTGTCGTTCTTTTCGTTGCCGCATATGCAGGTTTCCTTGTGCTGATTTGCATTGTCGGCAAGCTGCGCAAAGGTTGTCCCCTCGCCGAAGCAGCTTTCCTTTGTATTCATGGTTGTGCCGGTGCCGTATGCCTCACATTTTTCGCATTTATAAGAGTGATAATTGGTATCGTTATACTGTTTTGCTTCGCCGTTGAAGGCATGTGTTTCTTCTTCATAAGCGGTGCAGGCTGCATCGGCTTCGCAAACACGTCTGTGGGTAGTTCCGTTGTTGAACTGTGCCCATGCGCCGTAAACATGCTCACCGGTTGCATCAATGGTTTCGGTTTCGGTGTAATCGCAGTCTGCACATTTCTTATGCTGTGAGCCTGCTGTGATACAGGTGGCAGCCTTGTCAACAATCCAATCACCGAGTGTATGCTCGGTTTTCGGAATTACGGTCTGTGCGGTGAGAGCTTCTCCGCAAACAGAACACTTGACACCGTCAGTCAGACCGGTTGCGGTACAGGTTGCGGCATAGCCCTTAACAACTTCTTCAGTATGACCGGCTGCAGGTATTTCTTCCTGTGCGGTGAGGACTTCGTCACAGACAGAGCACTTCACGCCGTCGGTCAGACCGGGTGCAGTACAGGTTGCGACATAGCCCTTGACGACTTCTTCCGTGTGACCAAGCTTCGGTGTTTCTGTTTGTGCAACAAGTACAGTGCCGCAGACAGAACACTTTTCACCGGCAGTCAGGCCGGTTGCTGTGCAGGTTGCAGGTACAGCAGGCATGGCAACAGCGGTATGGCCTTCTGCGGTGTCCGTAATGCTTGTGATTTCGTTTGCAGCAGCCGCATCGCTGAACATCTTACCGCATTCGTCACAGTACCAGTATTCGATGGTGCCGTTTACGGTACAGGTTGCTTTGTTCGCATCCACATGCACAAGAGAGTGGTCACTCATTTCAACGATTGCATCTTCTCTGTAGCCGCAATCGTTACAGATTCTGTATTTGGTTCCTGTGGTTGTGCAGGTAGGATAAACAGAGGTTGCCCAATCGCTCCAGTCGTGTGGAGTTGTGATGAGCGATTCGCTGTAGGTTGCATCTGCGGTTACGGTTGTTGCAACAGCGGGGCTCCAGGTATACTGATAATGATTGTCGACATCGGAAGCCTTGCTTGTGTTGGCAGGTGCAGAAATTTCTGTTCCGTAATCATATTCCGCAGAAGTGCTTGTGCCGTCTGCCTTGTTGAAGGTGACGGTGTAGGTGTTGATGGTCCATTTTGCGTAAACGGGATAGCTGTTCTGGTCGGACACACCAAAGGTATAGCCATTGGTGTAATTCGACATCGGGGTAGTGTAAGCAGCATCCAGATACCAGCCATCAAAGGTATAGCCGGTTCTTGCCGGTGTTGCAAGGGCTGCGGCATCAAATACGGTATTGTAGTTATAGACCTTGCGGATGGGACGGGTTGTCCAGTTCGAAAGATCAACTGCATCTTCTCTTGTTTTTTCGTAAATCGCAATATCCGAATATTTTACGGTTGCACCGTCTCCGCTTGCAGTGCCCAGACGCACATGAATGCGGTCGCAGCCCGCAGGAACGGTGAATTCAAATGTTGCTTGCTGGCTATCCTTGAGAACCGAATCATAGCCGTCGCGAGCGGAATTGGTGTCAAAAATCAGAATATTGGGGTGGCCGCTGCTGTTTTCGACCTTGCTTGTGAATACATAGGTTCTCTCGGTGCTGCTTTCACCAAGAGAAATGGTATACATATTTCTGCCACTGTGCGCACTGTGGCAATATGTGTTACCGCCTGCGGCATCGGTGATGGTGACGGTACCTGCCTGCACATCATATGCGAGGGTACCGCCGGACATTGCGGTGGATGCGGAGTTCACCCAACCGGAAAGGGAGAACAGGTTTTCATAGGTTATTTCATATGTGGCAAGCTCAAGTGAGAATGCATTGTAGGCATTGACAGCAGCCTGTGCTGCGGATGCCCAGCCTGTGACATCATTCTTGGTAGAGTTGATGTATTTGTTGGGTTTTGCGGCAACAAGCGCATTGGCAAGCTCCACAAATCTTGCAACTGAAGCGGTTGTGTATTTTGCAGGATGATTTTTGATGTCCTGCAGATTAACCATCGCACTGTTGATTGCGGTTCTGAGGGGTACATAGTTGATGATGTAAATCGTATCGCCGCTGGTTGCAGTAATGGTTTTCGCACTGTCACCGTTATCACCGTAGAAACCGAAAGTGGGCTGTGCAGCACGATAGTATTCCGTGGTACCCATTGTGCCGGTAAATTTCAGCAGGTTTGCGTAGTAATGGTTGTCGCTGTTTCCTGACAATGTCTGACACATCGAATCATTCACAACGGTTGAGGTGTAACCCATCAATTCAGATTGTCCGTGCCACATATAGTTGAAGTTCAGTCTTCCGTCAGAGCCGTGCCAGTTCTGGTTGAAATCAAAGCCGTTGCCGCCGGAAGCAACCCAGCTGAGTCTGTTGACGGTTTTGCGGGACCATGTGCCGGTATAATACATAACCGTATTCACGGCAACACCCAGACGGGGCAGATTTGTTGTGTCACCGTCATAAAGAAGCGTTGCGGTGGGATGATACCAATAAATCGTAACACCGTTGGAGCCTGTCCAGGAGCTGCCGTATTCAGTTTTAGCAGAGGTTGCAGAGGCACTGCTTGTTACAGGACCGTCAGTGTAAAGCACATTGTGATAAATGGCATCATAATACTGCTGATCAAGATAATCGCTGTCGGTTTCGAATGTGCCGTGGATTGTGGTGAAATCCGTGTTCAGACCAACGACGGAATTGGCAGCATCGGTGTTGATGTCCGCAATGGGAATACCGGTGTCGGAATAATCCGGAGCTGCTGTGTAGGAAACAGAGGTGCCGGAGGGATAAATCTGCAGGTCAGACCAGGTGTTGCTGTTGTTGTCATTGTAAATGGCAGGCATCATAAACAGAATGCAAAGATCGGTCCAGCCGTTGCTCTTTGCCGTGTTGACGGCATTGGTGATGTCAAAGGTGTGCGAGCCGGTGGAGCCCTGTGCAATGGTGCCAAGGGAGTCACTTGCGGAAATGCCGTAATAGCTGTAGGCATTGCTGACACCGGTGGAGGAATTGTAATTGCTGCCGTAAATGCCGGCAATGCTGTTCACAAGATAGGTGCCGCTTGTTGCGACGCACTTTGTGGGATCAATCATGAAAATGCTGACCGTGGAATTTGCAAGGCTGCCGCCGTGGTTGCCCGTGTTGACGGTCAGGGTTGCGTTGCTGACACGGTTGGAAAAGGACGAGATGTTGAATCGCATCTGACCGACCGTGGTGTTGCCGGCTTCACCGTCGGAGCAGATAACGATTTTGGAGGAATCGCCTCTTTCACCGCTGCCGTTATAGACTGCAGTCCATGCATAGGGAGTCACGGTACCGTCAGCCGCATTTGCATGCATATGTACACCGGGGATCATTGCCCAGGCAGACATAACCATCAACACGGATAAAAAGACGGATAAAACTTTTTTGAATCTGTTCTTTGTCATCAAAATCATCTCCTGTAAGGTATTTCTGTTGCTTGTCCGAAAAACAATCGCCAACACACCTGACCCGTGTGTACATCTGACAATATTCCTTTCGAAACAATCCTTATCGATATTCAAAATATCGAAAGTTGTACAGAATAATGATATCATATTAAACATGCAAATGTCAATACTTATACATACAATTAATAAATAAAAAGAATTGATATTGTGCCTGTCTGAAAGCAAAAAGAAAAAAACACCCCTGCACCGCTATTGGATGCAAGGGGTATTGACACTTGTTTATTATCCGTTGTATGGGCAAGTCGGGGGCAATCAAAGCGTCCAGGTCAGCCAGAACTGTGTGCCGTCTCGCTTGTATTTGATATCCGAAATGAGCACTTCTTTCAGGCCCTGTTCAAAACCGTCTGCCAGAGGTTGCGTTTCCCAATCGAAATAGGCAACCATGCTCAACTGCGTGGGAACGGCAACATCCAGAATGCGGAAACCGGTCAGCCACCAATGCTCTTCGGGGCCGCGTTGGAAATAGGGTTCATTATTCTTGTAGAGCTGGAAGCCCATCATGACCATGTCTTCATCTTCAACCGCTTCAAAGTGGCGGATGAATGTACTTGTATCACGATAATACACACCTATTTCACCGCCGACGGTTGCACCGTATTGACCTTTCCAGATCTGCACCATCCATTCCTTACCGCCAACGGTAAAGCGGACACGCTTGGTCTGGAAATACATTCCGAAACGGTGTGCACCGGTGTCATACAGCGTGTTGTAACCGAAAATACGCTGCACGGGGTATTTGGTGGAATAGAAAATATCCTGCTCGGCATCGTAGGCAAAACCGAAGAAATCGATATAGGGGCCGATAAATTCCACAAGATCTGCCATCTGCGGATTCTGTTCTGCCATGGCTTCGAATTCCTCTTCGGTGAGAACATTGGGATCCTGCTGTTTGAATTCCATGTTTTCCCAGTCAATGATGAATTCCTCTTGCGTGACCTCTTCGGGAAGGGTCGCTTCTTCGGACGTCTGCTGCGAGGGCAATGTCACCACGGGAATCGTAACGGACTCATACGAAGTGCCGTACTGTCCGTTGTCTTGTGCTTCGGTCGGAAACAAATCCCGTGTCGGACCGTTGTCTACCGTAACCGTTACGCAACCGCCCGTGAAAACAAGACTGCAAAGCAAAAACAGGGCAAGCATGGTGCGAAAGGATTTATTTTTTGCAAAAAAGAACATATCTGTCTTCCTTTGTCTTTTTTCTACAGTTTATCACAAACAAAAGTGTTTGTCATCAAAAAATTTTTTCCGTCATACCGATTCGGACGGTTTAAACAAAACGGAGAGTTTTGCGGCAGCCTTGTTTAAGAGCAGAAGAATGGAATCAAACAGGTTTTTAAGCCGCGGAAAATCTTCCTCGGTGGGAAGCGACGGATCGACATCGGTCCATTGGGCATAAAATGTCGTACCCGGATCACGCAGGAAACAAGTTTCGCCGGGCTTGTACGAAGTGCCCGACCCGTCAGCCTCGGTGTTCCATTCCTTGAAGAACAAGTCACCGTTTGTAAAGGTGCTTGCAGGCAATGTGTAGTTATCTCCCAAATGCAATGCTTTTGTATTGAACACGGCACCCGTACCGCCGTTTGCATCAAAGAATACACGCACCGCCATATCCGAGAATCCCTCATCAAGAAATGCCTTGCGGTTTTTCATAAACGGGAACAGCGTATTGGTACAATATTTCATGTAAGCAGTAACACTCTTGTCGAAGTCGTCTTTTTTGAACAAATCCCACAAAATGCTGTTCATTGCGGCAGAGGCGGAAATGCGTTCGGCTTCCTGCAGATAATACTGCATTTTTTCTTCACTGAGAATGGGATTCAATTCTTCGTTCCACACATTTGCAGCCTGTACAAAAAAATCATCATGCTTGAACAAAAGATTCAGAACCGTAGGCACATATTGCTGCGGATCCCAGACATAGTGAGCAATACTTGCCCACCAACCATCAGCATCCTGCAGGTTCAGGTCGTATCGGCTGTTGGTTTTTCCGAGGGCATTGTCAAAATCCCACACGGGAGCCGCATAGAATTTGTCATCCCCTGCATCTTTATAAAGATAGAACGATGTGATACCTGCATCAAAATTCTTGACATACTCCTGGAATACGTACATTCTGACAAAAGATTCCATGTCGATGTACTCGGAATAATGCTTTCCTTTTGCGTTATAACCGCTCGGAGAATAAACCGCATCTTCAAAATCCTGATACAGAGCTGCAATATATTTGACCTGTGCTTCACTTGCATATTCGGGACTCTTGAGCACCACACCCTGCTGATGCGATGTCACAAAACCGCTGACTTCATCGATATAGCGGAACAGTATTTCAAATTCAAGCAGATATCCGCCGCTGATGTCTTCCGGGTCATTGGGAATCTCAACCCATTTCTGCGATGCTTCCGTCAATCCCGGATAATACACGGTGTGGTTACCGCCCAACGGAAGTTCATCCAATTCCAATCCCTCGTTGGCATCTTCCGTGGCACCTTCCAGATCAAAAATATCAACACGGGTTTCACCGACTTCCACACTTTCGCACAAGAGGTAATTGCCGTAATATACATTGTCCACATACAAATCCACAAAGCAGCTTTGTGAGGTGTATTGCAAACCGAGTTCATCTGCAAGATCGAATGCAATGCTGTTGCGGATCAGGGATTTGTCAAGATAGTTGGCAAGCAAACTCCATTTTTTCGCCTTGCCCATACCGAAGAGGTCTGTTTTTTTGTCAAACTTGATATTGTAAGGTTTTTTATCCAATTGCCATGTGGCATTGCCGCGGCCTTTGATGTAGTCAAGCTCTTTTTCCATCACCAAAGCACCGTCGCTGAAAATCGCAACCGTTGCAGGTTCCTTGTGGCTTTTATCCGCATGGACGGCATCCATCGAACCGGACTCGGTTGTTATGTGCAGTGAGGGAATGTTTGCACTTTGCAGAACGGTCAAAGAATAGGTTTGGCTGCCACACGCAAGCGACACCTTTTCTCCCACGGGAAAAACAGACAGCAGATCCCCGTCTTTGATTTCGGTTTCGCCCATGGTGACACCTGCGGTTGCGGTCAGCTCCAGCACAGCCGTATCATAAGGTGTATCTGCCGGCAAGAACAAAAAATACTCCTCTTCCGTCTGCCACCAATTTACCTTTTGCGTATTGTCATCCACCGTAAAAACGGCAGCAAGATTTTCGATTTCACCTGTCTGTGCATAAGCACCGATCGGGATGCTGCCGAGCAGCAACACACTCAACATGACGCACAGGATGCTTTTTATTCTTTTCATTTTTGCAGCACTTCCCCTTATAATTATTATTACATACAGAATACCAAAAATATTGTCGTTTGTCAACCATGGGGAAAGTTGATAGCATTTTACGATTCTTTCTCACAGATGTTCAGATTCTTGCTTTTTTTAAGGAAACATGCTATAATGAAATTTGGTCGTTAAAATACAGGTATGTGTTTTGACAAGGAGGATTGTATGAAAACAAATGTAGTGATTGTGGGGGCAGGCCCTGCCGGCATCTTTACGGCTCTGGAACTGCTGCGTCACGGTTATAAAGAAAAAATTGTTCTGATCGAAAAAGGGGCTCCCATCGAAAAAAGGCATTGCCCGAAAGACAAAACCAAAAAATGTGTCAACTGCAAACCCAACTGCCACATCACAACAGGCTTTTCGGGTGCAGGTGCATTTTCGGACGGCAAACTGAGCCTGAGCTATGAAGTCGGTGGTGACCTGCCGAACCTGCTGGGTGAGGATTTTACACAGGAACTGATCGACTACACCGACACCATTTATCTTGATTTCGGTGCAGATACGCACATTGAAGGCGTTTCCAATCCCGAAGCGGTCAAAGCCATCCGCAAACGAGCCATCAAAGCAGGATTGAAGCTGGTCGATTGTCCGATCCGCCACCTCGGCACGGAAAAAGCACAGCAACTGTATTTTGACATTGAAAAATATTTGCAGGAAAACGGTGTTGAAATGTATTTTCAGCACGAATGCGTGACCCTTTTGCTGGACGATGAGAATGCTGTCTGCAAAGGTGTGCGTGTTTCCGACGGCAAACAGGAATTTGATATTTTTGCCGATCATACCATCATTGCCGCAGGTCGCAGAGGTGCGGACTGGCTCGAAAAAATCTGTGCAAGCCACAACATTGCCCACCAGCCGGGCACAGTTGACATCGGTGTGCGTGTGGAAGTACGCAACGAGGTCATGGAAACGGTCAACGAAGTGCTGTATGAATCCAAACTCATCGGCTATCCGCAACCGTTCCGCAACAAAGTGCGTACATTCTGCCAGAATCCGGGCGGTTTCGTCAGCCAGGAAAACTATGACAACGGTCTTGCCGTCGTCAACGGTCATTCCTATAAAGAAAAAAAGAGTCAGAATACAAACCTTGCCATTCTGTGCTCACATAATTTTTCCGTTCCGTTCAACCAGCCGATTGAATATGCACAAAAAGTCGGTGAACTGACGAATATGCTTGCCAACGGTCACATCCTTGTGCAGCGTTTCGGTGACATTCTGGACGGCAAACGCACGTGGGAAAAAGAACTGTCGCAATCGAACGTCAAACCGACCTTGCCCGATGCGGTTGCAGGCGACATCACAGCCGCCCTTCCCTACCGTTCCATGACAAACATCGTCAATTTTATCCACGCAATGGACGAAGTGGTTCCCGGCTTTGCATCGCACGAAACACTGTTGTATTCCCCGGAACTGAAATTCTACTCCAACCGCATCCGCATGGACAAGCAGCTCAACACATCCGTCAAAGGGCTGTATTGTCTGGGCGATTCCAGCGGCTGGACAAGAGGTCTGATGATGGCATCTGCAATGGGCGTTCACATGGGACGCATTCTTGCAGGTCATAAAGAATAAATATACCTACGGAGGTTATTGAAATGAAAAAATTAATGGCTGTTTTACTCATCCTGCTTCTCACCCTCAGCTTTGCTGCCTGTGGTGAAAAAACCGATGAAGAACCCACCCGCACACCTGCAGAGGTACAAATCGAAGCATCCGACACGGCTGCCGACCTGTTGGAGCTCAAAGAAAAACTCGATCCGCAGCTGCGTATGATCAACTCCGCAGACGGCAACGACGGTTTCTTTGATCTGGACAGTATGATTACCGCAGGTGCCCGTTTTGATGCACTGCTTGCGGAACTGGGCATGGAAAGCAACCTGACCGACGGTGACGCATCCCCTGTTGCAAATGCTGCTTCCGCAAAAGAAGCTGCCGATCAGATCGGTGCAATCTCCGAAAAAATCAACAAAGCTGCTGTCAAATACTGCAAACAGTTCCTTTCCGAATACCCCGATGTACAGCTTGTCAAACTGTATTGCCTGACTGTATTTATGAGTGGTGAACCCAGCAGTTTCTTTGCAGCAGAATACAATGACGGCGGTGAAGAAAACAAATTCTTCTATTCCATCAGCTCTTTCACCCAGGCAACACCCGAAGATATCCTGACATCCATCCGTGCAAATCTGTTCTGTGAAAAGCCTGTTTCCACACGCGATGCCGTGAAGGACGGCAATGTCACCATTGACCTGACAACCGTTATGAGCATTGCACAGGAAGAGCTTACAGCAGAAGCTGCCGCAACCACCACCGAAGCTCCGACAGAAGCACCGACAACAGAAGCCCCTACCGAAGCCCCTACCGAAGCTCCTACCGAAGCTCCCACTGAGGCAGCTACCGAAGCAGCAACCGAAGCTGCCGCAGAAAACACCGAAGCGACCACTGCTGCTTAAATTACAAATACGTTCACAAAAACGGTCACCGCATTTGGTGACCGTTTTCTGCTTATCATTTTATTTTTAGACATCAAAACACCGGTACACCCATGACAAACCGTACGGGTTTAAGACAGGTCAGACGCGGTGAATTGTCATACTCTTTCGTTGCGGTGGCATGGTGCACCATATAAATACTGCCGTCTTCGACCAGCACGGGGGCACCGCCATGGTATACATCAATCGGACCCGTATCTTCAGGCACGGTAATCAGTCCTGTCATCGCAAGAAGCGTAATAAAAAATGTTTTCAGAATCGTGAACAAAAAACCGCCTCCCTTTTTTCATTTATTATACATCAAGCTGTTATTTTTTTTGCAACACATTTCCAAAAAAGAAACAATATCCGCAAAATTTTTAAGAAAAAATACAGGAAAAGCCGAAAAAAATATTGACAGCCGTCAATGCGTGATGTATAATAGCGAAGTGTCAAATGACAAGAATGTTAATACCCACGCGGTAAGCGGAGGGAGGGAATAGAGTATGAGTACGATCAAGGTAAAAGAGAACGAATCTCTCGACAGTGCACTGAGACGTTTTAAGCGTCAGACATCTCGCGACGGTGTTATTCAGGAAGTTCGCAAGAGAGAGCATTACGAGAAGCCTTCTGTTAAGAGAAAGAAGAAATCGGAAGCGGCTCGTAAACGTAAGTATAAGTAAAAATCAAAAACGGGCCTTTTCGTAAGGTCCGTTTTAATTTTTTTTGCATTCCTCTTTGAAATCGATTGAATTTTTACTGTAAATATGGTATCATATTATATTGGTGTCGGATAAAAACGGTATATTCGCAGAAAGGAGTCTGTTATGCACGACGCTTATCCCGATTACGAATACAAACGCATTACAGACATTACCATCGAAGATCTGTATAAAATGGGCGCCAAAGCGGTGGCGGTTGACCTTGACAACACCACCGTACTCGACAGCACCTTGCACGCCCCCGGTGGCGTAAAAGAATGGCTGCGTGATGTGAGAGCAGCAGGCTTTCCCGTTATCATCATTTCAAACACCTATCCTATCCGTGCCTGGTTGTTGAGTAAAAAATTCGGCAGGCTGCCCTGGATTTCCTTTGCGGAAAAACCCAACACGGGAGCATTTTTCAAGGCTGCAAAAAGACTCAATGTAAATGTGGAAGACATGGCTATGATCGGTGACAGACTGTTCACCGACGTTATGGGTGCAAACAAAGCGGGTGCGATTTCCATTAAGGTGGATCCGTTTGAACCCGAAAAACTGTTTGCAAAGAAATTCCGCAAAGAACGCAAAAAAGAACACGACTATCTTGAAAAGAGGAGAAAAGAGAGAAATGGAGAAAATCGCATCTTTAGCAGAAAAGCTGAACGGAAAAAGTGATGCAGCCCTCCTTTTCAGCGAGGTCAACCGTCTTTATTACACCTCGTTCCCCAGCTCTGACGGCTGCCTGCTCGTTTGTGCAGACGGATTTGCCCGTTTCTGGACGGACAGCCGATACACCGAGGCCGCTTCCAATGCGATCACCGCTTGTGACGTATACGACAGCACCGACCTTGCAGGACAGCTTCTTGCTATTTTCAAAGAAAGAAATATAAAAACGGTCAGCATTGAAGCAGACCGCCTGACCGTCAGCCAATACAAAAAATTGTGTGCCGATCTGCCCGATATCACCCCGGACGACAGCAACACCCTGACCGGGTTGATTGAAGAGCAGCGTATGGTCAAGTCAGAAGAGGAGTTGCAATACATTCTTGCTGCACAAAAAATTGCAGAAGAAGCATTCGACTACATTCTGGGTGAAATCAAGGTTGGCAAAACCGAAAAAGAAATTCAGCTCGCACTCGATTATTATATGCTCTCCCACGGAGCTGAGGCACTTTCATTTGAAACCATCTGTGTCAGCGGTGCCAATTCTTCCATGCCGCATGGTGTCCCGACAGACAAAAAAATCGAAACAGGCGATTTCCTGACCCTGGACTTCGGTGCTGTTGTCAACGGATACCATTCGGATATGACAAGAACGGTTTTCGTCGGCACTCCCACCGAAGAACAAAAAACGGTGTACGAAACAGTGCTTGCCGCACAAAAAGCCTCCCTTGCAGTTCTCAAAGACGGCATTTCGGGGTTTGATGCAGACAAGGCAGGCAGAGATATCATTGCAAACGCAGGCTACGGCAAAAACTTCGGACACGGAACGGGTCACGGTGTCGGTGTTGAAATCCACGAAGAACCGCGACTAAGCCCCAAATCCGAACACATTCTGCACACCGGCAATGTCGTAACGGTGGAGCCGGGCATCTATCTCCCCGGAAAATTC
This sequence comes from Acutalibacteraceae bacterium, assembly GCA_045576275.1. Taxonomy (GTDB): domain Bacteria; phylum Bacillota; class Clostridia; order Oscillospirales; family Acutalibacteraceae; genus RUG806. The sequence goes on from JAZNGB010000043.1 coordinate 12,866, forward strand.
GGTGTGCGTATTGAAGACATGGCAATTATCACCGATGACGGATGCATCAATCTGACAACAAGTCCGAAAGAACTCATCTGTCTGTAAAGTAAGTTTAAAATTTAAGTTTAAGAATAGAGGTTATCACACATGAGAACAACAGGCGTTACATCCAGAGGTATCATCTGTCCCATTTTCCAGCAGGGCGATGATCTTGCCGGCGAAATCGTAAAAAGCCTTCTTGCCGCAAGTGAAAACGACGGTTTCTGTTTTAACGACGGAGACATCGTCGGCGTAACCGAAGCCGTTGTCGGCAGAACCCAGGGCAACTATGCAACCACCGCACAAATCGCTGCTGACGTAAAAGCAAAGCTCGGCGGAAAAGACATGGGCATTGTTTTCCCCATTCTCAGCCGTAACCGTTTCTCGGTCTTGCTCAAAGGATTTGCAATGGCTTGCGAAAAGCTCTATGTGCAGCTCTCCTACCCCGGTGACGAAGTCGGCAACCAGCTCGTGAGCATTGACGAAGCAGACGAAAAAGGTGTTAATCCTTATTCCGATTCCTTCGACGAAGCAGGTTTCCGTGCCGTATTCGGCAACAATACCGTCCATCGTTTTACCGGTGTTGATTACATTGAATACTACAAGAGCTTCGGCGATAACATTGAAATCATCTTCTCCAACGACCCCAAATACATTCTCAACTACACCAAGAATGTCCTGTGCTGCGACATTCACAGCCGTTTCCGCACCGAAAGAAGACTCAAAGCAGCTGCTCCCGATGCAAACATCTGGCGTATTGATCAGATTCTCAACGACAGCGTAGACGGCAGCGGTTGGTCTGAATACGGTCTGCTCGGCTCGAACAAGGCAACCGACGACAAAGTCAAACTCTTCCCCAGAGATACGGCTGCTTTTGTTGCTGACCTGCACACAAAACTCAAAGATGCAACAGGCAAGAACATCGAATGCATGGTCTATGGCGACGGTTGTTTCAAAGATCCCGTCGGCGGCATCTGGGAACTGGCAGACCCCGTGGTCTCCCCTGCACACACACCGCGTCTGACCGGTACACCCAACGAACTGAAAATGAAGTACTTTGCAGACAATGAATTTTCCGACCTTTCGGGCGAAGCACTGGCACAGGCCATGCGTGAAAAGATCCGTGCAAAGGATGCAGACCTGGTCGGCAATATGCAGAGTGAGGGTACAACACCCAGACAGTTGACCGACCTGCTCGGTTCTCTGTGCGACCTGACCAGCGGCAGCGGTGACAGAGGTACACCGGTGGTTCTGGTACAAGGCTACTTCACAAACTTTGCATCCGAATAAGCATACCAAGAAAACGGCTTCGCCGTAACGCGGCGACCGTTTTCGATTCATCCATCTCCAAGCACGCGCAGCGGGCGACGGAGGGACATATAATCTTTTTTGCTTTATGGAAACGCAGTTTCCTATAAAGTAAAATTTCACAGCACAAACCGGAAAACGGCTTGTGCTGTGTTTTTTTGCTTTTTCATTTATTTCCGTGAAGAACCTGTCATTTTTTATCAATCACCCAACAGGCCGTGGTATCTTCCCATCCAATACGGCAACAGGAACACATACGGCTGCATGGCACACATTCCGTTTGCATGGGTGCCGGGTAAGGTGGACGTACGGTTGACAATTTTCGAGTTGATGTTCACAAATTCCTCTGCACCCGAATCGCAGACAAAGGGATTGCCGTCGTAATGCACCAGCACACGGGAGCCGTATTCAACAGGATGCTTCAGCTGTGCGGGAATGCCCATAGCCTCCTGTTCGGTGTCCCATTCGATGTCCTTGCGGTAGCTGTTGAAAACAGGCCAGCGAACAAGGTCAAGATTCATTTCGGCAAGACTTTTGGCTGCGTTTTCAATGTCGCAGGAATTGTCGGTCAAGGCACCGTAGACAATATTGAAAAACGGAGAACGCTCCACTCGTTCATACTGCCAATGATGGGTCAGTCCCATCTTGAAAATTTCACGATGGGCAGCATTTTCGGTGTAAGTAAGAAGCGGATAGATGTTTGTAAAATCAAGCTGGTCGTCAATGTGTGCAACATGACCGTCCTCACATTTGTACTGAATGCAATTCATTGCATAATGGTGATCTTTGATGAGGGCGGCATAGACATCGTTGTACTTTTCGTCGCCTGTGACATGGTATGCCGTTTTCAGGAACGAGAGAATTTCAAGCGAGTTTGTGCCTCTCTCATAATACCAGCGATCGTCGTTGTTCAGAAGTGCCGGTTCCCAGTTTGCCCAGGTCGTCGGGATACCGTCCACATCGCAAAGATGGAAATTGTTGTCCAGAATGTGATCGGTAACGGTGCGGACAACATCCGCAATTCTCTTCTTTTCCGCATCGTCTGCCACAAGGTCAAAATAAATACCGTAGGCAAAATAATGCCCTGTCATTTCATCGCTCGAGGTTTCGCCAAGCCATTCACAATCGGGGTTATCCTCGCAGATATGCCATTCTTCGCGGTTGCCCGTAGCGAAATTTTCTTCGTGGGAATAGCGTGTGGCACGGGCGGTAAAACCTTTTTTGCCCGTGATTTCGGTGAGCTTGATCATTGCATCAATGGCACGCTTTGCATTCTTTTTTGCCTGTTCATCCCCGGTCACTTTGTAACGGAAACACTGGCTTGCACAATAAAGCCCCGTGAAAAGACCGTCATTGTCGGAATTGGGCAGCCAACCCGAGTCCATATCACCGTACTTACGCAATGCACGGCTGACCATATATCCCTCGTTGCGACAATAGTATTTGTCGGCAAGTGCATCAAAGTGAGCAGCTTTTTCGGCAAGGGTCATATACTGCGGTACAATCAGGCTGATGCCACGCGGTGTGACGGCTGCCATGGTGCCGTTTTCGGATACCGTGATTTTTGTAACGGTGGGATGCAGCAACCATGCACCGAAAGAATAATAAGATATTTTGCCTTCAATGAGTGTAATAATGCCGGTCGTGGTTGCAAAATACTTCTTGCCGTCTGCGGTAAAGTACATATCGTTGATCTGACCGTCGGGAACGGAATAGAAGGAATTACCGTTAAACCAATAGTTCTTGCCGTCATAAATATTCAATCCGTCATCCGAGCCGACCCAGAGATGTCCGAGACCGTCGAGTGCCAGACAGTTGATTTTTTTGCTGAGTGCACCCGTGATATCGGGCAGCAGCTCTGCCCAATGGCGACGCTTGCCCTTCATGGACAAAAGACCTTCTTCCGTGCAACCGATGTAAACGGTCTCGCCGTATTTGCTTGCATTGTCGCGTGCAGCAAGGCAAACGGCATTGTCGGGCACACCGACGATATGTTCAAAAGCACCGTCCTTTTGCAGATACAGAGCCTTTTCGGTCAGCACCCAGACAGAGCCGTCGAGGGCAATGCTGATGTCTGTGACAGGTGCATCAAAATCGGCTATCCTTTCGGGTTTACCGTTTTTCATTTCACCGAGTGTGTTGCCGATTGCAACAAAAAGCGTTCCGTTTCTGCTGAAAAGCCTGTCCGCTTTGAACGCAGTTTTGGTCAGCTTGCCGTCTGCATACGAAAACAGACCGCTGTTGTCTGCAATGTACAGCGTTTCTCTGTCAAAAGCAACAGCCGATACCGAATCAAGGTCAATACCGTTTTCTGCTGTCAGAAATACTTTGTCGTACTGTCTGAAAGAGCCAAAATAAAGGGTATTCTTTTTCATCTTTCTTCTCCTGTTTTTTCAATCAATAAATCCATTCCACGGAACCGTCATACAGTTCGAAAACAGCACCGCTGAAGTTTTGGAATTGCCAGTTGCCGTCCACAAGAAGCATGGTGTATTGATTTGCATATTGGTCGTATTCACTCTGTGCGACGGTAAACATACACGCATCGGCGGTCAGGGAATCGACGGTCAGATACAAATTATACACGGGAGCACTGCCGCCTTGTCCCAGCTCAATCATGCCGCAGAACACACCGTCGATCATTGTATAATATCTGTCGATATAATCTCTGTACACTTCTTCTGCAAATGTTTTCTGCAAAGCTGCTTCCATTTCGTCAAACGATGCAAATTCGCTGTCATAAATCGGGGCATACTGTGTCCCGTTTTCAAAAAGTGTATTCTCGTAGTCCAGATTCGGTGAAAAACCATGGCTGACCCAACCGAGATACAATTTTGCAGCATTGGTATAGATAGAAATAATTTCTTCATGTGTCAGCAAAACCGGCTCGGTGACAAGTTCGGTCGGTGCTTCGGTGACAAGCTCGGTAACAACCTCTGTGGGGGTTACCGAGGCTTCCGTAATGGTAGCCGGAAAAGTTTCTGTGGTGTTGTCTTCTTTGCAGCCTGCAAAAGCAAAAAGAAGCAGCAGAAGGGACAAAATAAATGCTGTCTTTTTCATATATAACTCCTTATGTCATTTTTTCAAGTTCTTCCGTTTTCTTTTTGCGGTAGCGTAAAACCAACACAAACAATACAACAACCGCCACACCGCCGAATGCGACCCATGCAATTTCTTTTACCGACATATCGGTAAATGTTTTTTGCGTAACCGTCGGCTCTTCCGCAGGTGCAACCGTTGTCGGCTCTTCGTTCTGCGTTGTTATTTCCGACACAACGGGGGGTTCGGTTTGCTGTGTGACTTGCTGTGTTTGCTGCGTTTCGACAGCACCCATCACGGTGTTGGCTGCCGCTTTAAACGCTTCGCTGAACATTTCTCCGTAGGTTCCGGCTGTGTTGTAATACAACTCCACATAGTCCAGCAAGATATCGGAAGCATTGTCATCCATGACCGACACGGCATCCGTACCGGGGATGTAAAACAGGTCATATGAACCATCCCAATACGAATAATAAAGAAGAATATAGTGTCCTTCGTCCGTGCCGAACAGTTCGATGTAACGGTCATAGAGATGCTGTTCAACCGCAGACCAATCGGGGTTGGTATTGCCGTCAATATCCGACAAAAGCATCAGATACGGCTGCACACCTGTTTTTTCATAAAAATACTGCAAGGCTTTTTCTACCTGCATTCCGTCGCTGGCATAGGTCAGCAGTCCTGCACCGTCTTCATACCAGACAGCAACAGGCTTACACAGACTCTCGTCAAGTTTTGTGCGGCTGACCAGATTGGGAGAAACGGTGTTGTCCTCAAACGGAATGACTTCTTCTGTCAGATACTCGGAAACAACAGGTACCGCGGATGTGTAGACCGATACGTCTGCATAAGGTACGCTCGGACTCACCCTGCCGAAAAATTTACCTGCAAGCAGAACAAATACAATCAAAACGATAACAGGCAGCAAACAACCGCCTGACATACGTCCACCTGTTGAACGGTGGCCGGTCGGATTGTGTCGCGGAGCATAACCGCCTGTCCTGTGGACACCGGCAGATCTGTGAAAACCTGCAGAGCCGTGGGAATGGCTGCGTGGTGTGTGCGAGCCGCCTGCATGACCACCGCCGAAACTGCGGCCGCCGCCACCGTGTCTTCCTCCGCCTACGGGTCCCGGCATATCGACACCTCCTTTGCATACATAAATATTCTTTGATAAAAACGGGACGGTGAGCACTTTTTCATCGTCCCGCTTTCTTTATTTCTTTATCGCTGGATTCTGCCTGAACCGTCGCCGCCTGCAAGCTTTTCAACCTCTGCAACGGTGACCATGTTGTAGTCGCCTTCGATGGAGTGCTTGAGTGCACTTGCTGCAACTGCAAATTCAACCGCTGCCTGTGTGGACTTGCCGTTCATGAGCGAATAGATCAGACCGCCGCCGAAGCTGTCACCGCCGCCGACACGGTCGATGATGTGCAGCTCATACTTCTTGGAGAAGCAATACTCGTCATCCTTGACGTTGTAGAGCATGGCGCTCCAGCCGTCGTCGAATGCGGAATGGCTTTCGCGAAGGGTGATTGCAACCATTTCAAAACCGAATTTGTCGGCAAGCTGACGGGCAACACTCTTGTAGCCCTCGCGGTTGATTTCGCCTGCATAAATATCGGTGGCTTCTGCTTCAATGCCGAAAACGTCCTTTGCATCCTCTTCGTTGGAGATGCAGACGTCCACATACTGACAAAGCTCGGTCATGGCAGCTCTTGCCTGCTCACGGGTCCACAGCTTGCCGCGGTAGTTCAGGTCGCAGGAAATCTTGATGTTTCTCTTTTTGGCAGCCACACAAGCCTGCTTGCAGATTTCCACAAGGTTTTCGCCCAGAGCCGGTGTGATGCCCGTAAAATGGAACCATTCTGCACCCTCAAAGATGGAATCCCAATCGAAATCCTCTGCACTTGCCTTCTGAATAGCGGAACCTGCACGGTCATAAATGCAGACCGATCCTCTCTGCGAAGCACCTTTTTCATTGAAATAAATACCCACTCTTTCGCCGCCACGGACGATTTTGGTGGTATCCACACCGTATCTGCGAAGGCTGTTGACAGCCGACTGACCGATGGCGTGGGTCGGGAGTTTCGTGACATAAGCGACATCCATGCCGTAGTTTGCAAGGGAAACCGCAACATTGGCTTCACCGCCGCCGAATGTAAATTCGACATGATCGCACTGTACGAAGCGTTCATAGTTATAGGGTTGCAGACGGAGCATGAGTTCTCCGAATGTAATTACTTTTGCCATTTTTTATATCCTCATTTCTGATTTTAGAAATTATTTCCGTTCCAGCCCCAGTCGGAGTAGCCTGTGTATTTGACATACACACGGTCGGGGGCAATGCCGAGGTGCTTCTCGAGAATGGCGCACACATCGGCGGTCATTTTGTTGCTCGCAGCCACATTGACAGCACCGAGCAATTCCACATCCACCATGGCGGTATCGGCGGAATTGTCACCACGCATCCACATGGGAACGTTGTCTTCCACGGCAACCATCAACCATTGCTCGCTTTTGCCGGGGAAGTTTTCGATTGCCTTGCCGAAATCGGCCTTGATGCTTTCGGCTGCCTGCGGTGCAACCTTTGCACTTGTTGTGAGTTTAATATAAGGCATTCTTGTCTACCTCTCAATCAAATGCAGCCTTGCGTGCTTCGGCACACAGTGCGGTAATTTTTTCAAAATTGCCTGCAGCGATATCGGCTTTCGGGCAGACCCAGCTGCCGCCGACCGCATGAATAAAGGGAGCATCGATGTATTCACGGATGTTCTGTGCGTTGATGCCGCCCGTGGGCATGAACTTGATGCCGACAAAGGGTGCGGCAAGATTTTTCATGGCATTGAGTCCGCCGTATACGTTTGCAGGGAAGAATTTGATGATGTTCAGGCCCAATTTGATTGCAGCGGTAATTTCGGTGGGGGTGACGCAGCCGGGTGTGACGGCAATACCGTTTTCAATGCACCAGGACACGATTTCGGCATCAAAACCGGGGGAAACGATGAACTTTGCACCCATCTCAACAGCCTTTTTGCACTGTTCCATCGTCAGCACCGTGCCGGCACCGACCAACATATCGGGGCAGTTTTCGGAAACGGCTTTGATGGAATCCGCAGCAGCAGCCGTGCGGAAGGTGATTTCCATAACATCAATACCGCCTTTGAGCATCGCTTGGGCGGTGGGGACGGCATCTTTTGCATCGTCAAGCACGACAACGGGTACAATACCTGCACGTGCAAGTCTGTCAGTAACAGTCATAATAATACTTACCTCCTGAATTATACGCCGCAGTATGCGGAGAAGCCTGCGTCGATGGGCATAACTACGCCCGTGACGGCAGAAGCAGATTTATCATCGCAAAGGAACAAGGTTGCACCGAGCAGCTCGCTTGCATCGACATAACGGTGGGTCGGTGTGCCGTTGAGGATCTTTGCCGAACGGGCGGTGGGAGTGCCGTCAGCATTGAACAAAAGCCCTCTGTTCTGCGAAGACACAAGGAAGCCGGGGGCAATGGCATTGCAACGGATGCCCGTTCCTGCAAAGTGCGTGGCAAGCCACTGGGTGAAGTTGGAAATGCCTGCCTTGGCAGCGGAGTAGGCGGGAATCTTGGTCAGGGGTGTGTAAGCATTCATGGACGAGATGTTCAGAATGCAGCCTGCCTGCTTTTCGACCATGTCAACGGCAAAAGCCTGCGTGGGCAGCAATGCACCCTGGAAATTAAGCTTGAATACGAAGTCCACACCGTCGGCATCCAGGTCAAAGAAGGACTTGCCGCCTTCCTTGTGCTCGTGCTGATATTCATTGTCGGTGGTGGCTCTGGGGTTGTTGCCGCCTGCACCGTTGACGAGGATGTCGCACTTGCCGAGGTCAGCGACGACCTGCTCATGCACAGCCTTGAGTGCTTCGGGGTCAAGCACATTTGCCTTGTAGCCCTTGCAGACAAAGCCTTCGGCAGTCAGCTCGTTTTCAAGATTTTTAACAGCCTCTTCGTTGAGGTCGAGGGCAGCCACTTTTGCACCGCACTGTGCAAAGGCTCTTGCCATGGCGCCGCAGATGAGTCCGCCGGCACCTGTGATGACAACGACTTTGCCTGTATAGTCAACTTTCAAAGGGAGATCGAGCATAGTTATATTCCTCCTATATGGGTTTTATTGTTGTGGAGAGATAAATTATGGTTTATCGGTGAGTTACGGTTATGAGAAAACCGACCTCCTTCACCCCTTGTCGCCCCTGAAAGGGGAGATGTCTGCCGCAGGCAGACAGAGGGGTTCAATCGGTTACATCAAACTTTATTAACCAACTTTGTGCAAACTTGGTTAACCCCTCTGTCACTTCGTGACATCTCCCCTTTCAGGGGCGACAAGTATTTGAGGGGTTCCGTCAGTAAGATAAACCGTAATTTGTTTTTACAAAAATTTATTCGATGATGCCGCCGTTGGCTTCGACGAGGCCGTTGATGTATGCAGAACCGAGTGCGCGGTCAAACAGACCGTAGCCGGGTTTGCCGGTTTCGCCCCAGATCATTCTGCCGTGGTCGGGACGGAAATATCCCTCAAAGCCGGTTTCAACAAGTGCCTTGACGATGGCGTTCATATCGAGGGAGCCCTTGCTTGAAATGTGGCCGCTTTCTTCAAAAGAAGTGTCGGGGAGAATGCGGATGTTACGCAGATGCATGAAGCCGATTCTGTTCATGGCGGAATATTTACGTACAAGGGTGGGCATATCGTTCTTCGGATGGCAGCCGAGCGAGCCTGTGCAGAAGCAAAGGGAGTTCGCGGGACTGTCCACGATTTTTAAGAAGCGATCAAGATTTTCTTCGCAGGTGATAATACGCGGCAGTCCGAAAATGGGATACGGCGGATCATCGGGATGAATCGCCATCACAACACCGCATTCTTCGGCAACGGGAATGACCTTTTTGAGGAAATAGGCAATGTTTTTCCACAGACCGTCTTCACCGATTTCACCGTAGGCCGTGATCAGTTCGCGTACCTGATCCTGGGTGTAAGAGGAATCCCAACCGGGCAGGTGAATATCATCCTTGAGAGGATCAAGTCCTTTCATCTGTTCCCAATACATGACAAGGCTTGTTGAACCGTCTTCGGCTTCTTTGTCAAGCTGTGTTCTTGTCCAGTCAAACACGGGCATAAAGTTGTAAGTCACGCACTTGACACCGTATTTGGCACAGCGACGGATGGACTCGCAATAATTCTCAATATGGCGTTCGCGTTCGGGACGACCGAGTTTGATTTCTTCGGTCACGGGGATGGACTCGACCACATCGAACACAAGACCGTTTTCTTTGCAACGGTCGGCAATATACTTGATGCTTTCTTCCGGCCAGACTTCACCGGGTTTGACATCGTACACCGCAGAAACGATGGAACGCATACCGGGAATCTGACGGATGTATTCTAAGGTTACGGGATCACTGTCGCCATACCAGCGAAAGGAACTTTTCATGGGAATTGCCTCCTTTTATATACAGTTTATAATATACATAATTAAATATTAGCAAATCAAGCCTTTATAGTCAAGAAATTTTTCAATACAATTCTGTTTTTCAACATATTGATTTCGGCAAAAAAGCGTGGTATAATAAAATTTGTTAATAATTTAACGGAGGTAAAACCATGGCAAACAGATTTGTACTCAACGAAACATCCTATCACGGCGCAGGTGCCGTTCGTGAAATCCCCGCAGAAATCAAAGCAAGAGGCTTTCAGAAGATTTTTGTTTGTTCCGACCCCGATCTTATTAAATTCAACGTCACCAAAAAAGTGACGGATGTGCTTGACGAAGCAGGCATTGAATATGTTATTTTCTCTGATATAAAAGCAAATCCCACCATCGAAAACGTGCAGAACGGTGTGGCTGCATTCAAGGCAGCAGAATGCGATGCAATTGTTGCTGTCGGCGGCGGCTCTTCCATGGATACGGCAAAAGCTGTCGGTATCATCATCACCAATCCCGAATTTGCAGATGTGCGTTCTCTGGAAGGTGTGGCTCCCACCGCAAACAAATGCGTTCCGATTATTGCTGTTCCCACCACGGCAGGTACGGCTGCAGAAGTTACCATCAACTACGTTATCACCGATGCCGAAAAGAACCGCAAAATGGTCTGCGTAGACGTGCACGACATTCCCGTTGTTGCTGTTGTTGACCCCGACATGATGGCTACCATGCCCAAGGGTCTGACCGCTGCGACCGGTATGGATGCTCTGACCCATGCCATTGAAGGCTATATCACCAAGGGTGCCTGGGAAATGAGCGATATGTTCCACCTCAAGGCAATCGAAATCATTGCAGCTTCTCTCAGAGGTGCTGTCAACGGCTGCGACAAGGGCAGAGAAGGCATGGCACTGGGTCAGTATATCGCAGGCATGGGCTTCTCGAACGTCGGTCTGGGCATTGTTCACTCCATGGCACATCCGCTCGGTGCTCTGTATGACACACCGCACGGTGTTGCAAACGCTATCATTCTTCCCACCGTTATGGCTTACAATGCACCTGCAACAGGTGACAAATACCGTGCCATCGCAAAGGCAATGGGTGTTGAAGGCACCGATGCCATGACGATTGAAGAAGCTCGCGAAGCTGCCATCAACGCTGTCCGTCAGCTTTCCGCAGATGTCGGCATTCCTGCTGACCTCAAGGAAATCGTTAAAGAAGAGGACATTCCTTTCCTTGCTCAGAGTGCATTTGACGATGCTTGCCGTCCCGGCAACCCGAGAGATACTTCTGTCGAAGAAATCACCGCCCTGTTCAAAGAACTGCTGTAAAAACAAGCGATAAACAAAAGCCTGTGCGAAAAAATGCACAGGCTTTTTCTGTATCTTTTATCTGATTGTCGGTGTTATAAATCCGTGCCGTCCCAGAGATTGTTGCGGACACCTTCACGCTGGGTCTTGTTGGCTTTGGCTTTCAGACGTTCCAGTTCACGCAATGCCTTGTCGCGTTCGGTTTTTGCCTTGGCGGAATCCTCCAGATAGGATCTGATTTCGCCACGCAGTCTGTCAACCTCTTCACTTGCCTGTTTTGCCGTGTCGGCAAAATCCAATGCAGCCAGAACCACAGCCTGCGTGTAGGTGCAGGAAGGGTTTTCCTTGAGAATAAGACGTACCTTTTTGTCAAGATCAGCCGCAACCGCTTTGGCTTCGTTGGGGCGATTGCCTGCAACAATGGTATAAGCCTGGTCACCGACGGCAATTTTTATGGTATTTTTCGTTTCCAAAATCAACAACTCCAATAAATACCGACCATTATTTTGCAATTATTTCTTGCGGTGTTCTGCTTTCAGACGCATTTCCTTGGAAAGCACACGCTTACGCAGACGCAAGGATACGGGTGTGACTTCCAGCAGTTCATCATCACCGATGAATTCCATACACTGTTCAAGGCTCAGATTTGAGGGCGGTACGAGACGCAATGCTTCGTCCGAGCCGGATGCACGGGTGTTGGTCATCTGCTTTTTCTTACAGACGTTGCAGACGAGGTCTTCGTTCTTGGCACATTCACCGACGATCATGCCTTCGTAAACATCCACACCGGCACCGATGAAGAGTCTGCCTCTGTCCTGTGCATTCCACAGACCGTAGGCGGTGCTTTCGCCTGTTTCGTGGGAAACGATCGAGCCGCGTTCGCGCATCTGGATGTCACCTTTATAAGGCTCATAGCCTGCAAAGAGGTTGTTCATGATGCCGTAGCCGTTGGTATCGGTCAAAAATTCGGAACGATAACCGATGAGACCTCTGGCAGGGATTTTAAATTCAAGATGGGTCGTGCCGCCGTCACGAGCACCCATGTTTTCAAGCTCACCCTTACGGGAGCCGAGCTTTTCCATAACAGGGCCGACATAGTCCTGCGGCACTTCGACGATGAGCAATTCCATCGGTTCATGCAACACACCGTCGATCTCTTTGAAAATAACTTTCGGACGGGAAACCTGGAACTCATAGCCCTGTCTTCTCATGGTTTCAATGAGGATGGACAAGTGCAATTCGCCTCTGCCGGATACCTTGAACGAGTCGGTGGTATCGGTTTCCTCCACACGCATACTGACGTTGGTTTCGACTTCCTTGAACAGTCTTGCACGGATGTTACGGGAGGTAACAAACTTACCTTCACGGCCTGCAAAAGGACTGTCGTTGACAATGAAATTCATGGAGATGGTCGGCTCGTCGATTTTTACGAAGGGCAGCGGCTCGATGCAATCGGGAGCACACAGCGTTTCACCGATGTTCAGGCCCTCAATACCCGAAACAGAAACGATGTCGCCTGCAAAAGCTTCGTCCACTTCCACACGACGCAAACCGTCAAACGCATACAGACGGGACACCTTGACATTGCTCTTTGTGCCGTCGGTATGGCACAGTACAGCAGACTGACCGTACTTGATACGACCTCTTTCGACTCTGCCGACACCGATTCTGCCGATATAATCATCATAGTCAAGAGAAGAGAAAAGAATCTGTGTGGGACCGTCAAGCTCACCTGTGGGAGCATCGATGTTTTCGAGTATAGCGTCAAGGAGAGGTCTCATATCGCCCTCTCTTGCACTGTCATCGAGAGAAGCATAGCCGTCACGTCCGCTTGCATAAACTACGGGGAATTCAAGCTGATCTTCGTCTGCACCGAGTTCAATAAACAGGTCGAGGACCTCGTCTATAACCTCCGCAAAGTCGGATCGTA
>JAZNGB010000044.1:0-7744 GCA_045576275.1 Acutalibacteraceae bacterium
CAAGTACAATCCGGAAGATGTAGTGGTTATGGTCAACGGAGCAGAACTTTCCGTGGATGCCGACAACTACTTCACCATTCCGCATATGACAGAAAATATCAACATTCTGATCGTACCGGCACCCGGCTCGGGTCTTGGCGGCACACAGGATGGCGGTAACAGCGGCTCCAACACCACCGCACATTCCTGCTGGTGCCATTCTTCCAACAAGTTGCTGCAGTTGCTGTGGAAGATTCTTGTATTCTTCTTCAAGTTGTTCGGGATGGAAGACCGCCGTTATTGTGAATGCGGTGTTGCCCATTGGTAAAACCGATCTGCCCGTAAACAAGCGGACAAGAAAGTGCTGAAAATGCAATGTGTACAAATCGGCATTGCATTTTGCAGCCGGAATAAAAACAGGAAAGCCGGGATTTTTCCCGGCTTTTTCCATGCACAATGTTTGTTCTTTGGATTTGTTTGTTGCAATCTCTTTTTCGATTCTGTATAATAGAAATGAAAAAAGCCGGAGGTGATGAGATGTCTTTTCTGCTTGGTTTTGCACAGCGTGATATCACTCCTGCCGTCGGCGGCAATCTCTACGGATATCACGATAAAATTTTTTCAACCGCTGTCAATGATCCCTTGCACACAACCGCTGTTTGTTTTTCGGACACGCAGAAAAAAGCGTTACTGATCAGCTGCGATGTCTGTCTGATTCACAACACCCTTGACAAACGCATTCGGGAAGAAATTGCACGCAAGGAGAATATTCCGTTTGAGAATATTCTGTTGCACGCAACCCACACCCACACCGGGCCGAATACGGCAGGTGAAGAGGGGTGGGGAAAGATCGATCATGCCTATTGCGAAGCGGTATTTATTCCACAGATTCTCGATGCCGTGCACGAGGCTTGTGCGACGTTGCAGCCTGCAAAAATGGGGTATGCGACCGTACACAGCAAAGTCGGTATCAACCGTCGGCAACTGTTGACGGACGGCAGAGTGGATTTCGGTCAGAACCCGTGGGGTACCTTTGACCCGACCATGACGGTTCTTTCTTTTGTCAACGAAGCAGATAAAAATATCCTCAACATCATCCATTACGGTGCCCACAATACCGCCTGTGGTGCAGATACACTGGTTTCACGCGATTGGTGCGGTGTTTGCGTAGATCGTCTTGCTGCCATCAGCGGTGCGATGACACTGTTCTGCAACGGTTGTGAGGGCGATACGGGACCGCGTCTTCCGAACGGACATACCGTGGGCGACACGCGTCAGGCGATGGAATTGGGCGGTGTTGCCGCATCTGATGCCGTGCGTTGTTATAAAAAGATACAGCAATATTGCGAGCCTTCTCTGACCTTGCTGCCAATGACCGCAAGCTTGCCTTTGCAACCGCGCATCAGCAAAGAAGAAGCCTTGCAAGGGTACGAGGAGAACAAAGAACATGAAGTGAATCTCGGCAGGCAGATGGCATATTATTATGAACAGGTGTTAAAGGCTTACGAAAATGATTTGCCGCAGGAAACAAGCCGCAGCGTTCCGATGACCCTTTTGCAGTTGGGAAATGTGCTGATTGTTCCCTTTGCTTATGAGATGTTCACCGAAATTTCCCTTCGCCTGAAGGCAGCAAGACCGGACCGCCATATTTTGTGTATGAGCAATACAGGCGGCAATAACAGCTATTTCCCGTCTGCGGATCAGATTATCCGCGGCGGTTATGAAGTTCTTATGTTCAAAACCGGAAACGGATTGCAATCCCCTGTGGACAATGCGGATGATTATCTGGTTGCCGCAATCGTAGAACAAATGGAGGCGTTATAAATGTTCAGAATCGGAACGGAAGAAATCAATGCCGTCAAAGAGGTCATTGAGAAGAAAGACTTTTTCAAGGTCAACAATTCCTGCAAAGCCGTCTGGGGTTTTGAGGAAGATATGAAGAAATACTTCGGTGCAGGCTATGCAGCCTTTACCACAAGCGGAACGGGTGCACTTGTTTCCGCATTGGTCGCCTTGGGAATCGGTCCCGGGGATGAAGTGCTTGTGCCTGCCTATACCTATATCGCAACCGCCATGGCGGTGCTTGCAACGGGTGCCATTCCCGTTGTCACCGAGGTCGATGCAACACTGTCGATTGATCCCGAGGATATCGAACGCAAAATCACACCTGCTACCCGTTGTGTGATCCCCGTCCACATGAACGGCAGACCCTGCAACATGGAAAAAATTCTTGCTGTTGCCAAAAAACACGGCATCTATGTGCTGGAAGATGCCTGCCAGGGTGTCGGCAGCAGCTACAAGGGAAAATTCTGCGGCACGATCGGGGATATCGGTGCGTTCAGTTTTAACTTTTTCAAGATTATTTCCTGCGGTGAGGGCGGCGGAATCATCACCAATAATCAGAAATTGTATGAGCGTTCGTGCATCTATCACGATGCGTCTGCCATTGCCTTTTTCGGTGATCAGATGAAGGATTTTTCCGAACAGGGATTCTGCGGTACGGAATATCGCGGCAATGAAATTCTGGCTGCCGTCATGCGTTGTCAGATTCAGAAACTCGACGGTATCGTACATGACCTTCGTGCAAACAAAAAGGCATTGCTTGAAAAACTCAACGGCAGAATTGCACTTTCTCCCGATAACGATGCGGACGGCGACACCGGCAATCTCATTGCTTTCCGCTTTGAAACTGCACAACAGGCCAAGGACTTTGCAGAAAAAACAGGTGGCATGTGCCCTGTTACGTGTGATCGCCATGTATATAACAGCTGGACTCCGATTATGGAAAAACGCGGTGCCTTGCATCCGCTGATGGATCCCTTTAAAATGCCCGCAAACAAGGATCTGCGTCACAATTATACCCTCGATATGTGTCCTGCATCACTCGATCACCTTGCAAAAACAGCTTACTGTTTCATCAATCCCGACTGGACAGCCGAGGACATCGAACAGAAGGCTGCACAGTTGCTTTCCTGTTGCAATTCCTGATCGGATATGTTATAATTTTAATATTCTATTGTATAAGGAAAGGAAAACAGATATGAAAAAGAAAGTTTTTTGCATTGTCCTGTCCCTTGTTATGCTTCTTTGCGGCAGCATTTTGCCTGTTGCTGCCATGATGGAAGAAGATTTTTTTGAAGAAGAAGTTCTTGAAGCTGTTGAAGTGGCAACCGGTGCATACGAAACACCGTATGAAGACAGCCGTTTCCTTGCTTACGGTGATTATCTGATTCACTTCCGTGTCATCGAAGCCCAAAATCCTGTCGGTCAGATCATGATGATCCACGGTTTTGCACTGTCCGGTTGGTGCTGGCAGCCGCTTGCAGAAATTCTTGCCGCAAACGGTTATACCTGCGTGCTGATCGACCTGCCCGGCTACGGTTACTCCACAAGAGAAACCTCCACCACCGATTTTATTGAAAGAGAAGAACTCATTTATACCCTCATGACCTACCTGAGTGACGATGCATGGATCGTTGCAGGTCATTCTATGGGCGGTTATTATGCCCAGGGTATTATGCAGGAATATCCCGAAGCTGTTTCATCCTTGCTTCTTTACGGTACTGCCGGTAACGAAGGTATGTCCGAAGGCATGAAGACCATGTTCACATTCAAACCCATCAATGTCATCATGGGCGGCATTATGGAACTGTTTGTAAAGGTTGATTTTATCTTCGACATGGCTCTCAAGATGGGCTTGCAGGATGATGAATACTATGCAAACTATGATGTTGCCAAGGTGAAAGATCCTCTGTCCATCAAGGGTACCGGTTCCGGTGCGATTTATTGCTTTGTCGATGTCCCCACCACGGATTTCCTTGCACTTCGTACCTGCGGCAAGCCGATTTTCTATTGCAACGGTTCTCTCGACAATGTCATTCCCGTTGATGCCCGTGTAAAATTCGCAGCCCATCTGCCTTCTGATGCTGTCAATGTTACGGTGGAAGGCGGCGGCCATATGTTCATTGAAAACTATGCTGACGAAGTTGCAGCTTACACAATTGATTTTCTTAATTAAGGAGAGCTGACATGGTTGCATTGTTCAACAAAATCATTACATTGATTCTGGTTCCTCTTTTCATGAGTCCGCTGCTGCCGTTTTTGCCCATCGCAAAAATTGTGTATGCGGAAAAAGAACTTGTTTCCCTGTCTGAAAACGGCGTCGGCACCCCCGACGATCCGGTGTATCTGACCGCACACAGAGGCATCACCGCGGTTGCTCCCGAAAACACCATTCCTGCTTATGAAAAAGCTGTCGAACTCGGTTTCTATGCCGCAGAATGCGACATTCAGCTCACTTCTGACGGTTATTGGGTACTCAATCACAACTCCGATACCGACAATATGTTCTGCCAGTTCGCTGAAATTTCCGAAATGACCCTGGAAGAACTGCGTACATTCACCTACAAATCCGGCTGCAATTTCTGGGCATACGAAGACCTGAAAATTGCAACGCTGGAAGAGTATCTTGATGTTTTTGTCGGCACGTCCACCCGTCCGCAGATTGAAATCAAAGCTGACGGTTACGACCAGCTCTACAAAATCATGGATGCGATTGACGAAAGAGGTCTCTCCGAATCCGCGATGGTCATTTCTTTTGACTACGAACAGTTGCAGGCAATCCGTGCATTGGATGCGGATATTGAACTGTGGTATCTTGTGGATGATATCAATGCCGACAACATTGCACAAGCAAAAGAACTCGGCGGTGAAGTCTGGCTGTCTGCCGACTTTGAAGATAACAATACCGACACCATTCAGCTTGCCATCGATGCAGATGTGCCCGTTTCGTTCTGGACGGTCAACGATGTTGAAGATGCCAAAATGCTGTATGACATGGGTATTCGTTACATCGAAACCGACATTTTCTGCTACTGATCTTACTCTTAATCCCACAAAAAAGCCCCAAAGTGCATTGTGCACCTTGGGGCTTTTGTAATGGAAATCTGTTTTATTCTCCGAGGAAATATCTGCCGTAAGCATCGGCTGCCTTGAGAGCAGCTACCACCTTTTCGGGTGTGACTTCAAACGGCATATTGTGCAATGTGTCACCCTCTGCACAGGCTGCGTTGGCAACAGCAAAGAGTTTTTCGTCGGTCACTTCGGAGATTCCGAGTTCTTTGAATGTGACGGGCAGACACAGCTCAATGCAGAAATCAATGATTCTTTCAAGCTCGTCACCGTCCACATTTTCAAGCACAAGCTGTGTCAGTGTACCGAATGCAACCTTTTCACCGTGGTACATATGATGGCATTCGGGCAGTACGGTCAGACCGTTGTGGATTGCATGGGCACCTGCAAGTCCGCCGCTTTCAAAACCGATACCGCTGAGCAGTGTGTTGGCTTCGATGACCTTTTCGACTGCTTCTGTGCAAGCACCTGCTTCCAGAGCGATTTTAGCCTTGACGCCTTCTTCCATGAGGGTGTCGAAGCAGAGTTTTGCAAGAGCCATGGCAGCGTTGGTGACTTTGCCGCCGGCACACGTACCTGCATCCTTTGCCTTGACGGCTCTGGCTTCAAAATAGGTAGCAAGGGCATCACCCATACCCGAAACGGTCAGTCTTGCGGGGGATTTGGTGATGATATCGGTGTCCATGAGCACCATGTTGGGGTTGGCAGGCAGGAAAAGATATTCTTCAAAAACACCGTCATCGGTATAGATAACGCTCAAAGCACTGCAAGGAGCGTCGGTGGATGCGATGGTCGGGCAGATCAGAACGGGAGTCTTGCAATAGAATGCAACCGCTTTGGAAGTGTCCAGAATCTTGCCGCCGCCGATGCCGATGACAAGGTCGCAACCTTTTTCTTCTACAATGGCAATCAGACGGTTGATTTCATTTTTGGAGCATTCCCCATTGAAATAATCAAAAACAAGTTCAAAATCCTGTCCGACAAAACTGCTTTCAACCGCAGCACCGATTCTCTTGTAACCCGATTCGGTGATCAGCACAAGTGCCTTTTTGCCGTATTTGCTTGCATATTCGTACAGGTTGCCCATTTCACCTGCACCCTGTACATATTTGGATGGGCTGATTAAAATTTTTGCCATGGTAAAACTCCTTTTTTCTTTATATATTCATTGTAAAAATCAATCGGGGAAGGAAACCGTTCTGCCAGTCAGCAGTTTTGTAACAGCAACGCCGATCACGCGGAACGATTTCTGGAAAAAGCCGAGGAAAAGAATTTCGGAAACGGTTTTGGCTCCGAAATCGTCTCCCTTGTTACGAAGTGCATTTGCATCGGCAGCAGAGAACATATCATACCAATGCATGACGCTCGATTCATATACAGAAGTGTCGTTCTCGTTGACGGTAAGCATTCTGTAGCCGTACTGGGTGGAAAATGCATCGCCGCCGTAACGGGTGCTCAGAGAGTTTACGATGTCAATGCCCTTGTGGCGCACACCGAATGCATTGGAATGGTCGTGCCCCGTGAACATGGCAAGCACATCACCCTGCTCGACCATTGCATCGAACTGTCCTTCGTTCAGATAGCCGCTGCAAGGGGTCTCGTTGAGTGTGCCGAAGTTGACACCGTTGGGATCGAACATATAGTATTCGTCCTTGTTGTACATATGCTTGAATGCATAGAGGGTCTTTCTGTCGGTCTTTTTCAGGGCATCGTACACTTCGGGTACGATGATGTGCTGGAATGCAAAGGAGTTGACCTTTTCACCGCCGTTTGCAAGTCGCAGTGCTTCACTTGTTGCCTTGTACCATGCAACCTGCTCTTTTTTAACAAAACCGTAGCGACCTTCGCTGTCGTAGTCGCCCGAATCAAAGACCCAGATATTGAATTTTACCTTGCTGCCGTCCGAAGACAGAACAGGAAGATTGTAGGTTCCGCAACCGGGAAGCAGCGGTCCGTCGTCCACGGAAAGGGAACAGGAGTATGTGTTGTAATATGCCATCAGCTCTTCACGGCTCATCGCACCCGTTTCGCTGTCGTGGTTGCCGAATGTGACAGCAACGGGAATTTGGCGGCTTTCAAAGACGGACATGAGTCTGTCGATATAGGATTTGGTGATGGAAGCATCTTCATAATTGAGCACATTGTCGCCTGTTATGACGGCAAGATCGGGATTTTCGCGGTCGCAGGCAGCCGCAATCAGCCAGACGGATGCATCGATGTTGTCATCTTCCAGATGTGTGTCCGTTATGTGCATGATTCTGAACGTTCCGTCAGCCTGAAACTGCAATGCTTTGTCGTTCTTTTCGTTTGCTGCAAAAGCAGGAGAAACAGCACTTACCATCAGTATCACCACCATCAAAACAATTATCATTCTTTTTGCTGCGTGTTTCATGTTTTTTTCCTTTCCGATGTGTTTTCTTAATCATACCCTATAAAAAAGAAAAAGTAAAGTACAAAACATCCCTGCCGAAAAAGTTTCAACTGAAAATGGACATTTTTTTGCAGGCATGATATAATGAACAAAAAAGAGAAGAGGGGATCCGACATATGAACAATCCGTTTTTTGATCATATCATTCACGGCGGTGACTACAACCCCGACCAATGGACGGACTATCCCGACATTTTGCGGGAGGATATGCACCTTTTCCGGTTGGCAAACTGCAACGAGATGACGCTGGGCGTTTTCTCATGGGCGGCGCTGGAGCCGGAGGAGGGGAAATTTGACTTTTCCTTCATGGACAAGGCCATGGACGATATTTATGCGGCAGGTGGGCGGGTGATTCTCGCTACCCCCTCCGGTGCCCGTCCCGCATGGCTCAGCGCCAAATATCCCGAGGTTCTGCGCCATACTG
>JAZNGB010000045.1:0-68021 GCA_045576275.1 Acutalibacteraceae bacterium
CTCATGAGTTCATCGCCATCGATATGCTTTGTCCGGCATTTCTCGGAGCGATGTCAAGGGTGACGGACGGACTTGTGCATTCTCACATTTTTCAGGTCTAATATTTTGATTTATGTGTCCAATTTTTGTTGACAAGTGCAAGGTCGGTCTGTGCGTAGCCGTCAATCACGGACCCGTCCCCCGTGATTGGCTGCTTCCCCGACAAACTCCAATTTGTTTCTCACTTTCCTCTCAATCCACTCAGAACGAAAAAAGCGGGGCTGCATGATGCAGCCCCGGAGTTTGTAAAAGGATTGTTTATTTTGCTCTCTGAATACGCACAACTGTTGCCGAGTAGCAGGGAACGGTGTAGTTGAATGCGGAAGAAATGTTTTCGAGGGTGATTTCCTCAATCACAACATTTTCTTCCTGACCGAGATGATTTTCAACAGAAGGGTCGGTATGGAACATCTGATATGCTTTTGCGGTGCCTGCCACTGCAGTGTCTTCGTCGATGCTGACGGCAAAGGTGCGTGCAGACCCTGTGACATTGACAAGCTTTACGATGATATCGCCCGTTTCGTCGGTGCTGACGACCTGGTAGGCTTCGGCTTCGCAATCCGAACCTGTTGTGTAGTCAACATACAGTTCGCCGTCGATGTAGCACTGAATGTGTCTGCCGCTGACAACGACTTTCAGTTCATAGGTCTTGCCCGTTTCGGCTGTAAAATCTCTGATGGTTCCGATGATCTGTCCTGTTTTTGCATCGTTTTCAATGCTCTGCAGGCAGGAAACCGTGTTGTCCCAGCCACCGATATTCCAGAAATAATTGTTCTTTGTGTCCTGCACGGCAAACGGAATGATGAAACCTTCCGCACCGTCGAGTTTTGTGGCTTCCACGGTAAAGGTGTAGTCTTCCCAATCTGCATTGCCGAAGTAGGCTACGGAACCTGTGTTGGAGTAAGCCATATCGGTGGTCTTTTGTACGAGTGCACCATCTTCAACCTTGAATTCACCGTCGGTGGCTGCATCCCAATCCCACCAGAATGTGTTCATGGAGAAATCATCCTGACCGAGCACCTTGCCGTCTGCGTTGGAGACAACCTTGACATTGTCAAATTTTGCACTTGTGTACCATGTGCCGACACCGACCTTGCCCGAAAGAGTGGGCTGTTCGATGTTTGCACCGTCGAGTGTGCTTTCAAGCAGCGTTGTGCCTGCGTTGGTGGAGAACAGCTTCTGTGCATAATAGCTTACAGAACCGATGCTGTCGGCGTTGTTGTACCATATTAAGTTCGGTGTCCAGTGTCTTGCCGTGCCTGAAGAGAACAGCGGTGCATAGGCTGCCATGCGTACGATGTCACCGTTGCGTTCAAGTCCTGTCATGTAAGCGGCCTCAGCAAGTGCAGCTTCAAGTGAATTAGAACGAGCTGCATATTCACCGAGGAATACCTGAATGGCACCGCCGTAGTTGGTATCGGTCATACCTTCCACGGTACGGGAATAATTGGATTCGTCATAATAATCCGTATTCTGTCTGAACCAGATGGGATCGTTGTAGTAGTGCTGGTCGGTAGCCCCTGCAAAGTCATTGACGGACAGTTCCGTGTGAGCCTCGAGATAGTCTTTTGCATATTCGTAGGAGCCGATGTAGTTTACACCGTGGGTTGCATCTGCCGCACCTGCGGAATAAATCAGCTCAATGCCTTCATAAAATGCGGGATTTTCTGCTTTTGCAGCAAGGAAAGCTTCCAGGAAAGCGGTGTAGCGTTCATAATATGCTTCACCTTCGTTTTCATTGCCGATACAGATGTATTGCAGATCAAAGGGTTCTTCGTGTCCCATTGCAATTCTTGCTTTTCCCCATGTGGTGTTTTCGTCACCGCGGCAGAATTCAATCAGATCGAACATATCATCCAGATATTTTGCAAATTCATCGCTGTCCATGTCAACGGGACCCATACCGCGCATCTGACAGTAAAGACCGCAGTTGAGAACAGGCACGGCAACCGCACCGAGATCTTCGCACAGCAGGAAATACTCATAGAATCCAAGACCGTAGCTCATGAAAGAGGGGTAGGGGTCTTCGGTTGCAGAGTGGTCTGTCCAGATGTTTTCACCCTGTGAACGGGCAGCGACATCACCGTATGTGTTGTTGAAAAGCAAGGGGTCGCCGTTTTCGTTCACGCCGATGCTGTCTTTCCAATGGTAAGCCGTTTCCCATGTGTAGCCTTCAATGACACAACCGCCGGGGAAACGCAGGAATTTCGGTTGCATCTCTTCCAGCAACTCGCAAAGATCTTTGCGAAGACCGTTTTCTCTTCCTTTATAGGTGTCAACAGGGAACAGAGAAACCATATCCGCAACGACTTCACCCTTGTCGATGAGAATCTGTGCGGTCACGTTTTCGACAGCATCGCGATCGCTTGTCAGGGTTACTTCATACTGTGCCCAATCGGCAGTAATGCCTTCGATCACGGCTTCATCCACTATTTGTTCCCCTGTGCAGATACGGGCATAGAGCTTGCCTGTATAACCGTCTTTTGCCTTCGCCCAGACGGAGAATATATATTGTGCATCCTTGTCGAGATTCATTCCCTCCATAAAACCGCAGTTTGCGGCACCGGCAGGTGTGTCGGAGGTGTTGGAGATGACAAGGTAATCGATGTTGTTTCGGTTGAGAGCTTCTTCCGCATTCTCTTCAACGGTAAGTTTTGCACCGTTGACAGCGGACCAATGGAACAGGGCATCGTCTGCTGCAAGTTCTGTGAATGCAAAGGAACGATTGGCAATTTTTTCAGCATACAGACCTGCATCGGCTGCAAAATTGATGTCCTCAAAGAATACACCGTACAGAAGATCGGATATTTCATGTACTTCATTTTGAGCATCAATAGAAAGGATGTAATCTGCAGTCTGTTCGTCGTATGTTCCCACGGTGTTTGCATCCGGGTAGACCTTTTCAGGTTCGCTGCCTGCAAACAGACCGCTGATGAGCATGAAAACAGATGTGAAAAATGCGAGGATCTTTTTCCATACATTGACAAAAGAATGTTTCATAAAGTGTTTCCTTCCTTTATTTGTATCACAATTTTTATTTTACAGTAAAAATCATTTTTGTCAACTATGGAAAATTAAAAAAGAAAGTGATATAATAAACAATGGTGAAAAGATGAAAGCAAAAGATATGTTTTTGCAGTATTGCAAAGAGTATAAAATCGAAAACGCAAGCTATGATGCATGGGCTTTCGGCACGAACGCAGATACGTTGGCACAAAAAATATTACGCGGAGAAAAAACCGCTTCCGCATCAGCCTATCCATGCTATGTGCATGACGGCAGTGCCATACCGAAAGCAGGGACGTACAGCGTTGTGCTTGACAGCAGGAATGAAGCCGTGTGTGTGATCCGCACAACGATTGTATATGTGTGTGCGTTCGACAAGGTTGCCCCCTTGCATGCTGCAAAGGAAGGCGAGGGCGACGGCTCACTTTCGTATTGGAGAAAGGTGCACGAACGCTTCTTTGAGCAGGAGCTGCAAGCAATCGGACAGCAATTTGACCGTGCGATGCCTGTTGTATGTGAAGAATTTGAATGTGTATACCCCATTTTCAAGGAGGATGAAAGATGAATATTTATCCCGCTTTGCTGCGTATGAAAAACGGTAAGGATGCCGAAAATGCAGCCGATTGGAAAGTAAGAAGAGAAGAGCTGCTCGATCTTCTGCGTCGTGAAGAATATGGGTTTCCGCCCGAAAAATGTCCCGTAACGGCAGAAATTGCGGATCGCAATCCGAAATGTGCCGGTGGCAGTGCAGTCCATGAAAATATTATGCTGACCTACCATGCCCCGAACGGCGATCATACGGTGCCTGTGCAACTGTTTGTGCCGTCCGACGGTAAGAAGCATCCTCTGATACTGCATATCAATTTCCGTCCCGATCCTTATGACAGGTATTGCCCGACCGAAGAAATCATCGACAACGGTTTTTGCCTTGCTGAGATTTGTTACAAAGACATCACATCCGACGATGCCGATTTTACAAACGGACTTGCAGGTTGTTTTGACCGACCGACCGACGGTACGGGATGGGGTAAGATTTCTCTTTGGGCCTATGCTTTGCACGGTGCTCTGGACTATCTGCTGACCCGTGATGAAATTGACGAAAACAATGTTGCCGTCGCAGGTCATTCCCGATTGGGCAAGACCGCCATGTGGTGTACGGCACAGGATGAACGAATCCGTTTTGCACTCATCAACGGTTCGGGTTGCGGTGGTACGGCACTTGAACAGGTCAAACATGCCGATGCCGAAACATACAGTCATATTCATCAGCATTTTCACTATTGGTTCTGTGAAAATCATCACAAATATGAAACCGAAACCGTCAGCGAGGTGTTTGACCAGCACATGGCACTTGCCTGTATTGCACCGCGTTTTGCTTCGGTAGGCTGTGCAAAGGATGATTTGTGGGCAGATCCGTGGGCAGAAAAAATATGTTGCACTGCGGCAGCCCCGGCATGGGAAATCTGCGGTGTAAAAGGATTTGACGGAGACGATTCGCAGGCCGAAATCGGTACATTCTGCCACGACGGTCATATTGCATATCATCTGCGTGCAGGCATTCACTTTTTCAGTCGCCGTGATTGGCTGCATTATATGGAGCATATCAAAAACAATCTGAAATAAATTGTTGCAATCTTTCCTTTTGCATGGTAATATGAAAAAAGAAATAAACGGAGGCGTTTTTATGCAAGCATTTGTATCTGTGGTTCTGAGTTTGTTTACCATCCTGGCTACCTTTTTCGGGATTTTTATTGCTCCGGCAGCTCCCAAAGATATTGAAGATGATTTTGTTCCCGTTTTCCGTGCGGTTGCCGCAAGCGATACCCATGTGATCACCTTGGGGGACACGGGTTGCCGCCGTATAA
Source organism: Acutalibacteraceae bacterium (assembly GCA_045576275.1). Taxonomy (GTDB): domain Bacteria; phylum Bacillota; class Clostridia; order Oscillospirales; family Acutalibacteraceae; genus RUG806. Next base: position 4,911 of record JAZNGB010000045.1, read on the forward strand.
CAAAAATGATGAAACAGGCATATGCACTTGCCGATGCCGATGCAGACTACAACAAGGTCGATGCCCTTGTTATTTCGGGCGACCTGACGGATGAAGGCTCCATGACGGCTTATGCAGCATTCGGTGCAACGCTTGACAATGTGCTTCGTGAAGAAACACAACTGCTTGCTCTGGCGGCTGTGAGCAGCCACGACGGCAATTTCTACTCCAAAGCGGAGTCCCTTGATATGTTCACGCAGGTGACCGGACAGCAGCCTGATTATCACACCGTCATCGGCGGTTATCACTTTATTGTGCTGTCCGCAACGGATGACGAAGCGTTGCATTATGCACCCGAACAAATCGAATGGCTTGACAATGAGATTGCCGCAGCCGTGGCAGACACACCCGATCAGCCTGTTTTTGTTTTCCAGCATGAACATATTACAAATACCGTCTTCGGCAGCTATACGCACGAAGGCTGGGGTGTGAAGTATTTCACCGATGTTCTCAACAAGTATCCGCAGGTTGTGGATATTTCCGGTCATTCACACTATCCGGCCAACGACCCCAGAAGCATCTGGCAGGGTACTTTCACCGCCATCGGTGACTGCGGTTTGTCCTATGCGGAGTTCTCCGTAGATGGTGTGAACAGCATCCATCCCGACGGCTGCAAGACCGTTGCCCAGGCTCTTATTCTGGAAATTGATGCCGACAACCGCATCCTTGTCAAAGTGCTTGACATCACCGCAGGGGAAATCCTTTGCACCTATCTTGTTGACAATGTTACCGATCCCGTAAAGTCGAAATATTCTCACGAAGAGAGAAGTCTTGTTGCAAATGCACCCGTTTTTGCTGACGGTGCAGAACTTGCTTTCAAAAAAGGTGTTCTTGATTCCACCATTACCGTTGCACAGGCAAGTGTTGAAGACGGCAATGAAGTGTATCTCTACCGTCTGCGCATTCTCGATGCGGAAGGCAACGAGTTGTATGCCGCATGGGAATTTTCGCAGTATTACTTTGCTTCCCGTCCCGACAGCATCTCCTTTAAATTCAAGCTGCCCGACGGTGCCGGCCGTGCCGAAGTGGTTGCGGAAGATGTCTGGGGACAGCAAAGCGAGGCTCTCGTTTATAATTTCTGAAAACAAAGATTTTCGCCCGAACTTTTTGTTTCGGGCGTTTTTGGAATGATGTGCTATGAAAAGTGTTAAAAAATCTGCATTTTCCTGTTGTCGGGACGGTCTTGTCATACGCGGCATACAGTATCGCCCCGAAGGCGACAACCTGCCCGTTGCCATTGTCTGTCACGGCTTTATGGCAAACAAAGAAACGGTTCGCCATTACACAAAAGCACTCAGCCGTGCAGGCTATGCAGCATTTTGCTTTGATTTCTGCGGCGGTTGCGTGTTGGGCGGAAAAAGCGACGGACCGACCACACAAATGTCCGTGCTGAGCGAAGTTCGTGATCTGGAAGCGGTTTTGGCATATGTCAGAAGTCTTCCGTTTACCGACAGCAACCGTGTTCTGCTGATGGGGTGCAGCCAGGGTGGCTTTGTGTCGGCTTTGACCGCTGCAAAAAAAGAAAACAATATCAGCAAATTGGTTTTGTTTTATCCTGCTTTCTGCATTCCCGATGATGCAAGAAAAGGAAAAATGATGTTTGCGAAATTCGATCCTGCCAACATTCCCGAAACCTTTTTCTGCGGTCCGATGAAGTTGGGAAAATGCTATGTGCAGGATGTTGTCCGCATGGATCCGTTTGAACAGATTGCATCTTTCAACGGAGATGTTCTGCTTGTGCACGGCACAAAAGATGCCATTGTACATATTTCTTATGCCGAAAAAGCGGATGCTGCATACCGCAACCGTCCGAACGGCGGGACAACAGAGTATGCGGTCATTCCGAACGGAACGCATAGTTTTATCGGGAATCACGACAAACTTGCCATAGAGCATCTGCTGCATTTTGCAGAAATAAAGTCAGGAGATTGATTGTATGGAAAAGAAAAAAATATTGACAGGCATTCTTGCAACTGTTGCAGGAACAGTGTTGAGCTGTGTTTCCCTTTACAGTTTTTATTATGAGTATCTGCGTTGGGACAATCTGACGTTGCTCGGTGTGTATGCCGCACTGGGGTACATCGGTGTCGGTGTGCTTGTATTCGGTATGCAGGTTTTGCGGAAAAATCCGTGCAAAAAAGGCAAACAAATCGGACAAGGGATTCTGTGTGTCGCTTTGTATGCTGCTTTGCAATGGGGTGTTTCTTTTTATGTCAATGTGATCATAGGTCACGAACAGATGGCACGGGAGGCAATCAATGCCGCTACGGTTTTGCAGAGTTTTTTCCTGTTTGTTCTGTTTGCGATCGCCGTATCCCGTATCGGCAATAAAAAAATCAGCATTCCCGTGATTGCAGCAGGTGCGGTTGTTGTAATTTATGTGTTTTACAGTTTGCTGTTCGCTGTTATTCTGGGTTTGGTTTATAATGATTACAAAGCAGCAGCCCCTGTTTTTGACAGTATTGCAAAGGAGGAGTTGCAATTGCGTACAGGCGATTTTTATGTCAGCCCCACAGGCAATGATGCAAATGACGGTTCTCTGCAAGCCCCGTTTGCAAGTATTGAAAAGGCGCAACAGGCTGTCCGCGAACTTGATAAAACCGATAAAGACGGTATTACGGTTTGTCTGATGGAAGGTGAATACCGCGTTTCAAGTGTTGTCTTTTCCGCAGAAGACAGCGGTACGCAGGATTGCCCTGTAACCTACTGTGCTTACGGAGACGGCGAAGTTATCCTCAACGGCGGACTGACTTTGCAGACGAGAGATTTTGTGCCTGTTTCGCAGTATGAGGATATTGCATCCCGTTTGCAGACGGAAGTGAAAGAAAAGGTGATGGTGATTGATCTGACCGAACAGCCGTATGCTCTGACGGCAGAGGACTGGGGAAAAATCTATGCCATCGGATCCTACAATACAGCTGCACAATATGACGGTGATTATACAGGACCGCTGTATTGTGAACTGTTCGTGAATGATATCCGTCAGACCATTGCACGCTATCCGAACGAGGGCTTCCTCGAAACCGAAGAAGTCGTGTCCACAGGTCTTGGCAGAGAAAGCGACGGTGCTTTGACCGCGGTTGCAAACTGGGACGAAATCCGCAACCCTGAACCCGATGTTTACCGTGTCAATTCTGACCTTGCGGCAAGAATCGCGACGTGGGAAAATCTTGACGAAGTGTGGATGATGGGGTATTGGAAATATGACTGGGCGGACGGCTCAACCCTCATCGGCAACTTTGAAGCCGATACGGGGATTCTTTCTCCGAAATTTGTAAGCTCCTACGGCACAAAAGTCGGTGCACCGTATTATTTCTTCAATGTATTGGAAGAACTCGATGCACCGGGCGAATGGTATCTTGACCGTGAACGCGGATTGCTGTGTCTGTATACATCCGATGATTTCGGGAATGCTTCCATCGACCTTTCCGTTACGCTTGACAATATTCTGAATGTCAATGCCGATCATCTTCGTTTTGAAAATCTGACCGTGAAAGGTACGCGTACCGATGCCGTTGTTGTTAACGGAAACGATGTGACCGTGGACGGTTGTCTGATCAAAAATGTGGCAGGCTATGCCATCAGAATGAACGGCTACAACAACAAAGCCGTCAACAATGAAATCACCCGTACCGGTCGAGGCGGTATTGTGCTCACCGGCGGTGACATTGAAACATTGACCCCCGGAAACAATATTGCGGACAACAATCTTATTCACGATTGGTCTGAGATTTACCTGACGTATCAGCCTGCGGTAACGCTCAACGGTGTCGGCAATATCTGTTCGCACAACGAGATGTACAATTCTCCGCACGAAGCCGTTACATACAGCGGTAACAATCATATCATTGAGTATAACCTCATCCATGATGTCTGTCTGTTGTCCGATGATGCAGGTGCCATTTATTCGGGCAGACGTTGGGATTGGTACGGTGTTGTCATTCGCTATAATTGCATTTATAATTTAGGATCGGACGGACACAGCCCCGACGGTATTTATCTGGACGATGCACTGTCCGGACAGACCGTATACGGCAATCTTTTGATCAATATTCCTAAGTATGCCTTGCATCTCGGCGGCGGCAGAGATCTGGATGTCAGAAACAACATCATCATCAACGCAGGGGAGTGTCCGGTCAGTTACGATGCCCGTGCAAGAGATGGAGTCAACGGCGGTTGGTTTACGCATTCTTCGGCAAAAGACGGGGATATGTGGAAGTTGTTGTTTGATTCTCCCTGGCAGAGTGAAATCTGGCAGGAAGCATTTCCGCAGTATAAGTCCTATTCGGATGATTTTGACGACATTGACAGCCCCGATTTCGTTCCCAATCCTGCCTACAGCACGGTTGAGAACAATCTGATTTTTGATGATTCGGCAAGCATTGGCAATATCTCCGATGCTGCTGACCGTTTCAGCACCGTTTCAAGAGAGAATATTTATTATCTCAATGCACTCGGGCAATTCTTTACCGACCCTGCAAACGGTGATTACACTTTGCTTGACACGGCAGAATTGCCGGACGGCTTTGAACAACTGCCCCTGGATGAAATCGGCAGATATTGAGAAAGGATAACAGTATGATTCTTGCATTGCCCACCCTTGCTTTGCTTGCCATTACCATTGTGACAAGCAGCCTGACAGGGATTACCAAAAATATATTCACCAAAAGCGTTTCCAAAAGTACCCTCGGAACATGGTTCTATGTCCTGTTTCAGAGCATTGCCTGTGCCGTTCTGATTCCGATTCTGTCGGGCGGTTTCGGCAAAATCAGTGCTTATTCGATTCTGACCGGTATTCTCTTCGGTGCGGTTTGCTGCGGTCAGGTTATTACATTGCTCAAAGCATTACCCCTCGGTCCGTTCTCTTATTCCATGGTTATTTCTTCACTTGCAACGCTGATTCCCACCCTCAGTGGTCCGTTTTTCGGTGAAAGCATCACCCTTTCGCAAGGGTTCGGTATTGTTCTGATGGTGCTGTGTGTTGTCTTTTCCACCGATAAGAAAAAAGAGGACGAAAGCCGCAAGGCAAACGCAAAATGGTTGTTCTGGTGTCTTGTTTCCACCGTGCTCAACGGTACCATCGGCATTCTGCAGAAGGTACATCAGGCTTCAGCACACAAGGACGAGCTGCCGATTTTCCTTGTGTCTTCATTTGTGTTTTCCGTTGTACTGTGTGCCGTGATGGTGGCAGTCGAACACAAACGCAGTCCCGTCAGAGAGCCGATTCCCTTTAACAAGAAAGGAGTGCTTGTCCCCTTGCTCGGCGGTGCAACCCTTGCATTCCCCCATGTTATCAACCTGCATCTTGCAGGAATCATGCCTGCTGCGATGATGTTTCCGCTGGTCAATGTTTGTCCGCTGATGCTTACCACCCTCATTGCTGCAACATTTTTCCGTGAACGCCTGTCCGTTCGTCGTTGGATCGGTTTTGCCATCGGTGTTGTTTCGACATTGTTCGTCAGCGGTACGGTGTCATTCGGATAAAAAAATACCCTCTTCACGGAAGAGGGCATAGCAGAATATGTTTTTGTCAGGTGCGGTTTCGTGTAAAACGGAACCGCATTTATTCTTTTTCGGCAGCAAGATATTTGTACAAATGCACAATGTTCAGGTCTTCGTCCATGTCCAGTCCGTGCGAGCCGCAGTCGCCGTCAATGGCATGGCAGCCGTGGTCTGTTGCAAAGCCGAGTAAAGTGTTGTGCTGTTTCCAGTTGTTTTCAATGAGGGATGCAAACATGCCGAATGTGCGTACGTTTGCACGCAATTCCCCCAACGCTTCGCAGCTTTCGGGGCCGAATTTGTGCATGGCGGAATCATAATTTCCGTTGTATACGGCAATGAAATCATGTTTGTCCTGCAAAATCAACTCACAAGCCTTTGCATTGACTTTTTCGATGCTGTCATAGAAATAATAATCCATGTCGCGTTCTAAAAAAATCTTCGACATGCTGTCATAGGCGGTCGATACGATGGCACAGGTTTTTCCTGCACGAAGAAGTGCATCAAAAAGAGTGTCAATGGTGATGACGGGTTTTGTGTAGGATTGAATGCCGTGTACAGACGGCTGTGCACCGGTGTACATGGTGCCGAAGCAAACGGGTGTGACCGACGGCATGACAGAACAAAGAGCCGCTTCGATGTCCGTTGCCTGTGTTGCAGGGGTAAAAAAGTGCGGATATTTTTCATAGATCCATTGTGCGACACCGTCCGGATTGTACATAAAAATCCTGTCTGCCTTTTTTCCGTCTGCAGCCTGCTGAACATAATCACATACTGTTTCATTTTTTGAAGCTGCAAAAGCAGGTGAATCGATTCCCATTGCAAAAGCCAATGCAGCACTGATTGTATCCAAAGAATCCTTATTTTTCATTGTCCGAACCACCTTTTCATAACTCTTTGTGTATTGTAGCACAATAAGCGAACCACCGCAATGCAAAAGAAAAAAACAGCCACCACATATTGCGGTGACTGTTTGCTGGAGCTGATGGTCAGAATCGAACTGACAACCTGCTCATTACGAATGAGCTGCTCTGCCATTGAGCCACATCAGCAATTCACTTTGCGAGTACCTATTATACATGATGTTTGTCTCAAAATCAAGACTTAGTTTCTCTCTTTTTTAAATTTTTTTAGCAAAAATGCAATAATTTTCCGCAGATGGGAAAACTGATATAAAAAAGGAAAGGAATTGAAAGGTGAATGCAGTATTTGTGGGCTTTTCTTGTCGGCGGTGCAATTTGTACGGTCGGGCAGGTGCTGATTGACAAAACCAAATTGACACCTGCAAAGATTCTGGTCGGTTTTGTTGTGGCAGGTGTTGTGCTCGGTGGAGTGGGGGTCTATGCACCGTTGCGTGAATTTGCCGGTGCCGGTGCGAGTGTGCCGTTGACGGGGTTTGGTGCCTTATTGGCACAGGGTACGCGTGAAGCGGTGGATGAAAAAGGACTTTTGGGTGCTGTGACAGGACCTCTTTGTGCAGGGGCGGCAGGTATAACGGCTGCCATGCTTTGCGGACTTATTGTTTCTTTTATCACCAAACCGAATGCAAAATAATTCCAAGTCGGAAATAAAAAGTTGCAAACTTTTGACTTATTTTTAAATTTCTTATGGTTTTTGCAAGAATCCTTGAAAAACTATTGTAATTTTTATTTACCTGTGTTAATATGTATTTGCAATATTTGCAATTTCAGCACGAGGAGGTGCAACATTAATGGAAAGCGCAACTGATATCGTCGCCATCGTCGAAGCATTCTTCAACGCACTCAAGACCGTCATCAATGCTCTTAAGAGCCTTCTTGGTCTCGGTGAAGAAACCACTGAAGAAACCACAGCTCAATAAGTTTCTACTTTTATTTGCATGCAAAAGAGAGACCGGTGTATTGCCGGTCTTTTCTCTTTTCCAAATGTTACAGTCTTTTGTTATATTTGTGAATTTTGCAAAAAAATATTTTTATTTTAAAAAAAGACTTGTACTGTTGCTATAAATGTGTTATATTAATAATGACTTAAAATCTTGTAAGAAAGTGAGGTGCAAACAATGGAGTCCATTTTTGATTTCAGTATGGAAGAAGTGCTTGCATTCATCGAAGAAATTTTTAGAAAGATCAAGCAGCTTTTTGCAGATTTCGGTATTCTTGTACTTCCCGAAGAAGGCGAAGGTCACAATACCACCGCAGCCGAAGAAAACGCATAATTTTTAGAAAGAGGATATTACTATGAATATTAAAATGGAAGATCTTTTTGATTTCACCGCATCCACAGGCGACTGGATGAGCATTATTGAACGTTTCATTTTTGCTATCGCTGACTTCTTCAAGTTTATCGGTATCGATCTGTTTGCTCCCGAAACAGAAGACGTTGAAGAAACCACCGGTGCATAATTTTAGGAGGATGCAATAATGGATTCTTTTTTCAAGGCTCTTATTGAATTCGTAACTGATTTTTTTGCTGCTCTTGCTGAGTTCCTTGGTTGGACCATCAATTACGATGATCTCACTTCTGCTCCCGCAGAAGAAGAAAAGGCAGAATAAGTTTTTTGCTTTTTTACATTATTAACAGGAGGATATAACTATGCAGTTTGATTTTGCAGCTCTTATGCAGTTCCTTATGAAGTTGTTTGATGCTTTTAAGAAACTTGCTGAAACACTTGGTATTGTTGGTGGCGAAGCTACCGAAGATGCAGAATAAGCATACTTGAATATGCTAAAAAACCGTCGGTTTTTCCGACGGCTTTTTTTATGGCATTTTTTATTCCTCTTTATTATACTTTTCAAACTGACTTTTTGCGAGGTAGCAGTCGCCGCCTGTGCATCGTATGCAGTATTTGTTGATATAGGCGATTTTCTTTTTTTCACTCGGGAATTTTGTCAGCAATGCCGAGTCTTTTGTGAATCCCTCGCAAAGAATGGAACGTTCTGATTCGTGTTTAAAAAAGGGACAGCGAATGTTTGCATCGTTTCTTGTAAAGCTCATGAATGACCTCCGTTTATTTTGTTGAGGTCATTGTAGCAGAATGCAAATACGGATTTCTCCCCATTTACCCCTTTTTTTGAAAAAATTTTAAATTTTTTTGTAAGTACCCATAATTCGCAGCAGTTCGTCACTCATTTCTCCGTCCTGCATTTGCATATACAGCGGTGCTTCCATCTGAATGCCCTGTTTTCTGCCGCGTTTGCCTTCCAATAAAAACAGCCACGGGATATCGGTCGGTTTTTTGTGAACAAATCGCAGTCGCTTCGGTTCTATTCCTGCATCGCGCATGGCAAAAAAAGCTTCCGTCAGTCGTTCGGGTCGCAGGCAGATGCAGAACGAACCGCCGAATTTCAGGACCGAAGCCGCTGCCGAACAAATTTCGGCAAGCGATCCTGCCGTTTCGCTTCTTGCCGTTCGACGGGCCGCATCGGGGCAGGAGAGTCCGTGTCCTTGTGCGGTGTAAGGCGGATTCATGGTGACAATATCCAGGCTGCCGGATTCTATTTTTCCTTTGAGCTCACGCAAGTCCGTGTGCAATAGGCGGATTTGCTTTGTTTTTTCCGAAAGCAGCATGCTGCGTTGCAGTTGGTTGCAGGCTTTTTCCTGAATCTCAACCGCCCAGAGTTCTTTCGGATTGCAACTACGCAGCCAATAAAAGGGAATGATTCCGCATCCGGTGCCGAAGTCGCATACCTTTTGTCCGTTTTTCACCTTTGCAAAATCGGCAAGCAGAAGTGCATCCGTACCGAATGTGTGCGATGGTGAAACAATCAGTTGTAACGTGTCCGTGTCTATGTATTCAATGTGCTCATCCCCGAGCAACAAGATGTCTTCCTGATGCATACTTTACCTCAAAAAAAGACTGCCGCAAGCTCATACTCGCAAGCAGTCAGCTTTTTTATATTTTTATTTGTTTTTCTTCATAACCAAAGCAACCGCCACAACGGAAATGCCGGAAAGAACAAGAACGAGAATGCCGACGATCATCTTACCGCTGATTTTGTTGGCAGGTTGTTCTGCTGTATCAGAAGGAATTTCAGGTGTAGTCGGAATATTGTTTACATCCGTGCCGGGGTACTGCTGAATGTTGAGCGAATTGTCAACAATGACACCCACACCGTCTGCATACTGTGTTGAAGAATCGGGATAGGAGGAAATAACAGGCATGGTCGGTGTTGTGGAGGGCATCGTAACGACAGGTGTCTGCGAAGTATTGGTGCCGGCTGTAATGGAATTGCTGACGGGAGGCAATGTTGTGGTGACAACAGGCTGTGCTGTTGTAAGAACAGTGCCGGGAGTGGTTGCGGCAGGAGCAGTTGTTGTCACAACAGGTGTTGCACCGCCGACATTGACACCGCCTAAGTTTTCCATGAGCTGCGAAATGAATTCGTTACTGGTGAGCATACTCATATCGAAGTTGGTAAGATCAAAGCCGAGAAGTGTCTGGAACAATGCCTGCATGAGTTCATTTTCCGTTACCGTGCCGCCCAGATCACCGAGCTTTTCTTTGATGGCATCCAGCGTGGTTTCACCTTCAGCCGTACCGCCCATAAGAGCCTGAATGATGGTGGTAATCGTACTCAGACTGTCATCCTGAACGGCTGCTGTTGTGCCGATGATTCCGGAAAGAATGCTGTTTATATCCGTTCCCTGAATATCAAAACCACCTTCCAAAAGGCCTGCAATGTCATTATCTACAGCTTCTGCACGGGGATTGTTGAACAGGTTCTGCATCAGAACGGAACCGCCTGCTGCTCCGAAACCGAGGAGCAGGGATGCTGTCAGAAGGATGGCAAAAAATCTGGTTCTTTTCATTAATGTATTCAATCCTTTGCATATCAAATCAATATTATCATACAACATATTGCGAAAAATGTCAATCTATAAAATACAGTATAAAGATTAAACATAAAATTTCTTTAAAACATTGCATTATTATAAAAAAAGGCATATAATAAAATCAATTATTTTTTATCCGGAGGCTGCATGGAAGAGTCTGTTGCAAAAGAGCGTGTTTTGTTGGTGAGCGTGGATACGGGGGATTTTGATGCGGAAACATCCCTTGAGGAATTGGCATTGCTGGTGGAAACTGCCGGCGGTGAGGTTTTTGCAACGCTCACACAAAAAAGGGAACGTCCCGATAATGCCTGTTTTCTGGGAGCAGGCCGATTGCAGGAAGCACGTGCCATCGCCCTTTGCAACGATCTGGACCTGATTATCTGCGATGCCGAGCTTTCTCCCGTACAACAGCGGAATATGGAGAATGCAACCGAAACCCGTGTTATTGACCGCACCATGCTGATCCTTGATATTTTTGCAGGCAATGCACGGACTTCAGAGGGTAAATTACAGGTTGAACTTGCACAGCTGAAGTATTCTTTACCGCGTCTTTCGGGCAGAGGTACGCAGTTGTCAAGACTTGGCGGTGGTATCGGTACAAGAGGTCCCGGTGAATCCAAACTCGAGAGCGACCGCAGACATATCCGTCGTCGGATTCATGCACTGGAGGAGAGCCTGGATGCACTTGAAAAACGTCGTGCTTTGCACAGAAAACGCCGCAGAAAAGACGGTGTTGTGACCTGTGCCATTGTCGGCTACACAAACGCAGGCAAATCGACTCTGCTCAATGCCCTGACAGATGCAGGTGTGCTTGCCGAAAATAAATTGTTTGCAACGCTGGATCCGACTTCGCGTGCGTTGAAATTGCCGGATGGCAGGGAAGTTATGCTCATCGATACCGTCGGATTCATCTCCCGCTTGCCGACAAAATTGGTTGAAGCGTTCAAATCCACACTCGAAGAAGCTGCGGATGCGGATCTGATTCTGAATCTGTGTGATGCTTCCGACCCCGAATATGAAAATCATCTTGCGGTCACACGTTCCATTTTGCAGGAATTGGGTGCAGGGGATAAGCCCACCGTGACCGTGTACAATAAATGCGATGCCATGGAAACACCGTGGTTGTTGCCTGTGTCCCGTGATGCGGTTATGATTTCCGCTTTGACACGCAGAGGGTTTGAGCAACTTCTTGATGCCGTATCTGCAGCCTTGCCGCCGACAAGACGTCGTGTGTTGTTGCTGATGCCCTATACACAGGGGAGCCTTACCGACCGTGTGCGTCGTGAAGGTGCCGTGTCAGTTGAAGAATATCGTGCTGACGGTGTGTTTATGGATGCGGTGGTCGGTGTCGAATTGCTGCCGAAGCTTTTGGATTATGTTCTTCCCGAGGAGGACGCATAATGCAGAAACTCATGAGCCGTATGCGTGCGGCAATGGAAAAATATGACATGGTGCAGGACGGTGACCGCATTGCTGTCGGTGTTTCGGGCGGCAAGGATTCATTGGCTTTGCTTGTTGCCCTTGCCGAAATGCGTCGTTTCTATCCGAAACAGTATGAAGTTGTTGCAATCACGCTCGATATGGGATTTGAAAACGGCGATGATTGGGAACAGATCCGTGCATTGTGCGAACAGTACAATGTGGAATATACCGTCAAAAAAACCGAACTTGCAAAGGTCATCTTTGAATATCGAAAAGAGCAGAATCCCTGTTCTCTTTGTGCCAAAATGCGTCGCGGTTCTCTGCATGATGCCGCAAAGGAGTTGAATTGCAACAAGCTTGCCTTGGGGCATCACATGGATGACGCAGCCGAAACCTTTATGATGAATCTGTTGTCGGGCGGCAGAATCGATTGTTTCCGACCTGTTACCTATCTGTCCCGCAAGGACATTTATGTGATCCGTCCGATGGTATTGGCACGTGAGGGAGCTGTTGAAAGTGTTGCACAGCGTTGTAATCTGCCTGTGCAGAAAAGCGGTTGTCCGATGGACGGACACAGCGAACGGGAAAATATGAAAAATCTGCTCAATGCACTGGAGAAAACCTATCCCCATTTGCGGGACAAAATCATCGGTGCATTGGACAGAGGCAATATCAGCGGTTGGGGCAAAGACTGTCCCATGAATACAAATTGATTACCGAAAGGGGTACATACATAATGAAGTACGCAGTTGTTTTATATGACGGAATGGCTGACTATCCGGTTCCGGCATTGGATGGAAAAACACCCATGGAATGTGCCGACAAGCCCTTGTTTGACGGCATGGCAAAGAAAGGCGAGGTCGGTCTTGTAAAGACCATCGGTGACGGACTCAAACCCGGCAGCGAAATCGGAAACCTGTCCGTGCTCGGCTACAATCCCTATGAATGCTATACGGGCAGATCTCCTCTGGAAGCTGTGAGCATCGGTGTGGATCTCAAAGATACGGACGTGACTTTGCGTTGCAATCTCGTCACGGTTTCCGATGAAGAGAATTACAACGACAAAACCATGGTCGACTATTCGGCAGGTGATATTTCCACCGCTGAAGCACACGAGCTGATCAAAGCCGTACAGGAAGCTTTCGGCAATGAAAAGTTCCGTTTTTACGGCGGTGTTGCCTATCGTCATTGTCTTGTCTGGGATCACGGTACGGCAGACCTCGGCAAAATGACACCTCCGCATGATATTACAGGCAGAGTGGTCGGTACATATCTTTCCGATTCCGAAAATGCCGTTGCTTTGATCGACATGATGAAAAAGAGCTATGATGTGCTCAAAGACCATCCTGTCAACAAAGCCCGTATTGCAAAAGGTGAACTGCCTGCAAACTCCATCTGGCTGTGGGGTGAAGGTACCAAACCTGCGCTGGAGAGTTTTGAAGATAAATTCGGTTTGCAGGGCTCTGTTATTTCTGCAGTTGACCTGCTCAAAGGCATTGGCGGTTGTGCAAAAATGAGAACCCCCGATGTCGAAGGTGCCACCGGATATATGGATACCAATTTTGAAGGCAAGGCATTGTGTGCGATTGAAGAATTTGAAAACGGTGCTGATTTTGTCTATCTTCATTTTGAAGCACCCGATGAATGCGGCCATCGCAACGAGCCCGAAAACAAAGTGCGTTCGATCGAGTTGATTGATGAACTTGTGTTGCGCAAGCTGTTGCCTGCCCTCGAAAAGTACGGTGCTTATAAAGTGATGATTTTGCCTGACCATCCCACACCCATTGTCACACGCACCCATGCAAGCGACCCTGTTCCCTATATGATTTTTGACAGCACCAAAACGCTGAACGGTGTGGATACAATCAACGAAAAGACCGCTGCCGCAACAGGCAATTATTTTGAAAGCGGCGAATCCTTGATGAAACATTTTTTACAGAAATAAAAATACAGTCTGAAAGGACAAATGTTTATGAAAGAATTATTCAGCCGCAAAATGTTGCCGATCTGGGCAGTGCTTTTGGTGGTATGCATCGGAATCGGTGTTGGTGGATTTTTCTTAATAGATAAGGTGTTTGTGTCCGATGATGCACAGCCGGCGGATCTGCCTGTCACGCAACCGACGCTGCCTGTTGAAACAACCGCTGCTCAACCGCAGGTGTTTACGGCAAGCCTTGTGAATTGCGGTGACCTGATGTGCGAATATCCGCTGAGCAACGCTTGTTATGATTATGAAAGCGGCACATTTGATTTCAATCCTTGTTTCACCTATGTAAAGAGCATTCTTGAGAGCGGTGATATTGCGGCTGCCAATCTTGAATGTGTGCTTGACGGCAGCGAGTATCCGATGGATGAATACAATGAGATCGGTTATGTCCGTTTGCTTGCACCGGATGCGTTGTTGGATGCGGCAGCCAATGCAGGTTTTGACCTTTTGACAACGGCAAACAATCATGCGAACGATGCAGGACTCGACGGTATGTTGCGTACCCTGGAAATGCTCGACAGCAAGGGTATCAGCCACACGGGCACACGCAGCAGCGAAGATGAAAAACCCTATGTCATCAAAGAAGCCAACGGCATCCGTTTTGGTTTTATTGCCTACACTTATGAAGGTGAAACCGAAGAAAAATCCCTCAACGGGAATTATCTGGACTACGGCAGCGAAGCACTGTATCATTCTTTCAACGAAACGGATCCCGGTGAAGAATTTTATGAGGAAATGGCTGCACGCGTGCAGGCTGCCCGTGATGACGGAGCAGATGCGATTGTGGTCTATATCCATTGGGGAATTGAGTTTACATACGAAGAATCCCCCGAGCAGGTTGCCATTGCACAGGCTTTGGCTGACATGGATGTCGATCTGATCATCGGTTGTCATCCCCATGTTGTACAACCGATGGATGTGTTTACAAGCAGCACAAGCGGTAAGAAAGTGCCCTGTGCTTATTCCCTCGGCAGCATCATTTCCCCCATGGGTGAGGACGAGGCGTATGTCAACTGTGAAGACGGTGTCATTCTGACTGCGGATTTCACAAAAGATGAAAACGGCACACGTCTGACAGGGGTAAGAATCGTTCCCATCTGGATTTGTAATTATGAAACAGACGGACAGGAGTTCTTCCGAGCCATGCCCGTAAAAGCTGAAATGGCTGAAGATGCGTTTTGTCTTGCAGATGCCGAAAACGGTGTGGAACGTGCCGAGGCATCCTATGCACGCACAGGTGAAATCGTAGGTATCGGCTACAACAAAATCCGCAAAGCATTTCCCGGATAAAGGAGAGTAAAAAATGGCTGTAACAACACTTGATTTTTATTCCGAGCAACTGAAAATGTGCACCCACATTGTAATGTGTTTGCCGAATCCCGACATGATAAAGAATAAAAAGATGGAAGACCGCAAGGTTTTGTGGCTTTTGCATGGTCTGTCTGATGATGCAACCGCCTGGCTGCGTTATTCGAGAATTGAAAGCTATGCCATGCGGAATGATATCGTTGTTGTCATGCCCACGGCAGGCAGAAGTATGTATTGCGATGATTGCCTGGGACAGAATTATTTCACCCACATCACCGAAGAATTGCGTTCCTATTTGCACGGTATGTTCGGTCTCTCGCTTGACCGTGACAAAAACTTTGTTGCCGGTCTTTCCATGGGCGGCATGGGAGCGATGAAAGTTGCTCTCAACCATCCGGACCGTTATTTTGCAGTCGGCAGTTTTTCGGGTGTGCTTGATTTTACGGATGTCGCATTGGTGGATATCGACCGACTGAAAGCGGAATTTGCTTTCATGTTGCCCTATATGGAGGATCCTGCAACCAGTAAGTTGAATCCGACGGCTTTGTTGGACGGTGAAAAGCACAAGGATCTGAAAATGTATGTTTCCTGCGGTTTGCAGGATCATCTTGTGAAAACCAGCCGCACATTCCTTGCCAAAGCCGCAAGCGAAGGTCTGACCGTGGAAAGCTGTTTTGAGGACGGTACGCACGAATGGGGATTCTGGAACCGCCACGCAGAGCGCTTCATTGATTTTGCATTGAATAACTGACAAAACAAAAACGAGGTCATCCGATCTCGTTTTTTTGTTGACAAATTACGGTTTGTCGGGCTACGCACGACAAACCGTAATTTATCTTCAAAAACAGTTGCAATAAAAAGCAAATGATGCTATACTGAAAGTGCCAAACATTACAATTATATTATGATGCTATCGATTTCTCTTCTTTTTTGAAGGGGCTGTTTTCCTGTTATTTTTTATCCCGTGAAATTTGGCAAAAGCGCAAATTTCGTCGGGTTATGAAATTGGGAAATCAGTATCATAATTGTTTTGTTTGGCGACAAATCGAGGTTTGCGTTTTTCGGTGCGGCAGCTTCGGTTGTCGCACTTTTTATTTGTTTTTTTTGCACCGGAACGCATGCTCCGATTGGCCACACAAGCTTTTGCATTCCAAAAAGCGAAGAAGCCCGTTGAAAAACGGGCTTCTTTGTTTGTATTACTGTTTATCCGTGGTGATTTTTGCCGTGGTGATTGCTGTTCTGATGCTGCTGACTGCCTTCGCATTCGGTTGTGGTTGTTTCGGGTATGACTTCATCGGGGGCAGTTGTCTGTATGGCGGTGCTGTCTTCACGGCACAATGCTCGCAATTCTTTCATCGGCATCCGCTGTGCTTCCTGCGGTGTAATGTCAACGCCGTTTTGCACAAGAATCAGGTAGAGCTCATATTTTGCAGCCGACATTCCACAGCTGTCAGCCTGTTGTGCATCTTGATTTGAAAGATATCTGCAGTGCACATTCTTGTGATGCTGCACATTTTCTTCAAGGTCGGACAGTATTTTTTCATTGCCGACCACCGTGATGACGGTGTCTTCATGCTCGTTTTCATCAAGCATGCACGAAAGTGCATCCGTGTATTTCATGTGCTTTACATCAGTGTTATCTGCATCACCGTCCACACCGACAACGCGGTCAAAGCAGTTGATTTTTAATTGTGCCGATGCAGGATCGGTGTCAATGCGAATGGCAGTCACGGGAATGAAATACAGTGCCGTGCAAGCCGATGCAATCAAAACAAAGGTCAGGCAGGCAGCCGCAAAACGCAGTGCGAGGGGCGGCTGTTTTTTGACAACAACTGGTATTTGCGACATAACAGATGCCAGAGTGTCGGCCTTGAGCTGCCGGGAAGTATGAATGTTATCAAAGGCATCGTGAAGCTGCTTATGCATTGTCTGTCCCTCCTAACTTTCGTTTTAACAATTCTTTTGCACGTTTTAAATGTGTGTAGACCGTGTTCTCGCTTTTTTTTAGCAGCTGTGCAATCTGCGGCACGGTGCGGTCCTCGTAATAATGCAGGTAAATGACCTGTCTGTATTTCAGCGGCAGCTGCAAAACTGCCTCCAGCACCTCGCGGTGGTCTTCGGGAATGGGTGCCATGCAGTCCTGCACGGCATCCAACGAAACCGTGCGCGAACGGAAAAACGAGCGCTGCAAATCCTTGCACGCATTGAGTGTGACACGGATGAACCACGCTTTTTCGTGCTCATCATTTTCGAATGAACCGTCAAAGTGCATGTATTTTATAAAGACGGTCTGAAAAATGTCTTCCGTGTCTTGTTTGTTATGCAGATACAGCATGCAGATGCGTGTGACTGTAT
Organism: Acutalibacteraceae bacterium; assembly: GCA_045576275.1. GTDB lineage: Bacteria > Bacillota > Clostridia > Oscillospirales > Acutalibacteraceae > RUG806. The sequence goes on from JAZNGB010000045.1 coordinate 22,333, forward strand.
CTGCATACATGTAAATGGCTCTGCTGATTTCCTGCTCGCTTCGCATGGCTTTCCTCGCTTACATTTATTTGCAGGCTTTGCGGCAGTTGCCTGCACCTTTTCCGTTGCCATGATGGACGGTGTTTTCATTGCGGTTATCACAGACGCCGTCCTTGTCTGTGTCTGTGAAATTGTTGTTGCAGTTTTCATTTTTGTTGTCGCAGATACCGTCAGTATTGGCATCAACAGAGTTGCCGTTATTATTTCCTTTGTTATCGCAAATGCCATCGTTGTTTGCATCCATGTAAATATTGGTGCAGTGACCGTTTTTGCGTTCAACACCGACAGCGCTGTTTTTCGGGCAGGTGACGGCAGAGGTAGCCTTGTTATCACAGATACCGTTGTTGTCTGCATCTGTGAAATTGTGCCTGCCTGCGGCTGCGGCCGTGATGCAGATGCCTGCCACAAGAAGAACGGCAAGAAGAATGGTGATGATTTTTTTCATTTTTTTGTCCTCCGGATGTTGTGTTTTTTTTGCACTTCACCAACAATACGATTGTGCACACAAAATCCGTTCACTTTTTTTGAAGAAGTTAAAAATTTTTCACATTGAAAAAAGCCGTACAGGAAGACCTGCACGGCTTTCATTGGTTTGGGTTCAGCGGACGGAATCAACAAGCTCGATGAATTCACCGATGATGTAGGATGCTGTGTGCTTACCCATGGAAACAAGAAGGCACCATGTGTCACTTTCAAAAGAACCGGACTCTGCATCGTACTGCACACCTGCAATGGTGTAGTAGGGATCGGGCTCGATGTAACCGGCAGCATCGTTCATAAGGTCGCAAACGATGAGGTCTTCACCGTAGTAATCGCGCAGAGCAAGGTAGGGGAAGTCTGCAAGCGGTGTGCTGTCAAGCAGCAATTCGCTCATCAGTTCACCGGGATTGAGGAACATTTTGACGCTTGTGCCGAGTTCCATGTAACCGATTTCGGTGAGTGCATAATAGTCGTTCAATCTTCTGTCATAGACAAGAATGTTGCTTGCAATGCCGGTTTTCAGCAGAATCTTTGCAACATTGTTGTCAAGAGGAATGAGAACCTGTTCCATACGGATGTTGAGAACGGGGTTGACGGGTTCTTCTTCAACCGTGTCAAGTCCTTCATACCATACGGTATAGTGTTCCTGACCTGCATATTCATTGACACCAAGCAGGTCACCGGTTGCCTCATTGAGTTCAATTCTTTCTTCTTCGGTCATGGTCATGGAAAGAGCAATGTAACCCAGTTCATAACCGAAACGAACAGCACTCAGGTGGCTTGTATGATCAAGACCGTCGCTTGACTGACCTCTGGAGGAGGTGTTTGTACCGACGTTGCCCTGGATGAAGATGAAGTTATAACCTGCTGCATTGCAGACTTTTTCCATATAATAAACGAAGTCAGCACTGAGCTTGGAGTCGATCTGAATACCATCATCGGTGGTCAGATAGTCATAACTTGCAGATTCGGGATGGCAGCCGAAAATGGCAACAAGGGTGGGATCGACGCTTTCATCATAAGGAGTGAAAACAAGACGATACAGTTCGGGATCGGATGCATAGGGAGGTGTGCGGTCGCGGACATAGTCAGCAATGTTCATACGGGCATAGGTCATGTCGCCGTAGGTCATTGTTTCGCAAGCGGTACGGATGGTTGCAGCAGAGCTTGCAACGATCTTATCCAGCAAATCTTCATTTACACCGCTCTTGTAGTTGTCAAGGTCGCGGAATGTGTATCTGAGAACATTGTTTGCAAGTGTGGAGATCGGAGCTGTCCAGACACCCTGGGTATCAATGCTTGAATGGGTGTGGGTTGCAGTTACGTTGATGGAGATAATGCCGTATTCTGCAAGTTCTTCTTCCGTAATGGCAGCACGGATCTTGCGGACATCCGCATTGGAAATGCCGATGCAGTCGATGGATGCAAAGATAACGGTGCCTCTTCCGTCATTCACGGCAATGGTACGCACTTTTATATCTTCGGGCGTGCCGTCTTCTTCGGTATAAACTTCCGTGGTGAACCAGTAGGGAATATAGCTGCCGCGGCTGTACTTATATTCTTCCGTGCCGAAATCGTCGGGCAGAATGGAAGCACTTGCATAACCCAAGGACCAGACAGCATCTGCTGCGGGCTTGGACGGATCAGCAAAGGTTTCGCTGCCGCGGAAGAAGTTTTCGCTTTCTTCAAGATTTACATCTTCCAGCTTCAGATAATTGCTTGACTTGGGAACAAGACCTGCGACCATGCCGAGCAGGAAATCATTGATAAATACATTGGCAATCCAACGGATGAACTTTGCAAACAGCTGCATAAAATCGTCACTTGCCGCATCGTCAATGGGAGCTTCCGATGTTTCAAGATATTCTTCAAGGGATGCAAACTGCGGTTGGGTTTCTTCTGCACCTGCATTTACGCCGACAACAGGCAGCACCATGCAAAGGCACAAGAACAGGGCGAGAGCTTTTGATAAAAAGGTTTTCACAAAAATACGCTCCTTTCGGTGATAGATACAAACATTATATCAGTTTTTACCATCTTGTGCAAGCTGTTTTTATTATTCAAAACAGAGAAATAAAAAGTGCAGACTCTTGCAGTCTGCACAAAAGATTATTTTATTTTTAACAAACGAAGCATCATTTGTATCAGATCTTTCATTTCCTTTGTTTTGAAGAAAACCAGCAAATTCAGAACATTCGGAATGGCTGCACACAAAACAGCTTTCAGTATGATTTCCAAAAAGAGATTGTCTGTCGTGAAAAACCGATTTGCAAGCCAATAAGTCAATGCCGTGTAGCCGACCGTCAGAACCGTGTACAGGGCATACCGCACATAGTAAAGAGCCGGATTGCGGTTGAGAATCTTTTTGTAAACGAGAATCGGCTGTGTCCAGAACGGAACGCAAAAGACGCTGATAATATTTGCAAGCAACAAGCCGTCCACATTCTGCCATTTGCTGACAAAAACAACGGACAGGATGATGTTCAGTACCGCTTCACCGATGGAGAAGAAACGGTCCGGTCTGTAAAGGCCGGCACTGTCTTTTGTCATCAGGATCACACGACGCATACCGAACAAATAAAAATAGATCAGCAGCAGCAAAACCGTGGAGTTTGCAAACAAATTTTCCTGTTCACCGCCGATCCATAACCGCATAAAGGGTTGAATCAGCACCGCGACGGAAACGGTTGCGAATGAAAAAATGAGATAGTTGAAGAAATAAATTTGCTTGAATTTGGCATACACCGTGTCTTTGTTCTCGACGGTCAGGATATTGCCGAAGCTTGCCGTGATGCCGTTGAACACCTGTGTGCTCAATGAAAGCAGGGTGTTGGTGATCAGGGTATAGTTGCCGTAAACACCGGCTGCAACCGTGCCCAGGAAAGCGGAGATGATGGCAGATCCGGTTGCTGTGATGCTGATGCCGCCGATGCGGTGACAGAGCATGGCACCCATGTTTTTCATCAGATCTTTTTTTTCATCCCCCGACAGACTTTCCTTCGATTTGTCTGCCGCAATGGCAGGGTACATCTTTGTGAACTTTCTGCCGATGAGCATGGCACCGATCAGACGGCAGATGATCTTAACAACGGCATAAACGATAAAACTTTTTGTCAGATAGAGAAAAGCCACCTGAAAAACCAGCGTAATGAGCGATATGAATGCATTGTTGCGGTTGACAAGGTAGTTGTTCTGATCTGCAACGATCAATGCTTTACGGTTGGCAAACAGATAGGATGCAACCGTGTCGGCAGCATACAGCAAAAACAGGATGCTGATGTAAACCGGGGACAGCTGCGTGTCTTTGACAAAGAAGTTGACAACCACGCACAGAACAAGTGCACCTGCCGTAAAAACAGCAGAAATGACAAGATACGACTTTTTATAGAAGTTCAGGATACGCTTGATGGCAGCATTGTCATTTTCTTCCAGGGGTTTGTAGAGCTTGTAAATGAGCCCCGTGCTCAAACCCAATTCCGCCAACGACAAGACGTGCAGAAAATTCTTGAACGTCGTGTCCACGCCTGCCATACTCATGCCAAGCTGTGAAATAAAGACAGAACGGGTGATGAAGTTACTTACCATCAGCAGCAGATACCCTGCCGTTCCGAATATGGAATTGATCAGAACTTTCTTACTTCTCATAAGGCCTTCTTCTTCATCAGTTTTTTATCTAAAAAGTCAGCGATTGCATTGCAGGGGCGTTCGTCGGGTGTTTTCTTTTCGTCCGGAAGCAGCGTTTGCAGATAGCCTGCAAGCAGCCAGAAGAAGAAAACGGAAAAACGAACCAGGAAAAGAATGGTAACCTCAGACATACTGTTGAACAGGAACATCAGCAGGACGGAATAAACCGCGATGGCTGTCGGCAAGAACGGATCATCTTCTTTGATTCTTTTGATCAGGAGAATCAGTTTGCCGAAAAACAGTTTTATGAGGAATGCAAAAATAAAGATCGAGCCGACCGCACCGACACTGACAAGACATTGGATGGGCATATTGTGGAAATGCTTGATGGCAATGCCGCTTACATCTTTGTCGCCGTGGGACTGCGGTCCGTAACCCAGGATCGGTTTTTCGAGAAAAGCCTGCAAGCCGTAAGACCAGATTTTCGGTCTGCCTGTCAATGCACCCAGTTCTTCGCTGATGTAGCGGTCAATATCAGCGGCTTGCTGTTCGGTTTGCGGAGTGTCCTCCGAAGGCTGTTCGATCGGATTGGGTATATAAGCAAGCAAGGGTCTTGCACCGTAAATGCAACCGAGTACAGCACCTGCCGCAACCGCAGCGACCAACAAAGCTGCCGTTGCCGCAACAGCCTTTTTCTTGTCCTTTTGCAGCAGCAAACGCAAAACCGAAAGGAATGTAACGATTGCAGCAAAGAATGCAACCGACAAGAACGCACCGCGGGAGTTTTCAAGGCACATGGAGCAGAAGTTGACAAGTGTAGCGTAAGAGAAGAAAGCAATGTGTCCTTTTGATAATTTCTTTTCGGCTTTCAATGCAAAAATGCAGACAACCGTCATGGCAATACCGACACCCGAGGTCATGTAGCACGGGTTTTTATACAGGCCGAACAAACGCTTGTCCACCCATCCGATGAGGTTGATGTCGCCGGTATAGTTGACACTCGTGCCGTATTTTACAACGAACATACCAAGCGAAATGGTGGAAAGCACCGCCGTTACCGCAATGAAAATCTGCAGCAACACGGTCAACTCTTTTTTGACACGCTGCTTATCACCGTCTGCATGGTCGGCATAGACGATCAGCAGGAATACGATGGTGTGTGCAAGGCTTGCAACATTCAGATTGAAACTTGTTTTTATGTTCAGTACAACCGTTGCCGCAAAGGCTGCAAGGAACCCCACAAGCCAAAGCATACCGCCCGTACGCAAAAAACGTCTTTTGGTGAAAAAATCATAAAGCCCCAAAAACGCTCCCCATGCGAGCATCACATACAGCAAACGGTAACAAATCCCCTCCAGCGGTGCCAGAATGGTCGGCACCAAAAGGATGACATAGGCGATCTTGAAATAGAATACATTTGTCAGCGCGTTTCCGACTTTTTGCAACAATTTCATACCTTTTTCCTTATCCTTATCCTGTTTTTTTATTTGTTTAACAGCTTTTCGATTGCCTGTAAATTACGCAGGCAGTTGTTGTCGTCGCGGAATTTGAAAGTATTGTCTACGCGGTTTTCATAAACGGTGTCCATTTTGAAACCGTTTTCAAAGGATGTAAACAGGCATTCGAGCAGTTCGTCTTTTGTTTTAACGACTTTGCCGAATGCATCGTTTTCATAGCTGAAATAGCTTTCGGGATAATGTCCCTTGCGGAATTGTTCGTAGTCGAACTGATACAGACACATCGGTTTTTTCATGTATGCAAAGTCAAAGAGTATGCTCGAATAGTCCGTAATCAGAAAAGCCGATTCCTTGAGAGCGGTCTGTACATCGCTGTCTTCGGTGGATGCAATCCTTATACGGCTGTTGTCAGCGGAAAATGCTTTGAGGAAAGGTTGCATCTGATTGTGCGGAAAGAACAGAATGTGCAGATCGTTTTCTTCCAGAAAAGCGTGCAACCGTTTGTCTGCCAACAATGCACAGTATGTTTTTACATAGTCCGAATTTTTGACCGTTTCCATGGATTCTGTGGTCACTTTGCCGTACAGCGGATACAGCCAGTTTCTCCAGGTGGGCATCAGAAGAATCTGCTTTTTGTTGACCGAAAAACTGTTGAGTTGGTCATAGCGACAAAGGCCCGTTACGCAAAGCTGATCGCGGTCATAGTGCAGGTCTTTGCTGATACCGTCTGCTTCCGCTTCGGTTGTGGTAATGAACAGGTCGATCTTGTTCAGGCTTTTGTCTAAGAAGGGCGGTGCATTCATCATGACACCGTGCTGTAAAAAGATCGTCTTGCAGGGGAACAGACCGCGCGATTGCAAAAGTCTGCTCATCATGCGCGTGGGCAGGCCTCTGCCTGTTCTTGCACTGATGTCAGCCTGTGCTGCCCAAGTGAAAATATGATGTTTGAGGGAGCCGTGGCGGATGACATTGCCCAAAGCTGCCACTTTTTCGTAGTCGGGGGAATCAAATCGGATGGGATAATACACGGGACGGTCGGGGAAATTTTCACGCAGGTACTTGAAAAACCAATATCCGTTGTCGCGTGCGGTATGTTCCATCTCCGAAACAATCCATATGTTTTTTTTGAACAATCGCAGAATAAGTCCTATCGGACAGGTCAGTATGATGACAAACAAGTCCCACAGGTCTCGCGGCTTGATGACTTTCAGCAGATTGAGGATTTTTTGTCGCATGGCAGCAAAAGCTCCTTATTTCTCTTTATTTTTTTTCATTTCTTTGATTTGTGTTGTGGAAATTTCGGGTGTACGGGACAAGTATACGACTTCGCAATGTTCTTTGAGATAGTCGAATTTGCCTTCCCAGTCATTTCCCATGACAAAGGTATCCACACGGAATTCCTTGATGTCGTTGACTTTTTGTTCCCAGTTTTCTTCGGGGATCACAAGGTCAACATACCGCAGCGATTCCAGCAGCATTTTGCGTTCTTCGTAGTTGAAATAGCATTCTTTTTGTTTTTCATTCCAGTTGAATTCGTCTGTGGAAAGGCCGACAATCAGATAATCGCCCATGGCTTTTGCACGTTTGAGCAACTGAATGTGTCCGTAATGCAAAAGGTCAAAGGTACCGTATGTAATGATTTTCTTCATAAGTTTCCTCCTGCCTTTAATCGGCATAGGGACCGAAGTCCAGATTTACAACATTGTGTCTGTCGCCGCGTTTGTTTTCAGGGGGCGGAGTCATGTAGTCACCGTAAAAATAGGTGAGATACTCTTTGTATGCACCGGGAGCAGAAATGGTCGTATCTTCAAAGGGCAACTCTGCCGAAGTGTCAAACCAACACTTTTTGAGCATTTCTTTTTTGTAACCGTAAGCACCGCCGATATTGACGATGTTTTCGGTTTGCAAACCGTTGTACTTTCGGATTTCTTTTTCGATTGCCTGAATCAGCGTTTTACGGGAAATAAAAACGGTCAGCAGCTTCAATGCGGTGTAGACCAGTTTTTTCTTCGTTTCATGCGGCTGATAGACCGTGTAACCGAGCTTTGCAAGCAACAAACGTCGCAGCAGATAGGTTTTTTTGTCTTGTGCTGCACGTTCATCTTCGCTGTCGGGTGCATTGTCAAGCGGAAAAACATCAACATAAATGCACTTTTTTGCATCATTTCCCACTGTGGAGCGTTCTTCAAAAAGTGTGTCTTTGAGCATCAGCTTCGTGAAGGGGAGAGCATATTTTTCGTCGGTTTCATAGTTTTGCAGGAACATTCTCTCGTCAAGTTCTTCTTTTGCTGCCTTCAAAAAGCGTTCATAGTCTTCACGCAGCAAGCCGATATCCATGTCATCGTCCCACGGAATGAACCCTGTGTGACGCACGGCACCCAAAAGCGTGCCTGCAATGGCAAAATAACGGATGTTGTGTTTTTCGCAGATGCGTTTGATTTCAGCAAGCAGAATCAGATGGCAGCGGTGCAATTTTTTTTGATTGTCTTCGTACTGTCCCATTTTATTTGCTCCTCATTGCTTTGCGGCGAGTTCACCGTAAAGCGAAATATATTTTTCAAACTGTTCAAATTTGTCGTAGTTTTGTGCTTGCAGCAAGCAGCTTTGAGTATCGGTTCCGGTCGTCAGCACCGCTTGCAGCATGGCGGCTGCATTTTGTGCAATGTCTTTGGTTTTGGGGACGATTGCACCGCAGTTTTCAAAAACAGATTCTACACTGCCGCCCGTTTGGTACGTGAAAACAGGTGTGCCGCAGGCAAGTGCCTCCAGATTTGTCGTCGGGAAGTTGTCCTCATAGGTCGGGTTGATAAATGCATGTGCCTGTGTGTAAAATGCTGCGAGTTCTTCGGCACTTTCTGTGCGTGCTATGCCGACAATTCCGTCGGGGAGCTGCTCAATTTGTTTGTTTGTGAGTCCGACAAGTACAATCACATACTCTTCCGGCAGAATTTTATTCAATTCCGTAAAATCCGGCAAGCCCTTGTATTCGGTCCAGACACCGGCAACACCCAACAGGATTTTTTTGTCCTGCAAACCGTATTTTCCACGGATTTCCGAATGGGTCGGCTTGAAAGATGTAAGGTTGATTCCGTTCGGAATCACGCGGATGTCGTATTTGCCCAGACAGGATTGCTTGGTGAGTCCTGCAAGCCATTTTGACGGGGTAATGACGGTCATGTCCGGAACGGATGTAAACAGTCTTTTTTTGTCTTTGTGGTTTTTGACCGAGCTGTCTGCAAACAGGGAGGCAGGATACACTTTCTTTTGCGGACAGGATGAACATTGTGTTTTCCACTTGTCGCAACCGATGCTTTCAAAAAATGCACAATGGCCCGTGAATGCCCAACAGTCGTGCAGTGTCCAGACAACAGGTTTGCCGTAGCTGCTTAAAAAATCAAACAGCAGGGCAATGTTGACATAGTAGCCGTGCAGATTGTGCAGATGAATGACATCGGGATCATACTGTTTTATGTCCGCAATGAGTTTTTTGGTTGCTGAAGCGGAATAGAAAGCATGGCGGTCAGTGATACGGGAGAGCACACCGTGCAGCATCACACCGGGATCACTTTCAAAGCGGAATGTGTTTTCACGCTTGCAGTCGCCTCTTCCGTAGGCAATGCGGCTGTCGCTTCCGTGTTTTTGCAGCACATCCGCAAGGTCGCAGGCGATTCTTCCCGTGCTGCCTGTGCCGCAGACAGAGTTGATCTGATATACCTTCATGTCGGATCTCCTTTTGTTGAATCAGGACATAAGCATACATAGTAACATAATAGCACAAATTATTTGCCATTGCAACCATTTGTATACTTTTATATAAAATAAAAATGCCGCAACGGTTTCACCCGTTGCAACATTTTTATTGCATCATGTGTAATAAAAAAATTGTCTGTTACTGTTGGTTTACGGCATCATTTGCAGCCTGTACACGTTGTGTAAGACCGTCTTCGTAAAGATCACTATACGGAAAACTATAGACTCGCACACCGGTATAATCATACCCGGTCATGTCTGCAGAATGCGGCGGCCGTAATATGCAATCGACTGCATAAAACGGTATATTTGCCTTGTCGAAAAGCTCTTTTGTAACCTGCAGAATCTCAGTCAGCCGTTCAATGCTGATGTTTTCATCATAGCAGTAAATGGTCAGAAAACCTGCTTTTTTGCCCAACTCGCGCACATCATAGTCTGCATCCGTCTGCAGATCGCTCTGAATCAGAACAGGTTGCGGAGTATCGGAATATGTCAGGCTCTGATCACCGTCAAAGTTGAGCCTGCCGAAGGCAAATTCGAGTTCAAAGGGGAATGAGGAACTGTTCAGCACTTCTTCGCACAATGCGGAATAACTTTTGTTCAGTCGTTCTGCAGTGTTGCCGTGTTGTATGACATCGGATTCATAGGTGGTGTGTGAAATATTGCCGAAGAAATTGGTATATATGATAAAATGTCGATCAAGACTGTCTGCCACGGCAACCTCGACATAATAACCACCGATTTTAAAATCGTATGCGTTTTTCACGATTTCATAGTTTTCATCGGCATAATTTTCGGATAAATAGGTTTGCACATTTTTTTGGGTAAGTGCTTTTGACACAGGATTTCCGACCAATGCATTGGCGATGACACAAACACCGATCAAAAGGCCTACAGCAACAACAAAAGCAATGATTTTAAATACTTTCTTTTTCATGGCTTACTCCTTACATCTATAAGACTTATTACAACGCAGAATCTTACAAATTTTTTGCAAAATATTTAAAACCGGCGTTCATGCAAAAAGAACACCGGTTCGTTTTATATTATCATCCGAATAAAAATGCGAGCAGTTCGTCGGGTTTTGAGAAGTCGGGCACCACGGCTTTTGCACCTGCAGCAAGCAGTTTTTCACGCTTGATGGGGTTGATGCCGTATTTTTTCTGTTCATCCGTTGCAACTGCAACAGCATAGCCGCCTAAGTTTGCAACCAGTTCAATTTCTACGGGACCGTCACCGAATGACAGCAATTCTTCCCCTTTGATGCCGTTCTTTTCAAGTAAGGTTTTCAATACAACTTCTTTGGAGCATTGCTCTGCGTGTTCGTCGAGTGCACCATAGATGTGCTCGCCGAAATAGGACTGCAATTTCAACAATCCTGCTTCTTCACGCACCTGCGGCTGGTCGGTACCGCTTGCACAGTAAATGCCGATGCCGCGGTCAAGAAGTCCCTGTAAAAATTCGTAAGAACCCGTGACAAGCTGTTCTTCGGGATCGATTTCACCTTTGCCGAGTGCGATTCGCTTGCTGTCGATGCGAGCCATCAGCCGACGCAGGTATTCGGTTTTGTAAACCATCGGATCTTCGGGGACGCCGCCACGTTTTTCGACTTCTTCCGCCAATTTCATGCATTGGAAAATGGTCTGTTTGCCTGTCAGTGCATCCACAAATTCGGCAGCACAGGCATAAATTTCTTCTGCCGTTTCCTTTTGTCCGCCGGGTGTTTTGGCAAGTTCTTCGCAAAAATAGGGAATCATATCTTCACGCCAACCCTCGCGAATCAGACTCAGAGTACCGTCAAAGTCAAACAGTGCGGCTTTGAACTTTCTTTCCGTCGGCGGTGCGATCACTTCAACGGAAAACTGCTCTTTTGCTTTTTGTTGCAGCTCGTTCATAAAAAATACCCCTTTGTTTTCAAACTAAAAAGAGTATATCAGCTTTTTTTTCCGTTTGCAATCCTCAATTTAAATAATACGGCACAGACAAAGCCAATTCACCTGTTGTGACTTGTTCTGAGTCGGTCAGTTTCCATGTGCCGATGAGTTTGTTGTTCTGCAGTTGTGCTTCCAATTTCAACACTGCACCGCCGTCGGGACTGTTTTCGTTTGTCAACAGTTCTTCTGCTGAAAGATAAGACGGATCATAACGCACAACACCGCATTCCACAGTTTTGTTGCATTCCAACAAATAAAGAATCGCTTCCTTTTCACCGTCCGACAACTCCTCAATGTCCGAAAAATCCAAGGCGATCCATTTTGCATCGGACGGGATTTTTTCGAGCACAAATTTCATCAGCGGTGTCACAATGTCTTCCTTTGCTTGCTCACAAATAAAAACAACAGGAGAACCGAACTGCATTGGATAGCTTTCCATGATGTAACCGCCATAGCACAGCTTGAAGTATGTTCCGGGAACAAGCATGGATGCATCCTGCTTGCTGTCCAGATATTGCGAAGACAAGGTGTAAAGTCCGCTTGTTTTTCCTTCGGTTTCATTCTTCGTAACCAGCAGCGTGTCACCCGTATTTGCAACGATCAAACCGTAAAAAACATCTGCCCCGGGCGGCAAAGAGAAGGTATAATCCTGCTCCTGCCCTTGTGTGGCGACATTGTGCTCGTCGTCAGTCCGGGACGGTTCATTTTGTGTTTTCCCACAGGCGGCAAATGAAAGCACAAGCAAGCAAAAAATCAGAATCGTCAATCCTTTTTTCATCTCAGCGGTCTCCTTTTTCTTATTCACCTATTAGAGTACACAAAAAACGGTTTTGTTGCAAATAAAAATAAAATTTTTGCTTTACTTTTTGCAGCATTTGTATTATATTAAATATATTATGGAGTAATATCCCCTTAATATGAGAGGTCAAAGCTATGGATTATGAAAAATTAGCAGCGTTGCTGTTTCCCGATGTCATCAAAACACCCGAGGATTTTGAAGCGGTCTATCCGCCCAGAAATCTTCCCGAAGGTGCAAGAGTCACCCGTTTTGCACCGTCTCCCACGGGTTATATGCATATCGGCGGTTTGTTTCAGGCGGTTGCCGACTGTTTTATTGCCCACCAGACAGGCGGTGTTGCCATGCTTCGTATTGAGGACACGGATAAAAAGCGTGAGGTTGTCAACGGTGTAAAAGCCATTGTGGACGGCTGTACGGCATTCGGTGTCAATTTTGACGAAGGTGCAACAGGAGAGGGAACCGAACAGGGTTCATACGGCCCCTACACCCAGTCACAGCGTGTTGAAATATATCACACGGTTGCAAAGAGCCTTGTGCAAAAAGGCTTTGCATATCCTTGCTTCTGCACGGCAGAAGATATCGTTTCCATGAAAGAGCAGCAGGAAGCCGAAGGTGCACAGATTACGGGTTACTTCGGCAAATGGGCAAAGTGCCGTGAGCTGACATATGAGGAAATCGAGCAGAATATCAAAGACGGCAAGAGTTGGATGCTGCGTTTGCGTTCCCTCGGTAAAGAGGACGGCAGAGTCAGCTTTGAAGATATGATCAAGGGTAAGATCGAATTGCCCGAAAACCTGCGTGATGAAGTGCTGCTGAAGACGGACGGTGTGCCGACCTATCATTTTGCACATGCCTGCGATGATCACTTTATGCGTACCACCCATGTCGTCCGCGGTGAAGAATGGATTTCCTCCGTCCCCACACACATCGCACTGTTCCGTGCCTGCGGCTACAAAATGCCGAAGTATTGCCATACCGCACAGGTTATGAAGATCGACGAAGAAGACGGCACCAAGAGAAAGCTGTCCAAACGTAAGGATCCCGAAGCCGCTGTCAGCTACTTTATTGAAAACGGTTTTCCGAAAGAAAGCGTTGTTGAATATCTGCTGACACTTCTCAATTCGGGATTTGAGGATTGGAGAAGAGCCAATCCCAAGGCCGATGTCAATACCTATCCGTTCAATGTCAAGAAAATGAGTGTTTCGGGTTGTCTGTTTGACCTTGTAAAACTCACCGATATCAGCAAGGGTGTTATTTCTCTGATGTCTGCGGATACGGTTTATACTCTTGTCGCCGAATGGGCAAAAGAATACGATCCCGAACTGTATGATCTGTTCACGGCTGACGAAGCCTTTGCAAAGGCCATCATCAACATCGACCGCGACAATCCCAAACCGCGTAAGGACATTGCAAAGTGGGACGAAGTAAAGGATTTCTTCTCTTACTTCTTTGACAGTCTGTTTGTTCCGTCCTATGATTTGCCTGCCAATATCTGCAAGGATGATGCAAAGGCCATTCTTGATGCATACATGGCGGTTTATGATGCAGCCGACGAAAAGGATGTCTGGTTCTCCAAGATCAAAGACCTCTGCGAACCGCTCGGTTTTACCCCCAATGTAAAAGAGTATAAAAAGAATCCCGAAGCTTTCAAGGGGCATGTCGGTGATGTTTCGGGTGTTATCCGTCTTGCCGTGACCGGCAGAATGAATACCCCCGACCTTTGCACCATCATGCAGCTTCTCGGTAAAGAAAAAGTATTTGCCCGTATGACGGCATTTTTGAATACCATCTGAGAAAGGAACAGTTACAATGGAAGAAATCGTAAAATCCAATGCCAATTTTATACACGATATCATTGACGAAGAATTAGCTTCGGGCAAAAATACCCGTGTGCAGACCCGTTTTCCTCCCGAACCCAACGGCTATCTGCATATCGGCCATGCAAAAGCCATCTGCATTGACTTCTCCACTGCCGAAAAATACGGCGGTGAATGCAATCTTCGTCTGGATGACTCCAATCCGTCCAAAGAAGATGTGGAATATGTGGAAGCCATCAAAGCCGACATTGAATGGCTCGGCTACAAGTGGAACAATGTCTACTACGCATCCGATTATTTTGATTTTGTATATGAATGTGCAATCAAGCTCATTGAAAAAGGAAAGGCATTTGTCTGCGATCTGACTGCCGAAGAAATGCGTGAATACAGAGGTACGCTGACCGAACCCGGCAAAAACAGCCCCTACCGTGACCGTTCCGTGGAAGAAAACCTTGATCTGTTCCGCAGAATGACCGCAGGTGAATTCCCGGACGGCAGCCGTGTGCTTCGTGCAAAAATCGACATGGCTTCCCCCAATATCGTCATGCGTGACCCTGTTATTTACCGTATTATGCACGTGTCGCATCATCAGACCGGCGACAAATGGTGCGTTTATCCGATGTATGACTTTGTGCATCCGCTGTCCGATGCCAGAGAAAGAGTAACCTATTCTCTTTGCACCCTTGAATTTGAAAACAACCGTCCGTTGTACGATTGGTTCATCAACGAGATCGGTTTTGAAGAGCCGCCCAGACAGATCGAATTTGCAAGACTCAACCTCAATTATTGCCTGACCAGCAAGAGAAAGTGTCTGCGTCTTGTAAAGGACAATATCGTCACCGGTTGGGATGATCCGCGTATGGCAACCCTTTGCGGTATGAGAAGACGCGGTTATCCTGCAGAAGCCGTCCGTAACTTTGTTGATAAGATCGGTGTTTCCAAGGCAAACAGCGTTGTCGATTACGGTCTGCTTGAATCCTGTGTGCGTGATGTGCTCAATGCAAATGCACCCAGAGCTATGGCGGTTATTGATCCGCTGAAAGTGGTTATTGACAACTATCCCGAAGACAAGACCGAAACCATCACGGTCGAATGCCACCCCGATCATCCCGAAATGGGAACCAGGGAAGTCACTTTCTCAAGAGAAATTTATATTGAACAGGGCGACTTCATGATTGATCCGCCGAAGAAATATTTCCGTCTGTATCCCGGTAACGAAGTACGTCTGAAAGGTGCTTACTTTGCAAAATGCGTTTCCTACGAAACCGATGAAAACGGCAATGTTACGGTTGTTCACTGCACCTATGACGAAGCTTCCAAGGGCGGCGAATCTCCCGACGGCCGCAAGGTCAAGGGTACGCTGCATTGGGTCAGTGCCGCTGATTGCGTGGATGCTGAGGTCCGTCTGTATGACCGTCTGTTCAATGCAGAGAATCCCTCCGATGAAACCAATGGTGACTTCACGGGGAATCTCAATCCCGATTCGCTCATCGTCCGCACCGATTGTAAGCTGGAAGGCGGTTTGCGCAACATCAAAGAGGGAGATGTATTCCAGTTCATGCGTCAGGGTTATTTCTGCGTAGACAAAGACAGTACTCCCGACCACCTTGTACTCAACCGCACCGTTCAGCTGAATTCCTCTTGGGGTAAATAAAAAAGGAGTGATAAAGAAATGAAAACACTTTCTAAGATTCTTCTTCCCATTACCGCATTGTTGGTCATCGTTGCGCTTCTGTTCCTGCCCATTCTGCGTGTTTCTTTGGGCGGTACACTTATTTCCAATGAATCTTTGGGACTCGATGAACACAATTCCGTTGTCCGTCTTGTGTCTGCCGCAAACGATGAAAACAGCCAGCTTTCGAGCTATATCAAGCTTTTCAAGCAATACTCCGAAAACAATGAAGGCGGTTCTCTGAAAGAGATTATTCCGTCTTTGAATTGGCTGTATGCGGCTCTTGCCATGCTTGCACTGATCGTTCTTTTTGTGTTGCTGATTGTTGCGTTCTCAATTTTTACAAACAAGAGAATGCTTACGGCAGGTTTTGCTGCCGGCGGTATGTTGTCCACCGTGTTGCTCCGTAACTTTTTTGATAAGTTTGCAGAACCTATCGTCAATGGCAAAGTCAATGTTTCCACATTGCTTACGCAACTGAACAACACTTCCACGCAGACCGCTGATGGTACAAACATTGATCTTTCCGGTGCATTGTCCACACTTTCGGATGCACTGAGTGAATCGCTCGGCCTGAATCTTTCCGGTCTTGCCAATTCTCTTGTCAAAATCAATGCACTTGAAATCAGCTTTGCGACCACCGGCATTCTTCTTGCCTTTGGTGCGGTTATTCTGCTTGCAGTCGTATTCACCATGAGCCTTAAGAATGAGAATGCAGGCAAATTGCCCGGATAATATAAAAAGCAGATGACAGCATTTTCGGGTGCTGTCATTTTTTCAATCAGGAGGAGAATATATGAAATTTATCATCAAAGCCGTTACAAGCGTCGTGTCCTTTTTTCTGATGATCTTCCCTTGTCTTGAAACCTATGTCAACTGTGTGGATGTTGATTTTGAAATTGACACCGCACAGGTGGGTGAAAAAATGGAGAATCTGATGCAAAGTGTCAATGTCTGGGAAATGGGCAACACTTTCATAAATGCAAAAAACAATGAAGAGTATGATATTTTTGAGTTTGTGGATTACGTGCAACTGATGCAATGTTCGGGCGGCAATGCACAGAGAGATCTGTTTGTTGATCCGTATAATGCCGATGTGCTGGATGACTACGACTTTTCACGTCTTGTTGAAAACTGTGCAGGTATTCTCAGTCTCGGTGCAAAACCGCATCTGAAGCTCGGCAATGTTCCTATGAAGTACACAAAAGATTGCGAACTCGGCGGATTTGAGGTAAATGTGTATCCGCCTGATGATTATAATGTATATTATAATTATATTGCGGCTCTGGCACAGGCTTTGGTTGACCGTTTCGGTGCCGAAGAATTGCTTACATGGCGGTTCGGTGTGATGACCGAATATGAAAATGCCGATTGGTTTGTGGCAAAAGGCGGCGATTCCAATGCGTCGGCAATCGAATTCTGTAAGCTGTATGACTACACCGTGCAGGCATTGACGGATGTGATCGGGGAGAATGTTTGTGTAGGTGCTCATTCCATGACCGTCACGGAAGGACTGTGGGATGAACACATTTTCATTGACCATCTTGCAAACGGTACAAATTATGCCAACGGAAAAACAGGCAGCAAGGTCAATTTCCTGACCGCATCATTCTATGATGCGAAACCCGGTCAGTTTACGGATGGCTTTACCTTGCCCGAAACGGTCGCACACCTGAAAGCATATGCCGAAAGCAAGGGTCTGCAGGGTTTGTTCTACGGTGTTGATGAGGGCAGAATTCTTTGCGGTAATAAAACGGGAAGCGATACCGACCAGCTTCTCAGCAGAACAACCGGTTATACCTGGCAGGCAGCTTACGATGCAAGACTTTGGTTGCAAGCGGTTGACAGCGGACTTTCTTACTTCTCGTCCTGGGATTATCTTTCCAACGGTCTGTTAGACGGAAACCCGACTGTAAGCTATCATGTGGCAAAACTGTTTGCAGGTTTTGAAAATATGCAGAGAGTATCTGTCAGCGGCGGCAAAGAGATGAAACTCAATGTCCTCAGTGAGGCAAAAGCACTTGCTGCGGTTGATCCCGATACCGGTGACATCCGTATTATGGTTTACAGTTTCAGAAACAAAGCGGATGCAACAGGTTCGGCAGATATTAAATGCAGTGTCAGGCTGCCCGACGGTGAATATACCCTTGTCAAATATTATATCGATGACAACTGCAACTACTTTGACGAATGGTTGCAGGACCGTGAAGTATACAACATTACGGATGATTGTGCATCATGGAGTCCGGAAGATCCGCTGCTTGACAATCCGAATACCCTCAGTGCACAGTGGGCAAGAGATCTGTATTTGAATCAGCTTAAGGCAAAATATGCCGAGGCTGCAAAACTTATTCCGTCAGAACAGACCGTCACCGTCACAAACGGCACGCTTGTGCTGGAGGAAACAATCGCTCTGAATACGGTTTTGTTTATCGATATCGTAAAATAAAATTTACAAAGCGGATATTGACCGCCCGTGCGGAATATGATATATTAAAAAAAAGACAATAAGGAGTGTTTTATTATGATTGGTATCGGCAAATGGCTTTGCAAGGTTAATTCCATGTTTTACAGAGGCGATGTTACATTGAACATCGCAGACAACAACGGTGAATATGACATCACACTTGAAATCGATATGGATTTCGATATGCCCGATTATAAGTTTTATGATGTTGTGACCGAAGGCAACACCGTCAACGGCAAGGCAGAAGTTTCTCTTCTTCCCGGCAAGGTGATCGATGTTTCCTTTACCATTGAAGATGAAGTTCTTACGGGTGTTCTCAAAGTTCCCTTCATGGGCAAGATCAAGATCACGGAAGGTCACAAGATCGCTTAAAATCAAAACAAAACCAAACGAAAAAGAACCGTTCCTGCTGTTGTGCAAGAACGGTTCTTTGTTTGATTTTCATTATTTCTGAATCATGGCAATGAGTTCTTTGAACCAGGCTATGAGGGAATCGAAAAAGGCTTTGATTTTTTCAAAGATGTTCTTCGGCTTTTCGGTATTCCAGGCTTCTGTGTTGCAATTTTCTTCATTCATGGCTTCTGCCGTGTCCGTTGCGGTGTCATAAACGATGAATTGGGAATACTCAAAATCATCCACCGTCAGTTGCTTGTCAGCGGTTACAACGTCATAGAGAATCTTCATTTCATATGAAGTCCAATTGGAGTGTGTTGCACCTTTGATGAACCATGTATAATCGGGGAACATACAGGTCGAAGCATCAATCTGACCGTCGGGAGAGATGTATTTGCCGAGTCCTTTTTTGGTCTGGTCTGCGATGTATTTGTCGGACAATGTTTCGCAGACAAGAGAAGTGGTGGCACCGAAAGATGCTCTGTAAACGGATGCGATCTGGTCGGAAATCATATCTGCCGATTCGCAAACGGGAATCATCTGGCTGCCGTACTTGGCTATGATACCGAGATTTGCACCGCTGTCTTTGATGCTTTGCATGATTTCGGGAATGTGCTGACGAACGAGCGTATCATAGTTGTCGAGTTTTTCGATCAGGCCTGCATATTCCACACGTTTTTCGCTGCCTTCTTCACCGAAAACATAATTCAAAGCGGTTTCATAATCTTCACTTGTAACAGCAGACCAATAACTCGGCCATGTAAAGAATGTGGACAATGCAAGTGCAGAAGTTACACCTTCGACAATGCGGTAATACAGCGTGATCTTTGTAATGCCCACAATACCGTCGAGCAGACCGCTCTTGGTGGCAAGGTCAATGGTTTTGACTACAAACGAACCGATATCAAACAGGCCGTAATTTGCACAGTCAATCAACACACGTTCAATGGCTTCACCGTTGACGGCAAATTTACCGCTGATGGATTCGCTGAGAGCTTCCGAACCGTAGCTGACACCGCCGTCAAAAGCAATGCCGTGGATATCGTCCATGCCGTATTTTGCAATATATGCGGTGACAACCGATGTGCCGAGGCAACTGGAAATAATGCACACCTTTTCATTGTTGGTTGTTTTCTTGATTGCCTGTATAAAATCATTGAACAGATCTGCGGTATACAGGGGATCCAGACGCCAGTCATAGTTGAACCAATAGTCGTGTACACCGTAATACCCTTTGCCGATTTTCCGGTCAGTGTTCTTAAGGCTTTCCATTGAGTCTTTACGGCTTTGGGCAAGTCCCGTACCGTTGATCGGTTCGCCGTTGCAGTCAAGCAGTGCATCGCCGAAAATTTCACCGATTTCGGTTTCCAAAGCGGCATAATAATTGTCCCATTTGTTGAACAAGATGCCTTCTTTCAGAAACGGCATAAGGATGTTGATGACAGAATCATAAATGTCGCTGTCTTCATCATCTCCGTTGTCCTCAAGGAAACCTCTGAAATGCATAATGCGTTCACCGTTTTCATTGTAAAGCGGTTCTCCGTCGCCCGAAATACGAATGACGGGAATCTGACTGCGTGTTGCGTTTGCATCCACACCTGCCGCTGCAGGTACCATGCAAAGCAAGAGCAAAAGCAAAGACAAGAGGACAGAAAATACTCTTCTCATTTTGATGAATTGGTGTTTCACGCGGAATCCTTCTTTCTGGTTTAATTCTTATTTATATCATATTAAATGACTGTCAATTATCCGTAT
Source organism: Acutalibacteraceae bacterium (assembly GCA_045576275.1). GTDB lineage: Bacteria > Bacillota > Clostridia > Oscillospirales > Acutalibacteraceae > RUG806. Next base: position 42,520 of record JAZNGB010000045.1, read on the forward strand.
TGTAAATGTAAACAAATTGTGTTCTTTTTGTGGAGATTGTTGCAAAATTGTGACGAAAAACATTGTATTTGCATATTCGGAAAGAACATAAAAAGAACCAAGCAAAAACGCTTGGTTCCTTGTTTTTAATTGCGGATTGAGATTGTTTATTATGCTTATTGCAAGTCGTCCAAAGTAAGACCTGAGATGGCAACCACCTGCAACATAAAGCCCATCATGCCGGCTTCACCGCCGAGTTTTGTTGCATCGTCAGGGATGGAAACAATGTTGTCGGGGATTTTTGTTGTGATGGATTCAACGATCATTTCTGTTTCGAGTGTGTTGGATTCATCATAGGTGCGAATCATGCAAAGTTTGTTGCCCTGCAGATAGTGGATTGTTTTGCCGGTGTTATCTGTGGAATTGTAGGTATATGTGGTGTAGGTTTCATTATTTTCTTTAACAGTGGAGATAAGGTCCGGAATGGCATTTGCAGTACCGCTTGTGTTCATTTTGCCGAACATATCGACAATTTCACTCATGTTGAAACCGCCGGAAGCAGAAAGTTCGTCATCAAGACGCAGATAGGTATTCATGGCAGGCAGAACCATGTAAGAGGCATCATCAAGTGTCAGAATGCCCATGTCAACAGGCTTTGCTTCCGGTTTGTCAAATGCTTCAGCAAAATCGACCTTGATTTCCATGTAAGAACAGCCTTCCGCATTGGCGATGACAAAGGGAGTATCCGAACCCGATACGGTGACTTTCATCAGGTATGTGCCGCGATTGAACATCTGCGAGCCGTTGAGACCGAAGTCACCGGGCCAGTCAAGATTAACGGCACCGCGCAAAACCAAACGGGCATCGGCTGCATCGACTTTGTTGCTCAGGTCCACGTCGGCAGCTTTTTTCTGATCTGCTGTAAACGTTTCGAGATTGACGGAATAACGCAGTACTTTACGTGCATCGGCTGCGGTTATTTTTTTGTCGCTGTCTACATCACCATATACAATTTCTGCTGCAGAGCCAAAAATTGCACAGCAGGAAAACAGCATCGCCACGCAAAGAAGTACAGAAACAAATCTTTTCATTGTCAGGTTTCCTTCCTAAAATAATATACACTTCATTATAATATCATTGACCGGACTTGTCAATGATATGTTTTTATCATATTTTACTTAAAATAAACCTAATATATGAGGTATTCTCTTGACAGAAAGCAAAAAATAAGGTATCTTTATACTGGAAAAAAACAGATATACGGAGGCAATACAATGATTCCCAATACCGAAAAATCAATGGAAAAAATCGTCAATCTCTGTAAAGGCAGAGGTTTCATATTCCCCGGCTCCGACATTTACGGCGGTCTTGCCAACACATGGGACTACGGCCCTCTCGGCACAAGACTGAAAAACAATGTCAAGGATACATGGCGTAAGCGTTTTATTCAGGAACGCAGAAACAGCTTTGAAGTCGATGCTGATATTTTGATGCATCCCAGAGTATGGGAAGCCAGCGGCCATGTCCAGAGCTTTTCCGATCCGCTTCTTGACTGCAAGGAATGTAAAATGCGTCACAGAGCAGACAATCTGATTGAATCTTTTGATCCCGAAGCACACGCAGACGGTATGAGCAAGCCCGAAATGTATGATTATATCGTTTCACACAACATTCCCTGCCCGAATTGCGGCAAGTGCAATTTTACGGACATCCGTGAATTCAACCTCATGTTCCAGACTTTCAGAGGTGTTACCAACGATTCCAAGTCCGTTATTTATCTGCGTCCCGAAAATGCACAGGGTGAATACGTAAACTTCCTCAACGTGCAGCGTTCCATGCGTGCAAAGCTGCCCTTCAGCATCGGTCAGATCGGTAAGGCTTTCCGTAACGAAATCACCCCCGGTAACTTCACATTCCGTACCATCGAATTTGAACAGATGGAATTCCAGACCTTCTGCAAGGAAGGTACAGACAGCGATCTGTATGAATACTTCAAAGCATACGGTAAGCAGTACTATATGGATCTCGGTATCCCCGAAGATCATCTTCGTTACCATGATCATGAAAAGCTTGCACACTATGCAAAGGCTGCCTGCGATATCGAATTCCTGTTCCCGTTCGGTTGGGGCGAAGTCAACGGAACCCACAACCGTACCGACTTTGACCTGAAGCGTCACAGCGAATACTCGGGTGCTAAGATGGAATATCTCGATCCCGAAACCAACGAAAAGTATGTTCCTTACATCATCGAATCCACCTACGGTCTTGACAGAACCGTTCTTGCACTTCTTTGCGAAGCATATGATGAAGAAATCGTCGATCCTGAAAAGAACGATATCCGCGTGGTTCTTCACCTGAGCCCCGCCGTTGCTCCCATCAAGGTCGCTGTTCTTCCGCTGTCCAAGAAGTTGGCTGAAGGTGCAGGCAAGGTCTGTGATATGCTGTCCAGGAAGCTTATGTGCGACTATGATGAAACCGGTTCCATCGGTAAGCGTTATCGCCGTCAGGACGAAATCGGTACTCCCTGGTGTGTCACCTACGACTTCGACAGCGAAGTTGACGGTTGTGTCACCGTCCGTGAACGTGATTCCATGGAACAGATTCGTCTGCCCATTGCTGAACTCGAAGCCTATTTTGCAGATAAAATCGAATTCTGAAACACTTGTTGTCGGGTCATTGCGTGCAAATGACCCGATTTTTTCATTTTTCGTTGCAATTACGGTCTGTATGTTCCCCACAATGAAGAGCTTGGATAAATAAAACTCTCAAAAATCCCTATTTTACTGGGTTTTTGAGGGGTGTAAACAACTTAAAACTTACATCGTACATCAAATTTACATCAATTGATGCAGAAAGTGTGCAAAGTAAGCTTTTTTCTGAATTTTTGATGTAAGCTAAATACTAAAAAATATGAGAGACTGTTAACAGATTTCTGAAAACAGTCTCTTTTTTATGCTTGAAAATCGGTACATTGGATTAACCTTCTGCTACTTGATAAAATAAAGCTATCAAATAACAGGAGGTCGTTTTTATGTTTAACAAGAAAACCAAACTGAAGGTCTGTTACCTCACATTCATCACAAGCGGCTATTGAGGGGGCAACCTCTGCAATGCGGTCGCCTTCAATAAGTACATCTCCCACAAAAGCGGCATCTGTGGTGCCGTTATAAATTTTAGCGTTTTTAAGTAATGTTTTCTTATTCATATTTACTCCTCCTTTTTTTCAGTTTAGCATAGCAAATCAAAAAAAGTAAATAGATATCACTACTAAAATTCATTATTTTGTTGTATTATAGGTAAAAAAATCAGGCTTAGGAAGGAGTTTGTAAGAACTTTGTAAGAGGTTTTGTGATATTATTATGCTGCGGTAAAATTGCAGACTTGCAGTAGGGTGACGGATATAATCCGAACCCGCCCGAAAACGGTTCTTTTTAAGTCTTTTCGGCGTTTCACCCTTGAAAGGCGATAGATTTTCGAGGATTTTAACGAAGTATCGGCGGAAATCTGCCTGTAAAAAACGGGTTCGGATTATACCCGTCACCCTACCATTTATCTGCAAGAACCTTAAATGTAATCATAAAAATCAGGGTTATAAAAGGAGAAAAAAGATGTCTGAAAAGATGAAGATGAAAAAAGATAAGCAGAATTTTATTTTCATATCAGTGATACTGTTTTTAGTGCTTTCATGCTCTTTGCTTATCAACGCTGTTGTGAACAATTCTCAGGCAGATTGGGCAATTGTACCTGACATTAAACTTGTCGGTGAATACAAAATCGGAGACGGTGAATGGAAGGATATTGTTGAGGGTGAGCATATTCCTGCTACAAAAGGCGACGTTATGCTCAAAGGTGTGCTTAAAATCTGCGATCCTGAAACCAATGATTTTTACGGAATACTTCCCGAAGGCTCACTGATGTATTTTACCTTTAATCACATAAATCTTGCTCTGACTAAAAATAATGAGATAACCGTAGTGTATGATATGGAAAATCCGCTTATCGGTGAGGATTCCTGCGGATATAACAGTATGGTAATAGAATATGGTGGTGAAGACGGTAATTTTGAAGGCATAATCCGCAACTATCACAGCTTCGGAAATGAAGGGGCTGTTGATGAGTTTCTTTCTTCAATGAAGCTTTATGCAAGTGATTATTCTGAAAAAACAGCTCTGCGTTCAGGTAAAGACGAAAGAGTAGTTGCAATAATGATTATTATTTCAGCATTTCTTGTTTTAGGACTTGCAATCTTTTCTTATATTTTTGATAGAAGCACCTTCAAAAATTATTTATTCGGCGGACTTCTGATACTTTCAGCAGGACTTTTCTTCCTTTTTACCTCGGAAGCTATATATTTATGGTCTGATTTGCTGATTGTAAACACGATGCTTAAAGGAATTTCTGCAATGGCATATCTTTTGTTTGTTTTCGTGCTTGTTAAGGATTTGTTTTCCGAAAAAATGCAAAAGGTAGTGGGCATTGCCACACAGTTATATGGTGTGTTTTCAAGCTCCCTCATAGCTGTTTCTCTTTTCAGTAATATTTATTTTTACGATATAGTCGGAGTATGGACTGTAGGTGCTGTTGCGTTTGCTGTAATCTTAATAGTTTTAGCTCTGCTTTCAGTAAAACAGGCATCAGTTAAACAGAGGGTTTCACTGATTTTCGTCATTATCGGATTGTTTGTATTTTTGGCTGATATAGCCGCTGTATATTTTGGATTATGGCAAACAGGTCTCGCATCAAAAATCTTTTTTCTCATAGTTTTTTTGATTTCTGTCTTTGTTTTCCTGCGTATTGTGCCTAAGAATTTTAAGGCAGAAAAAAAGGCTGAGCAGCTTGAAAAAGAGAAAATTACCCTTGATGCTGAGCTTGCCCGAAGCCGTATTTCTACTTTGATGAGTCAGATTCACCCGCATTTTATTTATAACACTCTCGGAAGTATTGAGCAGCTTTGTGAACTTGACCCACCCAAGGCGGCAAAGCTTGTACACGATTTTTCAAAATATCTCAGGGGTAATTTCGGAGAGATAAACAACACCAGGCTCATCCGTGTTTCAAAGGATCTTGAACATACGGAATATTATATCGGCATTGAGAAGGTGCGTTTTCCCGATATTGAATTTATTACGGAAATGTCCTGCTGCGATTTCAGCGTACCCGCACTTACTATTCAGCCCATAGTTGAAAATGCTGTCAAGCACGGTATTCTCAAGAGAGAAGCAGGCGGCACGGTAAGGGTAAGAATTTATGAAACGGACAGCAGTTATTTTATCACCGTAAAGGATAACGGAGTCGGCTTCGATGTGACAGAGCTTGAAAACGATAATCATATCGGATTAAGAAACATAAGAAGCAGACTTGAAGCAATGTGCGGCGGTATTCTTCACATTGAAAGTATATTAGGAGTAGGCACTAAAATTACTGTTGAAATTCCTAAGGAGGTAGACATATGATTGCAATAGCAATAGATGATGAACAGCTTATGCTTCATGCACTTGTAAAGGCTGTAAAGGCATCAGATGATATAGACGGGGTTGAGGGCTTTTCTAACTGTGACGAAGCACTTGACTGGCTTGAAATCAATACACCCGATGTGGCATTTCTCGATATAAATATGCGCGGTATAAACGGAATCGGTCTTGCAGAAAAGATTACTGCTCTTCATTCCGAGTGCAGGATAGTTTTCTGCACCGGCTATGAGGAGTATGCAGTTTCAGCCTTTAAAATCCACGCTTCAGGTTATTTGCTCAAGCCGATTTCAGCTGAGGCTGTTCAGAAAGAAATTGACGTTATCAAGGGCAGGAAAAACGAAAAAGGTATCCTTAAGGCTAAGTGCTTCGGTAACTTTGATGTTTCCTGCGACGGTGAAAAGCTTACCTTCAGAAGAACTAAGAGTAAGGAAATGCTCGCCTTTCTTATTGACCGTAACGGTGCAGATGTTTCTTCAAAGGAAATTGCCGCAGTGCTTTGGGAAGACGGTACGAAGGAAAACAACAGAAACTATTTTCATCAGCTTTTGTTTGATGTCCGTCAGGCTCTTGAAAAGGTCGGTGCGGAGGATGTTCTTAAAAAGAACGGATATCTTTATTCTGTTGATACCGAAAAAATTTCCTGCGATTACTATTCTTATCTTAAAACCGGTCAGCCGGAGTTTCAGGGTGAATATATGACGCAGTACAGCTGGGCAGACGAAACCTGCGGCTTGCTCTGGAGTAAAAATAACAAATAAATTCAAAAAAAGATCGGTTCTAGACTGCCCCAATTTGTGCAGACAGTACAAAAAGGACCTTTATGGTAGATTAAATTGAATTTCAAGCAACATACTGACATCGCTTTTCAAGTGGTGTCAGTTTTGTTTTTAATTGGATACGCTGATGATTGTAGAAATGGATGTATTGACCTATGAGGAGGCGAGCCTCCTCATAGGTCTGAAGTTTTACTCGATAGATACACTCTGTTTTGAGTATTGAAAAGAAATTTTCAGCCAAAGCATTGTCATATGGATTACCTCGTCTTGACATTGACGGTGTAATATTGTATTCTTGAGTTAGCTTAAAATACCCGTGTGAAGTGTATTGAAAGCCCTGGTCACTGTGGAGTTGCAGCTCTGCGGTGACCTTCTCATTTCTCTTAGCTAATCTGATTGTGCTCAAAACAAGGTTAATATTTTGTTCTGTCCCGGTTTTGTAAGCAACAATGCTGTTATCATACAAATCTCTGATTACCGATAGATAAAGTGTTCCTTGCTGTGTTTTGATATACGATATATCTGTTACCCATTTTTGATTTGGTTTGTCAGCTTTAAAATCTCTATTAAGTAAATTCGGATAGCGATGAAGATAATCTCCATAATTGCGATATTTCTTTCTTCTGATTTCTGATAACAGGTTGTATTTCTGCATAACCCTTAGTATTGTCTTTGGATTGTGATAGATTCCATTCTTTTCAAGCCATATATGTACTCTGCGATAACCATATGTTTTACCACACTTAGTCTGACATTCTCTTATCTTTTCCGCCAATGGTAAATCCCTTGCCGGAATATCCATTCTTTTGACATAGTCATAGTAACCGCTTCTTGATACATTAAAGAATCGGCACATTTCACTTATTGAATATTTATCCTTATGACGATAGACAACCATATATTTTACACTTGTTCTCACTTCCTTTCTGTGAGCGAGAGAAAATCCCGCATCAATTCATTTTCCATTTCCAATGATTTAATTTTACTGTCTTTGCGTGCGATTATGTATTTTAGTTCTTGGATTTTCATGTCTTCAGTTACAACATAATCCTTAGGTGGTCTACCTTTCTTCTTTATCGATACACCCATAGATAATTTTCTTTGTTTTTCATTATACGAGCAAAAAAATTCTTTTATTTGATTTTTGCTATATCCAAGTATTTCCGCCATTTCGCGATGTGTTAGTCCTTGTTTTTTCATTTCCAATAGTTTTTCTTTATGTTGTTGTATTTTCTTGTATTCTCTCTTCATAGCAAAACCTCCTATGGTTTGATTATACCATAGGAGGTTCTTCTTTTTCACTGTCCGTTTTTAACGGACCTGTTCAGAAATCCACGGCGGTTTCATTTGTGATTAAGAATTAAGTTATATTTATTGAAAAAATCAGGCATTGCCGCTTATTTGTAAGCAGTTTGTAATAATTACTATGATATAATACCGTGCAATTTAAATTAGGAGGTATTACACTGCAAATACTTACGGCTACACTGTAAACTATCTTGAAAAAGATACAAACAAGGTACTTGCTGTTACTAAAAATTCATCAGCAAACTTCGGTTCAATAGTTAAAGAAGAAACTATCGCAATTGACGGCTACTCGGTATTTGGTGACAGTACTAAGTCAATTGAAATTAAAACAGAAGGCAATGTCATTAACTTCTACTATACTATTAATTCTTATGAATATACAGTAAATTACCTTGAAGAAGGTAGCAATAAGGTTATTGCAAGTAGCAAGAAAGCTGAAGCTGTTTACGGTTCAACTGTAACAGAAGCTCCCCTAGTAATCAAGAATTATGCTCCTGTAAGCGATAGCAGTAAATCAATTACAATTACAAGCGGCACAAACTTCATTAACTTCTATTATGTAACCGATAAAACAGGTGGCGGTGCTGACGGCAACACACCTGACAGTATCCCCGACAAATATCAGAAGAAGGTTATCTTCAGGGTTGTAAACGGTACATGGGAAGACGGTACAACAGCTGATAAGGTTGTTTATCTCACCCTTATGAAAGACGGCAAGTATGCAGTTGACGGTACAGCTACACTTACAGCTCCCGCAGGTATGCTTGCAAACGAAGGCTTTGAAGGCGGAGCATGGGATGTTACACCTCCTGCTGCAGTAAGCGGTACAGACACAGAGGTATATACATATACCTTTACTGAGGCTACTCCCGACAATCCCGATAACCCCGATAATCCCGATAATCCCGATAATCCCGATAATCCCGACAACCCCGACAATCCTGACAATCCTGACAATCCTGACACACCGGATGCTCCCGGCGGTGAAGGTGAAGGCGGAGGAAACGGCTCACTTAACGGCGGTTCACATCACATCCTCTTTGGTAAAACAGACGGTATCGGTTGGTACAATGTTTCAAAGGATGGTGGTCAGAGCTGGGATATCGTATTCGGTAATTCAACTTATGAGGTTGAGCCTGGTACAGAGCTTATTATCAAGGTCGGCGACATTATGGGTGATACCTTTACATTCTATGTAAACGGTGAAAAGTATTATCCCGATGAAAACGGTCAGCTTGTTATAACTGTTAACGGTTATATGTTAATCGGTGCTCTCAGCGTTGAAGTACCCGATGTTGAGGAATCACTCAACTGGTTCCAGAGAATCATCAAAGCTATCAAGGATTTCTTTGCAAAGCTTTTCGGAAAAAATAATTAAATGATTAAGGTCAGGTATAGATTTCTATGCCTGACCATTGGTGTTTATTTAAGAATAAAACAGAAAAGAAGTGAAGAATTTTATGAATAACACTAAAGAAAATATGATACCCCACTGCTTTTTAAATCTTTCTGAAAGCGGTCTTATAAATGAAAATAACATAGAAAAAACCGATGACGGATTTTTCTGCCTTAATAAATGTGTTTCTGATATTCTTGCAGGAAAAGAAATTCGCACCCTCCCTTCAGGTGACGGATCGGAGCTTAAATGTGAGAATTATTACGACGATTGGTATATATGCCATTGAGAAAGACAAAGATTTTGTTTACGGTCTTTTTAAGCTTCGTGAACATGAATATAATATGTACGCCGGAGAGAGAGCAGACTATGATGCTCCCGGAGTTACCGTAAGCTTTATAGCTTATAACACAGATACACTGATAAGCTGTCTCAATGAGCCGACAGATGAAAACAGAAGTGCTATGAGTGATGAAATCAACCGCGTTGTTGCACAGCACAGACAGAAGCATCACACCGACATAAGAAAATATTTCCGCAAGGCTGAAAGCAAGGCGTCTTATCTTATTGCGGAATTATATATAAAGCATATACTCACCTTTACTCATAAGGGATTTATTATTGTCCCGCAGAAATACGAGGAAATATACAGTGCAAGCCTTCTGTCAAAGTACAGTAAGGAAAAAAGGCTTCCCGATTTCATAGAGCAGAACAATATTGCTGCGGGCCGTATTGTATGTGACCACGATAAAATTTATATCAGTGACCCGAAATCACCTGATTGCTACGAAAAGCTTGCAATTCTTGCAACCCATACGGCTGATACATCATTTAATCAGTTTGCTGCAGAGGTGCAGTACCATGCATTGTTCCTCAACAGCTTCACGAAGATAAAAATCCCCTTTTTAGGAAGTATTTATGAAAGTGCAGTCAGAGCAGATTTAAGCATTGATGACAATGAGTTTGAGGGTAATGCACCCTATCACCGTACTGACAGTAAGCTTGTCAGAAAGCAGATTGAGCTTCACGGTGAGCTTTAATACCAAGTCAGATAACAGGATGTGATATTTTGAGTAAGAAAAATAAATTTTTTGCCGATGACGGCTGGGCGATGTGGGTCGACGGTGACGATGTTAGCACAATATATCTTAACCATTGGCTCAATCCCAAGGGTAAAAGCTATCTGGATGTAGCGGTGCACATAAGAGGCATAAGAGAAACCACGGCACTTAATATGTACTTTCCCTTTGCCGTTGCCGAAAATGAAATTGAGGATATATCCCTTAAATTCGACGACGAAAACCTTTCAAGAGCAATTTTCAGCAGTATGTGCCTTATTGACTACAAGAAGAATAAGGCAACCTCGGAGATTGCCTATAACGGTAAGACCGTGGATATAGTTCATATATCGTGTCTTGAATATACTGTTGAGCCCATTTCAAAGGGAACTCTTCTGAAGGTACCCTTTGCAGAGCTTTTCAGCTATCTTGACAATGACGAGGTTTACTTTATGTTCCGTATTCCTCATAAAACCGTAACCGAGGTTTTCAGGCAGAGAAACAAGGTCGGCAGCTTTATGACAAAGACGCGTGACCTTATTATGTCACCCATTATTTCCGAAAGCTACGGATATTCCGTAAGAATAAATGAAGCAAGACTTCTTCCCAAGGAGATAAACAGCATTGGCACCTTCCACAGGCAGAAGCTGAAAAAGGCAGTTGTAACAGTTTCGATTGCTGATTCTTATGAAATCAATGACATCTCCTGCTACAGAATCAGAAGGCTGGAGGAAGAGCTTTATAAGAATTTTTTACCTGAAGGCTATAAGGGTGAAAGCAGTGTTACCTATCAGTGGCAGCAAACCCGTGAAACCAACCTCAAGGGTCATTTAACTTTTATCTTAATATATCCCGTAATGCTATCAGTTCGGGCAGTGTTTTTGTATATATGTTTATCATTGTTATTCTCAATGCCTTCGGCGGTTTGACCTGGGATATTATGAAAATGATTATTGATTTGATTTTTTAATAAAGGAGGAAACAGATGAAGCTTTTAGTTCCGATTTTATTGAACTGTGTTTTTGTAGTAATGTTTTATCTTCTCGACAAGAAAACAAAGTTCAAAAATCTTAATTTATTATCAAAGCAAATATTGATAGGTCTTGTTTTCGGTGCCCTTTCCGCCTTTGCGTCGGGCTATGGTGTTGAAATTCTCGGCACTGTTGCTAATGTCCGAGATGCGGCGCCACTTTCTGCCGGTCTTATTTTCGGTGGTCCGTCAGGCATTATTTCAGGTATTATAGGCGGCTTGTACCGTTTCTTCTCCGTTTACTGGGGTGGTGGAGAATACACAAGAATTGCCTGCACTCTTTCAACTATGATGGCAGGCTTCATTGCAGCTGCACTCAGACGTTATATGTTTGATAACAAAAAGCCCACATGGAGCTACGGTGTATTTATAACTGTTGTGTGTGAAGTGCTTCATATGCTGATGATTTTCTTTACAAATATGAGTGACTCGTCATACGCCTTTGAGTTTGTTAAGGCAGCCACTCTACCTATGGTGATTGGCAACTCAGTAGCTGTGGGAGTTTCTCTTCTTACGGTTTCATTTATTAATCATGAGGAAAGAAAGCACGGCAGGACGAATGAACGTATTTCGCAGACCTTTCAGCGAAAACTTCTGGTGCTTATTGTTGTCGCTTGTGTAGCTACCAGCTCTTATACATATATCCTTCAGAACGGAATGGCAGAAATTGAAACAAAGGATATTTTTACATCAGCAATGAACGACGTGATTACAGACGTAAGAGGCAAATCTGATGAATATCTTTTGGAAATAACAGAAAAAATACGCTCTGAATACGAAAATAACAAGAATGTTTCTTTTGAGCTTCTCAAGGAAAAATATAACGTTACAGAAATCAACATCGTTGCTCCCGACGGTACAATTACTGCTTCCACCGATGAAGAGCTTGTGGGAAAGTTTAATATGAACAGTACCGAGCAGTCAAAGGAATTTATGGTGCTGACAGGTGAAAAAACAGAGTTTGTGCAGATGTACAGTCCTCAGGGAATAGACGGCGTAACGATGAGAAAATATGCAGGTGTCATCCTCAATGAAGGCGGATTTATTCAGGTTGGTTATAATGCGGAGCAGTTTCATGATATGCTTGACGATTTTGTTGTTGACGTGACAAAAAACAGACATATAGGAAGCATGGGCTTTGTTGCTGTATGCGATGAAAATCTTAATTTGGTGACTCAAACCGACATAAACGGAAAACATATTTCATATATCGGAATAGTCCCCGATGAGGAAATGCTTCAGGGAAAATCTGCAAGTCAGCTTTATAAAACAAATGTTGTTAATGAAGAAACTGATTACAGTGAAGAATATATATATGTTTTCACCTTTGTCGAGGGTTACTGCATAATTGCTGCTATGCCGTCAGCCGAAGCTATGCTGATGCGTGATGCATCACTTTATACAAGCATATTTATGTTGATACTGATTTTCGCTGCTTTGTTTATCTTTATTTATTTCCTTATCAAAAAGGTTATCATCAACAATCTGCAGAAAATCAACGGTACTTTGTCGGAGATTACAGGCGGCAATCTCAATGTAAAGGTTGATGTCCGTTCAAATGCGGAGTTTTCGTCACTTTCTGATGACATCAACTCAACCGTATCGACACTTAAAAGATACATCGGTGAGGCTGCTGCAAGAATTGACAAGGAGCTCGAATATGCAAAGCAGATTCAGCTTTCAGCTCTGCCTTCAGACTTCCCCGATACAGAAAAGTATTCCATATATGCACAGATGATAGCCGCTAAAGAGGTAGGCGGAGATTTCTATGATTTCTATTCTCTTGACGATAACACAGTGCTTTTCCTTGCGGCTGACGTATCAGGCAAGGGTATACCCGCCGCTATGTTTATGATGACGGCAAAAACAATTATCCGAGGTCTTGCTGAAAGAGGAATTTCCGTTGATGAAATTTTCACACTGGCTAATGAAAAGCTTTGTGAAAACAACGAATCCGGTATGTTTGTAACTGCATGGATGGGTAAGCTTGACCTTTCAACAGGTAAACTCAGCTTTGCTAATGCAGGACATAATCCGCCGATTGTTGTCCGTTCAGACGGCGAATGCGAATATCTTAAAAGCCGTACAGGCTTTGTGCTTGCGGGTATGGAGGGTATGAGATACCGCTCAAATGAAATGACGCTCAGTAAGGGCGACAGAATTTTCCTTTATACCGACGGTGTAACAGAGGCTACAAATGACAATGAGGCTCTTTACGGTGAAGACAGACTTCTGTCTTACATAGATAAAAACAAAGACCTGAAGGCTGAAGCATTGCTTTCGGGACTTAAAGAGGATATTGACTTTTTTGCAGGCGATGCTCCTCAGTTTGATGATATTACAATGCTTGTTTTTGATTACAAAAAGAAAGAAGGTGCTGCTATGAAAGAAAAAGTCTTTTTGGCTATAAAAGACGCTTTGCCTGAGGTTATGGCATTTACAGAGGAATGTCTGGAAAGCTTTGACTGTCCGATGAAAAGCTCTTTGGCAATCTCAGTTGCCGTGGAAGAGATATTCGTAAATATCGCAAGCTATGCCTACGGTGACGGCAAGGGTGATGCTTCACTCTGCTTCAGCTTTGACGAAAGCGAAAGGCTGATGACTCTTGTTGTAAGTGATGAAGGCATACCCTTCAATCCTCTGCAAAGAGAAGAGCCTGATATCACTCTTTCGGCAGCAGACAGAGACATCGGCGGTCTCGGTATTTTCATCACAAAGAAGACCATGGACACAATTTCTTACAGATATGAAAACGGCAGAAATATTCTGACTATGACTAAAAAAATATAAAGGAGGCTTACTTATGAATATCAATATCGAAAACACAAACGGTTCAACCGTTATGACACTTTCAGGCAGACTTGACACAACAACTGCTCCCGAGCTTGAAAAAGCTATCAATGCCGAGAGTGAAGCACTTAAAAGCTTAGTTCTTGATTTCAAGGGCGTTGACTACATTTCGAGCGCAGGACTTCGAGTTCTTCTTACTGCACAGAAGAAGATGAATGTACAGGGACATATGGAACTCACTAATGTCAGCGAAGCAGTTATGGACATATTCGAAATGACAGGCTTTGCAGACATTCTGGAGATTAAGTGATGGATAAGGTAACAAAAGCGATTGAGTTTGCCACAAAAGCCCACGACGGAATGATAAGAAAAAAGGATAAAACACCCTACATTCTCCATCCTCTTGAAGCGGCGGTTATTGTCGCCTCTATGACCGAAGACAGAGATGTTATATCTGCGGCGGTGCTTCACGATGTTGTAGAAGATACCCCTATAACTATTGAAGAAATTGAAGAGAATTTCGGAAGTCGTGTAAGGACTCTTGTTGAATCGGAAACAGAGGAAAAGCGTGCTGATTTGCCTCCTGAGGACACATGGAGAATAAGAAAAGCGGAATCTCTCGAAGTACTTGCAAGCTGTGGCGATACCGATGTTCTTATGCTCTGGCTTGGCGACAAGCTGTCCAATATGAGGTCGTTTTACAGGATATGGAAAACCGAGGGTGACAGTATGTGGCAGTCCTTCAATCAGAAGGATCCCGCACAGCAGAAATGGTATTACTTCACTATAGCCGAGCTGACATCTTCACTCAAGGAGTTTTCAGCCTGGCAGGAATATAACGAGCTTGTGAAAATAGTATTCGGAAAGGATAACTGAAATGAAGAAAATTGAATTCAGAACTGATAAAAACATTTTATACATAAATCTTGACGGCAGAATAGATGCTTCTAATGCGGCAGACGTTGAAGCAGAGATTAACGAGATAAGAAAGGCAAATCCCGATATGCATACCGTACTTGATGCGGATACACTTGAATATATTTCAAGTGCAGGTCTTCGCATAATGCTTCGCTTAAGAAAAGAAGAACCCGGGCTTGCCATAATCAATGTTTCACCCGAGGTTTACGGCGTTTTTGAAATGACAGGCTTTACAGAAATGATGACCATTGAAAAAACATACCGAAGAATAGATATTTCAGACTGTGAGTTTATTGCAAAGGGGGCTAACGGTGCCGTTTACCGCTATGATAACGAAACCATTGTAAAGCAGTACTTTAACAGAGATGCTCTTCCTGAAATTATGCAGGAGCGTGAGAACTCAAGAAAAGCCTTTGTTCTCGGTGTAAACACAGCTATTCCTTACGGTATTGTTCGTATCGGTGACGGCTATGGTAGTTTAACTGAGCTTCTTAATGCAACATCAGTAACAAAGCATATAAGAGCAAATACCGAAGATTTATCACAGAGCGTTGCTTATTTCATTGATACAATCAAAGAAGTACACGCAATTGAGACCCAGCCAGGAGATCTTCCTGACTTTAAAAAATGGGTGCTTGAGTGGGTAGATTTCCTCGAAAACTATCTTGACGATGCTCACGCACAGAAAATGCGCACTCTTATTGAAGGCATTCCTGACAGTAATTTCATCATTCACGGCGACTACCATACTAATAATGTTATGGTGCAGAACGGAGAGCCAATTCTTATCGATATGGATACACTTGCAGTGGGTCATCCTGTTCTTGAATTTGGCTCAATGTTTAATGCTTTTGTAGGCTTCGGTGAGGTTGACAGAGAAGGTGCTGAAAACTTCTTTGGTTTTGATTATGGTACCGCTAATCGTTTCTGGCGTCTTTCTCTTGCAAAATATCTCGGTACTGATGATGAAAATACAATTATAGATGTTGAAAACAAAGCAAAGGTTATCGGTTATATGAGACTTCTTCGTCGTTGTCTTCGCAGAGATGCCGACGAGGTAACAGCAAATCATTACAGAAAAAATCTTACAGAAGCTCTTGATAAGGTGGAAACATTGGTATTCTGATAAATGAGTACTTGAACAAAAAAAGGCATCCTTTCTTTCGGATGCCTTTAAATAATTCAGATATATGTAAAAAAATATGTGCTTACTTGCCCTGTTTGTAAGTGGCTTGTAAGATTTAATGTGTATAATGAAATTACACATTTGTTTAATTAAGGGGTAAAAAGTATGAAAAAAGTGAATTTTAAATCAATAGCTATCGGTTTTGTTCTGGGACTGTTGACTGCTGCGGTGGGTGCTGCTGTGATTGCCGGAGCTTTCACCGATGCTTTCAGAAGTGTTCCTAAGCCTGAAATCAGAGAGGGTGAATTCGATTTTTCACTCACTTATATGGTTGACGGAGAGAAAAAGAAGATTGAAGGTACTTATGTATGTGAATTTGAGGGCGTAAGCAAGGCTCTTGACGGCATAGGCCGAGACTGGAACGGCTACATAAAGGACCACGATAACAATACCGAGTATGAAGTTAAGACAACCGATAAGGGTGTAATTATGATTAACCTTGACATCAGTCCTGAGTTCTTTATGGCTGACCCGAATTACAAAATAAGCGAAAACACAGATGTGTACAAGCCTGAACCCTATGTTTTCATCACTTCAGGTGATCCTACTGTTGAAGATCCTACAAACGAAGTTTTCTTCGATTATTATGAAGGCGATGATGTGAAAATCATCAGCTTTGAATATGACCAACCGATTGAAAATATATACAGATAAAGGAAGATTAAATGATAAAAAACAAAACAGCTCAATTAATTTATCAGACAATTTATTGCACACTTGGATTCGTCGGTATTGTTTCATGTACCGGAGTCTTTGATGATATAACCCAATTCCGTTGGGATTTCTATGTGCACTTCACAAACATAAGCAACTTTCTTTGTATTGGAATTATGCTTGCCGCACTCATTCAGACAGCAAAGAAAAAAGAGGACAGCTTCGTTAAAACAGCTCCTCTTCTTAAGTTTATCGGTATGCTTGGAATTCTGCTTACATTCCTTGTATTCAATATCCTGCTTGCCGGTAACCGTGACCCTCAGCTCAACTGGAGAATCGGCAGTCTTACTTTCCATGTAGTTCTTCCCATTATGTATGTGGCAGATTGGTTCCTTTTTTATGAGCGAAAAAAATGTAAGTGGTATTATCCCCTTGCTTCAATAGCTTTTCCTCTCGCATATCTTGTGTTTATTTTCATTCAGGCAGCAATTATGAAGTTCGACACTTCAATACTTATTCCCGGCACTGAAACACCGCTTATTTATCCTTATTTCTTTGTTAACCTTGAAACGCAGGGTGTAGGCGGAGTCGCAAAGTGGGTTGTAATCCTTCTTTCAGCATTTGTTGTGGTAGGCTTTGTATTCTTCGGACTCGATAAGCTTTCAAAGAAAAAGACCTCAGAATGATTTGTTTAGCATTGTCAGTTTCAGGGAGGAAATTAAAATGAATAAAATTGTTAAATGAGCTCTTATTGTAATTGTGGTGATATCTGTGATTATTGCAGCTGTGCTTACACTTAAGCTTTCAGCGTTTATTCAATCGTTAAGGTTGTTGATAAGTATAACCCCAAGTACACAAAGATTCCCTCAAATATGGTTGATACAGTTGAAACCTCAAGCGGAAACAGATTCATCAACTATACAGTAGTAAATTCGCTTTACAAGGACGGTGCCGGGATGTCTTACAGCACCGACGGAAACACCGTGGCACGTATCTTTAACCGCTTGTCTGTTGATCTTGCTTACAAGGAACCCAACATCACCGAGAATGTACAATACGACGGTACCGATAAAGTATGGTTTGCAATCAAGAATCTGTTTGCAAAGGTGCTGACGTTCTTCGGTAACACGTGGACACAAATCCTCCATGCCTGATGCGAATTGCAGTTTGTTTGTCTTTTTGACCGATGCTCCGAAATACAACTGTGAGGTTTTCTTCTGTTGGGTGTTTAATGGGTGAAAGGCGCTGATCAGACTGCTTTTCGGAACGGAGGAAATATATGGATCAGGGGGCAGAAAGCTATCGTCGTTTTCTTGCAGGTGACGACAAAGCAATTGCGGAAATCATCGAAATCTACCGCGCGGGACTTCAGATGTTTTTGCAGCAGATGACGGGCGATGAGAACACAGCCGAAGAATTAACCCAGGAAACCTTTGTTTTTCTTTTTACAAGAAGACCGTATTACAAACCGAATGCAACTTTCAGAACATGGCTTTATACCATTGCCAAAAACAGGGCATTGCGTTTTCTGAAAAAACAAAAACGTACGGTTGCTCTGTCGTTTGAGGATGCATTGTTGATTCCCGATCTTTCTCCGACTCTCGAAGAACAGTATTTTGCAACCGAAGCCGCACACAATGTACATGCAGTCATGGGAAAATTAAAACCCGAATACCGCGAAATATTATGGCTGACCTATTTTGAAGGACTTTCCAACAAAGAAAGTGCAGCCATTCTGGGTAAAAGTGTGCACAACATTGAGGTTTTGGTTTCAAGAGCAAGAAAGGCGCTGAAAAATCAACTTGTAAAGGACGGTTTTGCAGATGAAATCCAATGAAGAAATGATTTTTGAAGTTACCCGACAGGTAGAAATCAGCCGCCAAAAGCAAAAGACACGCAAAAAGCTCATTACGGTCTGTACAGTGATTTCTGTGTTCCTGTGTCTGGGAATTGCAGCCGGTGCGGCAGGAAAATTCGCCGTTTTCAGCCCGGAATGGAGAGAACAGCTCGTTGACAGTGCGCAGAATGCAACCGAAGCGGTCGGTGTGGACGAATTCAAGGCACTTTTAGCGGCAAGCGAGGACAAATTTTCAAAAGATACGGAATATCAGGTTTTGATGGACTATGAAAACGAAATCGGAATCGGTGTTACGCAGACAGGCGGAGATTATTCCTTTACCCTGCACAGCATTGTACCCGGAAAATGGCTTCGCAACAAAATTGTCAGCGGATCGCTTGCAAATGTGGAGGATCTGCAATTTGAGTGGCAGGTCACGGATGCGTATTTTGCAATTATTGAAACCGCACGCACGGACGCGCAACCCATGACCGATGCGGATACATGGTTCCATTGGCATCGCTATGTGGCAGGCTACAACCCGTGGGGAATGAATATGTGCCTGGAGGGTGCCGGAGAATACAGCGTTTATGAGGACGGCAAGCGTTGGACAGCCGTGGTTATCACCGAAATGATGATGTTTGCTGACCG
Organism: Acutalibacteraceae bacterium; assembly: GCA_045576275.1. Taxonomy (GTDB): domain Bacteria; phylum Bacillota; class Clostridia; order Oscillospirales; family Acutalibacteraceae; genus RUG806. The sequence goes on from JAZNGB010000045.1 coordinate 61,574, forward strand.
TGATTTTGTCTTTGCACCTGCTGACCCTGATGTGCCGTATGCCGCAAGCGATGAGTTTATGTATGCCGATGCAGAGGGCACCATGGAACTCAAAGACACCGCCCCCGAAACCGTGGTTCTGCTTCGCTGCAAAATTCCCGATACCTTTGCCGACAAGGCCGCACAGCAGGAATTTATGAAAGACCGTGAATATCTCACCAAATTTGACGGGTACGAAAAGTAAAGCATAAAAAGACAAAAACAGACGATGAGAGATTTGTTTTTCTCTCATTGTCTGTTTTTTCGTCCTTGCTGCTGGAAATTTTCGGGTATACCCGGACTATTTTCACTTCATCGGTTTGTCATACCGTCCGTGGTTGCGGAAATGCTCGGTTTTAAATTCCTCTTTGCTGACTTTGCATCCCAATACGTTTGCCCAGCCCTCGCAGTAGAGCCAATAATAAGAATGGTTCTTTTTCATAAAATACTTCCATACAAGATTTGCCCATGTGAACGAGGGCAGACCTATAGCGAGCTGCCAGAAAGGTCCTAAAATCAGGCTTTGTACAGTGTGACCGAATTCGTGGATGGTCAGATCATGTACATAGTCGGGGCGTTTTTTGTATGTTTCATCGGACAAAAACAGAAAAACAAACATTCCCATGGTGATGCCGCCCAAGCTTTTGTTTTTCAGATGAATGTCAGTGACAAGGCAGTTGTGAAATAATCGTACCTTGCCGAACGGTGCAAGAACGAGAAAGAAGAGCAAACCCATTGCATTCTGCGGCAATCCCCATGTAAATTGCCAGAAGGCATACAACCAGCTTTTAAAATTCTGTAACATAAATATTCCTCCATTATGCGGTTTCTTCACAGTAAATGCAAAGCGTACCGCCTTGCATCATATCGGTTACGCTGAAACGAAGATCCGGCAGGCTTTCACCGTTCAGAGTTGCGGATTTTGTGTAGATTCCGCTGCCCTTTTTTTCGATGGTCAGTGTGTTTCCGTTGTGCAGATGCAGCATGCTTTTTTCATATTTCGGAAAACCGATGAGCATCAGGTTTTGTCCCGTAACGGGGAACAGACCGAGGCAGTTCCACAGATAGCAGGATGATGTTCCGCCCGAGTCATTGTTGCCGGGAATGCCACCTCTGCCGGTTGTGAACATGCAATCTTCACCTGCTTGCAATACTTCACACAGGCGGTCGTACCGTTTTGCGTAGTGATAAGCGTAGGGGGTTTCCATATCGGATTCGTTGTTGAATCCCTCAAAACAACCTGCATATTCGTCTTCTTCAATGAATCCGAAAAAGTTGTCCAGTTGTCTTACAAATCTGTCAGTTCCGCCCGATATGGCGATGCGTTTTTCCATGTCGTGCAGCAGCCTGAAGGAATAATTGCGGTAGTTGCCTTCGTAGTAGTCGTGGTCTTTGTACAGATAGCCTGTTTTCGGATCGTAAGCATCTGTCCAATGCTGTGCAAACAAACGAAGCTTTTCTGCAACGGCAGTTTCACCGTGTTGCTCGGCAAGGGAAGCCACGCTTGCACATGCTTCGCAGGTATCCAGCAGATGCGTCAGTCTGTCGGGGATTACACCCGATAACAAGTCTGCATAATATTCACGTTTCATGTCGTTTACGATTGCACGAAGAGCTGCTTTGTAGTCTGCACGAACCCCTCTGTAGAAAGCATCCGTCAGGCTGTGTTCCGCAAGCATGCACGCTTGTGAGGAGGGAACATGCATCCCTTTTGTCAGCAGGAATGTGTGTGGCAGTTGTCCTGTATGCAGACCGCTTAAAATGAAAGTCTGTACGATTTCTTCCGATATTTCGGGATACAGGGAAAATACAAGCGGAAGCTGTGTTTTGTAGATATCCCACATGGTTGCAAAGTCCACGCAGAAAGCATCCTCATCCCACAGCGGACTTTCACCGGTTCTGGAACAGGGTTTGATAAGGGTGTGGTATAAATTGGAATAAAAAATCTCTTTTTGTTTCTCGTCATCCGTTTCGATCTCAATTTTGCTGAGAGCTTCATTCCATTGTTCGTAGGCTGCTTGCCGTACAGAATCAAAACCGCCCTCGTCACAGTTGCAATCTTCTATGGCTTTTTCCATGTTTTTTAAAGATACAGACAGACGGCTTTCCACGGTTTCAGCGGTTGCTTCAATGATCACGCCGAATGTATCATCTGTTTTGCCGAACAGAATCTCTTTTCCTGCAATGTCTTTCTTGTTTTGCAGCAGAGAAATGATTTTTGCATTTTGCAACTGCAAACAAAAACAGGTCATCAAGCCGCTCAGTGCAATTTCAGCGTGTACTTCATGGTCGTTGACGATGAAGATTCTGCCTTCATCGGGGCGTGCATAATCGCGGGGGCTTTTTTTCAGCAAACCGTCGTTGGTGAAATCAACGGCAAGCATACCGCCTTTTTTTCCGAAACGAAAACGGTGGTAGGTGCTTTTTTCGGAAACGGTCGTCTCGCTGCAAATGCCGTCACGTGTTCGTACGGCATAGTATCCCGGTTGAGCGATGTCTTCGGTGACAGGTGTTCCTTCAAAATCTTCAAACATACCGAAAAACGGAGTCAGCAGGCAGTAATTGTAATAATATTCAATCGCACCTGTTCCGCTTTGGTGGAAGTGTGAAAGACCGAGAAAGTTTTTGCATTCCTGCGTACGGCGAAAATCCCAGGGACTTGAGTTCGGCAGATGATCACCGTATCCGGTCGGATAACCTGCCGTATAGGTGCAGCAGGAGTATTTGCCGAACGGCAGTGTGGCACCCGGGTGGTTGTTGCCCGTGATTGCCTTGATAAACTTCCAGGTTGCGGCAATTCTGTTCGGTTTGGGAAGTGCAATTTCGTCGCAACCGAGAAAAACATCAACATATTTGCATAAATCGGTTTTCATTGTAAAACCTCCTGAAGAGTCCTGTTGTTTCAGGGTTATTTTCAGTATACGTCAAAAGTTTGAAAAAGTCAAATTTTGTACAAAATAGACATATTATAACCATTGGTGATGATTGTTTTTTACAAAATCGGCAAAATTGCCTTGCTTTTTATACGTAATAATGGTAAGATATGAACCATATTAAAATCGGAGGAAATTATGAAAAGAAAAAGCGGTGTATTGCTTCCCATCTCCACCCTCAACGGTGAATTCTCCTGCGGCAGCTTCGGCAAAGAAGCTTTGTCCTTTGTCGATTTTCTTGCAGACTGCGGTTTTTCATACTGGCAGGTTTTGCCGTTCTGCATGGTGGATGAATGCAACTCTCCTTACAAATCCTATTCCGCATTCGGCGGAAATCCTTATTTTATCGACCTGAACGAACTGTTTTCGCAGGGGCTTATCACCCACGAAGAACGCGAAGCTGCTCGCCAGAATACGCCTTACAGTTGTGAATATGTCCGACTGTTCCACACACGTTTTGCCTTGCTGAAAACGGCTTCCGCACGTTGCAAAGAACGTGACAAGGTGGCTGCTTTTATTGCGGAGAATCCCTATCTTGCACAGTTTTGTGAGTTTATGGCTCTCAAGGCAGCCAATGCACAGAAGCCGTGGACACAATGGACAAACACAACGATTGATGCCGATGAACTGTTCATGTGGCAGTTTACGCAGTATGAGTTTTTCCGTCAGTGGAAAAAAGTCAAGGACTATGCCAATGCAAAAGGCATTCAGATCATTGGTGATATCCCGATTTATGTTGATTTTGACTCCTGTGATGTCTGGGGCAACAGAGGGTTGTTCCAGCTTGACGAAAAAGGCGATCTTGCTGCCGTAGCCGGTTGTCCGCCCGATTACTTTGCCGTGGACGGTCAGTTGTGGGGCAATCCGCTGTATGATTGGGAGAAGATGGAAAAAGACGGCTTCGCCTGGTGGAGAGCCCGTATGAAGCATATGTTCAATCTCTTTGACGGTGTTCGTATTGACCATTTCAGAGGTCTTGAGTCTTATTGGCGGATTCCTGCCGATGCCGAAACCGCAAGGGAAGGCAAGTGGGTCAAGGGGCCCGGTAAGGCATTTGTGGATATGCTGCATGAAATCACGGATGACAAACATTTTGTTATTGCGGAAGACCTCGGCGAAATCACACAAGAGGTTATTGACCTTGTGGAATACAGTAAATTCCCCGGCATGCGTGTGTTCCAGTTCGGTTTCTTAGGGGATGATGACAATCCCCATAAGCCGCATAATTATCCAAATAACTGCATCGCCTACACAGGTACGCATGACAACAACACCCTGCTCGGCTATGTCTGGGAGCTGGACGATGCAAGAAGAAAATCCATGCTCGAATACTGCGGTTACACATCTCCCGATTGGGATCACGGATACGATGCCGTTCTCAGAACCATGTTCGCAAGTCACGCAGGAACACTCATTCTGCCCATTCAGGATCTGCTCGGCTACGGCTCGGACACAAGACTCAACATTCCCGGCAAGGCAGACGGCAACTGGCAGTATCGTGTGACTGCCGACCAGTTAAACGGTATCGACCGTGCTAAATTCAGACGGTTCAATACACTTTATAAGCGATCATAAAAACTGCCTCACGGGAGGTTTTGCAGAGAAACTCTGAATGCAAAATGCACAATGCAGAATGCAAAATTAGCGGGTCGCTGTCGCTCCGATTATAATGAATAATGCGATGTTGAATACAATGAGTCAGATCAAACTGAAAATTGCAACGGCAAAACTGCAAATTACATCATTATAATGGCAATGCCATTCCTTTAATTTTGCATTTTTTATGAAACAACTTTCTATGAGGAACCAAAAAAAAGGAGGTCTTTTATTATGGGCAAATTACCCGATCCGAAAAAGCTCAACACCTACACCAAAAAAGAATGTGCCATGTATCTGATTGGTCTTGCAGGTCAGAACATGCTGTTCAACATCATCGGCACAGGCTTGTATTTCTATTTTCAGAGTGTTATTTTCCTGCCTGCCATTGCCATCAGTGTTTTCATGACGATTGCCCGTGTGTGGGATGCCTTCAACGACCCGATGATGGGCTCCATTGTTGACCGCACTCGTACCAAATGGGGCAAATGCCGTCCGTATCTCATTTTCTGCCCTGCTGCCATCTGCATCATCACCATTCTCACCTTCATCAACGGCCGTTATGTGGACGGCGGTGACAGTGCACGCAATGCCTTCATCATCGGCTGGGCTGCCATTTCCTACATCCTGTGGGGTATGTGCTACACCGTCGGTGACATTCCGCTGTGGGGTATCACCGCACTCATGACCGAGGACCCCAAGGACCGTTCCAACATCCTTGCCCTGGCCCGTGTTGCAGCCGGTATCGGCGGCGGTCTTGTGCTTGCACTTATTGTTCCCATTTCACAGGCGGTCGGTACGGCACTCACACCCGAAAACGCAACCGCAGAACAGATTTCAGACGGTCAGCAAAAGGGCTTCATCATCGTTGCAATTATCATGACCGTCATCGGCTGTGCTCTGTTTGAGCTGGCAGGTCTATTCACCAAGGAACGTGTTGCATCTTCTGAAAAGCACTATACACTTAAAGAAAACTTCCAGCTCATGTGGTCCAACAAACCCTTCCGTCAGCAGCTTATTTCCGGTGTGCTCAGAAGCCCCATTCAGTTGTTGATGAATGTTGCTATGACCCTGCTTGCTTACTACTTCGGTGACTACCACGGGGATTATATTCTCTATCTTGTCATCCTCGGCGGCGGCATGATGGTCGGTCAGTTCGGCATTATGATGCTCATTCCGTCCCTTGCACAGAAGTATGAAAAGAAGACCCTTATGATCGGCTCGACCCTGATTTCCGCTGTCGGATTTGCTCTTGTCTTTGTTGTGTATCTGATTGCACCGCAGGATCTCGACAAGCCGCTGTGGCTGGTTGTCAATGCCATCCTCTTTGCACTTGCAGGTGCCGGTCAGGGTGCTTTGAACGTATTGCAGTCGGTTATGATTGCTGACACCATTGACTATGAAGAATACCTGCACGGTGTACGTCCCGACGGTGTTTTCTTCTCTGGTCAGAGCTTCATTACCAAGCTGTCCACGGGTATTGCATCCATCATCACGGGTGTTGTTTATTCTATTGTCGGCTTTTCGGATACTGCCATTGAACAGCTCAATGTTGCCCTTGCAAACGGAGCTTCATTCAAGGCAGATTACCCCGAATTTGCGGCTGCCATGTTCTTCCTTTGTTCCATTCCGCCTGCAATCGGTTTATTCCTTTCCGTCATTCCGTTGAAGAATTATGCACTCAGCAATAAAGAGCACACCCGCATTCTTGCCGAATTGCAGGCCCGTCGCCACGGCAACGAAGTTGCAGAATAAACTGAAATCAAAACCACCGGTTGAACCGGTGGTTTGCTCTGCCCCTATAAGGGGCCGTTACTGGCTTTACCCCTGAAAGGGGTCCTGAAGTTTAGCACCGCATTACTATTTCAAGCAGCCGCTCCCGTGCGGCTGTTTATTTTTGC
>JAZNGB010000046.1:0-4049 GCA_045576275.1 Acutalibacteraceae bacterium
GCGACCCTCAATATTTTCCGCAAGGAAAATATATCATTCATCATATCGAAGATATATCATATCCGCTGCAAGCGGATATATCATTGTCGAATGCAGTTCGACAAACCGTAATTTTTGTCTTACAGTTCCCACTGAGCAAGCCAATGGGCAAATTCGGAATAAATGGTATTCATTTCCGTTTCAAAAGACTCTGAATCATTCATAATATACTGCGTTCTGTTATCACCGAACGCAGCCGTATATTCGGTTGTGAGGGTATACTCTTCATTTTTAAGTGCCGTGAATGCTTTGTCGGCAAGCTGCCGTGCTTTTTCGATATTTTCGGTAAGAGCTGTAAACTCGGTGGCATTGACTTCTTTGATCGCAGAAATCATACCTTCAAAATAGCCGTCAACATAACCGTAATTATACTGTGCACCCTCTGTTTCCACAAAATAAACGGCATCCGTGGGATACAGATAATCCTTTCCGCCGTCAAACTCGGCTGTGTAAGTCGGCCAGAAGCAAAGGAAGTTTACATATTCATACATATTGTAAACATCTGCAATCACACCCGTTGAAGCAAGCTGCTGCCAGAGCTGTAATTTTTCGCTCATTTCACTTGTGTCAACGACCGTGTAGGTTGCATCCTTGATGCGGTATGCATATTCATAACCGAATTCATCCGTATAATCACCGAATTCGAGGATGCCTTCCACCCTGATTGCCCGATCGGTAAACTCAAAATCGGCACCGTCTTTGGCATATACCGCCATCGTATTTGAGAGCTGTGACGTGTTGGGGACGCAGAACGGACAGCTCTGATAAGGCAGGTTCATAAGATACATGAAGTCCCCTGTAATGGGTGAAAGCGTAGACATATACCCGAGGATATTCACCGTCTGTCCGTCAAGTTTCTGCATTTCTTCCACACTGTTTGCCTGCGAAAAACTGAGTGTGTTGTTTATGATTTCACCACCGTTGTCGGTGTCTGTACAAGCTGTAAAAAGACCAAGAATAAGAATACAGGAAAAAAGAATCGTTAAATACTTTTTCATTCTGCAATACCGTCCTTTTTTGACATATTGAGTGTGCATACCACAGTCGGAAGCACGCTGATCACAAATACAACCGCCATGATTGCAAGTTCAGGAGGATAGATTTTTGCCGTATCAAGCACAATACCCATGGATGCCACATATCCGCCCATCAGCATCAGACAGAGTCTTGAACAAAGAAAAGCAAGAATCGTCGAAATGAAACCGATGATACCGTTCTGAATGATGTAAACAAAGTTAATTTTGTTCATTCCGATACCGATGAGCCGCATCAAGGCAATCTCTTTCTTCGAATCATACATATTCAGAAGCGTAATCACCGAAATAATAAAGATGTTCATGATCAGAATGATGATACACAGGATGTATACAATCTGCGTGCTCATGTCAACGTTTTCGAGAACTTCACGCAATACTTCGGCAGGATTGATTACAAGCAGTTTGGCATTTTCACCGTATTCTGCCGAAATCTGACTGTAAGCATTGAAACTCTTGCTTTTTACAAGAATGGCACAGACTTCGCCGTGTGCTTCGTGGGTATTTTCCGACCCTTCGTGGGTGTGTGCATCTTCACTTGTGTGCATATACTCATCTTCGTGTACTTCTCCACTTTCTTCTTCACCGTGGTCATGGGTTGCCCATACCGTTTCGCAGGATGTGAAAATTACATTGTCGTATGCCGTTTTCGTTGCGGCAAGAATACCCACAACCGTGAGAGGATTTCCCTCGTGTGCGTGACCGCCTTCGGTCAGGCCGTGTGAAGTTACAAGCGTGGAACCGAGAGAAAGCCCGTATTTTTCCGCTACCGCCGAGCCGATGACACACTGAAATGCCTGCGTGTACAGCTCACCCTCGTCAAGCTCCTTGCCCTCCAGAAAATCAGCAGTTGTGCCGACAATTTTGGCTGCGTTGTAGGAGTCGCCCATGGTAAAGGGAACAACTTTATTGACTCGTGTGTCTTTCTGAAGCTGTTCTATATATTCATAGGAAATGGTACCGAGCGGCTTGTCCGTGAAGAACATGGTGTTCATTGCAAGCTGCGTGGATGATCCCGACGGACCGATGATCATATCATAATAGGCTGCGGTGGTCTTGAAACCGCTGTCCACCTGTTCGGATACATTGTAGGCGAGTATGCCGACGCAGGCAGAAATGACGATCGAAATGACAATGAGTACAATTTTGGCCTTTTTGACAGCCATATTTTTCAAAGCAAACTTAAACATTTCTCCTGCCTCCCGTCACCTGATTCATATCAATGATATGGTCAAAATACTTGCCGAGTCTTTCATCGTGGGTAACGGCAATCAGGGTTTTCCCCTTGGAAACCTCAATAAGCTGTTTGATGACTGCTTCACCGATTGCAAAATTCAGATTGCCCGTAGGCTCGTCTGCAAGAATAATGTCAGGCTTTTTGACAATGGCTCTTGCAATGGCAACTCTTTGCTTTTCACCACCGGAAAGATGCTTGACTTTCTTGTTCTTTTTATCGAGAATACCTAAATTGTCAAGGACTTTGTCCGCATCGGATATATCCACCTTTTCAAGCCGCAGAATTGCAATATTATCCATGACCGTCATCTCAGGAATGAGTTTGAAATCCTGAAAGATATAGCCGATTTTCTGTATTCTGAACTTGTCCTTTTGCTTCTGACTCTTCTTTGTTATATCTTCACCTGCAATTTCAATGCTGCCCGATTCGGGTGAAAGAATCCCTGCGATCATATTCAGAAGGGTTGACTTACCGCAGCCGGATGCCCCAAGAAGCATATAGCTTTTGCCTTTTTCAAATGTTATATCAGAATAATCGATGGCTGTTTCGTTGGCAAACTGCTTCGAAACATTTTTTATTTTTATCATTCTCTTATCCGCCTTTGTTATTTATTATTTTCGGCACAAAAAAACAAGCCTTCAAAAAGCAAATCAAAGCGTATGTCCGGATACGCCGAAAAGACACAGATATTCTGTGCCGTTGCTTGTGGGCTTGTTAAAAGCGGATCGATATTAAGCTGTAAGTTTTACTTTGTTTTCAACAAGGTTGATGTTCCGGGTCCGATGCTTGCCGCGGGATTTTACGTTCAAAAGCATCTGCACAAAAAGCAGTGCAAAGGATGCACTGAAAAAAACCGGAAGAATAAGCCTCATAAGCTCCTTCCACAGTGAAACCGTCTGACAATACCGACAGTCGTCATCTATACAATCGTGGCCGTGAACAACACTTTCGGCAGAGAAAAGAACAGTTGCACAAAGCAATACGCAAAGTGCCACACACAAAAACTTTGTAAACTTTTTCATGCTTCTTTTCTCCTTTTCTTTGATACTTCAATTATATTCCTGATGATTGTTTTTGTCAATGGCACAGTGTATTGCTTTGTAAGGTCCTTCACGAAAATACGGAGAATAACCATATTTAATGATATACGTCCCTTTGGTGCGAATGATATATTTGTTTGCACAAATGTGTCGAATACTGTCGCTTTCCGCTTCGCTCTATAAAATAATTTTACCATTCGGAGCGTGAGCGAGCCGCAATATTTGCCCCAAGACAAATATATCATATCCGCGATAGTCGGATATATCATTGCCGAATTCTTATTCTCCTGAAAAGCCTGGAAAAGACCCTGCACCATCTGCAACGATGATGCAAGGTCTTTTGTGTTTTTATGCGGTAAATGTGTTATACGTTTTTTACAAACAGATCACTTTTACCAATGGGCAACACCGCATTCGCAATAACGGCGGTCTTCCATGCCGAACAGTTTGAAGAAGAATACAAGAATCTTCCACAGCAACTGCAGCAACTTGTTGGAAGAATGGCACCAGCAGGAATGTGCGGTGGTGTTGGAGCCGCTGTTACCGCCATCCTGTGTACCGCCAAGACCCGAGCCGGGTGCCGGTACGATCAGAATGTTGATATTTTCTGTCATATGCGGAATGGTGAAGTAGTTGTCGGCATCCACGGAAAGTTCTGCTCCGTTGACCATAACCACTACATCTTCCGGATTGTACTTG
>JAZNGB010000047.1:0-50710 GCA_045576275.1 Acutalibacteraceae bacterium
CTATTATATCAGGAGGTTTCTTCTTTCCGTTAGTTCTTTTTCGGGCGGCTTTGAGCTCGCCCGTTTTTGGCTTTACTAAAGTCTTCTTTCACCCCCAGTAGAACTGGGGGTTTATTTCCACACCTAAAGGCACCAAAAAAATGAAACAGAAGCAATATCAAGTCTGCTTCTGTTTCATGTGGTTAATCTTTACTCTTCAATAAAATTCTGCGTAAGGGTATGGTATCCGCGGGAAAGTGAAGTTGACAACAAAACAGTATATTTTTTGCTTGCAAGCGTTGATGCAGAAGTAATCAGTTCAGCACCATTCTTGATGACCACATCACCAAGTATTTCCGCTTTGTTTGCACTTGCATCGACAACTGCACCCTCATAAATGGTCATAACGGCATTCGGGCGCCCTAAAGTATACTTATAAGAATCGCTCCAGAGTCCGCTTTCTGCTGTATAATAATCCTGATTGAACATTGCAAATCCTGCGAATGCATCGAATACAAGATTGGCACCGGAATATGCATTGACAAGACCGCCAGGTAACATAGCAAAACTCTCCCGAATGGAATACGTTCCTTCGTAGAAATTAAATGTTGTATCACCGTCAAACATATAATAATCAGCAGCATTGGAAGATAATGAAATACCGCCAACCGTCATCGAAGTACGAGAGAAAGTTGCATCTCCGTAGAAATTATAGATATCACGCAAATTGACCGTATCAATCTCACGCAATACATAAGACTCTGATTCCAAACGAATCAATCCGTTGTCATTTTCAATCTGCGGATATCTGCAATAATGATACGAACCATCCGCATACATTTTAACAGAGCCATACAGCGCAGCTCCGCTTTCGATTCGCAAAGTAGCCTTTACGTTATTCATATGACGTTCCACAACAGGAGGATACTTAACAAAATTACATAAATTTGCATAAGTACCGCCACGCCATTTTTCAATTGCATAGGTCTCGTACATCTGTGAACCGGACTGCAATGTTACATTGCCGCCCTCATCAAGTACAAAGCCGGCACAATCAAAAATACCTCCGGATTGGACAGTCATATCACCAAACAACTTTATCTGTGCATAAGCACCGGAATTATCATACGGTAAAACAGAACCTGCTTTTGTTCTGCCGGTAACTGCATTCAAAAGAAGTGTACCGTTGACTGTCAAACTGGCATCCGATTCAACTGTAAGGGTTCTGTAAAGCGATGCGACACCATTTGCCTGCGGACTATCGGGATTGTATCCGGTCTCTGTATACCCTGTCATAACATCATCACACGGAACAAGTAAGGTAACTCCGGCAGGAACAACCGCATCACTACTTATAGTATCATCCACACCAACGACAACCGTATCACCCGAAACACTCGCAAGCAATGCTTCTTCAGTTGTTGCATAGAAAGTTACACCGTTATCATTCTGAATGACAGCCTTATACTGTTTATAATCCGTACTGAAGAGAGTGCTGCAACGTTCACATGTATAAGAATAAGTCAAGACACCTGCTTTGGATGCGTTGTATGCATAGCAAGTTGCTGCAACATTACCAGCAGAATGACCAAGTGCGGCAACTGCTTCTGCATAAGAATCACTGCAATTTACGCAAGTATAGGTTTTAACACCTTGTGTTTCGCATGCAGGTTCGGTGGTTACTGCACCGTCGTCATAACTATGACCTGTTGCGGCAACGGCTTCTGTGTATGTATCTCCACACGCTGCACAGGTAAAGGTTTTGACACCCTCTGTTGCGCATCCGGGTTTGGTGGTTACAACACCGTCATCATAGCTATGTCCTGTTGCGGCAATAGAAGTAATATTGGTCTTTGCAGAGCAAAGCTGACAAACATCTGCAACTTCACCGGTTGCTGTACAAGTAGCATTTGCAATGGTTTGCGTTTTCCATTCATGCTGCAATGCAGCGACTGCTTCTGTTTTTGTGTTACCGCAAACTGTACAGGTATAGGTTTTTACACCTTCTTTTTCGCACGCAGGTGCGGTGGTAATGACACCATTGTCATAACTATGACCTGTTGCGGCAACGGCTTCTGTGTATGTATCTCCACACGCTGCACAGGTAAAGGTTTTGACACCCTCTGTTTCGCATCCGGGTTCGGTGGTTACAACACCGTCATCATAGCTATGTCCTGTTGCAGCAATAGAAGCAATATTGGTCTTTGCAGAGCAAAGCTGACAAACATCTGCAACTTCACCGGCTACTGTACAAGTAGCATTTGCAATGGTCTGCGTTTTCCATTCATGCTGCAATGCTGCAACTGCTTCTGTTTTTGTGTTGCCGCAAACTGTACAGGTATAGGTTTTTGCACCTTCTTTTTCACATGCAGGTTCGGTGGTTACGATACCCTCATCATAGCTGTGACCGGTCGCATTGATTTTTTGCTGTTTGACCAGGATCTTATTGCAGTTTGCACATTTACTTCCCGATGTCAAACCGCTTGCCGTACAAGTTGGATCTTTTGCCGGAATGTCAACAGGATCATGCTCTGTTTTTTCGTAAGAAACTGTCTTGGTTTTTTCACACACAAGACACATATACGATTCATAACCAGCACTTGCACAAGTGGATGCTTTACTGCCGGTTACAACATACTTATGTTCAGGATTGTCTTCTGTCTTGCCGAACAAGTTTTTAAAGAATTTAGATATTTTACAGAAAAAGCAAGAGAATTTTGCAAAGAAACCTTCATGAATGTGATCATGACAGCAGCCGCAATAAGATGCATCTGATTCAACAAGAACACCGTCATCAAGTCTGTCGCCAACCGAAACGGCGGCAACATCAAACAGCGGCAATGTTGCTACAAAAACAAGAGTTACAACCAAAGTGAGAAGAAAAGAAATCTTTTTTTTCATTTCAGCCTCCAAAAAAAAGGAGTCATGACATCGTTTGCAGACAGAAAGCTGTTTCCAAATCAGATGCCATGACTCCGCATCATTCACCAATCATTAAGACAATAGAAATTCTATCAGCCAAGATCAACATCATCAAAAACGTGGATGTTGATGTAGATTGTTTCTTCGATGGTGTTGTTGACCATACCGCCAAGATTTTCCATATCTACAGCAATATCAAGCTGTACGGTATAATAACCATCTTCATTAGCGAAATCACCAACTGTGAGCATGAGAAGATCATCACTCATGATTCCCATAGCTGCACGGATAAGAAGGCTCAATGCAGAATCATCTACAGAATAACGGTAATCTTCCGGTGCAAATGCATTGCCATTGAGAAGATCAACAGTCTGGCCGTTCATGGTCGTTACAGTAGCAGATGTAACTTTTTCAAGAACCTTATTGACGAAACCGTCAACAGAATTCAATACTGCACAAAGTCTATTAATAGCAGAAGCCTGACTGCCGACAATTTCATTTACATCCAAAGATTCGACATAGCTCAAACCTGTAAAGATCATCATTGAATTCAAAGCAGCTTCGGGATCTTCAGGCTTAAGAGTTTCGATATAATCAACAAGCTTATCGGGAGCCTTGATATCAATTACAAGGTCATTGTCAACAACAGTTGCGGAAATGTGGGAAGCAATGGTAGCTGCAAAATCCTTGACCTTTGCAATGTTCGCTTCATCGCCTGCAAGCTTAACATTCAGAGTGAAAGCTTCGTCACCGACAACGATTGCATAGGAACCGAATACAAGGTCTTCATTCAGGTTTGCAAGCTTATAGAAGAGACCTGCACCGATTTCGAAGAGAACACCCTTGATTGCGGAATTCTGGAATTTACCGTCTTCGTAAACAGTTTTGTCAACAATAACAACCTTATCTTCACCGACATACTCTCTGAAGAGGTTGCCGAAAGCTGTCATAAAGCCGTCAAATGCAACACCATTAAGATCATCTTCAATTGCCCAGATACCGTCAACATCAACAATGATGTCAGCACTTGCATTGTCAACATCAGCAAGTCCTGTAACAAGAGCAGCAAGACCGGCATTGTCTGCCCAAGCATTTGCACCGTTGATAACCTGTTCAAGCACTGCATCGTATTCTACAGCCTTTTCAACAACTCTTTCACAGTCTGCACAAACAGTGCCTTTGTAACCGCGGGTAAGCCATGTGGATGCAACATCAGCCTCAGCAAGTTCGCCGTGGGGTTTCTGTTCTTCAAGCTTAACTGCGACACGAAGAATCATTCTTGCATCTTCGGCAAGAATCTTGATGCCATCTTCATCAGCTACATAGTTAGCCCATTTGATCTGCTGTTCTGTAAAATCAGGTTCGAGACCTACAGCAAAACGAAGAGCCAATCTTGCATCATCAGCACCGACAAAACCGTCAGCGTTAATGTCACCGATGCAGCAAACTGCAGCAACTTTTGCATCTGCATCAGGATCGACATCTTCAGCAAAAGCAGGGATGACAAGAGTAAACATCATCAGAGCACAAAGAATAACGGAAAGTAATCTTTTCATTTTTGTTTCCTCCTTAAGAAACTTAATATCGTTATTAAAATATCATAAACAAATAAATTTGTCAAGCATTTAATCGGTTAATTGTCTGCAAAATGAATCAATATTCGACAAAATGATCCTGTATAAACTCAGCATAATGCGGATAATCCGTCTCAACATAATCATAAGCAACGGCAATATACACTTCGCCTGTTTCAGAATCAACCTCAGCCGTACCGAGATAAGTCCCGTCGTCATCATAAACATTATTGTACTGCACAGTTTTATCCAGATAATGCGGTGCATTTTCGTCATTGCGGATTGTATATGTAAGACGTTTACTGTTATTGTCATACGTATATGTCTGCAGAGCGTAAAAGACATCATTTTGTTCTATACGTCTGCTTGCTACCATTCCGTTTTCAGCATATTGATATTCATACAAGATATAGCCGGTACTGTTTTCAACACGCAAAGAAACGATTTTTCCGGAATCATCCGATACATAATTATAAGTCTCGACAATATCCTGGCCATCCCATATTTCGACTCTTTGCGTTACATTATTATCGTCATAATAATATTTCCGATGGTCAAGCAGTACGCCTTCGGCATCATATACCTGCAAAACACAGGAGTTATCATCTCCATATGTATAATCAGAATATGCACCGCTTCCGTTGAACACACCGACAAGTCTTCCCTGCTTATCAAAACGTGCAAGTGTCGTATATTTATCACCGTTGGGTTCCAGAGTATACACCGTAAGCCCGCTGCCGTCACTTGCAAAGCTGATTGACAACTGTGTAGCACCTTCAGGTGTTGTCATGATAATTTTATTACAGGTCTGCGTGCTTTTCTTTTCACCCTCAAAAATAAAATTTGTCTTGTTATTTGTATCTTCCGCTAAAAAAGTATAGTCTTCAACAGCGGGAATGGTAACCTCAGATAAGACATCATTATTCAATGTTGCAATTTCTTCACTTGGCTGCTGCACTGCATCAGTCGCAGAATGCACGTCAGAATCCGATGCATTCCCATCGGATATTTCACTATTATCTGCAACGACTTGTGAATCACCTTCCGTCAAAGGTTCTGTCGTTTCTGATTGATTTTCATTGCAGGAGCAAAACGCAAACAGTATAGTGCAGATCATAAGGATAGAAATAAATTTTCTCATATGCTTCCTCCGTTTTTAATTATAATATATCAGTTTTTGGCATAGAGGTCAACCATCAGTTTTTGTAAGTTGCAAAACAGCATATTCGGCCAAAAGAAAGCCTGCAACCGGCGGAACAAAAGAAATACTTGCAGGAGCATGGCGGCCGTTTGTGCTGTCTGCACAGATATGCACAGGCTCTTCATCGGACCAGACAACAGCAACATCATGCAGTTTTCGGTTCTTCAATTCCCTTCGCATCACCCGACAAAGCGGACAGGTATTTGTTTTGTTCAGTTTTGAAATCTGTAATTTTTCAGCATGTAACTTGTTCCCTGTTCCCATGCAGGAAATCAATGGAATATTTCTTTTCTGACATTGTTCAATAAGACTGATTTTAGCAGATACCGTATCAATAGCATCAATGCAAAAGTCATAAGTGTCTTCAAAAAACGAATCTGCTGTTTCAGGTGTATAAAATGCTGTGAGAGGTTTTACCCGGCAACTCGGATTGATATCTTCAATTCGTTGTGCAGCAACGGCAGTTTTTTCCAAACCGACAGTTGATTGCAATGCATACAATTGTCGGTTTATGTTGGATGCAGAAACGGTATCCGCATCCACAACCGTAAGTTTTCCGATTCCGCAACGAGCAAGACTCTCCGCAGCAAACGAGCCGACACCGCCCAAGCCAAATACTGCAACATGAGCACTTTTTAATTTTTGTACCGCATCTTCCCCGAGAAGCGATATCGTTCGTTGAAGCCAATGATCCATAACAGTCTCCTTTTTTTGGTAGATATCTCTATAATACACGCTAATTTTTTAGAATACAATACAAAAATTATTTTCAGTCTTGCGTTAGTAAAAAATATTTATTAAAATATATAATCAGAATGTATAAAGGAGGATATTATGTCATTTCCGATTCTAATTCCAAAAACCCTCACCCGTGTCTGTGAGATCTACACCAAGCATGCAAAAAAACAAATCCCGTCAGAGTTAAAACTGGCAGGTGCAAAAAAACCGGACCTGTCTGATATCGACATTCCGCTTCCGAGCAAGCGAAGTGAATACACCTGCTCCCTTGAAAAAGATGGTGTACTTTGGCTCGGAGCAACAACCGGTCTTACACGTTATGACCCTAACGCTGCAAGAGAATATGACAAGATCATGTATTTCAGTGCTGACCGCGATCTTCCTGACAATCATATCAAATCTCTTTGGGCCGACGGAGATGCAGTATGGGCATTGACCGAAACAGGTGCCTCCAAAATCACAATGGTCGAATACACGGCAGAAGAACTCGGCGACATTCTCAGAGCTGAAACGAAAAAGTATGTTGACCGAAGAGGCATGGTCACACAAAGACACCTGACCGTTCCGCGTATAAAAGATTCCATGGTGCCCTACAACCATTCAGACAATGACGGTTGCTTTACTGCAAGCTATGCAATGGGTGAAATGTGCCGTTATCATGTGCTGAAAAATAAATTCGGTGAATCTGATGAACGCGTTATAGATGCAAGAAAGAGTGCAACGCGTGCTGTGGAAGCAGCTCTTCTGTTGATGAATATTTCAGGCAGAGGCAACGGTTTTGTTGCACGTACATACGTTACGACACATGAGCCATGTCCCGATGACGGTCTTTTCTACAAAAAGCAGGGCAACAAGGCATATTGCCTGTGCACTTCGGACGCCATATCCAGAAACATGGTCGGTTTTGAAGCAGATGCATCCACCCCTGTTCCAGACAGACTTGCAAAGCTGTACAGGGATGAAGGATATACGGATGACGATATCATCTACAAAGGCGACACCAGCAGTGATGAAATTACCACGCATTTTGTTAACATCTACATGGCACATGAGATTCTCGGTCCTGCCGACCCTGAGCTGGATGCATTGCTGATCATGTCCGGTACGAATACTCTTAATCATATTATTGACAACGGTTTTTGCCTTCGTGAATGCAACGGCAAGCCGACGACATGGGCAAAATGGAACATTGACTATTTTAACACAACATTCGGATGGGCAGATGCTTGTCTGAACTCTGCACAGATTCTCATGTATCTGCGTGTCATGATGCACGTAACAGGACAGTTTGAAGGCAAATGGAAAGAAACCTTTGACAAGCTGATTGAAATGGGTTATGACAAATTGCCTCTCAAACATGAAGAGCGTTTCCACATGGGTTCCATGATGACCATGTGTGATTCTTCCGAAGAAATGATGTATGGCGATCATATGCTTTGTACACTCGCATTCTGGCCATTGATTTTGCTTGAAACAGATGCAGAACGCAAAGAAAATTTCCGCAAGGCTTACAAGAGTTGGAACGGCACAATGCGTCGTGAACATGACCCGGGATACGATATTCCCTTCCTTGTTGCTTGTCCGGATGAATATATTGACAGCGAACTGATGATTGACTGGTTCCGCAGAACCAATGCCAGCAGACTGTGTTCAGGTTGCGATATCGATGCCCGTAAGGATATTGCCCGTCGATACCGTTTCGGAGGTTACAAAGAAACTTCTGCTCTCCTGCCGCCGGATGAGCGTTTTATTTCCAAGTACGACCGCAATCCTTATGAATGGAAAAAGGTCGAAGGCGGCATGACCCAAATCGAAAGCTGCTATGTTTACACATTCGCATACTGGCTTGGCCGTTACTACGGTCTGATTGAAGAATAAAGGGGGAACGAAAATATGTCTGAATTTTCAAAGATCCATCTGATCGGCAATGCACATCTTGATCCTGTCTGGCTTTGGCGTTGGCAGGAGGGTTGCGGCGAAGTCATGCAGACATTCCGTTCGGCACTCGACCGCTTGAATGAATATGACGATTTTGTATTCACCTGTTCTTCCGCAGCCTATTATAGTTGGGTTAAAGAAATTGATCCGGCTATGTTTGAAGAGATCAAAGAACGTGTCAAAGAAGGCCGTTGGGTGCCTGTCAACGGTTGGTGGGTGCAACCGGACTGCAACATTCCGTCTGCTGAAAGCTTTGCAAGACAGGCTTTGTATTCTCAGCTCTTCTATTATGAAAACTTCGGAAAAATCTGCACAACAGGTTACAATGTTGACTCCTTCGGTCACAATGCAAATCTGCCGCAGCTTCTTATGAACGCAGGCATGAATGCTTATGTTATGATGCGACCCGGCATGCATGAAAACAACACGATTCCTGAAAGTGCATTCATCTGGAAACACCGTGACGGCTCCAAGGTGATGACATATCGAATCCCGAACACTTATGCACCGTCAGGTTCACTGTCGCTTGAAAAAGAAAGACAGGTTTATGAGGATGCTGTCAATGAAACCGGTCACGGTGTAATGTTCTTCTACGGTGTAGGCAACCATGGCGGCGGTCCGACCAAGTCTGACTTAAACTGGATGATCGATCACATGGAAGAAGACGGCTGGCATGAAATGGAGTTTTCTTCACCTGATGATTACTTCCGTGATCTGCTGGTTGAAATGGTTGATCTTCCGATGTGGGACGATGAATTACAGCATCATGCAAGCGGTTGCTATTCTGCAACATCGCTTGTAAAACAACTCAACCGCAATGCAGAAAACGAACTGTATGCCGCTGAAAGCTTTTCTACGGTTGCACATTTCATTGCCGACATGCAACCTTCAAACGAAGAGTTTGCCAAAGCATGGAAAGAAGTCTGCTTCAATCAGTTCCACGATATTTTGTGCGGATGCTCTATTATGGAAGCATATGAAGACGTTCGTCACACATTTGGTGCAGCCATCAACACCGCCATGAAGAAATACAACGAAGCAACCCTTCGTATCAGCGGAAAAATTGACACATGGCTCGACGGCGTAAGCGATCCGGTTGATACTTGCATTCGTCACCATTCTGCTCCCGGATTCCCCCGTCCTGTTGCTGTTTTCAATCCTCTTTCTTTTGATATTGAAGTGCCCGTACAAACATACCATCCGTCATCAAAAGTTAAAGACTGTGACGGCAATGAAACCGTTTTCCAGAATGTTCGCTCTTCCAGATCCAACGACTCTCATCTTGATACTGTATTTCTTGCAAAAGTTCCGGCTCTCGGCTATGCGACTTATTGGCTTGACGGTTTTGACGGCGATGATTATTCTCCCGAAAGTGACATCAAAACAGACGGGCTTTGCATTGAAAATGCATATATGAAGATATCATTCAGCAAAGAAACCGGTTGCATTACCTCGCTTGTTGACAAATGCAGCGGCTATGACTATGCAAAAGAAAATGAACTGGCGGTTCCTACAGTCATTGATGATCATAAGACAGATACTTGGGCACACAATGTATTCAAATTCCACGATATCAAAGGTGTTATGGATTTGAAGAGTATCGAACTTGTTGAAGACGGCAACGCAAGAGCTGTTGTACGTACAACACATACATTCGGAAATAGCGTGCTGCATCAAGATTTCATCCTCGGTTCACAACAAAAAACGCTTCGTGTTAAATGCCGTGCGATGTGGGGCGAACAATTCACCATGCTTAAGACTTCATTTAAGTTGCAAGGTGAAGACGGTATCAACACCGCAGAAATCCCCGGTTCTTATATCAAAAGACCGACAAACGGAGAAGAAGAACCGCATCAGCGTTGGGCAGACCTGACCGTAACGGCAGACGGCAGCCGCAGAGGTTTGAGTATCATCAATGATAGCAAATACAGCTATGATTGTCCCGATAACGACCTGCGCCTGACATTGCTGCGCAATGTTATTTTTGCAGACCACTATTCCCCCCGTCCCGAAGCTGATTTCAGATTTACGGATGAAGGATTGCAGTGTTTTGAATACGGTATTTATCTGCACACTGATGAAGCTGAAAAGAGCGATGTAACAAAAGAAGCTGCTCTTTTCAACATCCGTCCGAATGCTATCCCCATGGGTTACCACAAAGGCAAATTGCCGCAGAAACAGAGCTTTGCACACTTCAATGCCGATAATATCATTATGACTGCACTGAAGACCTGTGAAGACGGCAGTGGTGATATCATTCTTCGTTGTCACGAAACTAAAGGCAAGGAAACACAGTGTGCCGTTTTCTGTGATCTTACAGAAGCTGCATTCTGGGCACATTTTGAACCGAATGAAATCAAAACATTCCGCATTGACAAGGATGGTTTTGCAATGGAAATCAATTTCCTTGAAGGCATTGTAAATCATTTTGAAGCATAAATTTTATTAAGGAGAATGACGAAATGGCAAAAATTTTAGGCAACAACCTACCGAACATTCCGTGGCAGGACAAGCCGTCCGGCTATCAATATCCCATGTGGAGATACACCGAGAATCCTGTTATCACTCGTGACAATCTGTTTATGGCAAACAGCATTTTCAATTCAGCAGTCGTTCCTTACAAAGATGCTTTTGCAGGCGTATTCAGAGTTGATTTCAGAAGCAGAGATCAAAAACTTGTTGTCGGCTTCAGCGACGACGGCATCAAATGGAACCTGAAAGACAAAGTCATTTTTGAAGGATATGATCCCCGCCTTTGTCAGATTGAAGATAAATATTATCTGTCCTGGGTAAATCACACACCGCACGGCACAACCATCGGCATTGCATATACGGAAGATTTTGAAGAATGGGTACAGATGGAAGATGCAACCTATCCTGTTGCAAGAAACGGTGTCCTGTTCCCGAGAAAAATCAACAACGAATATTGCTTGCTTGTGCGTCCTTGCGATAAAGGTCACACCCCTTACGGTGACATATACATCAGTCGCAGTCAGGACCTTACATACTGGGGTAAGCACCGTTTCGTAATGTCCCCTGTTAAAATCTGGGAATCCACAAAAGTCGGTGCTGGTCCGACCCCCATTGAAACCGATGAAGGATGGTTGATGTTCTACCATGGTGTTCTGACAAGCTGCAACGGCTTTACCTACAGTATTGGTGCCGCATTGCTTGACAAGGATGAACCGTGGAAAGTTCTGCACAGAGCGGATTGTTATTTACTTGCACCTCATGAACCCTATGAAGTCTACGGTGATGTCCCGAATGTTGTATTCCCCTGCTGTGCATTGACGGACGCTGAAAGCGGTCGTATTGCCGTATATTACGGTGCAGCAGATACAAGTGTTGCACTTTGTTTCACAACAATTGATGAAACAATCGACTACATCAAGAAAAACGATCTCATTAAATAACAATTTCCAGTAAAAAAAGGTGATTTTCCAAATCGAAAATCACCTTTTAATTTATTCATTGTTCTTGGGATGCAACATCTGTCTCGGTTACAGCATCAAGCAAAACATCATCAGATGCCGTTGCAACCTGTTCTTCGACTTCAACATTCTCTTCGGATGCACTATGCGATACATTTTCTTCATGGTTGACTTTTACATCATCAAAACCTTCACCGGCTTCAACAACATCGCGCGTATTTTTTAACCTGTTATCACGTGTCTTCTTGCTGTCCTTAAAATCCTTCGGATCTTTCGGTTCACGCTGCGGTCTTGTAACCTGCGGCACCGGGTCGGTCAGCTTCAGGAAGTCAATCTTTGCCATTTTTGTTCTCGGGAATGCATCGAGAATGACAATTTTGCGAGGCACTGAAAACTTATCGAGTGTCTTCACACAATACTCTCTGATTTCTTCTTCTATCTTCTTCGTGTTTGCAGACGGCTCACGAAGCGTGACATACAGTTTTACGATCGGTTTGTTATCCACATACCCTTGTACTGCACAAGCCTCAGATATGTACTTCAGTTTCAACACTTCAGATTCAATGTTATATGGATATACATTATAACCTGAAATAACAATCATTCTCTTCTTTCTGCCTGTAAAGAAGACAAAGCCGTCCTTATCCTTATAACCAAGGTCACCGGTCAGAATCCACTTCTTACCGTTTTCATCGGTATAGATGCCATCATCATTCACGGCATCATCCTGGAAGTAGCCATTCATCATTGTGTCACCACTGACGACAATTTCACCAATGGTATTACGGGAAAGATTATTCTGATTTTCGTCCCAGATTTCAACATCCAGACCTTTCAACGGCATACCGATGGAGTTTTCACGATACGCATTATAATTATTAACGCAACAAACCGAACTGACCTCTGTCAAACCGTAACCACGCATCAATCTGCCCATTCCGCCGGCTTCCGCTATGGTTGCATTGAACTGTTCGACAAATCCTTCCGTTACGGTATCGCCTCCGCTGAACAACAAACGAAGTCTGCGAAGATGCGGTCCCTTGAAGTTGGATTCCTGGTGCATTTTCTTAAACATATTCGGCACACCAACGATAAAAGCAATGGGAAGCTTGCGAATCAGATCGTTGGCTTTTTTTGCATTGAATTCGTGCATGGTCACGCAGCCATAACCGGCACAAAGACTGAAATGAACAGCTACTGCCAGTCCGAATGCGTGGAAAATCGGCAACACAACAAGGGAAAGCTCACGACCGACCTCATGCGGAACATCAAGCTCGTTGATTTTGAATGCAACGGAATTGATTGCAAACGCAGAGAGCATAATAGTCTTGCTTTTTCCGGTCGTTCCTCCGCCGTGCAAATAAACAGCAACTTCTTTTGCATCACAAGGACAAACCGGAACATCCTCAAGTTTATAGATCTCATTGACGATGTCAATGTATTTGATGACCGTATTCTTTTTCAGAGACTTGCCGGGGTGTTTGCTGAGAGCTGCCAATTTATATAAAGGTCTCTCGTGCACTTTTGCATAGTCTCCCAAAGAACAAAGAATGACATGGCATTTATGCCTTTTGATTACTGCTTCATAAGGAGAGATAAGCATATCCAGTGCAAAAATAAACTTTGAACCGACATTGCTGAGAATGCGATCGATTGCCTCCGGCGGCAACAACGGATGAACAATATTTGCAATTGCACCGATCTTACTGAGTGCATAGAATGCAACAAATGCCTGTCCGCAGGTAGGCAAAAAGATGGTACAGACATCTCCTTTTTTTACACCGGCAGCAGAAAGGTAGGCTGCAAGAAGATCCGTATCTCTTATAAAATGTCGAATACTTACATTATTGCAAGTTCCGGTTAATGCAACATAGCTGCCGATTTTTGCAGCATTTTCAACCAGATATTCATAACATGATTGATTTTCAGGAATTATCATTGAACTCAGAGCGTATAAACGCTATCCTTTCGTTTAATTACCAGACAAAATCGGTATATTTAAGATCGTTTGACAGAGTAGCCGTTATATCCAATTCTGTTTCAGTCAAATACACAGATGCTGATGTTTTCAGAGCAGCATCTGCAACAGTTTTCAGCGACAGAGAAACAATTCTGTTGGTTCTCGAATCAAGCACACAATGAAGCTCACAATTATAATAACGCAAAGATGCACAACAATCTGCCTGCGATAAAATCGGAATACGTTCATTGATATAACGAAACAGGGTCTTTTCCGAATATGCCGGCATAATCTGTGCGAAATCATCTGCTTGCAATTGCGGTGCATCAAAATCATGAAATAAAATCACAATTTCCTCAAAAGCACCCAAATCATAGCAAAATGCCGCAGCTATGATATCATCATCGGTAATTTTACAACCATAATCCGTATGAAACACGGGAAAAAAGGTCCGACATGCAATGTCATCTCCTTTGTTTACTGTTAGCTGATCCGTAAGAATACCATTTTCAGCAGCCATAACAGCAAACCACGAATCCCATAACGGAGAAGCAACACGATCATCCACATGAAGATTGTAAATCACGTTGCTTTCAGTTCGCTTAAAACCGGGACATTGCTGTTTCACTAGATTTGCAGCCTGTGTATACTTTTGCAACACATCAGCCTTGCTCATTATGATCTGCTTTTTGCTGATCAAGGCATTGGCATCAACCGTAGGTTCGTCTGCACTTATGTCGCTTGTTGACATAGTATTATTCCCGTCGCTCGGTGGATACTCTTCAAAACTGCATGAAGTAACAAAAACAATTACCAAAAAGAATATGACAGATATTAATAATTTATTCAGACAAAACGCCTCCGCCGAACGGCGTTATTGCATTTTTGCCTTTCCGCCGTCCCTGTAATATTGGGTATGTGTCAGCGGATGCTTCGTTGTTGCCCACAATTCATCTGCAACCGGTTGCCATGCAAGTGCAAACTCATCACAACGACCGCAAAGTGTGTCAACATCTTCCTGAACAAGCAGGTCTGTTGAACGGGCACCTGTTTCCTTGATCATCTGACGCAGTTTTTCGGGATTTTCAAGCATCGGACAAGGACGCAAATGATTGTCATTAAAGGGCTGGCCTTTATAATACGCTGTAAACAACGGATTTTTAAGACCTTCAAGAAGCGTATGTGTACGGATATTTGCATCGGAATAGTGTACGAATACACAGGGTTCCATATCTCCTGCTGAGTTGATATGGAAATAGTTTCTGCCGCCGGCAATACAACCGCCGACATATTCACCATCATTCTGAAAATCGAAAACAAACATTGGTTTTCCGGTGGTACCGTTGCGTGTTTTCTTGATCCAATAATACATATATTTACGATCAGCTGGTGTCGGGATCAATGCTTTATCCGCACCGTGACCGACCGGCATATAATTGAAATAGAATGCAAATTTTACACCCTTTTCAACCATGCTGTCCAGGAATGCATCACTTGTAACATAAGGCACATTTTCATGTGTATAGCAAACGGAAATACCAAAGAAACAACCGTTTCTTTTCAGAATATCCATTGCATTCATAACCTTATCATAGCAACCTTCTCCGCGTCTGGCATCCGTAGATTCGCAGGAGCCCTCAACACTCAGTGCAAATGTTAAGTTGCCAACCTCAAGCACTTGCTTGCAGAACGCATCATCGATGAGGGTTGCATTGGTATAAGCCAAAAATACACAATCGGGATTGTTACGGCAAAGGGTGATGATTTCATTCTTCTTAATCAGAGGTTCACCGCCGGTCAACATATAAACATGTGTTCCCAACGCTTTTCCCTGATCAACAATGGATTGCATTTCTGCAGGAGTTAAGTTAAGACTGTTCCCGTATTCGGCAGCCCAGCAACCCTTACAATGCATATTGCATGCACTTGTCGGATCAAACAACAAAAGCCACGGAATGTTACAACCGTATTTTTCTCTGTTTGCACGAACTGTTCTTGTTCCGTAAAGACCTGCATCAATACCTGCTGTCAACATAAGGTGCTTCAACTGCTTACGATTGATGTCCTTAAGAACATTCTTCCCAAATTTCACATAAGCATTCTCCGGATTGGCTGCAGCTTCTTTCATTTTTCTTAAATTTTCTGCAGGGAAAAGCTTATCCGCAAAATATTTTTCTGCGAATTCAAGAATATTCTGAAATGCTTTTTCAGGGTCTTTGTCAGCATATGCAATGATGCGATCAAACATGACACCTGCGGCTGCACGGGTTAATTCGTTCTTAATAGCCATCTTAACTCTCCTAAACAGCATTATACAATTTTACATTATAACACGAATATAATTGGAAGTAAATAGAAAAATCAAATAATAATAATTGTATATTTCTTTTATTTTTATCTCTTTTTACCTTTACATACTTGCGTTTGCATTTATAATATGATAAAATTTTAAAATAAAGATTAAGTCTTTTGTAAAAGGGATTGTTTGAGGAGGTTTTATCATGTTTAACGGTGTTCTTATAGCAAAAATATTTTTAGGCATATGTGTAGTGGCAAGCATCATTCTGACACCTTTTTATTTAGAGGCACAAAAAAACAAAGGCACAAAATCAATGATTCTGAAAATGTGCGACTCATCATGTTTTATGGGTGTCGGTCTTCTCTCTTCTTACATTTCAGATAATCAATCCGAATTTGCCAAATTCATGCTGATCGGACTTGCTTTTTCTTTTGTGGGAGACTTTTTTCTTCATGTTATAAAACCAAAGTTTTTAAATGCTGTCGGTTTTGTTTCTTTTATGGTTGCACATGTGTTTTATATTATTGCCTATAATACCGCTGCACAAACAATTAATCCCGGTCGCAGCTTTCTGCAGACCTGGGAAATTGCAATTCCCGTAGTTTGCTTAATCGGATACACTGTTTTCACACTTAAGAAAATGCAATTTGAGAAATGGGCATTGGCAGCCAGTGTTGCGTACGGTTGTGTTATTTTGTTAATGTTCACAAAAGCAATAGACCTTGCAGTTGTATCTTTGCAGACAGGTGTTGAAAATGCAGTGGCCACCACAGTTTTACTCATTACCGGTGCTGCATTGTTTGTCGCTTCCGACCTGACGATTTCCTTCCTTATTTTTGACAAAAGATACAAAAAGAATTATCCTTTGAAAATCTTTAACATTGCAACTTATTTTGCAGGACAGATTATGCTTGCAGCTTTAATATTGACAGTAAAATAATTCGGAGTGTCTTGAAATGAAATACGATTTTGATTTTATCCCAAACAGAACCAATACAGGCTCTCTCAAATGGGATTTTATATCTGAAAGAAATGATGCATTCCCGTTTTCCGTGGCAGACATGGAATGGAAAACCGCACCGCAAATTACAGCAGCTTTAAAGGACTTCGCAGAAAAAGGCTTCTTTTGCTATACAATCGCGGATGACGATTATAAAACCGTTGTAAAAGATTTTATGGCTCGCCGACACAACTGGCAAATCGAAAAAGAATGGATTGTCTGTACGGGTGGTGTGGTTGCAGCAATCAACACGGCCGTACGTGCATTCACGGATATTGGTGACGGTGTTATCATTCAACCGCCTGTTTATTATCCGTTTGCAAATGCTATCAACAACAACAATCGCAAAATCGCTGCCAATCCTCTCATAAAAACCGAATCGACATACAGGATCGATTTTGAAGGTCTTGAACAATTAGCCTCAAAAAAAGAAAACAAGCTGATGCTGCTATGTTCACCGCACAATCCTGTCGGCAGAGTCTGGACAAAAGAAGAGTTGACAAAAGTTGCAGACATTTGCTTACGAAACAATGTAGTTCTGGTATCAGATGAGATTCATTTTGATATCACGCGCACGCAACACACTTGCCTTCCGGCAATCAGCAAAGAATTTGCCGAAAACTGTGTCGTATGCACCGCATTATCCAAGACATTCAACATTGCAGGGCTTGGCACCTCAAACATCATTATTCCCGGAGAGTGTATCAGAACGACTTTTGAAACACAGCTTGCAGCCGACGGCTACACTTGCATCAACTGCTGCTCCAGACCTGCAACCCTTGCAGGTTACACACAATGCGACGACTGGATTGACGAGATGAATGCACACATCAATGAAAACTTCGACATCCTTGACCGCTTTTTGCAGGAAAATCTTCCGCAAATCAAACTGTATGATCGTGAAGGCACATATCTTGCTTGGCTTGACATGAGCAAAATCGGAATGTCAGACGAAACGCTGGAGCGTTTTCTGATCGACAAATGCGGCATCGTTCCTGACCCCGGATATTGGTTTGGTGATGAAGGAAAAGGGTTCATGCGATTGGATATTGCCGTCCCCAGAGCAGCTCTTATTAAAGCTTTGAATGCTTTAAAAGATGCATTGAATACACTATAACAAAAAATCCGCTGTCAGCAGACGGCGGATTTTTATATATTATTTTTTCAGATTTCTTTGAGCAGCCCGTGCAGGGCATCTGCTGCAGCATTGAATGCATCACGATTGGATGGATATGTATATCTTTCTTTGACAGACGCTTCACCGCCATCCGGTTCAAGGTCTTTGAGACCGTCAAATACTTTCAGATGCGGTTCAAGAGTCAGGAAACGATTGCCCTCTTGCTGTGCAAACAAAGCCAACAATTCCTTCAAACAAGCATCCCCTTTTCCGGGCGGCACAACAAAACCGTCTTCATAACAACAATCTTTGATGTGCATATACTCGATGTACTCTTTCAGCAATTCATAAGCCGGCAAGATCTGAACACCGCATTGGACGAAGTTGGCAGGATCGAAAACACCTTTGATTTTACCTTGCAAAGTCTTCAGAATATCAAGACAACGTATTTCCGTATCTCCGTAAATTCCCTTTTCATTCTCATGGCAACACCAGATGCCATGTTGCAAAGAATAATCACAGAATCGTTCAAGACGGGCAAACACTTCATCGCGATAGTCTTCAGGCTTTTGTGTTTCATTAAAATAAAAGCTGAACATACGGATGTTCTTTGTGCCGAGAATGCAGGCATTTTCAACACCACGCTTGAATTTTTCAAAATGCGGCTCAAAATCGTCCTCAATATTGATCTTACCGAACGGAGAACCGATTGCAGAAACACCAATGCCGTTATAATCAAGAATCATCTTCATTTCACAGCAATCATCCGCTGTATAATCAGAAATATTACCGTAATCAAGACCACGCGGCTCAATGTGGGTCATATTGTTTTCTTTCAGAGCACGGATTTGCGAAAGCAATCCGCCTCCTGCTTCATCCGCGAATGCAGAGAGTAAAAAAGCAGCCATTACAGTCCCTTTCTTATTTCAAGAGTGATTTATACAGACGGATATACTCATTTGCAGAACGTTTCCAGCTGTAGTCACATTCCATTGCACGCTGACGCAAGATTCCCCAGCCTTCCTTATCTGCATAACCGCCAATGGCTCTGCGAATGCAATGCAACATATCGTGTGCATTGTAGTTTGCAAAAGTAAATCCGTTTCCTTCGCCCAAGCCGCTGTCAAAAACAGAGTCTTTCAGTCCGCCTGTTTCACGAACGATCGGAATGGAACCGTAACGCAGTGCAATCATCTGTGAAAGACCGCAGGGTTCACTCTTAGAAGGCATCAGGAAAATATCCGTACCTGCATAAATGCGTTTTGCAAGAGCAGGAATAAAACCGCAACGGAAGGCAAGTTTTTCAGGATAACGAGCTGCCATATCAGCCATGAAGCTTTCATATTCCCAGTCACCCGAACCGAGAACCGTAAACTGAACATCTTCAGTACAAAGAATTTCTTCCAACACAGCCTTCACAAGGTCAAAGCCTTTATGAGAAACCAGACGGCTGACAATACCAATTACCGGCACATCCTTACGTTCGGGCAATCCCATTTCACGCTGCAGAGCAATCTTATTCTTAAGCTTTTTCTCCGAATCGGCAGAAGTGTAGTTTTCTGCAATATCAGCATCCGTTTCGGGGTTGTACATATCATAGCTGATGCCGTTGAGTATGCCGTGGATCTTCCACTCACGCATCAGCAAAATGGTATCAAGACCGTGGGAATACCATGGATCAAGGATTTCTTTTGCATAGGAAGGACTTACGGTCGTAACCGCATTGGCGCACTCAATGCCACCCTTCATGAAGTTAATACAATCATCATATTCAAGCAACGGAACGGCTTCATTCGGAATACCGACCACATCACTTGTAATTTCCTTACCGTACTTACCCTGATACTGAATATTATGAATGGTGTATACTGTTTTAATATTTTCCCATCCGCTCTTATTGGCATAGAATTCGGAGTAATATACAGGAATCAATGCAGTTTGCCAGTCGTTGCAATGGATGATGTCCGGTTTAAAATCAATATAAGGAATGATTTCAAGAACGGCACGGGAGAAGAATGCAAAACGCTCAGCATCATCATAATGGCCGTAAATGCCGTCTCTCTTGAAATAATACTGATTGTCGATAAAATAACAAATAACGCCGTCCACCTTACATTCAAAAACACCGCAATACTGTCTGCGCCATGCAACAGGCACAGTAATATGTGTAATAAATGTCATATTATCGCGGAATTTTGCAGGAATGCCTTCATAAAGAGGAAGCACAACACGGCAACCAATCAATCTTTTACGAAGCGCTACAGGCAAAGAACCCGCGACATCGGCAAGGCCACCGCTGGCAATAAACGGACGTGCCTCACTTGCAACATATAATACTTTCATCGTTTTTCCTCCGTTTTATACTCTGATTGATTTAGCAAGATAAACAGGGTATGTATCGGCACCCGAAAGGGTTCTGCCGGAACGGATGGTTACATCCTTATCGAGGATGCAATAATCGAGTTTAGCGGCATCCGCAACAAAACCACTCGGCATGATAATGCAGTTCTTTACAACAGCATCTTTTGCAATGCGGCAATTACGGAAAATGATTGAATTTTCAACCTGACCGTCAATCACACAACCATCGGCAATCAAGGAGTTCTTGACATCACTTCCCAAACCGTAAACAACAGGCATATCATCATAAACCTTTGTGTAAATTGGACGGGAGGACACAAAGAGAGATTTCTGATTTGCAGGCTCAAGCAATGCAAAGCTTGCATCAAAATAACTCTGGATGGAGTCAATAATCGGGCAGAATTCTTTGCATTCATAACCGAACACACGAAGATTGGTAATATTTTTAAGCAATACATCGCGTTCAAAGGTAGCAGCACCCGATGCAGAAGCTTCACGCAGTAAAGATTCGAGCAAGGATTTGCGCATAACCGTAATATTGACTGCACAATTTGCTTCGCCTTCTCCGTTGGTGAGGATGCTCATTTCACACACTCTGCCTTCGGAAATCTTATCTATTACAAGACGGTTAGGCAATTTAGGAACAGCACCGTAACGGTATACCATTGTGATATCTGCATTTTTTTCGATATGATAACGGAATACATCCTTCAGATCAATATTGGTAACAGCGTTACAGTCGGACATGACAACATATTCTTCATCGGACATCTGCAAAAACTGTTCATTGTTCTGCAAAGCACCGAGTCTGCCCGTATTGTAACGTTCGAGCTCCTGTGCGGTAAACGGAGGCAGGAAGAACAAACCGTCATGCTTTCTTGCCAAATCCCAGGGTTTACCGTTTCCAAGGTGATCCATCAGGGACTGATAGTTGTTGCTTGTAATGACACCAACCTTATCAATGCCGGCATTGACCATATTGGAAAGTGTAAAGTCAATCAATCTGTAACCGCCGCCGAACGGGACGGAACCCATGGCTCTGGGAGCTGTCATACCTCCCAAAACATTGTCATACGCATTTGCAAAAATAATACCGAGAATATTATTCGCTCTCATTTTGCGTCACCTCCCTTTACATCTTCTGCAATCATTGCTTTTGCTGCGACGGTAGCATTTTCACCAATGTTTACATTTGCACCGATAACGGAAACACCCCAATTTGCAAGATCTGCAATCTTTACGGGATCCTCACCGACAACGGCACCGCTTTCAATAACAGCATCTTCTGCGATCATTGCATATTGTACAGTTGCACCTTTTTTGATGGTTGCACCGGGCATAACGATCGAATAACGGACGTTTGCACCTTCTTCAACCGTAACATTGGAAAATACAACAGAATAATCAATGTTACCTTCAATACGGCAACCACCCGAAATCAAGGAATTCTGAACGGTTGCTTTGGCAGAAACAAAGTGCGGAGGCAATGCGGAATTCTTTGCATAAATACGCCAGGTAGGATCGGTCAGATCGATATTGACATTGGGATTCAAAAGGTCGAGATTTGCTTCCCAAAGGCTGTCTATTGTACCAACATCTTTCCAATAACCGTCAAACTGATATGCAAACATTCTTTCACCGGCATTGTGCATGGCAGGAATAACATCCTTACCGAAGTCATTGCTGGAACCTTCTTTTTCTTCATCTGCAATCAGGTAAGCACGCAGCTTCTTCCATGTAAACATATAAACACCCATGGAAGCCTTGTTGCTGCGGGGGTTCTTGGGTTTTTCTTCAAATTCTGTAATCACACCGCTGTCATCCACAAGCATAAGACCGAATCTGGAAGCTTCTTCCCACGGCACTTCCATCATGGCAATGGTACAATCGGCATTCTTTTCTTTATGGAATGCAAGCATTTCGGAATAATCCATCTTATAAATATGGTCACCGGAAAGAACGGCAACATATTCGGGATCATATCTGTCAATAAAGTTGATGTTCTGATAAATTGCATTGGCAGTACCTTTGTACCACTCACTGCCTTTGATCTGCTGATAGGGAGACAGAATATGAACGCCACCATCCATTCTGTCGAGATCCCAAGGCTGACCGCTGCCGATATACTCATTCAAAGCAAGCGGTTGATACTGTGTAAGAACACCGACGGTATCAATGCCTGAATTCACACAGTTTGACAACGGGAAGTCAATAATTCTGTACTTACCGCCGTAAGGTACGGCAGGTTTTGCAATGGTGTGCGTAAGGATGCCGAGACGGGACCCCTGACCGCCTGCAAGCAACATTGCGATGCATTCTTTTCTTTTGCTCATTTTAAATCATCCTTCCTGCGAAGCTTTTTTCTTAGATTGTTTTTCTTGCTTTTTATTGTATTTAAGATATACCACCGACATAGGCGGTAAAGTCATACGGAATGAATATGGATAGCCATGCATCGGATCAGCTTTTGCAGCAAACCGCTTACCGATTGCGACACCGCTGCCGCCAAAGGCTGCATCATCCGAATTGAAGATGGGTGTCAATGTACCTGCATCCGGAACACCGATGCAATAATCATCACGCTGTACGGGTGTGAAATTGCAAACAACTGCAATGGTATCGCCTTTCTCATCCTTTCGCAAAAATGCAATACAGGAATTGGTGTTGTCATCACTGACAAGCCATGAGAATCCTTCCCAAGAGTAGTCAATCTGCCAGAAAGCCGGCGTTTTCTTATAAACATGATTCAGATCTTTGACATAACCATGCAATTTCTGATGTGCATCATATCCCAACAAAACCCAATCGAGCTGCTTTTTCTCATCCCACTCAATAAACTGGCCGAACTCTTGCCCCATGAACATCAGTTTTTTTCCGGGATGGGCATACATATACCCTAAAAATGCACGCATACCTGCGAATTTCTGCTCATAGTCACCGGGCATTTTATCCAACAGAGACTTTTTGCCGTGCACAACCTCATCATGCGAAATCGGCAACACAAAGTTTTCGGAAAACGCATAAAAGAATGAAAACGTAATCAGATCATGGTTGAATTTTCTGAAATAGCCGTCCAATGCAAAATAACGCAGAATGTCATTCATCCAACCCATATTCCACTTGAAATTGAATCCCAAACCTCCGATGTTTACGGGTTTGGAAACCAAAGGCCATGCGGTGCTTTCTTCTGCAATCATCAACGCATCGGGATACTCTCTGAAAACAGACTCATTGAGAAAACGCAAAAATGAAACTGCTTCAAGATTCTCGTTTCCGCCGTTTGCATTCGGAACCCACTGTCCGTGCTCTCTGCCGTAATCAAGGTACAGCATGGATGCAACCGCATCCACACGCAAACCGTCAATGTGGTATTTATCAAGCCAGAACATTGCGGAAGAAGCCAGAAAGCTGCGTACTTCATTTCTGCCGTAATCAAACACGCGAGTGCCCCATTGCAAATGTTCACCTTTTCGCGGATCTGCATATTCATAACAGCATTTGCCGTCAAACTCGTACAATCCATGGGCATCCTTCGGAAAATGTGCCGGAACCCAATCAAGAATAACACCGATTCCTGCTGCATGACACTTATCGACAAAATACATAAAATCATGCGGTGTACCGTAACGTGAGGTTACTGCAAAATAACCGGTTACCTGATATCCCCAGCTGCCGTCAAACGGATGCTCCATAACCGGCATCAATTCGATATGTGTATATCCCATCTCAACAAGATACGGAACAAGTTCATCCGCCAGTGCACGATAGGAAAAGAAATTATCATCTTCATATTTCTTCCAGGATCCTGCGTGCATTTCATAAATATTAACCGGTGAATCATATATGCGATGCTTTGATTTTTCCTGCATATAAGCGGCATCCTGCCACACATATCCGTCAAGTTCATAATACTTTGTTGCATTGTCCGGTCTGGTTTCGCAATGATAACCATATGGGTCTGTCTTTAAACGCTTTTCACCTGACGGTGTAACCACACAATACTTATATGTGTCAAAAATTGCAACAGCATCGCTTCTTGCTTCCCATATACCGTTTCCGCTGATACGAGTCATTGGCAATGCAGTATCATCCCAATTATTAAAAGAGCCGACAACGCTTACAGCAGTCGCATGTGGTGCCCACACACGAAATACAACAAATTCTCCTTCACGGTGTGAACCAAGAAACGCATAAGAACGGCAATTGCTGCCCTGGTGAAAAAGATAAACGGGTACATCATATCCATTTTCGGACACAGAAACAGGTTTTTGATCATGTTTTTCCTGCAAAGCATTCACCCCCATCACACATTTTATCAAAATAATTAAAACTTTGCAAGTACTTTTTGATCATTTTGTTAGAAGTGCATTTACAAAATTTGTCTTAAATTTGTGCATATTGACGAACTATATAAAGTAAAAAAAGACCGCAGTAAACTGCGGTACAAAATATATTCATTACTGTTCCAATTTATTCAGAAAAGCTTTGGTTCGTTCCATTTTAGGATTGCCCAATACTTCATCGGGACTTCCCTGTTCCACGATTACACCACCGTCAATAAAGATAAGATGATCCGAAACAAGACGGGCAAAATTCATTTCATGCGTAACAATTCCCATCGTCATTTTCTCATCTGCCAACTGGCGAATAACACGCAAAACTTCAGCCGTCAATTCGGGATCCAAAGCCGATGTCGGTTCATCAAAAAAGAGAATCTGCGGTTTCAATGCAAGGGCTCTTGCAATGGCGACACGTTGTTGCTGACCACCTGATAACTGATAGGGATAGGCATCTGCTTTTTCTTTAAGTCCCATCTTATCAAGAAGCACTTCGGCCTCTGCCATCACTTCATCCTTATTCCTCTTCTGCACACGCAACGGAGAATCAACAATATTCTTCAGAACAGAAAAATGCGGGAAGAGGTTAAAATTCTGAAACACAAGACCAAAATAGTTCTTGATTTCTTTCATCTCTTTTCCCTTGGCATAAATCACTTTGCCACTCTCTTCTGTCCATGCTGCTTTTTTGTCGCCATATTCAATAGAGCCGCCATTGATTGTTTCAAGCATGGTTGCACAGCGAAGTAAAGTTGACTTGCCGCCACCGGAAGGTCCGATTACGGACAAAACATCACCTTGTTTGATTGATACAGAGATATCCTTGATAACCTCAAGATCGCCAAAGGATTTCTGTATGTTTTTCATAGTCAATATGTTACTCATACGAACCCCTCCTCAGCGATAATAAGACAGTTTCTTTTCAACGCGTTCCATAACAAATGCAACAACATAATTAAAAACAAAATAGAATACACCGGCAATAACAAACGGCATCAATGTAGACTGTGAAGATGCAATTTTCTTTGCAAGGGTGAACATTTCAGCATAAGAAATAGCAAATGCCAAAGATGTATCTTTAACAAGTGTGATCATTTCATTTGTTACAGAAGGCAAAATACGCTTAAAGACCTGCGGCAGAATAATACGCACAAAAGTATGTACTTTCGAGTAACCCATTATTTCTGCAGCTTCATACTGGCCAACCGGCATAGACTCAATACCGCCGCGATAGATCTCGGCAAAATAAGCAGCATAGTTAAGCACAAAGCCGATAATAACAGCAATAAAACGATAATCAGACCCTGTCTTTATTCCAAAAAGATAATGCGGACCAAAAAACACAACCATCAACTGCAACATCAACGGCGTTCCGCGCATAACGGAAATATAAAACTTCATGACCCATTGCAAGGGTTTGAATTTTGACATTCTGCCGAATGCAACAAGAAGTCCCAACGGTAAAGAGCCGATAAGAGTCAGAGAAAATATTGCAACAGACTTTAAAAAGCCTTCAGCGAGCATTGTAACCATGGTTTGCAGTTCCATAGTATCCTCCTAAAAAAGAAGGGCGGAATCTTTTCGGATCCCGCCCCCGATTGCAGTTATTGATTAGTCTGCAAGAAGTACAAGGCTGTCAATGACAAGACCCTTTTCTTCATATTCAGCAGCAATTTCAGCCATGGTGCCGTCAGCAGCAATAGCTTCAACCTGTTCCCAAACGGTAGCAGCAAGTTCGTCGTTACCAAGAAGGAATCCGATCGCATACTGTTCGGAAGAAACAGCTTCATCAAGAATCACATAAGAATCTGCATCCTTGGAAGCGATGTTGTACATTGCTACACCGTAGTCAACAGCAATAGCATCAGCAGTACCCATGTCGAGTTCCATGAAAGCATTGTTGTAATCAGCAGTTTCGATCAGATCACCGAAAGAAGCAAGAAGTTCTGCATTTTCTTCTGCATTCAGAGCATCAAGAGCGGAAGATGCAGCCTGGGTGATGACATTCATGCCTTCAAGATCTGCAAGTGTTTCGATACCGGAATCAGCTCTGACAATCATAACGATGGAGTTGTCATAGTAAGCATCTGTCCAGGTGTACTGATCCAAACGTTCTTCAGACTTGGTGAAGCCGTTCCAGATGCAGTCGATGGTGCCGTTTGCAAGTTCAGCATCCTTTGAACCCCAATCGATGGGCTGTGCAACGAAAGTCCAACCGAGTCTGTTGCAGACTTCTTCAGCAACAGCAAGGTCAAAACCGTCATAGCTGCCGTCGTCAGCAATAAAGCCGAAGGGCGGGAATTCAGCATCAAAACCTACAGTGAATGTAACAGCTTCAGCTTCGTCGGAAACATCAGCAGCTTCATCGGAAACATCAGCAACATTGCCGTCGCTGATAGCATCGGAAGCATCAGTAGGATCTTCGGTGTTGTTTGTGCAAGCTGCAAAAGCCAATACCATAACAAGGGACATCAGAATTGCGATAAACTTTTTCATTTTAAATATCCTCCTAAAACTTAATCACAATATCGCTTTAGTATGTTATCACATAAAAAAAGCAAACGCAAGAGATTTTTACCTTTTCATAAGGTTGCACAAATCAATAAGTATTTTACAAAATAAAATAGTGCCGATTGCACAATTTACAATCGGCACCGAGGTGTTAAGATTCACTTTCTTCAAGATCCAAACCAATGAAAAATGAATACAGTCCCTTTAATCCTGTATATCCTGTATAATCATCGGTCAAAGAACATTTGTCAGCAGGAACATCTGCAGTCAACACATCAACGACCAAAACATTATTCAACACGCCGTCTGCCGCATATGACTCAATGAAACATACTGTACCATTTTCATCCAAATAAAAAACTTCTTTTTTGCCGCCGGACAAATGGTAGATACATTCAATCAGTTCACGTTCCCGATATACTGTTTCTTTCACTTCGTCGGGCAATCGGGTTTCTGAGCCGAATCCCTCCATATTGGCAATATCATCAAAAGAATCTGCATCCATACCAAGTAAACGCAAAACCGTCGAACTCAATTCAACATATTCTTTCGTTTTGGGATTCACCATGTATACTTTTCCGTCACCGGATCGGAACAAACCGATCGCAGATCCTGCCACATTCGTTGACATATATATGGTATTATTCTTTGTAAAAGCAAGCTCAGTCGGTTCACTCTCACCATCCTGTTCAAGCGTACCGGTCAGATAATAAGCACCTGAATGGTACAATGCAATCTGTGAAAAGAAAGATTCCGGATACTGCGATGCATCAACAGAACTTGTATTCACGGCTTCACTTTGGGACGGTTGTGTTGCAACATCGGAAGAATCTACAGGTTGTGACTGCTGCACATCGGATTCATACAGATAAATATTGGTAATATTTGATGTAGCAGAAACCTGTGTATCAGGTTCAGGTTGTTGAATCTGATGTGTTGAATCATATAATTTAATAATTAATGATGAGACAACAATGACGACAATCGCAGTAATAACGCTATATATGACTTTGCGAATTTGTGCTTCATTTTTAGCCGATTGTTTTTGCATCGCCGCACGATCGGCATAATCATAAGCAACAGATGCTCTGTTCTGTGAACGCAATTGTTCCAGAGAAGCTTTCAATTCGGACACTGAAGAATATCTTGCTTTTGCCTTATATGCACAAGCTTTCAGAATAACACCTGTCAATGCACCGTTGCAATGCCTTGGCGGAGGCAACGGGATTCCGGCATGACGACTTTGCACGGCTTCAGCAATTTCTTCTTCCGTAAAATCAGTAAAACCACGCGGCAGCAACGGCACACAAAAATCGTTCAGAACAGTATACAAAATCACACCGATCGAACAAACATCCCCGTTATAAACAGCGGTTTCGCCGCGATGCTCTTCGGGAGACTGAAAACGTGTATCCAACTCACTGCCAAAACTGCCAAGCAAAAAATTCCCGTGGTTATCAACAAAAATATTATCAAGTGTCAACAAACGCTGCGGGATTTCCGTGTTTTTAATATAAGCAACGGCATCACAAAGGAAGCTGCCCAATCGGATCGCAGCATCAATGCCAAATGAATCATGTTTGTAACAGTTTGAAATCCAACGGACAGTCTTTGTTCGCATGAATACTGTGTGTTGGATACCGTCATCGGAAGAACAGATCTGCACTTCATCAACCGTCAGCAACAAAGATGATGCAAGCGGATCATCAGACGGCAATAAACTGTCAACAAAATCCTGTGCAGCTTGCTTGAAAAATACACCTGCCTGTTCTTGAGACATACCGTTCTCACACAACAAAAGCAGATCTTCCTGCGTGGCAGGAAAATCTATGACCCACAGCGATGCATATTCAGCCTGTGATTCCGTTTCTCTGGTAATCGAATACAGTTTATAGCTGCTATTTTTATGTAAAAGTGATTGCACGTGCCAGGAATCAAACACAATGGCACCTTGTTCAAAAGCGGTCGTAAGTGACACTCCCTTATAAAACCATAATATATAAATTATACATCAATCCAAGTGTCTTGTCAATTCTTTTTATCAGACAAAACAGACACAAAAATACAATGCTTCAGGACACGCAAAACTAAAACTCCACAGTATGTTCACTGAGAATTTCACCCTCGTTGGTATTGAACACAACATGTGCTTCATTTGGTTGCAATACAATTGCAGCACCGCTGTAGCGTGACGGCTCCTCTTCATTTCCTCGCAAAGGCCATCCTGCAACGACAGCAGGACAAGGTTGTCCCTGATGATCCCATGCATCACCGACAGGACAAAGTCTTGCACAATGCTGATGACCAAACAACAGAAGCTGCGGTTTGATATACTCTTTCATCAACCTTGCCCATTCCCCGTAAAGCTCCTGTTCAATATCAAAAGGCGGATGATTGATTCTTGTGAACGGGATATGACAGATGACAATGCGATTCTTTACCTCCGGGGATGCATACTCCGCTTCGCTGTTTGCGATCACATTTTTTACAAATTGTGTTTCTTGCAATCGAAAATGGTGAAAACAGATCGTATTGCCGTATTCGGGATTGGAATCCGGTTTATCTTCACCGCAATCAAGAACCATCCCCCAAAGCGATCCCAATCGGAAAGTATAATATGTCTTTCCGAGATGTGTCGGGGTATACAGACCGAATTCCTCTGCATGAATTCCACGTGTGTCATGATTGCCTCTTGCGAATACAACAGGACACTGACCGTAAGTAATACCCGATGCAATGCGGTAAATGGAATTAAAATTCTCTATCTCACCGCTATGATTCGGAATATCGCCATTGAGCACCAAAAGATCAATCTGTTCACCAAAATAACGTCCTGCTGCAATGGGTTCTTTTTCCAGATTGTGAGCATCGGACAAAAGATATATATTTATTTTTCCTGTCGGCAAAGGACGGAATGAAACAGTCATCCTTTGTTCGTCTTCACTGATGGGAAAATACGGTTTGCGATCAATCATGATACGGTAAACAATGGTATATTCTTTTGCCTGATCCAGAATATCCATCGGTACTTCAATCTTATGAACATTATTGTTTGAACGTAATATACCGTTTGAATCGTCGTAGAAATCCTGTTCCCCGACAGTAGCCCAAACAACAGCAGCTTGTTTAAACGGAATAAAAATCTGATACATATTGCCGACTGCGAATACAGTCGGGAAACATTCCATGCAGGAAGGAAGTGCAGAAACAGACATACATACCTCTCCTTGGATCATTTTATACTTCTGTTATATCAAATACATTCAAAACCGTCAACAAAAATATGCTTGTATTACACTAAAAAATATGTTATTTTTAGAAAGTCCGAGATTAAAATAACGGAGGAAGTCTGTATGAAATGGTTAATTGCATCTGATATTCACGGTTCTGCGTATTACTGCAGAGAATTATTGAATAAATACAATGAGGAACATGCTGACAAGTTATTATTACTGGGAGATATTCTTTATCACGGTCCACGCAATGATTTGCCGAAAGAATATGCCCCCAAAGAAGTTATTTCCATGCTCAACGAAAAAAGTTTCGACATTGTTTGCGTTCGCGGCAACTGCGACACGGAAGTCGATCAGATGGTACTGTCCTTCCCTATCCTTGCAGACTACTGCATCCTGCCATTTGAAAAAAGAATCATTTTTGCAACACACGGCCACACATATAACACCGACCATATGCCAAAGCTTCACAAAGGCGACATCCTGTTGCACGGACACACACATATTCCTGCCTGTACAAACACAGACGGCGTTTTTTATCTGAACCCGGGATCTGTATCTATTCCGAAAGAGAATTCAGCCCATGGGTATATGACATTTGAAAACGGCATTTTCACATGGAAATCGTTGGATGGTGAAGTAATTAGGATTTTTGATTTAAATAAAAAAGCTGAATAAATTCAGTCTTGATTTTTTATATAATTGTGTTATAATGTATCGCATAAACACGAGGAACGGGAGAGTAATCTTACAATATCGGTCCGCAGAGAGAAACGCCTTCGGCTGCAAGCGTTTTGTCCGACAGCAGGATGAAGTTCACCCGGGAGTGGCATGCTGAACAAAAAAGTAGGCATTGACGGTCAGTCTCCGTTATCGACTTAAAGAGAGTTTGCATTCTTGTATGATTGCAAAAAATCTGGGTGGTACCACGAAGTTAAGCTTCGTCCCGGTGTGGACGAAGCTTGTTTTTTTAGGAGGAAAAAACATGATTGCAAAAACACAGCAGCTCAAAGCCGCATTTGACGAAAAATTGGCTGCCATTCAATCGTCTGCCGACATTGAAACCATGCGTATCGAATTCATGGGCAAAAAAGGACAGGTTGCAGCATTGATGACGGAACTCAAAAATGTTCCCAATGAACAGAAAAAGGAAGTCGGTCAGCTCATCAATGAACTTAAACAGTACATTGAATCTTCCATGCAGACAAAACTTGCTGAATTGAAAAAAGCGGAAGAAGAAGCTCTCATCAATGCAACCGAGAGTTATGATGAATCCCTTCCCATGACTGCAGAAGAAGGCTCTTATCATCCCATTACACTCGTTCAGCGTGAACTGGAAGACATTTTCACCAGCATGGGATTCCATATTGAAGACTATTCAGAAATCACGGATGACTTCAACTGCTTTGAAGCACTGAATATCCCGAAGCATCACCCTGCACGAGACATGCAGGATACATATTATCTGAGCAGCGGTCAGCTTCTGAAGACACATACAAGTGCCGCACAGAACACTATTATGAAGAAGTACGGTGCACCCGTCAGAGCCATTTTTCCCGGTCGTTGCTTCAGAAATGAAAAGATCGATGCCTGCCATGAAAACACATTCTTCCAGATGGAAGGATTGATGATCGATGAAGGCATTTCGATTTCCAATCTGATTTACTTTATGAAAACAATGCTTTCCGAAGTCTTCAAGCGTGACATAAAAGTCAGACTTCGTCCCGGTTTCTTCCCCTTTGTTGAACCCGGCTTTGAACTTGACATCCAATGCCTGATCTGCAACGGTGACGGTTGTCCGTCCTGCAAAAACTCCGGCTGGCTTGAACTTTGCCCCTGCGGTATGATCCATCCCAATGTTCTCAAATACGGCGGCATTGACACCGAAAAGTATACAGGCTTTGCATTCGGCCTGGGACTCACAAGATTGGCAATGATGAAATACGGAATTAAAGATATCCGTGTTTTCAACGAAGGCAATCTGAAAGCTCTTTCACAGTTCAACGATAAATAAGGAGGGAAAGCGAATGTTTGTATCTATGAATTGGATCAGAGATTATGTAAATCTCGACGGTCTTGATATTGAAAATCTGATTCACCGCTTCACTCTTGCAACCGCTGAAGTGGAAGACATCATTTATAAAGGCAGCGAACTGAAAGATGTCGTTGTAGGTGAAATTATCTCCATTGAAAATCATCCCGACTCCAAGAAACTGCATCTTCTGAAAGTTGACGGCGGCGACAGAATTTATGACGTTGTTTGCGGTGCTCCCAATGTTGCACTCAACATAAAAGTTCCGTTTGTCAAGGCAGGCGGAAGCGTACCGGGTCTCGAAA
Source organism: Acutalibacteraceae bacterium (assembly GCA_045576275.1). Classification (GTDB taxonomy): domain Bacteria; phylum Bacillota; class Clostridia; order Oscillospirales; family Acutalibacteraceae; genus RUG806. The sequence goes on from JAZNGB010000047.1 coordinate 32,939, forward strand.
TTAAAAAATGCAAAGTTGCAGGTTTTGAATCTGAAGGCATGTGCTGTGCTGAAAATGAAATCGGAATCAGCGACGATCATTCCGGCCTGATGATTCTGAACACAGATGCCCCCAACGGCACTGACATCAAAGAGATTCTTCCCATTGACGATATCATTTTTGAAGTTGACAACAAGTCGCTTACCAATCGCCCTGACCTGTGGGGACACTACGGTATTGCCCGTGAATTCGCAGCACTCACAGAAAGAGAGCTCAAACCGTTGGTACTTGCAGATCTTGCCTGTGATACGGATTTTGCCGTACCGGTTTCCGTTTGCCGCGAAGATCTTGTTTATCGTTATTCCTGCATCCGCATGGACAACATCAAACGCAACGTAAGCCCTGATTGTATCCGCATCCGTCTTTTCTATTGCGGCATGCGTTCCATCAATCTGCTTGCGGATATTACGAATTACGTTATGCTTGAAATCGGTCAGCCGACCCACGCTTTCGATGCAAACAAAATTGACCATATCCGAATTGATACACCGAAAGAAGATTGCAAATTCACAACACTTGACCAGACAGAGCGTGAAATTGACACCAACACACTGATGATCTATAACAATGACACCCCGGTTGCTGTTGCAGGTATCATGGGTGGTCTGGATTCTGAAATTGTGGATCAGAGCACATCGGTTGTGCTTGAATCCGCTAACTTTGACGGCGTTTGCGTCAGAAAGTCCTCTTCCAGACTCGGTCTTCGTACGGATGCAAGTGCAAGATATGAAAAGATGCTTGATCCCGAACTGACAATGACTGCCATCGGCAGATTTGTAAATCTTGTCAAAGAATGTGATCCCGATGCTGTTGTTTCTTCGCAGGTTACGGATGTATATGTCAACAAATATGACACCATCACCATTTCCTTTGACAAGGCGTATGTTGATCGTTATACAGGCATTGACATTTCGAATGAACGCATTTTTGACACCCTTGTATCTCTTGGTTTCGGCGTAAAACGTGAAGATGATAACTTTGTCGTAACCGTACCAAGCTGGAGAGCAACAAAGGATGTCACACTCAAAGCTGACATCATTGAAGAAATCACCCGTATTTACGGTTATGACAACTTTGAAATCACCACCACCTCCAGCAACCTCTTCCCTGTCCGTAAAGCTGTTTCAAAAACAGAAGACAACGCAATCAAGGACATTCTTGTTAAAAAGTTTGCTGCTCACGAAGTACATTCCTACATCTGGTGTGACGGCATCAAATACAAGAAGCTCGGCATTGAAATCGAAGACAATATACGCATTCTGAATATTGCCTCTCCCGAGAACAGCGTGATCCGCAATTCTATGCTGCCGACAATGCTCAGCTTTGCTTATGAAAACAAAGGTTATGCTGACGGCTACACCCTTTTTGAAATCGGCAGAGTCGTTGACGGTGTCAAAGAAAATGGCTATTGCAACGAAGTCCGCCGTCTCGGTCTTGTATCTTATAACAAAACAGTCGGTGAAAAGGCAATTTATTTCAACTGCGTTGCGATGATCAGAAAGATTTTTGATGACATCAAGCACACCGATATCACGTTCGAAAAAATTGCTCCCGAGTACAACTGGCAGCATCCAAGAAACACTTCAGCCATCCTTTGCAACGGTATTCGTTGCGGTGTTATTTGCACTTTGCATCCTAACAATGCCGCAAAGCTTGACAAAAAAGGATATGCCGTTTGTGTCGAACTTGATCTGGAAGCATTCAACAGCATCACCCCGTCTGCCGTCAGCTTTGATGCACCGTCCGCATTCCCCGGCATTGACTATGACCTTTCCCTCGTGCTGACCGGCAACAAGCGTTTCAGCGAAATCGCAACAGCATGGACTTCACTCAATATTGCTGAGCTGAAAGGTGTATCTTTGGTTGACACATACGAAACCGAAGGCATGAAGAGCATTACGGTCCGTTTGAGCTTCTCCTCTTGTGAACATACACTTGTAATGGATGAGATACAGGCAAACATCGATGCAATCCTGAACAACCTCAATGAGATGGGAATTACATTGAGAGCATAAGATAACAAAATTTAAGATGCTGCAATCAGTCAAAGGTTGCAGCATCTTATTTTTGTAATATTTTATGCAAGCTTAAACCATACAAGCATATCGCAATCGCTTCTGTTTGCAAATGCATAATACGGAATAAAGCGCACATCGACAAGTTTTGTTTTTATTGCATCGATCGCTGTATACAAAGCTGTATTGTCCGAAACATCAACTCTCTGTCCTTGGGCATCAATCACATTGGCACCAAAGTTTTCATCAAAATGAACTGTGAAGGTTGTGTTTTTCAGCAATGCGATATCACGCAGATTCGCACCGTTGTCCTCTTCTTCCATGCAATACACAATCGGTCCTGCCTGCAATGCAAATCTTCCGTTATCAGCAAACACAAGAGGATGTGCAGCATAGATCCGCGGAGAGATATCCATATCCATCGTAAGAGCAAATGAATCCGTATCAACATCAAAAACGGCATACCCTTTATCGACAGCGTAATTTTTATCAAAAGCTGCCTTTGCACACCAACCGGGGATTCGAACAAACAGTTTTTTACCCTTTAACCCATTGACTGCAAATGTGACTTTACCGTCATTGGGATACTCTGTTTTCTGCGATACCGTTACTCTTTCACCGTTACAATCAAACGCAGCATTGCTGTCTGCAAACTGATGCACATATACACCGTCTTCACCGGTTGAGTAAATATAATCACCAAACGCGGCAATAAAACGAGTCACATTCGGAGGGCAGCAGGAGCAACTGAATACTTCCTGTCTGCGAGTAATGGGAAAACGTTCTCTTGAACGGTTGATGGATGCGTGTCTGTTGTGTTCAGCATGGAGAATCTCAAGCGGATTCTCATAGAAAAATGCTTTACCGTCCAAGGAAATTCCTGAAAGAAAGCCGTTATAATATACCTTTTCCACGATATCGGCATACTTTGCATCCATATCAATTTCTTTCAATCGATTGGCAAACATGGCAAGACTGATGGCTGCACAAGTTTCAGCATAGGCCGTATCATTCTGCAAATCATAGTCAACCGTGAATGCTTCCCCTTCATGCGAAGAACCGATTCCACCGGTAATATACATTCGCTTTTCAACAATATTATCAAACAATGCCTTGCAAGCTGTCAACAATTCTTCGTCCTGCGTTTCTTTTGCAAGGTCTGCCATACCACTGTAAAGATAGCAAGCTCGAACCGAATGCCCTTCGGCTGTTCTTTGTTCGCGAACAGGAAGATGGCTTTGATTGTATTTTGTGTTGCACCACGAAGTCACGGGAAGGGTTTCTTTGCCGCGTTCATTGATAAAGAATGCGGCCAAATCCAGGAAACGCTGCTCACCTGTGCATCTGTAAAGCTTTACAAGGGCGAGCTCAATTTCCTCATGTCCCGGAGTGGAAAATGCAGCACTTTTTTCCTGCACAAAAACACGGGCAATATAGTCCATGTATTTTTCCATCAGACGCAGGAACTTATCTTTGCCGGTTGCTTCATAATATGCTACGGCAGCTTCTGTCAGATGACCTGCACAGTACAGTTCATGTGCATCGCGGTTTTGCCATCTGCCCTCCGGTTCACAAACCGTAAAGCAGATATTAAAATAACCGTCTTCGCCTTGATTCTTTTCAATCAGATCCACAATGTCATCGACGCGCTGTTCAAGAACGCTGTCGGCATTTTTACGAAGAATCAAAGCTGCACTTTCAAGCCATTTGGCAATGTCGGAGTCCCAAAAAATGTGCGGTTGCGGCAAATCGCTGTCATCATCCCAGTTGAATTTAAATGCTTCAAATCTGCCTGTTTCTTCAAAACGAAGACGGACAGCTTCCATTGTCACATCGCGATTGAGTTGTTGCTTTGCAGACCAGAATCCGCCGGTAATATTTACATCGGCAAAACTGACAGGGGTTGTCTTTTTCATGCAATATCCCTCACTTTATCTGAATGATCTTATTGCCTTTCACAAGAAATGCGTGTTGTGCCATATCGATTAAAGGTTTGTCGTTTTTAGCAGAATCCGTATAAAAGTTTTCAATCTGAACATCAGAATATGCTTCCAAAAAAGCAGGAATTTTCTGCGAACGCATACAAAGACGGGTAATTTTTCCGGTTTCGGGATCAAGAATACTGCCGACATAATTCTGAATCCCCAAGCGTTTGCAAATCACCTTGACAGAAATTTCCGGAGATCCTGTGACAATAATATCATCGGGACGTTGCAACTCCTTGTAAAAAGGTTTGATTTTATGCATATGTTTGTCCCAGAAGTCTTCGCAATCCGCATCAAAATCCTCAATGGTTGCAAAATAATTCTCAACCATGGGAGCATACTTTTCGAGAGCTTGTTCAACCGTCACCTTACCCATTTTATAACGGGCAACCGCATACAACGCACGCGGAATATATTTGAGCAGATACGGTGTTTTCTTTATATAGTAGAAAAAGAAGTCAAGACAACTTTCTCCGTCATAAATCGTATCATCAAAGTCGTATACATTCATACTCTTACTCAGCCTCGACAAACGAATAAGAAGACAAATCGGGTTTGACTTCAGCATCCGTAATATTTCCGGTGCGGAATTCATTCAATTCCCAAGACATGACAATATCACCGTTTGCATCATAGGTAATGCACTTGGAGCAGAAACCGTATTCCGCATCAATCCAGAGATAAGCAACAGAATCCTGTTCACCGCTTTCGTTATAGGTGCGCTGCAGGTATAACATGCAGTTTCTGTTTGCAATCATTTCCGTACCCGTGTAAATTACATTCTCGCCCGAAGCAAAGCTCTCTGCGACAGCAGTGATTTTCATAAACATACTGTTTACATTGTTAACACTTGCAGCAGAAAGCAGTCTGTGTTCAAACAGCAAATCTGACGGCACGACAACATATTCGTCCAGACCGTATTCCGTATCGGCATAATACTTGAAATACCCTTCGGAAAGATTGGAAACGATAAAGGAATTGGCGGTTTTCTTTTCCGAAATGACCGTATCGGTTGCAAAATTGGCAGCCGGACAGAAATAGGTGAAAACAGCATAATAATTCAGCCACCAATTGTTATTGATGGAAATCTGCGGATTGTTGTTGACATTTGTATCAACAAGCAAACTGTCTACACCTGTCGGGATGACACGTGACGGTGCAACATCGTCTTCATCTCCGCAAGCGGCAAATGACAAGACAACAAAAAGCAGAGTTAAAAGCAATGCAATGGATTTTTTCATATTGATTCCTCCGATTGTTTTCCTATCTATTTATTATCTAATAAAAAATTACCTTTGTCAACAGAAAAAAAAGATATTTTTTTGTTGTAAGTAAACAAATTGTATGTTAATATTAAAATAATATATTCAGAAAGGATGTATTCAATGAAATATACCGTTAAGAAGAATTTACACAGCGATTTTTCTGTTATGGAAATCGGCAAACTCCCCGGACGTGCATATTTTATACCCTACAAAACCAAAGATAAGCTGAAAAGCACCGATATATTTGCAGAACGTTACAGCTCAGATATGGTTGAAATTCTGTCGGGCGACTGGGATTTCAAGTTCTACAAAAAAGCATCAGCCATGCCTGATGTGATCGATACTGGCAAAATCAAGTTTGATTCCGTACATGTCCCCTCTGTTTGGCAGCGGACGGGCTATCTGCCACCTGTTTACCTGAACTGTCCTTATGAATGCAAAACAAAAGCACCCGAAGTGCCTGCCGATATGCCTGCAGCCATTTACAGAAAAAAGATTGAAATTACAAAGATTTCCTCCTGTGTTGTGCTGACATTCCTCGGTGTTTCTTCCAACCTGAGCCTTTATGTCAACGGCACATTTGTCGGCTATTCCGAAGGATCCCACAACTCTGCCGAATTTGATATTACACCATATCTCAACGACGGCAGCAATGAGATTGTTGTCGCAAGCTGGAAATGGTGCAACGGCACATTCCTTGAAGCACAGGATATGTTCCGTGAAAACGGTATATTCAGAGATGTATATCTGACCCATTTTGCAGACAGTTTTATCAATGATTTCCAGGTCAATACTGAAAAAACGAAAAACGGTTACACACTTGCTGTCGATTGCAATGTCAAAGGCAACACACAGGATGTCACGGCAAAAGCTGCTCTTTTGTTGGATGACACAGTTATTGCGACCTGTGAAACCGCTGCTGCAGAAAATTGTGCACTCGACTTCGGTGAACTGTATGTTATTGAATGGAATGCGGAAGTTCCGACCGTATATACACTTTATATAACACTTGAAAACGCAGACGGTGAAATCATGACCCTGCGTAATATTACAGGATTCAGAACCATTGAAATAAAAGATGCTGTATTTTATTTCAACGGACAGCCGATCAAGATCAAAGGTGTAAACCATCACGATACCAACCAGTATCGCGGTTATGCGATGACTTTGGAAGACATGAAGCAAGATGTTGAGATCATGAAATCCCTCAACGTCAATTCTGTTCGCACATCACATTATCCTCCCGACCCGTTCTTCCTGATTCTTGCTGACGTATACGGTCTTTACATTATAGATGAAGCAGACATTGAAACACATGGTTGCGGTGAAATGTTTGATGATGTCAGCCATCTCAGCAAAAACCTCAAATGGGCACCCCGTTATATTGACAGAGTTGCAAGAATGTATATGCGTGACCGCAACAGACCCAGCATCATCATGTGGTCCCTGGGTAATGAATCCGGCGGTTATCAATGCCATGACAAGTGCTACGAATGGTTGAAAAAGACAGGTACAAAAGTGCCGGTACATTACGAAGGTGTTGTCAGAACAAAGAGATTCAGCTATGATGTGATCTCGGAAATGTACACTGATACATACGCAATGGAAGCCATGTTGGCCGGAAAGCGTACCGAAACCCGTCAAGGTGGAAAAATCAAAGCAAAGGCATACAACAGTCAGCCGTTCTTCCTTTGCGAATATTGTCATGCAATGGGTGTCGGCCCCGGCAACATGGAAGAATATTGGGATATTATTTATGCATCCGATTCTTTCATGGGCGGCTGCGTATGGGAATGGGCAGACCACACCGTTTACCATGACGGCGACGGCTATCCTTATCGTTACACTTACGGTGGTGACCACGGTGAAAAGCAACATGACGGCAATTTCTGCGTAGACGGATTGATGTACTCTGACCGCAGACCGCACACAGGTGCTTTGGAGATGAAAGAATGCTACCGCCCTGTACGCACAACGCTTGTCGGCGGCAAGCTGTATTGTTTCGAAAACACAAACCGCTTCAGAACCACAGAATATCTTACCGCAAAATGGGAGCTGCTTGAAAACGGTGAATGCAAAGATTGCGGTGAAATGAAAATCAACATTGCTCCCATGAGTGCGCAATGTATTGAAATTGCACATAAGGACATTGATGACACAAAAGATGCACACATCAACATTACTTGGTTTGATGCAGACCAAAAGATTGCAGTTGAACAAATTGTACTCAATGATGTACCTTTTGAATACGACATTGAAATCGGCTCCAGAATCGCTGTTGTGTCTGATGAAGGTATCATCACCGTCAACTTTGAAAACGGTGAAGCCGTATTTGATGCAAGAACAGGTGAATTGACCGCATACACAGTCAACGGACTTTCTCTTCTCAATACCGTTCCCACTGCATTCAAAGGTCTTAAGCCCAACGTCTTCCGTGCTTTGATCGACAATGATGCCAGACAGCGTGATGCTTATTACAAAGCAGGTCTTGATAAAATCAAAACATCATTGAATTCCTTTGATGTGCATGTAGACGACGGCGAGATCATTGTCTGTGCCGATTATATTCTCAACGGCAAAGGCAAGACTCTGTACGGCACGACCGTACAATACACATTCACGTCCCTCGGAGCCGTGGAAATCAGTGCAAGCTTGCGTGTTGTCGGAAAGAATGCTCCGTTGACCATTCCGCGATTCGGTGTCATGGCTGAATTGCCTGCCGATTTCAGAAATGTTCGTTATTACGGCAGAGGCACAGCCGAAAACATGCCCGACTTCAAGATTCATGCACCTGTCGGCATTTACGAAGCCAAGGTTGAAGAAATGTTTGAACCTTATGTTTATCCGCAGGACTCGGGCAACCACGGCGACACAAAATGGCTTGAACTGACAAACAACGACGGAAAAGGTGTTCGCATTTTCGCAGAAGACAGATTCTCTTTCAGTGTACATCCCTTTACCCAGGATGCCATTCAGCAGGCAAAACACCAGGAAGACCTGCATGACATGAACACAACCGTTCTTTCTCTTGACGGCTGGGTAAGAGGCATCGGCTCTTCAAGCTGTGGCCCCGACACCCGTGAAGAATACACCAGATCCGCAGACAGTGGCATGGAACTCAAATTCACAATCATTCCCATTGCATAAACCCATTCAAAAACCGCCTCACAGATGTGAAGCGGTTTTTTCTGCTACGGCTTAAAGAGATCGGATTTTCCCTTTGTATTTCTGAATAAAAGCTTCATTGATGGCATCGCCACCGTCCACATTGCTGCTTGAGAAAACATCAGGCACAACACCGTCTTGCAACATGGTTTCAATACAGCTTACGACAACCGCATTGAGAATGGCAGCCCCTGCAGAAGTGGATGTTGGTGCTGCATTTCTGCCGATTTCTTCAAAATACACACTTGCATCACCGACACAACCCTTGTTATCAAGTACGATATCAGCAAATTCATAGAGTTTTTTTCCGCTCGGATGACGAGAGGCACTGGATTGCGAATGATTGAGATTGGTAAGTGCAACAACTGTCAGTCCCTTTTCCTTGGCAAGCTGTGCCATATCAACACAGACACCGTTACGGCCTGAATTTGAAATGATAACAATGACGTCATCTTTCTGCATTCCGTAACTGTCAAAAAGAATATCGGCATAACCTTGCAAACGCTCAATTTCGGTGCTTTTTGCAGCAGACTCATGCAGCATCAATGCTGTTTCCAATACAGGATGCAAATTCACAAGACCGCCTGCACGATAGAACAGCTCTTCAGCAAGCATATGAGAATGTCCCGTGCCAAACAGAAAGATATTATGACCGTCTTTAAGTGCTTTTGCAAATGCTTTACCGCAAGCATCAATAGAATCAAGCTGCGTTTGAGCAATTTCATCCATAATCCGACTCAGATTTTTCAGATATTCCAAAGACTTGCTCATTTTCATTCCTCCTCACTTTTGTTCATTTATATAATAATCGTCTTTTTTTGGATTGTCAACAAAAAATCAATACAGCAACACAAACAATATCCGACATCTTGCCATTTTTCAAAAGATGAGTTATAATAAATAATATAATGATGATCATTATGCTGCTTGTTTTCAACTGCTATCGATCAAAGGAGTGCATCAACATGGCTGCAAAAGTTTATTTTTCAAAAAAAATATCCCCTGAAAAAGTACTTGAACTTTTCAATATGCTCGGCAAGGAGCTTGGAGGCAATGTTGCCGTAAAAGTACATTCGGGTGAAAAAGGAAATCAGAACTTCTTAAAGCCCGATTTCTGGAAACCCGTAGTGGAGCGTGTAAACGGAACGGTTGTAGAATGCAACACAGCCTACAACGGTGAAAGAAACACAACGAAAAAACACAAAAAGCTGTTTGATGATCACGGCTGGACAAAATACTTTGACATCGACATTCTGGACGGTGAAGGTCCTGACCTTGTATTGCCGATCAATAACGGAAAAGTGATTCAAAAAAACTATGTCGGAAAAAACATAAAAAATTACGATTCACTTCTTGTCTTGTCTCATTTTAAAGGACATCCGATGGGTGGCTACGGCGGAGCATTGAAGCAACTTTCCATCGGTTTTGCATCTACGTTCGGAAAATCTTATATTCACGGTGCAGGTGATCCTGCTATGTTCTGGGAATCTGATCACGATTCATTTCTTGAATCCATGGCAGATGCCGCTGCAAGTGTGATCGATCTGTTCAAAGGCGAAGCCGTCTATATCAATGTAATGAAAAACATGAGCGTTGACTGTGATTGCTGTGCAGTTGCAGAGGATCCTTGCATTGCAGACATCGGCATTCTTATTTCAGAAGACCCGGTAGCAATAGACCAGGCTTGCATTGACCTTGTGTATGCTTGTTCTGACCCCGGCAAGCCGCATCTGATTGAAAGAATAGAAAGCAGAAACGGCATTCACACCATTGAAGCGGCTGCTGCACTGGGTTGCGGTACCAGAGAATACGAAGTCATTGAAATCTGATCCGTCCGTTGCATTGCCAATACAAATCCGACAGAAAAAAGGAACGAACCATGCCTGTACAAATTGTAAGAAATGACATTACAAAAATGCAATGCGATGCCATTGTCAACGCTGCAAACAGCAGTTTGCTCGGAGGTGGTGGTGTTGACGGTGCCATACACAAAGCTGCCGGGAAGCAGCTCTTGCTTGAATGCATGAAACTCGGCGGTTGCAAAGTCGGTGATGCTAAAATTACAAAAGGCTATCTTCTTCCCTGTCGCTACATAATCCACACCGTCGGTCCGAAATGGCAGGACGGCAACAACGGAGAAGATATTTTGCTTGCCAGTTGTTACAAAAAATCATTGGAGCTTGCAAAAAAATATAACTTACAAAGCATTGCATTCCCTCTCATTTCAACCGGATGTTACGGTTTTCCGAAAACAGAAGCACTTCGCATTGCAACCGGCACAATCAGCGATTTTTTGCAAGACAATGATATGCTTGTATACATTGTACTTTTTGATCGGGACGCTGTTACAATCAGTCAAAAACTGTTTACGGACATACAATGTTATATTGATGAAAACTATGTTCATCAGCATTCCGAATCGGTTTCCGAAAGAAGAAAACGATTCAACTGCATGGATAGTGAATGCATGCCGACCCCGGATGTTTGCTGCTATCCGGCCGCAATGCCTGCTGCACCTGCAAAGAAATCGTTTTTCAACAAGGCCACGTATTCATTGGAAGACGAATTGAATATGATAGATGAAAGTTTTTCCCAGATGTTGCTTCGTAAGATCGATGAGAAAAACATGAAAGATGCCGAGTGTTATAAAAAGGCAAACATTGACCGCAAGTTGTTCTCCAAAATCCGCAGTGACGTGCATTACCATCCGAAAAAATCAACCGCCATTGCTTTTGCCGTTGCATTGGAGCTGGACTTGGCAGAAACGAAAGAATTGTTGCTCAAAGCAGGATATGCTCTCTCAAGAAGCGACAAACAGGATATCATTATCGAATATTTTATCAAAAACGGCAAATACAACATTCATGAAATCAATGAAGCTTTGTTTGCCTTTGATCAGAATTTATTAGGAGCGTAAAATATGCTGCAACTGATTTGCTACCCCAAATGCACAACGTGCCAAAAAGCTAAAAAATGGTTAGAAACCAATGGTATTGCGTTTGAAGAACGCAACATAAAAGAAAACAATCCGACCGCCGAAGAAATTACTCTTTGGTACAACGCCAGCGGTCTGCCTTTAAAAAAGTTTTTCAACACAAGCGGTCTGCTGTATAAAAGCCTGGAACTGAAAAACAAACTGACTGAGATGCATGATACCGAACAAATCGCATTACTTGCAACGGACGGCATGCTTGTCAAACGTCCAATCCTGACAGATGGATCCCTTGTGCTTGTCGGTTTCAATGAAAAGGACTGGTGCAAAAAACTGATATAATTTGTCGCATCCGAAGCGACCAAACCTCTCTTTCACTGTGGTAGAATAAAGCCACAACAGAAAGAGAGGTTTTTATTATGACAAACAATCTGACAGAACTTGTATTCATCCTTGACAGAAGCGGCTCCATGGCAGGACTTGAAAGTGATACCATCGGCGGATTCAATGCCTTGATTGCAAAGCAAAAAAAAGAAAGCGGAGATTGCTATGTATCCACAGTTTTGTTCGACAATGAATGTGAAGTTTTACATGACCGTATACCGCTTCAGGATGTACCTTGTATAACAGACCGTGATTACACGGTACGCGGTTGCACGGCTTTGATTGATGCCATCGGAGGTGCAATTCATCACATCGGAAATATCCACAAATATGCAAGAAAAGAAGATATACCAAGCCACACACTGTTCGTCATTACAACAGACGGAATGGAAAACGCAAGCAAAAAGTACACAAGCAGAGAAGTAAAAATGATGATTGAACGACAAAAAGAAAAGTACGGCTGGGAATTTCTTTTCATCGGTGCAAACATTGATGCTGTTGAAACCGCAACAAGAATCGGCATTGACCATAACAGAGCCGTCAACTACAATGCAGATACAAAGGGAACAAAAACGGTATATGAGTCTCTGTGCGCTCCCATCTGTGCCATGCGCGCAAACGAAAGAATCAGCGAAGATTGGAGTGCTGACATCAACAAAGACTATAACAGCAGAAGAAATAACAGAGAATAATATGATAAAAACGGTGTGGGAAGCCTGCACCGTTTTTATCATATCAAGTCTTATTCAGATAGATTTGCAATGTATTCTTCTGCATAATGAACTGCCACAGCACCGTCTCCAACAGCCGTTACAACCTGCCGTAAAACTTTTGTACGCACATCACCGACCGCGAAAACACCTTCCACGTTTGTTTGCGTACTTTCGTCAGCAATGATATAACCGTTTTCATCCAATGAGAGAACCCCTCTAAACAGCTCCGTAGCGGGTTTTCTTCCGATACTCACAAAGACGGCATCACATGCAATTTCCTGTTCCTGACCATTGTTGACATCTTTGACTTTGATTGCCTGCAAGCGTTGGTCCGCTATCAGTTCGGAAACAGTATTGTTCCATACAAATGAAATATTCTCAGTATGCAACAACGGTTGATGATAAATCCCGGTTGCTTTAAGCGTCTCTCGACGATGTACAACATATACTTTTTGGGCCAATCGGGATAAATATAAAGCATCCGCTGCTGCCGTATTTCCGCCCCCAACCACAACAACCGTTTTATCCCTATAAAAACTACCGTCGCAATGAGCACAGTAATGCACGCCTCTGCCGGTCAGGTTCTCTTCTTTTTCCACTCCGAGTGTTTTCGAATTTGCACCGGTAGCCACAATGACGGTTTTTGCATAATACACGGCATTTGCTGTCTGAATCTCTTTTATTTCTTTTGAAAAATCAACACCGATCACATCGGCATATTCCGTCTTTGCACCAAATCGTTCTGCACCTTTCTGCATTTTATAGCCCAGTTCAAAACCGTCTACACCATCGTGAAAACCGGGATAATTATCGATATCGGATGTCAATGCCATCTGTCCTCCGACAGACATTCTCTCTATGACAAGTGTATCCAGACCGGCCCTGGATGCATACAATGCTGCCGTATACCCGGCAGGACCGCCACCGATAATGATTGTATCATAAATATGGTTCATAAATCGTCCTCCTTGTCCTCTTTCTGATTGCAGTATACCATTTTTTCCGTCTGCATACCGTGACTATGTCACATTCTTTTTTTGTTCGTCAAAAAGACTATGTTGACTTCTTATAAGAAGAGTTTTATAATTATGTATATTATAAAAACAGGTGATGCAAAATGGCAAGAGAAATGTTTGAACCGGTTTACAAGAAAATGTTTCCCTTTTGGGAAGAATTGACAGAAGCCGACAAGGACTATGTCTGTGCAAATTCTCTTGCTTTGGGGTATCCGAAAAGCACAACAATACATGACGGAAATGATTGTTCGGGTGTATTTTTGGTACGTTCAGGCAGTTTGCGTGTTTATATTATGTCCGAGGACGGAAAGGATATCACACTTTACCGTTTGCATAAGGGAGACATGTGTATGCTTTCTGCATCCTGCGTTTTGCAAACCGTCACCTTTGATGTGCTGATCGATGCTGAGGAAGATTGTGAGTGTTATATTCTCAGCGGTCCTGCTTTTGCAAACATTTCTCAACGCTATGCAAATGTAAAGATCTTCGCACTTGAATCTGCAATCAGTAAGTTTTCGGATGTTATGTGGGTACTGCAACAAATCCTTTTTATGAGCATTGACAAGCGACTTGCCATTTTTCTGTGTGATGAATCGGCACGATTGGGTTCGGATCATATTGCATTGACACATGAACAGATTGCAAAATACATCGGATCTGCCAGAGAGGTTGTATCAAGAATGTTGAAATATTTCGCAAACGAAGGAATTGTGGAAGTATCAAGAAAAGGGATTACAATAGCGGACAAAAAGCGGCTCAGGGAACTGACACATTAACTGATAAAATTTTATATAACAACAGAGGAAATGCAAATGGCAACACCGATTATTGAAATGGAACTTTATATCGTACGCCACGGTGAATCGATGGGCAATGTCGGATTGGCAGACACGCTGGCTGACGAATTCAAACATGATTCTCCGCTTACGAAAACAGGAGAAAAACAAGCAGACTTGTTGGGGAAACACTTTTCGGAGCTTCCGCTTGATGCTCTCCTTGCAAGCGGAATGCGTCGGGCATTACAAACAGCTGAAGCTATCCGCTTGCACCAACCTGAAAACGGAGCAAAAACAATCGAAGTACATAAGGTTTTTACCGAATGCAACACAGGTGAAGAATGCACAGGTCGTACCATTGCTGAAATACAAAAAGATTTTCCTTTTGCTGTATCCGCCGCCGAGACCGACACACAGGAAAAAATCATTTTCCACGGCAAAGATGATTCGGATGCCGTTCTTTTGGAAAGAGCAAAAGAAGCCGTTGCATATTTACGAAAACGGTTTTATAAAGGTGAAAAAGTTTTGGTAGCCGCCCATGCCGCATTCAATACATTTATGCTGTTTGCTGCTCTGGGATTATCACATGAGCAGATCTTTGATCCGTCATTTTTCAACACAGGCATCACAAAGATTATTTTCTTTAAAGAAGGAACAGGAAAATTCGCCGATGTACACTTAGAGTACATGAACAGCATTCCGCATCTGTGCAAGGATTTTCCGGACTTGCGTTATTGACACAACATACGCCATCGTCAAAACAAACAATGATTTAAAAAAATACGGCAATATTGCTTTAAAAATCTTAAAAGCAGGTGTAACAATGAAAACAAAAGAAGTATCAACCGTAAAAAAAGAAAAGCAACTGAAAAGAAGAGCAAAAGAAATCCAAAAATGGGAACGCGAAAAAAACAGACCGAAAAAGAATTACTATCTTGTTTATCTGGTTTTTATAATCAGTCTGATCTACATTACGGACGAAGTCGCATCGCAAATCGGAACGCTGATGAAAACAGAAATTGCCAACGACCTTTTTGCCAAATACGGTGAAAGTTCGGTCGGTTTGTTGGATATACTGTCTATGATCGTTGTTCCCTTTCAGGCACTTGCCATTTTCTATAAACCGCTTGCAGACCGTTTCGGCAGAAAAATGTTTCTGATCATCAACACCTTTGGCATGAGCCTTTCCATGTTGCTGATTTTTATTTCAAACAACATCGTACTGTATGCGATCGGAGCCTGCATTGTGCAGTTCTTTATTCCGCATGATATGCAGGTCGTTTACATCATGGAAACTGCACCTCCGAAACACCGTGCAAGGATTTATTCGGCAATCAAGTTCGTTGCAAACATGGGCGTTATGTTGGTACCGTTGCTTCGCAGATGGTTGATGGAAGATGCATCACAATGGAGAAACATATACTTGATTCCCGGCTTGATCGGCATTGCTGCTTGCGGAATTGCACTGTTTTTTGCTCGCGAAACCGATGCATTCATCGACTCACGTTTGCGTTATCTAAAAATGACAGACGAAGAACGTGCTCTTGAAAAAAGCCAAAAGAACATCGACAATGCACAAGGCGGTGTTATTCCTGCACTTAAGTTTGCAATGAAACACAAGCAGCTTCGTTGGCTGTATATTGTCGGTGCATTGGCAAACATCGGTTTTATTACAACGCTGAATTATCAGGTTATTCTGTCCTACGGCTATGCTGAAAACTATGTTGCAAACGGTCTTTTTGCAAATCTCGGTGAAGAAGTTATGAATGCAGTAAGCACCGGTCCCGTCACAACAGCCTTGATGCTCTTCCCTGTCGGTTGTGCTTTTTCGCAAGTTATCATGGGATTCATCTCTGATGCGTGGGGTCGAAAAGCCGCAGCAATAACTACGGCCTGCAATTGTCTGATTTCATTTATCCTGTTCAGCATCGGTGCTACAATGGCATGGAATCCTTACATTGTCGGCTTTTTCTGCGGTGCATGTATCGGCAGTTACTATTCAACAAATGACGTTATTATCATGATGATCGGTGAATCAGCTCCGACAAACTTGCGTTCATCTATCATGTCGGCAGAATTTATTGTGGTTGCCCTCGGTGTCGTTGTATCCTACGGCGTCAGCTTGCCGCTGACGACCATCATGGGAAACACGGTTGTAGATACGGTTGCATTCTGCTTAACTGTACCCGGCTTTGCAGCAGCTCTGGCTGCCATGGCACTCAAAACAAAAGATACAAAAGGAATCAATCTGGAAACTGTTACCGGTACAGAATGGGATTGATCAAAAAAAGGTCTTGCGGTGAAAGGGTTTTATGCTCTTTCACCGTTTTTTCACCAAAATATACAGTCGATGAAAGCAAACAAGCTGCATATACTACTATTGAGGTGATCAAAATGGAAAAAGACAACAAAGCAACCAAACGCAATCATCTCGGGGCACCGCAGGTAAACGACAACGACATTCCGTCGCTGCGGCTTTTCCATGAAAAACTGTTTGCCTCATCGCAAATCGAAAAACCCGTTACGGATGTGTATGATATTTTCGACAACGACCTGGCAAGAGATAATCTGGAAAACGATATGACCGCCTCTGAAATCAACGAGATGAAACATCTCTGGCCTTAAATCTCAGCTTACCGTCTTTTTTGGCGGTAAGCATTTTTGTTGACAAAAGAATTTTTTGATATATCTTACATTTTTGGTGAGACTTTTTTTCAATTTTCTCGTTACTGTTATGCAGGACAACAAAGGCACTTTTGGGAGAATATATCGGGACAGGAAACGGCAAAATAAACTGTTTCTCAAAAGAATCGGATTATGAAGGACAGTTTGAATCAAACACAACTTATGATTTTTACAGTGTAAACGGTTACAACACCGACTTCCGACTTGCTGCGATATGCAATTTTGCAGACGGAACATACATTCAATTATTCGATTGCCTGAACGGCATTACCTTATACAAAGGCAGTGATCTGTTCCGCGACAGATTGCATTTGGCTGAAAATTACACTTCCGTTCAGTATCAGTACCATGATGACTGGAATTATGCTCAGAATGTATATCATGACTTATACGATTGTTCAGAAGAAGACATTCGACTGTTTTTACAAACATTGTATGACAGTGACTTTTTTGAATTGCCAAACACTGAAAATGGAGAATCAATCTACGATCGCAAACAAGCTCATCTGTATTTCAAAATGAAAGACGGCACAACTGTCAGACTTCGTTTATTTGAAGGCGGATTGGTTTCTTTTGCCGGAAGTCCTGCATCGGTATATGTTAAAATGCCCGACGAAGTATTTGACAAAATATTCCAAAGTACCACTAAATAAGTAGCAATCAAAACCACCGGTTGAACCGGTGGTTTGCTCTGCCCCTATAAGGGGCCGTTACTGGCTTTACCCCTGAAAGGGGTCCTGAAGTTTAGCACCGCATTACTATTTCAAGCAGCCGCTCCCGTGCGGCTGTTTATTTTT
>JAZNGB010000048.1:0-11810 GCA_045576275.1 Acutalibacteraceae bacterium
AACGCAGACAGAGGGGTTCAACCAAATCTGCTGAAAGCTCTGACAAAGCCACTTCTGATTCCTTTAACCCCTCTGTCACTTCGTGACATCTCCCCTTTCAGGGGCGACAAGGGGATTGAGGAGCAACCAAGTAAGAGTTCGACAAACCATAATTTATCCAACAAAAAAGCAGCTCTGCCGAAGCAAAGCTGCTGAAATAAAACAGAAATTAAAGAATGATAACCGTGCCGTCTTCCTTGATTTCGATCTGGTCGCCGGTGTTGACGGTTTTGAGGAATTCTTCGCCAAGCTGATCGACACAGATAACGGGGCTGTCCTGCCATACACGTGCAAGGACGATACCGGAAGCTGCAAGGGAGTCGATGTGTTCGGAGAACAGGAATGCAGCAGGGTTGATCTTCATATCGCAGATGGTCTGAATAACAAGACCGCCTGTGGTGGAGCCGATGGTGATGGGCAGACAAAGAGCCTTTGCAGTGATGTTCTTCTTGTAGATATCGGCATTGTTCTGGTCAGAAACAATGACTTCCTTGGCATTGTTCATGGCACTGCCCTGGAATGTTGCGAGGGTGTTGACACCCTGACGGGAAACAACAGCTTCACCCTTCCAGTTACCTGCAGCAATCGGTCTTCCTTTGAATTCTTTCATTTTATTTGCCCTCCTTGCCTACGAGGATGTTGAGAAGTTCATCATCCTTATAATATCTTGCCTTGGAATATGTACGAAGTTTATTGGAGTTGGTAGCCACTCTGTGCAGCATCATACAGATGGGGTTGTTGGTATACATCAACGGACAGATGCTGGAAAGCGTTGCACCTGTGCTGAGAAGCTGCTGGTATTTGGGGGTTGCACGGAACTTGTCAGCAACGTCGGGTGTGGTGGTGATGACGGTGCGTGCGGTGAGCTTCTTCTTGCCGGTTTCCTTGAGACCTGCGGAAAGCTTGTCGGTCCAGTCGCAAAGCTGGGTGTAGGTCAGATGCGGACAGCCGATGAATACAAGCTGCGGCTTTGCAGAGGTGTCTTTCCACATAATGGGATAGTTGAGATAAATTCTTTCGAGTTCTGCATCGTCGATGACATATTCTTTGTAATCATCACGAAGAAGAGCCGTTCCCTGTTCTTTTGCTTCGGGAGTCAGGTTTTCGATATGATACAAACCGACAGCACCGTTGGATGCGGTTGCAGCACCGAAGTCCTTGAGGTAGCCTTCGACGTCGTCGGTGATTTCGGTGCCGATCCACTTGTCAAGACCGACAACATAAGGAACATCTTCCATACATTTCATACCGATTGCGGAGCCGAGAATCTGCGGCAGAGGCTTTTTGGTTGTCTTGACGGTGACTTTCCAATGTGCCTTGCGGTTTTCGTCAATAAGGAAACCGAATTCGGGAACAAGACCGAGAATCGCACCGAACAGATCGAGCATACCGGAATTACGGTTGCACTTTGCACCGATGACGGAGTTTGCAAAAACAACAGCACTGGATTCTGCCCATGTGAGAACATCACCCTTGGAAGGACGGTTGCCGACTTCGGGATAGTAGCAGGTACAGGTGAAGCCGTTGGCATCCTTCAGACCGATCTTATGCAGCTGTGCTTCATACTTTTCCTGTTCGGAATACATTTTCTTATTGAATACAAACTTCTCAAGGAAGTTGCATTTTACGTTTTCATAATCGATCGGACGGGGGTCAACGGTAAACTTACCCTGTGTCTTGAGGCCTGCTTCAATAAGCTGATCCATGGTTGCATACAGCGGCTTGAGAACACCCAGTCCGAAAGAAGTTACAAGGTGTGCATCTTTATAGGTAACCGGAACAAGACGTTTTGCACCGAAAATATCACCGAACAAAACAACGGTTTCCATGACCTTTTGCAAAGTTTCACCCTGTTTGCCTTCCAGAATAGCAATCTGTTCGGCAGTCAGTTCCATTTTGTAATCAATCATTTTCAAAATCCTCCTTAATGAGATGGTTTTTGCTGTTTAAATATTATTATACAGCTTAACATTGTGAAAATCAAGACAATCTTTATAAAAACAGCAGGAATCGGTAAAAAACATCACGCATCGTCTTCGATTTCGAGTTTTACTTCTTTTCCGATGTTTTCTTCGCAGACATAACTGCCCGAAAGATACAGTTTTCCCTGTTTTTCTTCGAGTTTCAATTCACGGCTGACGATCGTTTTTCCGTCACGCATTTGCGTTTCCTGCAAAGCAAATTCCGAAAACAGTTGCAACAGAACGATTTGTTTGTCCGTCTGTACGCGTGCGGTTTCAAGCTTGCGGCAGCCTTCACGCAGCACACCGACAGGCAGCACGATTTCCCCTGCAAACAGACAGCTTTCGGCACTTTCATACACCTGCATCCCGAAGACAGGTGTCAAGGGAATCCGCAGTCCAAAGAGGGATATACACCTTCTTATTCTGCTTTTCTGCACAAAAAACACATCCTGTTGCAAAGACACCGAACAGGAAAGCGTTCGTCGTGTACGTGCAATCACGTCGGCTTTTGCTCTTACAAAACGGACACCGCCGTGCGGCATCATCAAAGCACCGCCCACAAGCAGATCCCCTTTTGCAACCGCCCGACCGACACGTGCATAGGGTTCTCCTTCATAAATATCCGCACGGATGATCTCTCCGCCGTAAGAAGCCACGATATTTGAAACAGTATTTTCCGTCCGTTCATCTGTCATGGCACGCTCACGCACTTCGATTTTTGCAATGCAGTCGTCAAGATACAACGTAATCCAGAGTACTTCTTTCATTTCATACAAGGCTTTGTCCCGACAGGCAACAACGTCGATGCTCTTCTGAAAAACACCCGGCCGCACACCCAGGTCTTCAAAATATGCCAGTACATAGTCCTCCGACAGCTTTTCGCAACCGCTGACCTGCACCTGCCAAACCATGCTGCTTAATATGCCCGTCAGCACAAAAGCCAACAACGCACCGACAAGGATTCCCCACCGCTTGCGATACCGTCGCAGCAAAAAAGCAAGCCCGTCCCTGCTTTCCACGTTCACTTCCATGCCGCTTTTTTCTGCCGTTTCACACATTTTTCCGAACTGTTGTCGCGAAACAAACGCACGCAACACACCTTCTTTTTCTTTCACATCCCGTAAACGCACGTTTTTCCCGGCACAGGCATCCAGAAAAGCAGGAATGAACCCCTGTCCTGCCGTAAAACGCACCCTGCCCTGTAAAAACATCCGCAGTTTTTCATTCAGCATACGAACAGCTCGCCTCCGAAAAAGGATACATCCAAAACCGCACCGTGCAGCATTGCCATGCCGTTTTCGCAACAGGCGATGGTCAGATCTTCCCCGTGAATCCGCACATTGCACTCGTGCAACGCAAAAACAATACAATCCGAAGAGAATTCTTTGGTTTCAACAATGCCGCAGATGCAGATTCCCTGTGACGGTGCCATGCGGATTTCACTTTCCGAAAACAATACAGGCAGTTCCATTGCATGGGCTGCTTTTTCTGCCAATCTGCGTAAGTCCTTTTTTTCGTGTTCTTGCATTCTGCATTCCTCCGTTTCGTGATGCTAATTTATATGCGTAAACGGCTGCAAAAAAGCATATACATGAACAAAAAGATCTGCAAAAGTACGGAGGAAAATGTGAAAAACAAAACTGTCAAAACTTTTACATCCGTTTCGGTGCTTGGTGTCATCGTATGTCTGCTTGTATTTTCCAAAGAGATCCGCAGCAGCATTGTACAGACACTCGGTTTATCTGTGGGGACTGTGATTCCGTCGCTGTTTCCGATGCTGGTTGTTTCTGATTTTGCGGTGCGCAGCGGTATTCTGCAACCTGCTACACAGACGGCACACAAATTTGCAAACAAGGTATTCGGTATATCAGTTGCCTCTTTACCGGTTGTGTTTTTCGGTTTGACAGGCGGCTTTCTGACAGGCATCAAAACCGCTGTATCGCTGTATGAAACCAATGTGATTTCCGAAAAGGAAGCACAAAAACTGTGCACATTCTGCATTTCTCCCGGACTTGCATTTTGCATTGCAACCGTCGGGGACGGTATGCTGCACAACAAGACGATCGGCATACTCCTGTTGTTGTCCTGCACGGCTGCAAGCCTTGTCATCGGTTTGTGCGGCAAAAAGACATCCACAACACAAACACAAACCAAGCCGTTGCCTTCCCTGTCTGTGGCAGAAGCCTTTACGGCAGCGGTTGCAAAAAGTGCTGCAGCAATGCTTTCCCTGACTGCATGGATGGCTGTTTTTGCAGCTTTGCAGGCGGTTCTGTTTTGCATTTTACCGCAAAAAATGCTGTCCGTTTGCAACCTGTTTTTTGAGGTGACAAATGCAGCACAACACTGCGTACAGACAAAGAGTTTCCCCCTGTGTGCGGCTGCCATGGGCTTCGGAGGACTCTGCATTTTCTTTCAGATGTTGCCTGACTTGCAAAAAATACATTTCTCTCCGATGCGTTTCCTGTTCTTTCGGGTCATCCATGCCGTTGCGGCAGGCTGTTTTTATGAGCTGCTTTCCACAGTTGTCCCTGCTGCCAAACGGACGGCATGCATGGCGGTGACGGTAAAACCGTTCAGTGCATCCCCCTTGTCTTCATTCTTTTTGCTGCTTGCCTGCCTAATTTTTGTTTTAGACCTTGCCCAAGCAAAAAAAACATGGTATACTGTTGACGGCAGGTGATAAAATTGAAACAAAAAATATTCGGCGGCGGCATTGAAAAGAACTGTGCCTGCTGCACATTCGGTCGTCCGGCTCCCGATGATGAAATGATTTTATGCATCAAAAAAGGGGTTCGCGAACCCTCTTCGCGTTGCAGTCGTTTTCGCTATGACCCGTTCAAACGCAAGCCGCCTGCTGCGGTTTTGCCGCAAACGGAAGAACTGACGGCAGCAGATTTTTCGCTTGACATTGATTGATCTTACATACAGAAAAACACAACACAAGGAGCAGCCATATGGAATTTAACTTTGATTTCGGAATCGATAAAGATGCTCACATTGCAAAAAATATGACCGAACTGGTCGGAAAAACACCCATGCTCATGCTTGACGGCTTCTGCAAGGAAAACGGCATTGATTGCACGCTCATTGCAAAACTCGAATCGTTCAACCCACTGGGCAGTGCCAAAGACAGGGTAGCTCTTGCGATGATCGAAGATGCGGAAGAGAAAGGCATTCTCAACGAAAACAGCGTGATCATCGAGCCCACCAGCGGTAACACGGGCATCGGACTTGCTTTTGTGGCTGCGGTAAAGGGCTACAAACTGATTCTGACCATGCCTGAAAACATGAGTGCGGAACGCAAAAAACTCTTGCAAACCCTCGGTGCAGAATTGGTTCTGACACCTGCAGATCTCGGTATGCAGGGCAGCATCGACAAGGCAAAGGCCATGGCTGCCAAACTGGAAAACGCATGGATTCCCGATCAGTTTTCCAATGCAGCCAATGCGAATGCACATCGGACCGGCACAGCGGCGGAAATCCTCAAAGACACCTACGGAAAGATCGATTTCTTCGTTGCAGGTGTCGGCACGGGCGGCACCATAACGGGTGTCGGAGAGGTGCTCAAGGCATTCAACAAAAGAATCAAGATCGTAGCGGTTGAACCTTCCGCATCCCCTGTGATTTCGGGCGGTGAAAAAGGCAGCCACGGCATCCAGGGAATCGGTGCAGGCTTTGTCCCCGAAGTTCTCAACCGCGATATCATCGACAAAATCATCACCGTCAGTGAAGAAGAAGCATACAATGCAGCACGCAGCGTTGCAAAGACAGACGGTCTGCTTGTCGGCATTTCGGGCGGTGCGGCACTGGCAGCCTGCAAAAAGCTGTGCAAGACATTCGTCAACAAAAATGCACGCATTGTCGTCTTACTGACAGACAGCGGTGAGAGATATCTTTCCACCGACCTTTTTTGATAAATGAACCACCATCCGCAAAGACAGCAAAACCGTAAAACAAACGGCACAAAGCTGTCTTTGTTTTTCTTTTTAATTGGAGATAAAGTCTTGCTCTTTTTTATTTTTTATGTTATGATATATTGATGAATCATGGAGAATAATAATATTATTTCTTGAAAGGAAGTATTTCTTTTGCCCAAAGAAATGGATGCATTCACGGAAGGAATCCGTTTTGGCGGACTTCGCAACCGCGGTGACATAAAAATACTGGTCTGCTATGTCCTCAAATCGATCGGCTGCCCGGCTTCAAAAACGTCCGTCAACGATCTGCTGCTTTCCGATGGGATGGCTAATTACTACGAGGTCAACAACGCACTCAGCGAACTGACCGCGGCAGGTCATGTCAGAATGACGCATGAAGAAGACGACGATTATTTTGAAATCTGCGACTCCGGGAGACTGATTGCAGACACATTATACACCGAACTTCCCCTGACAATGCGGCAGACGGCGGTGCAGCTTGCACTGAAAACCGCTGCCAAAGAGCAAAAGAAAAAATGCATCAAAACCGAAATCAGAAAGCACGGGGACAGCAACGGCAGAGATGTGGTTATGCGTTTGTTGAACGGGGATGAAGATGTGTTCAACCTCACCTTTTACTGTGCGGATTCCTTGCAGGCAACCGCCATCTGCGAACGGTTCGAAAATAATCCGGATCAGGTATATCTGACCATAATAGATGCTTTAACAAAGGATATTGACAGCGACGATGTATGAACAGATAATCAACATTGACAGAATGGAGCAGGCAGTCAGCCTGTTCGGCAGCTTTGACGAAAACATTCGTCTGATTGAAAATGAATACGGCGTTTCGGTCGTCAACCGCGGTGCGGAACTGAAAATCTGCGGTGATGCCGAAAAGGTTGCGTGTGCAGGCAAAGCCATTGAGGGACTTATTATGCTCATCAACAAGGGTGAGCAGCTCAATGACCAGAATGTCCGCTACTGCATTTCCCTCGTCAACGACGGTGCGGAGGACAAATTGCCGAGCATTGCTTCGGACTGCATTTGTATCACTTCCAGAGGCAAGCCTGTCAAGCCGAAAACCATCGGACAGAGCAATTATATTGAAAAAATTGAAAACAACACCATTGTTTTCGGTGTGGGACCTGCCGGTACGGGCAAGACCTACCTTGCCGTTGCAATGGCGGTCAAAGCGTTCAGAGCCAAAGAAGTCAACCGCATCATTCTCACCCGTCCTGCGGTGGAAGCAGGTGAAAAGCTCGGTTTCCTGCCGGGTGATTTGCAACAAAAGGTGGATCCCTATCTGCGTCCGTTGTATGATGCATTGTTTGATATGCTCGGAGCCGATCATTTCCAGAAATACCAGGAAAAAGGCAACATCGAAGTCGCTCCCCTTGCCTATATGCGCGGCCGCACACTTGATGACAGCTTTATCATTCTGGATGAAGCACAGAATACAACCCCCGAACAGATGAAGATGTTCCTGACAAGACTCGGTTTCGGCTCGAAAATTGTCGTCACGGGTGACGTAACACAGATCGACCTGCCCGACGGCAAAAAAAGCGGTCTGAAAGAAGCCGTACGGATCCTCAAAAACATTCCCGATATCGAAGCCGTTCAATTTACCGAAAAGGATGTCGTTCGTCACAAGCTCGTACAGGACATTGTCAAGGCTTACGAGAAAAATGAAAAAACAAAAAAAGCAATTCACTAAAGCCGCAAGAGAGGTCAAACCCATGAACAAAGTAAAAGTTATTTTTACAGACGATCAAAAAAGCTATAAGCTGCCGTCCGGCACGCGGTTGCTGATCCGCCGTTGCTGCCATGCGGTGCTTGAAGAAGAGAATTTTCCCGTTTCCGCAGAAATCAGCGTGCGGATCGTTGACAATGAAGCCATTCATACCCTCAACAAAGAATACAGGGAAATTGACCGTGCAACGGATGTTTTGTCCTTCCCTCTTTGTGAAAACGGTGAATATGAGGTCAATCCCGCAACCAATGCCTGCCTGCTCGGTGACATTGTAATTTCTGCAGAAAGAGCTTATGAGCAAGCCAACGAATACGGCCACAGTTTCCAGAGAGAAATTGCGTTCCTGACCGTGCATTCCATGCTGCATCTGCTCGGATATGACCACGAAGTCAGCGGCATTGAAGCCGTACATATGCGTGAAAAAGAAGAAAAAGTACTGACCGAGCTTGGACTCAAGCGTAACGGCAGTTACTATATGGACGGAGAATAAAATGAACACAAAATCTGCATTTATAGCCATTGTCGGCTGTCCGAATGTCGGCAAATCCTCCATTCTCAACCGTCTGATGGGGGCAAAAATTGCCATTGTTTCTCCCAAACCGCAAACAACCCGAACCCGAATTATGGGTGTGCTGACCGAAGGTGATACGCAGTTGGTCTTTACCGACACACCCGGTTTTCACCGTCCGCACAACAAACTGGATGAAAAAATGGGCAAAGCCATCAGCGAAGGCATTCACAGCATGGATGCGTGTATGCTGGTCGTTGAACCCGATGAAAAAATCCAGCCTGCGGAAGAAGAGCTCATCAAACGATTCAAAAGAGAAGACATTCCTGCCATTCTGGTCATCAACAAAATTGACACCGTGGCAGAAAAAGAAAAACTGATGAAGGTCATTTTTGACTATTCGAAGTTATATAATTTTGAATCCATCATCCCCGTCAGTGCACTGGACGGCAACGGCATGGACGCATTGAAGGAAGAGCTCAAAAAGCTTTCCTTTGAATCGGAGCATATGTTCCCCGAAGACACGCTGACCGACCAGCCCGAAAAGGTGATCGCAGCGGAATACATCCGTGAAAAGCTGCTGCGTTCGCTTGACAAAGAGATTCCCCACGGCACGGCAGTTGCCATTGAGAGTTTCAAAGAACGCGAGGACGGCAGCAATATGATCGACATCGATGCGATCATCTATTGCGAACGCGACAGTCACAAGGGTATTATCATCGGCAAAAACGGTGCGATGCTCAAGAAGATATCGACCCGTGCCCGCATCGACATGGAACGCTTTTTTGATTGCAAAATCAACCTGCATTGCTGGGTCAAGGTCAAGGAAGACTGGCGAAACCGCGAAGGCCTGATTCACAATTTCGGTCTGGATTGATATGGAAAAATTCAATGCCGACGGTCTTGTCATCCGCGTGCAGAACACAGGGGAAACCACACGCATTGTATGGGTGCTGACCGCTGAACATGGTGTAATCAGAGCTTTTGCAAAGGGTGCAAGAGGCAACAAAAGCCGCCTGCAATCCGCCACTTCCCTGTTTGCGTATTGTCGGTTTGCATTTGTAAAATCGAAAGAAAGCCATATTATTTCGGAAGCCGATATCAAAGAAGTGTTTTTTGATCTTCGCAATTCTCTGGAAGCCTTGTCGCTGGCACAGTATTTTTGCGAAGCTGCCGCAAAAACCATTCCCGAAGACGGCTCGGGGGACGAATTTTTACGATTGCTGCTCAACAGTCTGCACTTCCTGTGCAAAGGGACAAAAGACAGACAGATGCTCAAAGCCATTTTTGAATTGCGGCTGGCGGTCCTGTCCGGCTATATGCCCTCACTGATTGCCTGTGAAGCATGCGGTGCGTTTGAGACTGAAATTATGTTTTTCGATCCCTTAAGAGGTCGGCTTTTGTGCGAAAACTGCACACAAACGGACGGTGTCGCCTTACCGCTGAGTGTCATAACTGCCATGCGGCACATCGTATTTGCCCCGTTTGACAGGCTTTTTTCATTCGTACTCAACGAAACATTGCTGCAACCTTTGGAAGTCTGCGTGGAGCGATATTTCTTATCCGTGACACAGCAAAAATACAATACACTCGATTATTATCACAGCATTTGCGCTTTATAAAGCCGAGGCAGAACACCTCGGTTTTTTTGTTGCGTTTCCTTTCCCTTTCACACAAAAGCGACACCTGCATATTGTGGATAGCGGCACATCACAGGTCGGATTGTCTGTCATCCGTTCTGGTTCTGTGCAGCGTTGCCTGCACCTATTGGCAGCAACCCGCACCCGATATTGCGGCCAGATTACTGCTCGGCTGCGGTCTGCTTGCATCGGCAGCTTCATTGGGCATCACGGCTGTAAAAAAATAAAATGTGATTCACACGCAAGCAGGCAGGTCGGCGAGAAAGTTACAAGATGCCCTTTTCTTTACCCCAAAGGCGTACAAAGGTACTCCGAGAGGGCAAAAAAAGGGCAAATATGTGCAAAAGTGTCAGCAATTCGATATTGCTGACACTTTTCTTTTCGTTCTTCTTTTTTGTTTCTTTTATGCTTTGTTTTATTATTTTTTCACATATGCTCTTGGGGCTTTATCGACAGTCTGCACCGCCGGGGAATATCCCCGACGGTGTTTTTATAAGGATATGCTGCTTATTCTGCAACGGCAAAGAGCTTCCATATCGGAGTGAGTCCTTTGGTATGAACAACACCGCATTCACAGGTACTGTTGATGCCGAAAATCTTGCGGATGAGCTGAATGATCTTATTGAAGAGCTGATTCAGCGGGTCATCGCGGTGGCAGGTGCATTCGCAATCTTCTTCTGATTCGTGGATGCTGTTTCCGCATTCATCACAGATTTCGTCTGCATCTTCGTCAACATGGTCGAGCTTTGAACCTTCATCAGCCACGGTATCTTTCTTGCCGCAGCCGTTGTCACATTCGGCGGTCTTTGTACCGTCTGCCGTGCAGGTTGCATCGCCGTTGGATACATAGTCATTGTAAGCGTGACCGAGTGCTGCAATTTCCGTTTCGTCCGTTGCACCGCAGCCGTTGTCGCAAACAGAAACCTGTTTGCCTGCTTCTTCACAGGTGGGTTCCGCTGTTACGGTATAGACGGTGAATGCATGACCGAGGGCATCCACGGTTTCGGTTGTTCTGCTGACTTCTGCTTTACAGACGTCGCAGTAAACAACAAGGTCATAGGAGCCTGCGTTTTCGCAATCAGCAGCTACTTCATTTTCCTTCACAGCAGGCAGTTCGGTATGACCGAGGGCATCCACGGTTTCGGTTGTTCTGCTGATTTCTGCTTTACAGACGTCGCAGTAAACAACAAGGTCATAGGAGCCTGCGTTTTCGCAAGTAGCTGCTACTTCGTTTTCCTTCACTGCAGGCAGTTCGGTGTGACCGAGGGCTTCCACTGCCTTTTCGTCGGTTGCACCGCAGCCGTTGTCACAGAAAGCAACCTTCTTACCTTCTTCCTTGCAGGTGGGTGCAACAGTTTCTTCGTAGTTTGTGAACACATGAACACCGTTTGCACAGTCTGCCATGGTGGCGGCAATGGCTTTGGCTTTTGCAAGCAGACCGCTGTTTGCAAGGTCGGCCGCTGAGGTGTTTACTTCTGACTTGAGAGCGTCAAGTTCCTTCTTGATACCGTCAAGTTCTGCCTGCATTTCGTCGCTGACGGTTGCAGTTTTGAGTGCTTCGTCAATGCCTGCAATGACTTCGTCGATCTCGGTGTAGTCAGCCTTGCGCATGGTGCCGTCTTTAAGGCCTGCAATGAGAGCTTTAAGCTGATTTTCATAGTCGTAGCTTTTCATAGCGCTGTCGTAAGAAGCCTGAGTGTAATTAGGATTATTCACGCAAGAGCTGTAAAAACCGTTGGGACCGTAGTAATATCCACTCTGTGAGGGAACAATGTTGCCGGGATTATTATCAATAAGAGCCTTTACTTCGTCAAGAAGTGATGCCATATATGAAAAGTCAGCTTTTTTCATTGTGCCGTCAGCAACACCTGCTTCCACTGTGGCAATAATACCTTCAAGGGTCCCTGTCATAGAACGGACTGCCGATTCAATTTCAGTATAAACCGTACTGTAAGCCATGCTCTTCAGATTGTTAAGTGTATTCATATA
>JAZNGB010000049.1:0-12524 GCA_045576275.1 Acutalibacteraceae bacterium
AACTCCTTGGCTCACAGAACGACATGGCTACGATCCGACTTCCTTTTTTTCTCTCTACAATTCACAACTTTTTCTTTTTTTGCTATTGACTTTTAATAGTTAGTCTTTCAGGGGCGACAAGTGTTTGAGAGGGAAATTCACTTTGCAAAGACCCCGACAAACCATAATTTATCTGTTACAAAATCCCCCACATTTCCGTGAAGAGCAAAAAAAATAAAGTCCGGCTGCATAAACCGGACTTGTGTGTGCAAAGGTTATTTGAGTACCGCACTGCCATTGAGCACCATGGTCGAATACAAAAACAGCACATCCGCACCTTGGGTGAAATCAACAAAATTGCCGAGCACGGCACTTTGCAGATAGCGGATATCGATGAGGGTGATTTTTGCATAGCTGTCTATGAAATACGGTGCGACGGAGCTGCCGAAAGAATCACGGAACAAAAACAGTTCACGGTCGGTGGCAGCCTGCGGATTCTCAATCGTTATCAGGGACAGCGGACCCGACAGGAAAAACTCGTAGGGGTCTTTGCCGTTCACTTTTTCAAAATCGTAAACGGAAATTTCCTTGCGGTTTTCGTGGTCATACACCGCAACCGAATCAAACAGGGCATTGTCTGCATAGTAAATTGTTTCCGGGTCGGCAGGCAGGGCAGCCTGACCGTAATAAACACCGTAGAACGGCACATCCGACTCTTTGATTGTATAGGTCAGGTCGGTTGTCTGCTCTGCACCCATGGACTGCAAAAGATGATCGGCAACATCCTCGATTTCTTCCTGTTTCCAATGGGTGTCGGTCTTGTAATAGGATGTGATTTCGAGGAGATCGAAAATATCAATGTATGAAAAACGGTCGAGTTTTTCGGAGAAAATCGCTTCAAAACGGTCATAATCAATGCAAAGTTGCTTTGCCTGTTCCTGCAAAAAGTAATTCTTGTCGGGAATCAGAGAGTAGTAAACATTGTAATCTCCGTCTTTGAAGTAGCGGTCGTATACGCTGTTGAAAACCTTGGCGGCATACTGCACGCTGCTCTCGTCAAGCGGATATTGCGTGGCGGCATAGTAGCCGTTTTCGATATAAATATCATTGTTTTCACTTTTGCCGAACAAGTATTTGTTGGCATAGGCTTTGAGGGTGCGGAACTGTTCTCGCAAGGGGAACTGATCGAGCGTGAACTCTTCAAATTCGGTCATAAAACTGCCCGAAAGCAATGTTTTTCCCGTCAGTGCCGGCATCTGTGCCAACAAGCGACGCTCGGATTCGGAATACGTGTCCTTGGGTCGCACAACGGCAAAAACCGACAGACCGAACAGCAAAAACGCAAGCACAATACAGATTATTTTGTTTTTTACGGAAGTTTTCATCGTAACGCTCCTTTCCGCAATCAGAATCTGAAATACAAAAACGGATTGTAAGAGCCGTCCACCAGATAGGCGGTCACAAGCAGCAGCAGAAGCACCAGAACAACAGGCTCAAGCACATTGAGCACACGGCTTGTTTTTTCATTTTTCTGCAAACGCAGACAGGTGTCACGGATCAACGGTGTTGCACCGATAATACCGACAATAAACACGGGAGCATAATTACACAAGTACCACACAAAGGACTCGGACACAAACGGATAACCGCCGATACCAAACAGACCGCCGAGATACTGAACAGCTTCTCCCATATCGGCTGCATTGAAGATAACAAAGCTGAAAAGTACCATAATAAGGACATAGACATGGCTGATGACCTTTGTCTTTCTGAGGTATTTCAGCAGGAAGAATTTTTCGATCAGCAGCAGCACCGCAAAGTAAAGGCCCCACACGATGAACGTCCAGGCTGCCCCGTGCCAGAAGCCGGTGAGCATCCAGACCACAAAAATATTGAAGCAATGTCTTGCCTTGCTGACGCGGTTGCCGCCCAGGGGAATGTAGACATAATCTCTGAACCATGAACCCAGGGACATATGCCATCTTCTCCAGAATTCGGTAGCTGAGGCAGAAATATAAGGATAATTGAAATTCTCCATAAAACGGAATCCAAACAGGCGACCCAGACCGATCGCCATATCCGAATAACCGGAAAAGTCGAAGTAAACGTGCATCATATAGCACAGTGCATAGAACCAGAAAAACAGAATGCTTTTGTCGTCGCTTGCCTTGAACGCATCGCAGACCTCACCGAGAATATTGGCAAGCAACACCTTTTTGGAAAGACCGACAATGAAACGGCGGATGCCGTCGGAGGCCATTTCAAAGCTGTGTTTACGCTGCGTGAGCTGCACGGCAATGTCCGAATAACGAACGATCGGTCCTGCAATGAGCTGCGGAAACATCGTGACATAGGCTGCGAGGTTGATGATGTTTTTCTGTGCCGGAACATCCTTGCGATAGACATCCACACAGTATGAAAGAATCTGGAAAGTATAAAAAGAGATACCGATGGGCAGGGCAATGTTGAGCATTTTAACATCCATGCCCGTCAGAGCAACAAAGTTTTCGACAAAGAAGTTGGCATATTTGAAATAGCCGAGGAATCCGAGACAAATGCCGACAGCCACTATAAGCACGGCTTTTGCGGCACGCGGTTGATCGGAAAGCAGTTTTTCAATGACGATCCCCGAAACATAGCCGACAACGATGGTGACCGCCATGAGAAGCAGATACTTCGGCTCGCCCCAGCCGTAAAAGACCAGGGATGCGAGCATCAGTACAAAGTTTTTTGCCTTTTTGGGGACAACGGCATAGAAAAGAAGCACACACGGCAGGAAATAATAAAGAAACGGAATACTTGAAAATAACATTTTTTATACCTCCTGCGTGTGTGCCTGATTTTTTTTATTCAGTTATGTGTAAAACTTAAGCGATAGCGTCTTCAACAAGAACGGTGCCTTCTGCGGAAAGAACTGCAGAGAAAGCATTGATGATGTCTGCACCGCCGAAAGCAGCGATTACAACACTGTCCATATCAGCAATGATGAGCTGTTCGGGAGCACCGCAAAGGAACTGCATGGAAGCAATACCGTCTTTAAGGGAAGCTGCGAAAGCGGCAGCATCAACACCTTCGTTGAGGGTGTAAGCAGCAGCGGTGAGGTTGTTCTGGTTCATCATGTGCATGATGGTTGCAACTTCAGCAACATCAGCGGTGTTTTCTGCAGGAACACCGAAGGTATAGGTGAGGGTGTCTGCATCTGCGGCATAAGCAGCAGGAGCGCCCATGGTAAAACTGTCACCACCTGCAAAGTAGCCTGCAAGTTCTTCGGAAGAAGCTGCATCAAAAGCTGCAACAAGGTCTTCGTCAGCAACAACCTGTGCCCATACTGCGGAAAGAGCAGCAACAGCAGCACTGTCGTCGGAAGCGGTTTCATCGGAAACGATGTCTTCTTCTGTCACTTCGTCGGTAACGATTTCATCGGTTACGATTTCTTCAGCAACATCGCCGTCGGAAATAGCATCGGTGGGTTCAACGTCGGTCTTTGTGCAAGCTGCGAAAGCTGCGACCATGAGAAGGGTCAGAACGATTGCGAGGAATTTTTTCATTGTTTTTTGCTCCTTAAAAAATATTTTTTGATTTATAGAATAAAGTTCCCTGTTTTTGGAAACTTATTCACGAAGTAGGGTATACCTGCCGTCGTCGTCGGTTTGCAGGGTGTATTGCACGGGCAGGCCGCGTCCGTTGACGGTCAGGACAACTGCATCGGTTTCGGGTTGCAGCAAAACGGTGCAATCCGCATCGACGGTACAATCGGTCAGTGTATCAAACAGCAATGTGCCGTCTTGTGCATACACACACATCGTACCGCCTTGCAAAGAAAGTGTTGTTTTGTGATTGGTTTGCAGCGTGATGCAAACGGGGGCAGCGTTGCTGCGACGCATGGCAAAGGGTTGGGCTGCAACAGCAGGCAAAGAAGACAGGGCATCTTCGCTGACAGCCAACTGCGGTTTGTCTGCCGCAAGAAAGAGCGAAGCAAACAACAGCAAAAAACAGGCGGCAAGGGAAGCGACTTTGCTGAAAACCGCGATTTTACCTTTTTGGGCTGCCTGTCCGGGTGTTGCGGACAACACCTTTTCACGCAGAGAATCGGGAGGCAGGATGCTGCGGTACGCATCTGCATAACGTTGTGACATTACAGTTCCTCTTTCAATAAGGATTTCAATTTTTCACGCGAACGGGCAAGACGCATTTTGACAGCGGACACACCGATGTGCAGAATGGCAGCCGTTTCTTCCACCGAAAAACCTTCCAATGCGTGCAGAACAATGGGGGTGCGGTATTTTTCGGGGAGCTTTGCCAGAGCATCGAACAATTCGTCGGCATCTTCTTTTTTATCGGCAGGCAGATCGTGCACTTCGTCCAGAGAAAAGTGCGAACGGATGCTGCGTCTGCGAAGCAGATCACGGCTGCGGTTGACACAGGAACGCAAAAACCACGCTTTTTCGTGCAGCTCGTCGGTAAATGAAGGAAGCGTACGCATATAAGAAATAAAAGTATCCTGTACCGCATCCTCGGCATCTTCCCGATGTCGGAGAATGGCAAGTGCCGTACGGTACATCTGTGCCGCATATTTATCATACAGCAACGCAATCTCAGATGAGGAATGAGTGTCGTTCATTTCTGCTCCTACATACAGCAAACGCATGAGCGTTGCAAGAGGTCACATTTTTTTGAAAAATTTTTGCAAATTTTTCTATTCCAATTCAGTATAGCACATTCAATCAAAAAATGAAACAGGGATTATGAAAATTTGTGTCTGTTTTCCTCTTTAATTTTCTTGACAGTCCGTTTTATATAGTTTATAATTATACAGATATATTAGGGATTTCTTCCCGACATTTTTTTCGGAGGGGTACAAAATGGAAAAGGCCTATCTTGTCCTGCAAAACGGACGCATTTTTGAAGGTGAACGTTTCGGTGCAAAAACCGACACCGTCGGCGAACTGATTTTTTCAACAGGCGTCGTCGGCTATATGGAACTTCTGACCAAACCTGCAGCAGCCGGTCAGCTTGTTGTCGGCACATTCCCCGTGATGGGATGCTACGGTACGCAGAGTGCTGATGAACAGAGTGCACACGGCCCGAACGCTTTTATCGTACGCTCGGTCTGTCAGACACCCTCCAACTTCCGCAGCGAAGGCACGCTTGCTGATTGGATGGAACAAAAAGGCATTGTCGGTCTCGGCGGCATTGACACAAGAGCCCTGACCGCAATCATCCGTGACGAAGGCAGACAGACGGCTGCCATTTCCGATTCCGCAGACAAGGCACTCGCTTTGATTGATAGTTTCAAAGGTCTGCCTGTGGGAGCCGGTTGCACGGAAAGCTACACGGTCAAAGCCGAAAACGAAAAATACAACGTAACCCTTGTTGATCTGGGTTGTGAAAAATACATCATCGAAGAACTGACAAAGCTCGGCTGTACGGTCAAGGTCGTACCGCAAAACACCACGGCTGCCGAAGTTTTAGCAGACAAGCCTGACGGTGTGTTCATTTCCGACGGTCCCGGCGACCCGACCGACGACAAAGAGCTGCTTCGCCTGTTGGCAGGTCTGCTCGGCAAAGTGCCGCTGTTTGCAGTGGGTCTCGGTCATCTGGCTGCCGCACTGGCATTGGGCGGAAAGCTCATCCCCCTCAAGAGCGGTCACCACGGTGCCAACCATCCCGTTGCCGACCTCAAGGGTACGCGTACCTACATCACCACACAGCACCACAGCCTTTGCGTGGATGCAGACAGCCTTGTGGGCAAAGGCATGGCTCTGTTCCAAAACCGCAACGACAACACCAACGAAGGCATGGAATACACCGTATTCAACGCAATGACCGTGGCTTTCTCTCCCGACAGAGTCACAAGCCATCAGGATACGGGTTTCCTGTTTAATAAATTCATGACTATGATGGAGGGTTGAGAAAGATGCCGCTGGATAAAAACATTAAAAAAGTTCTTGTAATCGGCTCGGGTCCCATTGTAATCGGACAGGCTGCCGAATTTGACTATGCCGGTGCACAGGCTTGCAGAGTGCTCAAAAGTTTCGGTCTTGACGTTGTGCTTGTCAACTCCAACCCTGCAACCATCATGACCGACCAGGCTCTTGCCGACGAAATTTATCTTGAACCGCTGACGGTAGAATCCGTCAAGCGTATCATCCGCAAAGAAAAACCAGACTCCCTGCTTGCAGGCTTGGGCGGTCAGACGGGTCTGACCCTTGCCATGCAGCTGAACAAAGACGGTTTCCTCGCAAGAAACAACGTCCGCCTGTTGGGCACGGATGCCGCAGCCATTGACCGTGCGGAAGACAGACAGCTCTTCAAAGACACCATGGATGCCTGCGGTCAGCCGACCATTCCTTCCGACATCGCAAACACGGTTGAAGACTGCCTTGCAGTTGCCGACAGAATCGGCTATCCCGTTATCGTCCGTCCTGCATTCACCCTCGGTGGCTCCGGTGGCGGTGTTGCAAACGATGCGGATGAACTCAAAGTCATCGCCCGTACGGGTCTTGATGCCTCTCCCATCACCCAGGTTCTGATTGAAAAATACATCTTCGGTTGGAAAGAAATCGAATTTGAAACCATGCGTGACTCCCTGGGCAATGCCATTGCTATCTGCTCGATGGAAAACGTGGACCCGGTCGGTGTGCATACGGGTGACTCCATTGTTGTTGCACCTGCGCTTTCCCTGACTCCGCAGGAATACACGATGCTGCACAATGCATCCATGGAAATCGTACAGGCTCTCGGCATTGTCGGCGGCTGCAACTGCCAGTTTGCCCTCAATCCGAACAGCATGGAATATGCCGTTATCGAAGTCAATCCCCGAGTTTCCCGTTCTTCGGCACTCGCATCCAAAGCAACCGGTTACCCGATCGCAAAGGTTACCACCAAGCTCGCTCTCGGTCTGACACTTGACGAAGTCATGAACGACATCACAGGCAAAACCTGTGCCTGCTTCGAGCCGAGCGTTGACTATATTGTTATGAAGTTCCCCAAGTGGCCGTTCGATAAGTTCGGTTCCGCAAGCCGCAAACTCGGCACGCAGATGAAGGCCACCGGTGAAGTCATGAGCATTGCTCCCTCTATCGAAATGGCACTCATGAAAGCCATCCGCGGTGCGGAAATCAGCCTCGACACGCTCAACGCAAAGGCAAAAAGCGAATTGCCGCTGCGTGATAGACTTGCCGCAATGGACGATATGCGTATTTTCACCATCTTTGAAGCCATCAAAGCCGGTGTAACGCTTGACGAAATCTTTGACATCACCCGTATTGACCGCCTGTTCCTCAATGCCCTGAAGAATCTTGCCGATTATGAACTGGACATTGCAGCAAACGGTCTGGATGAAGAAAGATACATACAGGGCAAACGCTACGGTTATCCCGACACTGCCCTTGAACGCATTGCAGGTGTGGAAATTCCCTTCCACCGCAACGCTGTCTACAAAATGGTAGACACCTGTGCTGCCGAATTTGCAGCAGAAACCCCCTATTTCTACTCCACCATGGACGACGACTGCGAAGCAAGAGCCTTCATCGACGATATCAAGCCGAAGATCATGGTTCTCGGTTCGGGTCCCATCCGCATCGGTCAGGGTATCGAATTTGACTATTCCTCGGTTCACTGCGTATGGACACTCAAGGAAATGGGCTATGATGTGGTGATTGTCAACAACAACCCCGAAACCGTTTCCACCGACTACGACACCGCAGACCGTCTGTATTTTGAACCCCTGTGTCCCGAAGACATCATGAACATCATCGAAGTTGAAAAGCCTGTCGGTGTTGTTGTGGCTTTCGGCGGTCAGACAGCCATCAAGCTGACCAAGTTCCTGGACGACAAGGGCATCCGCATTCTCGGCACCTCTGCAAAGAGCATCGACACCGCAGAAGACAGAGATCAGTTTGATGCTTTGCTTGAAAAGTTCGACATTCTCCGTCCGTCCGGCAGAGGCATCATGACCATGCAGGAAGCACTCGATGCCGCAAACGACCTCGGCTACCCGGTTCTGCTTCGCCCGAGTTATGTTATCGGCGGTCAGAACATGACCATCGCCCATTGCGACAACGATGTTGTGAAGTATATGAACATCATCCTGTCCGGCAAGATCGAAAACCCTGTTCTGGTTGACAAATATCTCCCCGGTCAGGAACTCGAAGTAGACGTTATCTCCGACGGCAAGGATGTTCTGATCCCCGGCATCATGGAACACATTGAACGTGCAGGCGTTCACTCCGGTGACTCCATTGCCGTATATCCCCCGTTCAATCTTACCGACGTTATGAAACGCCGCATCATCGACTGTTCGACAAAACTCGCTCTCGAACTCGGCACAAAGGGTCTTGTCAACATTCAGTACCTCATTTATCACAACGATTTGTACGTTATCGAAGTCAATCCGCGTGCTTCGAGAACCATTCCTTATATCAGTAAGGTCACGGGTGTTCCCATGGTTGACATTGCATCCAAGGTTATGACCGGTCAGCCGCTTGCATCCCTCGGTTACGGCACGGGACTGTACTCCGTACCGCCTTACTACACCGTTAAAGTTCCTGTTTTCTCGTTCGAAAAACTCAACGACGTCAACTCCATCCTCGGTCCGGAAATGAAGTCCACGGGTGAAGTTCTCGGCATCGGTAAGAACCTGAGTGAAGCTCTGTTCAAGGGTCTGACGAGTGCAGGTTTCAAGATGAGAACCCTCTCCACCGAGCATCCGGCAGGTGTATTCATTTCCGTCAGCGAACATGACAATTATGAAATCGTCGGCCTTGCCAAGAAGTTCTCTGACCTGGGCATGACCATTTATGCCACCCCCGACACTGCCGATGCCATCGAAAGCCTCGGTACGGATGTCGTAAGAGTACCCGTTATTGCGGAATCCGATGAAGTATTCAGACTTCTTGAAGAAGAAAAACTCGACTACATCATCTACACAGGTGCCATTTACGACTCCACCATCAACGATTATATCCGCCTGCACCGCAGAGCCGTTCAGCTCTCCATCACCTGCATCACCTCGCTTGATACGGCAAATGCACTTGCAGACATCATTGCAAGCCGCTACAACGAACAGAATACGGAACTCATTGACATCTGCCATCTGCGTAAATCCCGCAGCACACTGCGTTTCACCAAGATGGAATGTGCCGGCAACGACTACATCTATATTGATGACTATGATTCTTCCGTCACCTGTCCCGAATCGCTTGCCATTCAGCTTTGTGACCGCCACAGAGGTGTCGGCGGCGACGGTCTGGTCATCATTGAACCGAGCGAAGTTGCCGATGTCGGCATGCGTCTGTTCAACACCGACGGCTCCAACGGCAGACTCGGCGGAAACGCTCTGTTCTGCGTTGCAAAGTATCTGTATGACAGCGGCATTGTCACAAAAGACAGCTGCACCATTGAAACCATCACAGGTATCAAGACCGTCAAAATGCACATTTCCGACGGCAAAGTTTCTTCCGCAGCGGTCAACCTCGGCATACCGCGTTTCCATGTGGACGACATTCCTGCCGTGCTTCCTACCGATACCGCCATTGACTATCCGCTGACCATCGGTGGTGAAGAATACAAGGTCACCCTCGTGGACATGGGAAATCCGCATTGCGTTGTTTTCTGTCCCAGAGTGGATGCCGTGGATGTTCCCACCGTCGGCAGACTGTTCGAAAGAGCAAGCA
The DNA here is from genome assembly GCA_045576275.1 of Acutalibacteraceae bacterium. GTDB lineage: Bacteria > Bacillota > Clostridia > Oscillospirales > Acutalibacteraceae > RUG806. The sequence continues at coordinate 9,657 of JAZNGB010000049.1, forward strand.
TTTTTCCGAAGCGTATCAACACCGAGTTTGTTCGCGTGGTCAATCCGTTCACACTGAAAATGCGTGTCCATGAACGCGGCAACGGCGAAACCCTTGCTTGCGGTACGGGTGCTTGTGCAGCGGTTGTTGCAGCTTGTGAACTGGGCTACTGCCAAAAGGGTACGGACATTGTTGTCAAGCAGCCCGGCGGCGACTATACCATTCGCTATGACGATACCGGCGTGATCCTCGCAGGTTCCGCAAGACAGGTATTTGAAGGCATTACGGAGTATTGATGTTATAATGATTCGTCAACGTTTTTCTGATTTTATTGAATCTTTGCAAGAACCGCGCCGCAAATACCGCGCGGTCTGTTTCCTGCTCATCTTTTTGTGCGTAGATTTCCTGTTGGGCGGCATTTATTTCCTGTGGGGCTTCTTTTCACTGAAGTCCATCGGTCCTGCTGCGGAAATGGCTGCCGAGATTTCGGAGCTTTATCAGATTTCCGTGTATGTTGACACATCGGAATACCTCTGGTGGAGTCTGCCGTTTTTTGCACTTGCCGCCGCAACAGCCGCGCTCACGGCACGGTACATCATCCGTCAGCAGCGTATTTTTGCAAGAGCAAAAGCACCGGCAAGAGTCAAAGAACGCATCAACGCAAGAGAAAATGCCGTGGTTGCCGTGCGTGTACACGCTGTTGACCCGACCCAAGCCAAAAAGGACGACCTGCGGAATGCACCGCCTGCATGGCTTCTGGATCCGCTTGCCGTTGTTTCACACGATGAAACAACCGCCCGTCCTGCTGCCGAAGCACCAAAACAACCGCAAACAGAGCAGACAACATACAACCAACCGCCGTTTGCCTATACCGACTTTGTCCGACCCCATACGGTCAGTGCACCGCATAACCGTGTGCGTATGCAGGACAAAAAGCAAAAGGACATCCCCTATGCCGGATCGTTGCAGTATGTTGAACGCAAGGACAAAAAGAAGGAACGTTCCCCGTACGCAAACTATTAATGTAATATAATAATTATATATCAGACCTGATACCACAGAAATAACCACGGCTGTCACTCCCAAACGGAGCAACAGCCGTGGATTTCTTTTTCTTAACAATTCGGTTCTGCACGGAAACAACGGGAGATTTAAAACAGATAAATTATGGTTTGTCGGGATCTTTGCAAAGTAAATTTTCCTCTCAAACACTCGTCGCCCCTGAAAGGGGAGATGTCTGCGGAACGCAGACAGAGGGGTTCAGGCGGTTATATCAGACTATTTTGACCGAATTTGTGCAAACTTGGTTACCCCCTCTGTCACTTCGTGACATCTCCCCTCGTATAATAGAATAGTAGTATTTATTGTTCTTCATGAAAGCAATGTGCTATACTGTAAATGGTGTTGTGGATTGGTGTATCTCCCCTACCGCTAAGACGGTTCCTGAAAGGCTCCAACCACAGACCTTTGCAGTATTGTTAATCAGTTAGATACCGCCCGACGGTTTATTTGGAACGAGGTTACAAGAGCAAAGACCTCTGTGGATAACAGCATCACAATAAATCTGTCGGAGGTATAAAATGATTTTTGTTGGAATTGATGTTGCAAAGGACAAGCATGATTGTTTCATCATTAATTCAGAAGGTGAAATTCTTGCAGATGTTTTTACTGTTTCTAACAGTAAAGAAGGTTTTGAAGCTTTGCTTCAAACAATCAATACCTGTACAGGTATTGACGGCGGCAAAATTAAAGTAGGACTTGAGGCAACCGGACATTACAGTTACAACATTCTCGGATTCCTTCTTGACAAAGGTCTGACCACCTATGTCATAAATCCGTTGCATACCAACCTTTTTCGCAAATACCAAAGTCTTAGAAAAACTAAAACCGATCGTGTGGATGCAAGAACAATTGCTTCTATGCTAATGTCTGATATGAGCCTCAAGCCCTACACAAACATAGCATACCACAATTCGGAACTAAAGTCACTAACAAGATACAGATTTAATAAAATTTCTGAAAGGGCAAAGCTTAAAACCTCAGTTACAAGGCTGATAAACATTTTGTTTCCTGAAATGGAAAACCTTTTTCCAACCTTGCATACAGCTTCTTCTTATGCCTTATTAAGCGAATTACCAAGTGCAAAGCATATTGCAGATGTGCATCTTACACACCTTACTAATTTGCTTTATTCTGCATCAAAAGGACGATACAAGAAAGATAAAGCTGTTCAGATCCGTGAAACTGCTCGTAATTCTATCGGAACATATATGCCTGCAAAAGCCCTTGAACTGAAACACACAATCAAGCTTATCCGGGAGCTTGATAATGAAATCAAAGAGATTGAAGCTGCCATTGCTGTCATAATGAACAAAATCAATTCACCTATAACTTCCATACCCGGTATCAGCATTCATATGGCTGCCATGATCATTGCTGAAATCGGTGATTTTGATAACTTCGAGTCGCCCGACAAAATCTTAGCTTTTGCCGGTCTGTCACCCTCTACATATCAATCAGGGCAACTCAATAACTGCTATGCTCACATGGAAAAACGAGGTTCTCGCTATTTGCGTTATACTCTTTTCAATGCTACCAGATATGTTTGTATTTGGTGTCCTTCTTTTACCGATTATCTTGCAAAAAAGCGTGCTGAGGGCAAACATTTCTTTGTTGCGATTTCCCATGCTGCTAAAAAGTTAGTTCGTCTTATCTTTGCCTTACAACAATCAGGGCAACCTTTCGTTTCTAAGACTTAACTTTCTTTTATCTTTTAAGTTCGGCGTCTTTGACGTCTGTTTTGTTATACCTTTTTTTCTCTCTACAATTCACAACTTTTTCTTTTTTTGCTATTGACTTTTAATAGTTAGTCTTTCAGGGGCGACAAGT
>JAZNGB010000050.1:0-268394 GCA_045576275.1 Acutalibacteraceae bacterium
TTACTATTATATCAGGAGGTTTCTTCTTTCCGTTAGTTCTTTTTCGGGCGGCTTTGAGCTCGCCCGTTTTTGGCTTTACTAAAGTCTTCTTTCACCCCCAGTAGAACTGGGGGTTTATTTCCACACCTAAAGGCACCAATACAAGAAAACGGTTTCGCCGTAACGCGGCGACCGTTTTCGAATAGTCCATCTCCGAGCACGTGCAGCGGGCGACGGAAGGACATATAATCTTTTTGCTTTATGGGAACGCAGTTTCCTATAAAGCAAAAACACCGCAATCCCCACCGAGGATTGCGGCATTATCCACAGTTTATTTACTTACCACCCATTCAGCAGGCACGGCATAAAAATCGGGTTGATCGGTCAGTTTGCCTGTATGTCTTGCATTGCTGATCATCAGTGTTGAAATTTCAAAATGCTGCAGATCTTCATAGAACTTCTTGTTTTCTTCGATCCGTTTGCATTCATTGAGAGAGGAGAACTCTCCGCGTTTCATATTCGCTTTCCAATATCTCCAACAAATCTGTGAGCGTTTTACATTTTCTTTCTGCCATTCGGTTTGGGCAGCAGCGATTGCATTCTCCCACAGGGCATCATATTCCTCCAAGGTTTTGTTATCAATATCAAGCACGGTTGTTGAATAGTATTTATCGAAACAGCCCATTCCGTATTCCATATTGATCTGTTCGGGGAATACAAGCCAGTATTGAATGATATTGAAGCCGAAGCCGTTGTTTTCGTCAATTCCGTTGATAAAATCGATCACATACTGATAGCCGGCACCGTAATAGGCTTCGCAGAAATCATACATCAGCTTGTCAACATCCTGATAGGGATCCCACATCAGACGGGACAGCATATAACAACGAAGTGCCGCAAATTCACCGTCGGCAGATCTTCCGCTGACACCTTCTTCAAAAACACCGATTACGTTGTTTTCGGCAAAAATCTGCAGATTGCGCTGGATGGCTCCGAAGTTGCCGAACGGCAGCAGGAAGCTGCTGTAATCGGTCGTATAGTCCCAGACAAACAGATGCTCGCTGATTGCAGACCACGCACGAAGATCCTGCAAAAACCGTTCGTTGTCTTCCGAATAACCGCTGTCCATGGGGGCGGAAAACTTACACTCAATGGAGCAAAGACGAATGACGACATTATCCCTCGGAACGGTGATTTCGGGAGCTTGTCTTGTGTAGCCGTCGGTGTAAGCAAACGTATCAACAAGCACATCGGGGTAATCTTCACGGATATCATCCGCAACAGCATTGACAAAGCGGATCATCGTGCCGGCATGACTGCCTTCTTCTGCATCTATTTCTGCACAGGCATCACATACACAGTAATTGGAATTGTCATTCTGGGTTACGGAAACAAATTTTGCATCGGGATTGGCTGCCAACCATTTGCGAACCGTTTCAATGGTGATTGCAAGCGTTTTCGGATTGGTCAGACACAGCTGATCGGTCGTTCTTTCGCCTGTTTCGACACCCAGTGCAAAGAGCTCGGGTTCGGTTTCAATCAGAGATACGGGTACAAGGCTCGAAAATGTATGGCAGAACGGACCTGCGTATTCAACACCGCCACCGTACATTTCTGCCATGGCACCGTCGTTGAGTCGGTTTGCGACCTTGTATTGCTTGTCGGTTGTTCCGTACCAGTCAGTCTGTCTGAACATAAAAGGCGGCACATATGTATAATCCACATCGGCAGGCACAAGCAGCTTTTCGGCTTCGGGAATCACTTTGAGTTCCGTCGTATATTGGCGATATCCGAAATATTCCTCCAGGAAAGTATAGGCAGCATAAAGCGTTCCCCTCTTTGCACCGCCTGTGATGACCACTGTTTCATCCGCTGTTTTGATACACACACCTTCATCACCAAGGGCTTCATAATCAACCGCATCATCGTATTCCCTGTCGTTTCTGCCGACTGAAATTTCTTTTCCGGTTGCTTCTTCATCGTCGGTGATAACGGGAAGCTCAGTACCGTTGATTTCCTTGAAAGTATCCTGCAACAGCTTTGCAGCCGTCAGCTCGGCTTCACTTGCCGTTTCGGGAACCACGATCACATACTCTTCCGTGATTTCAAAAACCTGCGTTGCGGAATCCGCCTGCACGGGAGGTGTGAAAATATGTCCCTGCGGTTCGGCAGGCACAAACATGGAAACAAAAGAAGTCAGAAATACGCTCAATGCCACAAAGAAAGGCATGATAAAACGCGGATTGAATGCAGTAAAAAATGCCACAATACTGTTCATAAACAATTCCTCCGAAACTTCAGATTTCATAAACATATTGAATGTTTAATAAGATTATACTCTTTAAGACATTTTAAGTCAATGGATTGTGTGTTTATAAAAGCCGATGCAGGCTTATTTTTCGCAAAATTTTTCATATCTGTTGCGAAATTGCAGACTTGATGATATAATTATAACAATTCTTTTTATAATTAAGGAGGAATAAAAATGAACAAACTCACTGATTCTTTCGTATTATACAACGGTGTGAATGTACCCTGTGTCGGTTACGGCACCTATCTGACCCCCGACGGTGAAATTGCAAAAAACGCTGTCCGGGAAGCACTCAACGCAGGATATCGTCACATTGACACCGCTTTTATATACGGCAACGAAAAAGCCGTCGGAGAAGGCATGAAAGCCTCGGGTGTCAAAAGAGAAGACATCTTTGTCACCACAAAGCATTGGGTTACCATGCGCGGATACGAAAAGGCAACCGAAGCAATTGATATTTCTCTTCAGAATTTAGGTCTTGACTATCTCGACCTGTATCTGATTCATTGGCCCTGTGTTGAAAAGGTGTCACCCGATTGGAAGGACATCAACGCGTCCACCTGGCGAGCATTTGAAGACGCATACAAAGACGGTAAAATCCGCGCCATCGGTGTTTCCAATTTTCAGAAAAAACACTACAATGCACTGGTCGAACGCTGCGACATAAAACCGATGGTGAATCAGATTGAATTCCACCCCGGTTACACGCAGCCCGAAACGGTGACGTATTCAAAGGAAGCAGGTATGCTTGTGCAGGCTTTCAGTCCGCTCGGTTGCGGTGCGGTCCTCGGTGACGAAACGCTTGCAGGCATTGCAAAGAAGTACAACAGGAGCGTCGCACAGATCTGTCTGCGATTTGTTCTGCAATCGGGACTCAATGTGCTTACAAAATCGGTCACCCCTGCAAGAATCAATGAGAACGCAGCCATCTTTGATTTTGAACTTGCAGCCGAAGATATGGCGGTTATCTCTGCCATGCCCACCCTCGGCTTCACAGGCTGGCTCCCGGAGGATGCACCGGCAGATGCATTGGCTTAAAGAATTTCGGAAGATCTGCAACAATCACAAAAGATAATCAACAAAAATTTAATTTTGATACTTATTGACAAAAAACACACATCATTGGTATACTAAATTTAAACAAGGAGGGATCATTATAAAAAAAATTACATCTGTTTTGCTTGTTCTGTCCATTCTTTTAAGTCTCTGCAGCATCGTTGCATCCGCACAGGAAACGCTTGTCGTTACCGTTGCAAACGACCTGCATTATAACACCGCCTACACAGGCACTGTCACCAAGAAAAACAACATCAATGCTGATTTTTATCACGTCGGCTCATCCACAAGAATGCCGGATGAAGCGTATGCCATCATCAAAGCATTTCTTGCCGATGCTGCTGCAAACGAAAGTCGCTATGTCCTCATGCCCGGCGATTTCACCGAGGCAGGCAAGCCGGAAGAAGTGGCAGGCATAACCGCCCTGCTCAGAGAATTTGAACAGACAACCGGCAAAGAGATCTATGTCATTACCGGCAACCACGACCTGTTCAATTCGAGTATTGCACAGTTCAAAGAGGACTATGCCGAATTCGGTTACAACGAAGCTGTTGCAGTCGATGCAAATTCTGCTTCCTATGCTGTTGATCTGTCGGACGAGTACCGTCTGATCGCCATCGACTCCTGCGTTCCCGGAGAAGGCAGACACGGCATTGACGAAACAAGATTGCAATGGATTGCCGAACAGGGTGAAAAAGCAAAAGCCGACGGCAAAAAGCTGATCGGCATGCACCATCACAATCTGCTTGAGCATGTTGTGTTTTCCAATATCATCCAGCCCAACGGTGTCGTGATTGCAAAAGTTGCAAATGCTGCCGACGTCTATGCAAAAGCCGGCATCAAATATATATTCACAGGCCACACCCATGACCACGACATTGCTTCTTACAAAGCAGCAGACGGCACGGTCATTTATGATGCCGTAACCGGTTCTCTGAATGCCTTCGGCTGCCTGTACAGAGTTGTCAGCTTCGGCAAGGATGTCCGTTTTGAAACAAGAGGCGTCAAAAAGGTGGACACAAGCCTGTTCCCCGAAGGCATCACAGAAAATGCACTGGCTCTTGCCGCAAGCAACTTCCCTGCTTACCAGGAAATATCCACCGACCTGAGCTATTCTATTGTTTTCAACAGCTACACCACCGCAAAGGGACTGAAGTCTTTCCTTAAACTGGAAGATGACGAAATGAACGCCATCATTGACAAAATCGGCAACAAGCTCAACGAAGCTCTCAATATGCCGCTTTTGCAGAAAAACGAAACGCAGGAAGGCAAGAGCATCGCTTCTCTCGCTGCACAGTATGACGTGATCATCCCCGAAACCGATTACAAAAACATGATCGATCTTGCCGTCACCCTTTACCAGGCACACAATATGGGAGACGAAAACTATCCTGCCTACTCCGACGAGGTTGTCATTCTCACAAGAGGTCTTGCAGCCGTTCTCAACTACGCATTGGCAGATGTGAATGCAGCGGAATATACCAAAGTGCTTTCCTTTGCTTGCGAACTGCTTGGTCTTGATATCTCCATTGACTTCCTGGCATATGCAGGCAGCAGCGTCGAGCGTTTCAAAGGGACGGAACTGCTTCTGACAACTGCCATTCTGCCTTTGCTTGTGGAATTCACCACCGACACTGCACCTGCCGATTGCAACACAACGCTGTCCGGCTACAACGAGATGGTCGAAAACGAAGAACAGAGCTTCTTTGAGCAAATCATCAACTTCTTCAAAATGCTCTTTGATGCAGTCAGAACATTCTTCGCATTGTTCTATTAAAAAACCGCAGAAAACGGGATTTGCAGTCCATGCAGATCCCGTTTTTTCTTTTTTCAGGTTATTTACGAAAATGTGGAGGGATTTTGTAACAGATAAATTATGGTTTGTCGGGGTCTTTGCAAAGTAAATTTTCCTCTCAAACACTCGTCGCCCCTGAAAGGGGCGATGTCTGCCGCAGGCAGACAGAGAGGTTCAACCAAATCTGCTGAAAGCTCTGACAAAGCCACTTCTGACTCCTTTAACCCCTCTGTCACTTCGTGACATCTTTTTCTCCGAAAACGGGAACCCCTTTGTCAGCTTCGCTGACATTTCCCCTAACAGGGGAATCCCCTTCCAGGGGCGACAAGGGGGATTGAGGATCAACCAAGTAAGAGTGCGCTAAACCGTAATTTAAACATTGCTTTTGTTTGCAGCATTCTCTCCTATGTTTCCGTAAAGAATCTTTTTTTACAATATATTTACATTACACTTTCGCCAATTTGTTGCAAATAAAACCTTTTCGTGTTACAATAAGAATACCACGCAGAATATTATGAGGAGGTATTGTATGAATACGAAATACCCCAATCTTTTATCACCCGTCAGAATCGGCAATGTTGAACTGCGAAATAAAACGGTCATGGCTGCAATGGGGATGAGTCAGTCAGACAACGGTTTCGTCAACAAAGCCGTACTCAATCACTATGCCGAACGAGCCAAAGGCGGTGTCGGTGCCATCGTTGTGGAAGTTACCTGTGTCGATGCACCTTTGGGATTGAACACAAACGGAATGCTCATCATTGACGATGACAAATATATTCCGGGCATGAGGGATCTGGCAAATGTTATTCACGAGGGTGGAGCAAAGGCATTTCTGCAGATTTCACACACAGGCAGAGGTGCAAGAAGAAAAATCATCGGTGCCCAACCGGTGGGACCGAGTGCCGTTGCAATGCCCTATTCTTTTATGATGGGTCTCAGCAACGAAACACCGCGAGCACTCACGATTGAAGAAATCAAAGCGATTGAAGAAAAATATGCACAAGCCGCCTTGCGTGCCAAAAAAGCAGGTTTTGACGGTGTGCAGATCCATTGTGTCGGCTATTATCTCGGACAGCAATTCCTGTCCTCAAAAGCCAACATCCGCACAGACGAATACGGCGGCAATCGCGAAAACCGTATGCGTTTTCATGTCAACATCATCAGACGAATCCGCGAATTGTGCGGCAAAGACTTTGCAATCATCGTAAAACTGTCGGTCATGGAAATGGGTCCGGACGGCGGCATTTCCCTTTTGGACGGCATACACTACTGCAAAAGATTCCAGGAAGAGGGCGTTGATGCCATTGAGGTCCTTGCAGGAAAATGGTCAAGCGAACCCGGCAAAAACGAAAAACCCGAATCGGCTTACCCCGACTGCATGGCTGTGGCTTTATGTCAGTTGATGAAAATCGGTGTCCTGCTGCAAACGGGAAAACAAAAAACCATTCCCTATATCGGCGGCGGTCGTGCACAAGATCCTGCCATTGCCGAAAAGAAACTGGCAAGCGGTCAATGCGATCTGATTTTCATCGGTCATGCACTTCTTGCAGAGCCGAATCTTGTCAACCTGATTGCAGAAGGCAGAGAAGACGAAATCAGACCTTGCATCGGCTGCGGTCATTGCATAGACCATCAGCTGCAACACGGCAGCAGAGCCGTCTGCTCAGGCAACGCGGTGCTTGCAAGAGGCGATAATGACTACCGTATTCTGCCTGCAACCACCAAAAAGAAAGTTGTCGTGATCGGTGCCGGTGTTGCCGGTGCGGAAGCAGCAAGAATTGCAGCCATCCGAGGACATGAAGTACATCTTTACGACATGGCAAACGAGGTCGGCGGACAAATGAATCTTGCCTGCAAGCCGCCGTTCAAACAGCATCTTGGATTGATGAAACCGTATTTGGAAAGACAGTTGGAGCTGACAGGTGTTCAGGTACATCTCGGCAAAAAGGTTTCAAAACAAGACATTCTGCAAATGAATGCCGATGCGGTCGTTTGTGCAACAGGTGTCATCCCGTCTGTTCTGCATATGGACGGTGCACAAAGAGCCATACAGGCCACACAGGTGCTTGCAGGTGCAAAAACAGGGAAACATGTCGTGGTGATCGGCGGCGGTTCCATCGGCTGCGAAACAGCTGAACTGCTCGGCAAACAGGGCAAAAAGGTAACCGTTGTTGAAATGCAGGAACAGTTGGCCGCCAACACGGGAAAAACGGCACAATCCATTCTGATCGGTCATCTCAAAGGACGCGGCATCAGACTGATGACCGAATGCAAAGTCGAAAAGATCACCGAAAAAGAAGTATTCTGCAAAGATAAAAACGGCAACAGCCACGCATTGCAGGCCGACAGCGTGGTGCTGGCAATCGGCAACAAGCCGGACACAGCACTCTATGATTCGCTGAAAGATGAAGTGAAAGAAATTTACAACATCGGAGACTCCAACGGCGGCGGCATCATTCCGAATGCGGTTTATGACGGCTACACGGTCGGCAATCTGCTGTAACAGATACTATGCAAAGGGGCTGTTGCATTTAGATGCAGAAGACATTTTTTCGCCCCGAAGCTGTAACAGATACCGCGAAAGGGTGCAAAATGTCTAAAAAAGCAAAATAACAATATTTCAAACTTGCATTTGATATTATAAATAACAAAAAAACAGGTATTATTGAGCGATTGTTCACTCTTAAATAATGCCTGTTTTTTATTATGTTTTTGGGTCTGTGCTAAATGCAACAGCCCCTCATCATTTTCGCTTTGTGGCTGCATATCCGCAGCGACGACAAAGCGGTTCGGTGACATTGCGTTGTTCAAAAGATCGTCTGATCGCTTTTGCACGGGGAGAATTGACAATGGTTTCAATATCGGTTTCAAAAATATTGCCGAGTGCAATCGTTCCCTCGGCATCCAGGCAACACGGCACGACCGTGCCGTCACACAGTACACCGACCTGGTCTCGCAAACCGTAGCAGGAGTGGTTTGAGCCGAAATCGGGGGCATCGCTGTCGGGCCATTCAAAAAGATCTCCCCATTCGAGAAATGCCTTTTCTTTGAGCATATACCCCGAATGCAGTTTTTTCCATTCCCCACCGAAAGATGCGTGCATCTGTGCAAGAATGTTTTCGTTCAGGCTGTCTGCACCGCCGTTGTTCCACAACCGCATAACAGAGATAATACCTTGGTCGGATGCCTGCCTGCAAAATGCAAAGCATTGTGCAAGGTAATCGTCAAGTGAAATACCGATGGCGTTGGCTTCGTAACAATGCAAAGAAATGCTCACTTTTCGCAACGCTTTCGCATGAAGCAATGTTTGCTTTTGTTCCGCCAGCAACGTACCGTTGGTGGTCAGAATGGACTGAAAACCGAGGTCTGCGGCAATTTGCAGAAATTCTCCGAGCTGCGGATGCAACAACGGCTCCCCCAAAAGGTGGTAATAGAGATAGTCAGCAAACGGACGAAGCCTTGTTGCCGCAAGGGTAAATTCTTCGACGGTCATAAACCGTCCTTCCCTTTTTGTGCCGTGACAAAAAGAGCAGGCAAGATTGCAGACATTTGTGATTTCAAGAAATGCTTTGTTGGGCATAATGGCATTCACCTTTTTGTTTTTTCCTTCATCGAGTATAGCATAAAAGACAGCAAAAGTAAACAACACGGCAGCTTTTATCCGCATTCGGCATATAATACGTGTTTTTGTTTCAAAAGCCACATTCATTTCCAATGTGCTGCATTAATTCCCACACCAAGTTCCAAATGCAATACAATGTTGCATTGTTTACAGTTTGTTCACATATTTTACAATCTAACGACATACAATATCGTATAATACATAATGTGGGTTCAAATGTTTTAAAAATGATCATCGGGAAGTGAACAACATGACAGAGATTAAAATTCCGAACGGAGAAATTGTAAAAGCCTATCCGATCACAAGCTCCCAACAGATGATGTATCTGATGTCGCTGAAATACGGTTCGGGATATCCCGTCAATAATATCGGCTGCGGTGTCTATTGGAAAGGTGAAATCAACAAGGGCGAAATGAAAGCCGCCATCTACGAGGCAATCCGCCGTTGCGATACCATGCGGCTTCGCTTTGTGATGGGCAAAAAACTGCAACTGCATCAGTATGTGACGGAAAAAAGCGAGCTTTGTGTCGAAGAATGGAATCTGAGCGATTACACCATTGACGAAGCACAGGAAAAGTTGCTTGCTTTTTCAAGACAAAGCATTCCGATGTTCAACTGCGAAATCCACAGGATTTTCCTTGTGAAGTTCAAGGATGGCTATCAGGGACTTTTCATGCGTCTGCACCACCTTGCAATGGACGCCTATTCATTGAAAATTTTTATCAATGACATCATAGAAATCTACAAACACAACACCCAAGGCACACCCTTTCCGAAGCCGATGCGTCCTTATATCCCGGCACTCGAACAGGAACTCGCCTATGCAACAAGCGAGCAGCACGAAGAAGACAGACAGTACTGGTATGATTCTCTTGCCAAAACACAGGAGCCGATCTTCACGGACTTCATGCTTGACAACCGTCTGAAAATACAGCAAAAGAAATATCCCGACAAGCGGTATGCCGATATTCATTCGGGACTTCCCGATGCCGATGCGGTGCGTTTCAGCATGTGTAAAGAATTGAGTGATAAACTTACTGTTATGTGCAGTGAACACGATCTTTCTGTTTTTGCCGTCATCTCCATGGCTGTCCGCACGGCACTTTCCTGCTTCAACGACAACCAGGAAGATGTATCATTCAAGATGATCATCAACCGTCGCGGCACGATTGCCGAGAAAAAGTCAGGCGGTATCCGCATCAATTTCCTTCCCATGAGAAGCATCATCGGCCCCGAAGAAACATTCTGCAACGCAACCCGAAAGATCTCGGAAATCCAGAACGAAATGTATCTGCACGCAAAGCTGCCGTTCCTTGAAACGCTCAAAGAAAGACACAAGTCCATGTCCAAGGATGCAAAGTTCGACTCTACATACGACAGTTTCGGTCTTTCCTATCAGCCGCTTGTACCGCCCGTTTGCATCGATGACGAAATGCAAAACACGCTTCGCAGCATCTGGTACAACAACGGTGCTACCATGATACCGCTGTATCTGACTGTCAGCCACCGCAGCGTGGACGCAGGACTTGATTTTAACTTTGAATACAGACGCGAACAGCAGGCTGCTTACGATCTGACGGTCTTCTATTCCAAGATGGAAAAGATTTTTGAACTTGCCGCCAACAATCCCGATATAACCGTCGGAGAAATATTGAAAGAAACACAGATAACACAGGAAGAAAGGAACGGAAAACCCGTATGCAATCACTCGAAAAGCTTATCGGAATCCTTGAAAATTACGTGGAAGTTGACGAAATCACGGCTGAAGACAATTTTAAGTCTACTCTCGGCCTGAGTTCATTTGATCTTGTCTGCGTAATGTCAGATATCAAATCCGCTTTCGGCATTGCTCTGAGTGCCGCTGATTTTATCAATCACAAAACCGTCGGTTCGATGGCAGAATACCTCGCAAGCGGAAACTGAACATGCAATCCAAAAAAACAGCAGATGATCGGTCTGCTGTTTTTTTTGCAAAAAAACTGACATTGTTTGCATTTCAATAAAACAAAAGAATGAGAAACACTAAAGGATGCAGAAAAAACAATTCGGAGGATACTATGAAAAAGATTGTTTCTGTTTTTCTTGTTCTTTTTGTCTTTTGCTGCAATATTTTGCCCGCCAATGCAGCAAGTGTTTCCCATAAGGTAAAAAAAGGGGAATCGATGTGGAAGATTGCGGTCATGTACAAAGTCGGCCTCAGCGAAATCATACAAGCAAATCCGCAAGTCGAAAATCCGCATTGGATTTACCCTGATCAGATTCTGACCGTTCCGCTGACAAGTGAAAGCATCACAAGCTATGAAAAGGAAGTCATCCGCCTGGTCAACGAAATCCGCAAACAAAACAATTTACCCGCTTTGACAGAAAATTGGGAAGTATCGCGTGTTGCACGGATCAAGTCGCAGGACATGGTTGACAACCGTTATTTTTCACACACAAGTCCCGTTTACGGAAGTCCGTTTGAAATGTTAAAGTCTTTCGGCATTTCCTATCGAACGGCGGGTGAAAACATCGCATACGGTCAACGCACACCGCAGGCGGTTGTGGATGCATGGATGAATTCAAGCGGTCATCGGGCAAACATTCTCAATGCCTCGTTTACGCAGATCGGTGTAGGATATGTTGCTGACGGGAATTATTGGACGCAAATGTTTATCGGATAAACTCCGGAACCTTTTTTTGCAGAATTGATGCACGAAAAGGTTCTTTTTCTTGACAAAAAAACGATTTTGATATACTCTAAATAATGCATTTTATGATAAAGGTAATTATTTAACATGGGGAAAACAAAGAATAAAAAAGAAAAACAGAAAGCGTATATCCTGAAAAACACAGCCTTTATGCTCGGCTGTGCCTTCAGATGTGCCCCCTTGTCATTGCTGATTATTTATCTTGCATACATCTCGGAGAACGTGTATTATGCAGTCGTCATCAATGTCATGTTTCTGGAAACGGCACTGTCAATCATCGAAGGCAACGGCACATTCAAAGAATTTGCAATCCGGATGTGCCTGATCGTACTCGGCAAGCTGCTGATTGACCTGCTTGCCTATATAGATGTGTATACGGTACGTGTCAAATTTGAAATCAAATGTGAAAGCTATCTCAACAACCTCATTTTCAAAAAAGCACAGCAGGTGGAATTGGGATGCTATGAAAACCCCGATTTCTTCGACAAATACAACCGTGCAACATGGGTGGTGGACCGTGGCGGCTTCAAGCGTATTATTGAAGGTTCCGCCTGGACCATCGGTTCACTCATCAGCTTTGTCTTCCTGGTTACATATCTGATTTCCATCGATCCGGTCCTGCTCGTTTTCATTCTGTGTCCCGTTGTTGTCATTGCACTTCGCACCAAAAAGAACGAAGTGGAATTGCAGAAAGACAAAGAGATGGTACCGTTTGAAAGACAGAAAGACTATATCCGCCGTACCATTCTGCTGAAAGATTTTGCAAAAGAAATCAAAACCACCGACATTTTCACCGTTGTCAAACGCCGCTTCCGCGAGGCTATCGACAAGAACATCGGTGTTATCAATGAATACGGCTGGCGCGTAGCATTGCTGGAAGTTATTTCCGACTTTTTCGGGGAGATCATCCCCGTGGCAGGCGGCTTCGGCTACGGTTGCTACAGGCTGATTGTATTGCAGAATCTGCCCATTTCCGAATTCTCCGTGCTCATTTCCGCCATCACAACCGCAAGAAACAAACTCAACCAGCTCGCCCACTACTTTGCCATGCAGCAAAAACACTGCCTGTGGGTGCAGAATATGCGTGAATTTTTGGAATATGATCCGCAAATCAAAGGCGGTGAACGCATTCCCGGGGATTTCGAAAGCCTTGAATTCCGCAATGTGTCTTTCCGTTACACGCAGGATGCCCAAGACACCCTCAAAAACATCTCATTCACCGTCAACAAAGGCGAAACAGTTGCCGTGGTCGGTCATAACGGTGCCGGCAAAACAACGCTTTCCAAACTGCTCATGCGGCTTTATGATGTAACGGAGGGTGAAATTCTGTACAACGGTGTAAACATCAAGGAATATGACCTGCTGCAATACCGTGAAAAATTTGCAAGTGTGTTCCAGGATTACCGCATTTTTGCCATGACGGTTGCCGAAAATGTTTTGGTTGAGGAAGTCACCGAAGAAAATGCACCAAAAGCCAGAAAAGCCCTCGAAATGGGAGGCGTGTATGACAAAATCGAAACCCTTCCACAGAAAGAAAACACCATCCTCACACGCGAATTTGACGATGAGGGTGCGTTGCTTTCGGGCGGTCAGTCGCAAAAGGTTTCCATTGCCCGTCTGTTTGCAAGTGAATTTGACATTGCCGTACTCGACGAGCCTTCCTCTGCACTCGACCCTGTGGCAGAAAGCAAGATGTATGACAGCCTGATGGAGGGCACCAAGGGAAAAACCGTGCTTTATATTTCGCACCGCTTGTCGAGTGCCACCCGTTCGGACAAGATTCTTGTTTTTGCAAAAGGCAGGCTGATTGAATCGGGTACCCACGAGCAGCTCATGCAGCAAAACGGCGAATACTGCGAAATGTTTACCCTGCAGGCATCGGGCTACAGAGAGGAGGCTGTTTATGACTAAGCAAAAAAAAGAAAAAGAAAAATCAAACAGCCTGCGCAACTATCTGTTCATGCTCGGATTTATCTGCAAGCACACGCCGCTTTATCTGTTCGGCTATCTTGTGATTGATGTTATTGCCAACATTCCGTGGATTCTGACAAATGTTGTGCTGCTGAAATACATCATTGACGTTGTCACCTCGGGCGTTGCAATGTATCGTGCAGCGGTGGCCTGCGTTGCGTTTGCCGTGATAATCGTCATCGGCAACCTGCTGAATACCCTTTTTTACGAAATTGTTCTGCCCAAGGAGCGGGAAAAATTCTATTTCAAGATGTATTCCGTCATCTATGAAAAAGCGGCCAAAATGGACTACGAAGCCTACGACAACCCGGCTTATTACAACGACCTTGTGCTTGCCATGACTTCCATGAGTGAGCGTGCACAGCAGGTACTTTCCAACACGCAGGACATTCTGACAAACATCGTATCGGTGCTGACCATCGGCACGGTCATTGTAACCATTGACCCGATGTGCCTTGTGTTTGTGTTTTTGTGTGTCGGCTTCATGGTGCCCGTGGGCAGGCTGATTGCAAAGGTCAATGTGCAACGCACCGAAGCCATGACACCGCTTGACCGCAAAAATTTGTATTTCAGCCGTGTGTTCTATTTGCAGGACTATGCAAAGGAATTAAGACTCAGCCGTGCAGGTGAAATGATTGAACGCAGATATCAAAAAAATATCCATGACCGCATTGCGATGATTTCGCCTTATCTTGCAAAGCAGTGGAAGCTGTATTTCTGCCAGGAATCCATGCCGCTGACACTGCTCATTTATCTCGGAATTACCCTGTTCATGGGTTACAAAGCAATCGTGACCAAGGAAATCACTATGGGCGATTTTGCAGCCACCTTCAACGGGGCAACCGCCATCAGCAACAGTGTGTTTGCCATCACAAGCTGGTTTGCACTCAGCCTGCGTGAAAACGGACTGTATGTTGAAAAATTCAAGCGGTTTATGAATGCCAAAGAGAAAATCCTCAGCGGTGAAGACAAAACCGAATACAAAAAGCCTGTCACCATCCGTTTTGAGAATGTGTCCTTCACCTATCCCGGCACGGACAAGGCGGTGCTGAAAAACATCAATCTCGAAATCAAGCCCTATCAGAAAATCGCCCTCGTCGGCTACAACGGTGCAGGCAAAACAACCCTTACCAACCTGCTGCTGCGGCTTTATGATGTTACGGAGGGCAGAATCACCATTGACGGCAAGGACATCCGCGAATGGGATATTCCGACCTATCACAAGCATTTTGCCGCCGTATTCCAGGACTTTTCGCTGTTTGGTGCAACGGTCGGTGAAAATGTTGCCATGAACGACCATCCCGACAAGGAAAAGGTAAAAAAAGCACTCGAAAGCGGCAACTTCCAAAAGGATCTGCCCGACTCCACCGACACCATGCTGCTGCGTGAGTTTGACGAAAGCGGCATATCCCTTTCGGGCGGTGAAGCACAGAAGGTTGCCATTGCCCGTGCTTTTTACAAGGATTGTCCCTTTGCCGTACTCGATGAGCCGAGTGCAAACCTTGACCCCGTTGCCGAATACACGCTCAACCGGGCCATGATCAAGGCAGCCGAAAACAAGACCGTTATTTTCATTTCCCACCGCCTTTCCACCACCGTCATGGCAGACTGCATTTATATGCTCGAAAACGGTGAAATCGTGGAAACCGGCACCCACGATCAGCTCATGCAGCAGAACGGCAAATATGCCTATATGTTCAACCTGCAGGCAGACAAATACAAAGAGCAAACTTAAAGATTCTATTTACCAAAATCAAGATTTTTTCAAAAGTGGTAAATAGAATTCTGTAAGAAAGCAAAAAACAACCGCCGCTTCGCTGTGAAGTGACGGTTGTTGTGTTTTTTTGTGATTATCTGTTGAGAATGAGCTTGGTCAGTTCAACGGGATCGACAATGGTGCCGTCCTTGTAAACACGCATATTGCCGGATGCAATTTCGTCAATGAGGATAACTTCATCATTGTTGTAGCCGAATTCGAACTTGATATCCCACAGGTCAAGACCGATGGTCTTGAGATCGTCAGCAACGACCTTAGTGATCTTGAGGGTCTGTTCCTTCATGGATTCAAACATTTCAAGGCTCATAACGCCGAGTGCTGCAAGGCCTTCGCCGGTAACAAGCGGATCGCCCTTTTCGTCATTCTTGAATGTGCATTCAACATAGCCGCCTTCAAGAACGGTGCCGTCTGCGATGTATTCGCCGTATCTGCGGATGAAGCTGCCGGTAGCAACCAGACGGCAGATGACTTCCAGACCGTGACCGAATACCTTACCGGGAAGCACTTCCATGGTGGCATTGTCGATGTCTGCGGAAACATAGTGGGTCTTGATGCCTGCTTTTTTGAGCAGCTCGAAATAGTAAATGGAGGTCTGCAGGTTTGCCTTGCCGATGCCTTCAATGGTAAGTCCTACCGTGTTTTCGCCTGGATCGAAAACGCCGTCCTTGCCGGTGCAATCGTCCTTGAATTTAAGCATGACATTGCCGTTTTCAAGAGAATAAACGTCTTTGGTTTTGCCTTCGTAAATCTTTGTCATTTTACTGCTCTCCTTATTTTCATTTTACCTTTCTTTTTTACCACTTTTTTGACCGTTTGTACAGCCTTTTTTTTAATTTTTTTGCACTTTTGTTCAATGTCCTATTTTTAACAGTCAAAATTTCGGCTTATCTATTCATTTTAGCAAGAAACGGCTTTCTTCTTTTTGTAAAAATGCAGCACAAGACGAATTCCCTGCACAAGAAGCAGCGTTGCAAAGATGGGTTCAAGAATGGTAAGCACCGAATTGACAGAGCCAACGCTGTAAACAACCGCAGACGAAAGCGAATCACTCTGCGCCAGCTGCATATAATATGCCGCAATCATTTTGCTGACGATCCGCTCTGCAAGCAGATACACCGCCCCGACAACACACAGCACGATCGGCTTTTGAAAGCCTGCAACGGGTCTTTTTGCAAACTTAAGAACGCTCCACACCATGATGCCGACCATGGCAGCAAACCACACCCATGCAATGAGCACAATGGCAGGATTGCCGTTGTAGGGTTCCTGAAAAGTATAGCGTATCACCCGCCAGCTTGAAACAGCCGTTGCAAAGGACAAAAAGCCGGTTACAAGCAGATACATAAGCCACGCACAATAAAATGCTGCATTCTTTTTGCAAACCATGCACACCGCACCGCAGGCAAGCAACGGCAAGGTATAAATGCAGCCCCAGCCCGTCAGCACCAACAGCAATAAAAAGCCAAGTCCGCCGAAGCACAACAGCAAAATCCCTGCAAGCTCGCGTTTTTCAAAACGGGTTTTCTGTTCTATCTGCACCACGGTCGGGACAGGCTCCGTTTTCAGATCATCCCGTTGCGGTTGTGCGTTTTCTTTGACAAGAGCATCCACTGTCACACCGAACAATTCACTCATACGGATGATTTTATCAAGTTCCGGAACTGCCATGTTGTTTTCCCATTTTGAAACGGATTGACGCGAGACATCCAGTTTTTCCGCAAGTTCTTCCTGCGAAAGCTTGTTCTGTGTTCGTAATGCGTAAATTCTTTCTCCGAGGTTCATACAAAATCCCCCTTTCATGCTTTGAGTATAGCAGATAACGGAGAAATAATCTACCTATCGGGCTTTAAATTTGCGCAACCAACGGTTGCAACTGTATTTTTTGTGACTTTGTCACGGAAAATGAAGACCAAAATGTGCATAATAGAGTCAACAAAGAAAAATTTACGGAGGTAAACAAAAATGGCACTCAATATCAATAAAAACAATTTCGAACAGGAAGTTCTCAACTCCGACAAGCCCGTACTTGTAGATTTCTGGGCATCGTGGTGCGGTCCGTGCAAAATGATTGCTCCGTTCATCGAAGAAATCGCAAATGAAAGAAGCGACATCAAGGTCTGCAAAATCAACGTCGATGAAGAACCGGAACTTGCCGTAAAATACCAGGTTATGAGCATTCCGACGCTGCTTGTCATTAAGGACGGCAAGGAAGTAAAACGCAGCATGGGAGCCCTTCCGAAAGACAGAATTCTCAATCTGCTGTAAGGCAAGGACACCGTTATGCAATATGCAATATCCTTTTTAGAAGGCATCATCACCTTCATCTCCCCCTGTCTGCTGCCGATGCTGCCGATTTATATTTCCTATTTCGCAGGCGGCGGTGAAAGGAAAACCAAAACCACACTCAAAAATGCAATCGGTTTCGTGCTCGGGTTTACACTTGTGTTCTGTGCAATGGGAGCATTGGCAGGCACGGTCGGCTCATTCTTAACAAGATATCAGACCGCTGTGAACATTGCCTCGGGGCTGATCGTCATTTTCTTCGGCCTGCACTATCTGGGTGTATTTAAATTCACACTGTTCAAAGGCACAAAACGCACAGCAAAAACGGACAACCTCGGATTTTTCTCGTCCCTTGCTTTCGGTGTGGTCTTTTCCGTGGGTTGGACACCCTGCGTGGGTACATTCCTCGGCTCTGCCCTGATGATGGCATCGCAACAGGGACAAGTGCTGACAGGTGTTATCATGTTGCTGCTTTATTCGTTGGGACTGGGTGTGCCGTTCGTTTTGAGTGCGGTGCTCATTGATCGCTTCAAATCGACCTTTGACTTTATAAAGAAGCATTACAAGGTCATCAACACAATAAGCGGCATTCTGCTGATTCTCATCGGTATCCTGCTTGCAACAGGTATGATCGGCAAGCTCATCGCAATCTTCAATTAAGAGGTACACTATATGAAAAACAAATCAACACTCATTCTTGTGATCCTGACCGTGGTCATTGTTGCCGGTGCAGCGATGCTGTACAACTCCTTTTCCGACAAAGTTGCACAGGACTTAAACAACCCGATTGCAGGCACGCAAACCGCAGACACCGCCCCCGATTTTACCGTCTATGATACCGACGGCAATGCACACAAGCTGTCCGATTACAAGGGTAAGCCCGTGGTAGTCAATTTCTGGGCTTCATGGTGCGGTCCGTGCAAAATGGAAATGCCTGCGTTTCAGGAACTGTGGGAAACCTACGGTGACGAAGTGGAATTTCTGATGATCAACATTGCAGACGGCTACTCGGAAACGGTGCAATCGGCACAGGAATTTTTAGCCAC
The DNA here is from genome assembly GCA_045576275.1 of Acutalibacteraceae bacterium. GTDB lineage: Bacteria > Bacillota > Clostridia > Oscillospirales > Acutalibacteraceae > RUG806. Next base: position 18,534 of record JAZNGB010000050.1, read on the forward strand.
CACTGACTACACATTCCCTGTTTATTTTGACACCGAGCAGAGTGCGGCTTCTGTCTATTCTGTTTATTCTTACCCGACCACCATTTTCGTGGATGCCGATGGCAACATTGTCAACAAATATACCGGTGCCATGATGCACACAACGCTCGAAAGATATATTCAGGAATTGCTGTAACTAAACAGATCTCAAAAACAGGACAACGCACAATTGTCCTGTTTTTTATTTTCCTCAACATTTTAGTGAAGAATATTTCGGCTTGTAAAAATTTTTTAATTTTTAAAAATTCGTCACAAAACAAACCTGATTTGTAAGAGGTTTGTAAGAGCTGATGTGTATAATAAATGAGATATTTATTTGTCGAAAAGAAATCTTCGGCGGATTAATATCTTCAGATTATTTAAGTATAGATTAAAAAACAATTCGAGGAGTTCCGCTATGGATAAATTAGTCAGAAAAATTGAAGTTCCGCTTGCAAAAAAAGCGATTGAAAATGCAGGCTTGTATATCGTGCAGGAAAAGGACCTTGACCGTCTGGCCGAGGTTGCAGCAGATGCATACAAGGATTACCCTTTACACAATTGGTTTACAAAGGGCAAATATGATGCAATAGCCTCAAAGCTGATCATGCAGATTTCTTTGAGAACCATGACAGAGGATGCAGTCATTTATGCCGACAGCGAGGAAATCAACGGCTTTGCAGCTTGGCTTCCGTTCGGCTTTACAGGCAGCAAAACACTTCCGTTCCTGGCAAACGGCGGATTGAGCCTGATTCTGCATTCCGGCCCCGGCATCATCGGCAGACTTTTGACCTATGAAACATACGCAATGAATCTCAAAAAAGAATTCACCGATAACTATGACTGGTATCTGTATAATCTTTCCATTCAGAAATCGGCACAGGGCAAGGGCATTGCAACAAAGCTGATGCGTCCGATGCTGGATTTCTGTGATGCAGAAAAAATGGTCGCTTATCTGGAAACAAACAAAGAGGCAAATGTCGGCCTGTATCGCCATTACGGCTTTGACCTGATGCGCGAGGAGCTCATTCCTAAAACACCTGTAACACACTATTCCATGGTCAGATATCCCGCTGAATAAAAAAATTAAAGGAAATTATTGAAATGAATATCGGAATTAAAAAAATTACGGAAGAAACCAGAATTGAAATCACAGGCAGACTTGACACCATTACAGCTCTCGATCTTGAAAAAACGATCGCATCAGATGTTTCTGATACTACAAACCTTGTTTTTGATGTAAAAAATATGGAATACATTTCCAGCGCAGGGCTTCGCGTACTTCTTGCAGCGCAGAAAAAAATGAGCAAGCATGGCACAATGAAGGTTGTAAATGTTTCTCCCGAGGTTATGGAAATTTTTGAGATTACCGGTTTTACAGAAATTCTGGTAATTGAATAAGCTTCCCTGCTTATAAACAAGCTCGGCAATCTTGTCAGAAAATCAGCGGCATGCAGACCGAAGCCTCACTCGGACAATATATGCAGGAATTGCTGCAATAAAAGCAGATACACAAACAGGACAACACGAAGTTGCCCTGTTTTTTCATTGTCGGCAGATAAATTATGGTTTGTCGGTGAGTTGGGGAGTCAATCACGGGGACGGCTACTGTGATTGCCAAACAATTTTTCAAGGGCAATCGCAGTACTGTCCCCTGATTTACGACTTGCGCAAACTTGATTCCATAAAAATCTCCGCAAATCAGGGGACGGAACCATGATTGACTGTTTTGGAATTATTATAGTGTCAATCACGGACCCGTCCCCGTGATTGGCTGCTCTGTTCGACAAACCATAATTTACCACAATCAAATTTCGTTTTAAAAAGTGTTGTTTTTATTTTTCAATATGTTATACTGTTTTTGCCAAACTAACTGAATATGTGTGAAACCAAGGGTGTAATTTATCTTTTTTACGGGATAGATTTATTCGTGATTGTTAAAACTTACATTACTGAATTTGATAAAAATGCAAATTCCATGCAGTGTTATTGTGGTTTACCCCATTTCACATTGTGTTAGTTTGGCGACTACCGGAGTTTGCGTTTTTAGTGCGCATCACTTCGGTGGGCGCACTTTTTTATTGTCTATGACAACAAGGTTCTCGCACGCAAAGTATGAGAGGTTCTTATTTTACGGAGAAAAAAGTGCAGCAATTTGCAGGAGGTGTGTTTGAATCAAAGGAAAATCCGCAAAGAAATTGTTGAGATGTGCCGTCTTTATGTTGAGTAAGGTTATTATACAGCGGTCTGCAGATAAATAGAAAGAAGCAGCTCAACCGTTTCAAAGTATGTAAAAATGCAAGGTGTACCGCAAAGTATAAAATTAGCGATACAAAATTTATCACAAAAAGGATAATAAATCATGGAAGAAAAAACAATAATTGAAGCGAAATTTGAGAAAAACAAGATTGCAAATATCTTATTAGTTATTGCTATGACTCTAATAGGCATAGGACTTCTTGTAAACCTAATCTTAGATAGTTGGATAATTGACTATGGGTTTTATAACATATTCATCAGTCCAGAAATAACAGGAACATGGATAATGTATCCTGGTTATATTATTATGATTCCACAGTTCATTTTTAGAGCTTTAATGAGTGGTTGTGCATTAACCATTACAAATAAGAAAGTAACAGGAAAAGCTAGCTTTAAAAAACAGGTTGATTTACCGTTGAGCCAAATATCATCAGTTGGATTAGGTTTGTTTTCAAGTCTTTCGATTGGTACATCTTCAGGTAGGATAAGTTTTTGGCTTATTAACAATAGAGAAGAAATCTACAAAGCAATTTCTGATTTGTTAGTTAATAGAGAGTCTCAAAATACCGATAATAAAGAAAAACATGATGACTCTTGTGCAGATGAACTTAAAAAATTTAAAGACCTGCTTGATATGGGTGCAATCACGCAGGAAGAATTTGAAGCCAAGAAACAGCAGCTGCTCAATTTATAATTAAAAAAAATCAGCACATCGTCTTGCGGCGGTGTGCTGTTGCTTTATGCAAACATCATATTTTTACTTAAAACCAATCTTTTATCGGTAAATTCCCTCTTCCCACCAGATTCTGTTCATCAGCTCATAGCGGTCAAGAGGTAAGCCCGTATAGGCACAGTTGGAGGTGCAGAATACATATCCCCAATCGTCCATACCGTCCCGAAGTGACCGACGCACATCGACAATCACCTCATCTTCCGTACCCGTCTGCAAAAGACCGCAGTTGACATTGCCGCAAAGAGCAACCTTGTCACCGTACATTTTTTTGACCGTTGCAAGATCAACACCACCCTGCGGGTCAAGGGAGTGCAGGGCATCGGGCTTACATTGTACCATCTGGTCGAGAATAGGCATGATGTTGCCGTCGGTATGCTTAATAGAAAAAAAGCCCATGTCACGGTACCACTTGCAAAGTGCTGCAAGATAAGGTGTGATATACGTTTCAAACATGGATGGTGAGAAAAACGGATTGACATTGAAGCAGTAGTCCGAACACAGCGCAAAGCCGTCGAGCAAACCTTCGTGCTTTGCCATCTTCTCTGCATAGCGCAGTTTATCATCCAAACGCTGCTGTGCTTCTATTTTTAGTCCCTCTTCATCGTCATACATCCGTTCGGCAAAGGCCAGCATATTGTTTCCGTTCGGAATTTCAAATGTGCAATCGCCGTGCATCATCAGAAAATATTTGTCGCCCGTTTTTTCACGGATGCACGAAAGCAGACGCAGTGTGTTCTCAAAATCGCCCGGATTGGGATGCACAAAAATCGCACTGTGATGGTATTTTTCGGCAATCTCAATGTAGCTGTCTGCCATGTATGCAATGTGTAAGTTTTGTTCGTTTTTGCTCATCTGCTGCCATTGGTCAAAACGCTGCTGTGAGGGATGAATTTTGCCGATTGCTTCCAGGGTCAGAAAAAACACAAGCTCAAAAGTAGGACAATGACCGTCCAAGGGTTCCCTTTTGAGTGCTTTGATAAACCGCTCGCGTTCTGTCATGTTCACACTTCCTCAAACATCATATTTTCAATAAAGCTTTGCGAGAATGTCGGGTCGGTTGCAAGGTCGATATATTTTGCTTTTTCAACAATGGCAGAAAGATCGTTTTGTTCACACGCAAACCGAACGGCACCCGACAGGCTGCTGTTGTTGAGAGCAACACATTTCTGCTGCAAAGAACGAGGTAACAAACCGACAAAACACGCATTTTCTATGTTGATTTTTGCCGCAAAACCACCTGCAATATACAGCGTTTCCACATCCGACGGACGGATGTTTTTTTGTTTTAAGAGTGTCGTGATTGCTGAACAGACAGCCGATTTGGCAAGCTGAAACTGTCTTACATCCCCTTGTTCAAGGAATACATCGGGAGCCACCTCAAAACTGTCCTCTTCCATGTAACCGGATTCATCAATGATACCGTGCTTTAACAATTGTGCAACGATATCCGCAAGACCCGTTCCGCAAATACCGACAGCAGGTGCATCTTCTATGGTCTTTACACGCGGCACACCGTCCTGCATGGAAAACGAACAAATCGCTCCTGCGGTCGCACTCATGCCCTGTGCAATGTTTGCTCCTTCAAAACAAGGACCTGCTGCGGCTGCCGTACAAAAGATTTCATCCTCGGAGAACAACAACACTTCCGCATTGGTGCCGAGATCGACAAGCAGGCTGTACTTCCCTTTTGCAGGCATTTTTACGCAGTTGAGTCCTGCCACAAGGTCAGCCCCGACAAAGGCGGCAATATTCGGCAATGAAATCACGTCATCCGCCCCCGTGATACCGATTTCTTTGGATTGCATCCGTTTGCTCCCGAGAAATTGCGGTGTGTAAGGAGCCGTCCCCATGGAAGAACAGTCGATATTGAAAAACAGATGCAGCATGGTGGTGTTTCCTGCCACATACAATGTCGGCTGCTGTTTGCAGGCGAAATAAGATATCATTTCATTGACAGTTTTTATCAGCACATCATGCATCAATTGCGAAGAATGCTGCTGACAATACGCAATACGGGAGATCACATCCGCCCCGAATGCACGCTGCGGATTGGTACGAGTGACAACAGAAAGCGGCTTTTGTTCATCCAAAGACACACAAGCAAGAGCCAGCGTTGTCGTTCCGATATCAAGCACAAAGCAGATGTTTTCCGTCTGTCCGCTTGCAAAATCGTTGCCTGTTTCACTGACAATATCCTCATTTGCGGGAAGAATCACTTCAATATCGGAAGTCACGCGGTACAGGCATGACAACTCTTGTTTTCCGTTGACAGTGACAAGGCATTTTTTACAAACACCGCGGCCACCGCAAGGATGCGAAACCGTCTTTCCGACACGCAACAAAACTTCCGACAGCTTTTCACCGTCAGAAGCAAAAAATATTTCTTTTCCGATTTTTATTTTATGCATATAATTCATTCACTTTGCGGAAATAGGCATCGAGATTTTCCCACTTTGCATCGGCAGGAACATCGCAGCCCGTGGACAACATGAAATTCTCAAATCCCGAACACGCATCAAACACAGACTGCACGGCATTTTGTACATCCTGCGGTGTTCCGTTTTTAAACAACACAGGATCCACATTTCCCATGACCGCTTTGTCCGCGGAAAATGCAGGAATCACGGAAGACAAATCGATTGCATTGCCGAAATGGAAAATATCGGCAGGTATTTTTGCAATGTCGCGTGCCATACCACCGACCGCATTGCCGCAGTTGTGATAAACCTGAACAAAATCATCATCCTGCACGGCTTCAAAAATCCGGCTGACAAAGGGATGCGAAAACTTTACAGCAAGAGCAGGAGAAAGCATTCCTGCGGCAGGCTCAGCCATGATGACACCATCCGCACCGACTTCTTTGAAAGCTTTGATATAGGAAATAATAAACTGCGTTGTTTTTTCAAGCAGCAAAAGCGTATTTTCTTCATCATCGAAACACGCATACATAAGCTCGGTCATATCAAACAAACGGCTTGCAAGAGAATACGGTCCGATACAACCGCAAAACACGGGAACGGTATCCATTTTCTGTTTTGCCTTGCATATGCCGTCCACATACAAAGCCGTTCTGCCTGCACCGACAGACGGCACTTTTATATCGGACACCTGTTCAATATCGTCAATGATTCCCTTGACAACAACAGGTACTTCATCATCCGTCACACGGATTTCTGCTCCGAAAGCCTCTGCTTCAACCGAAAGATCCATCATATTCAGACTTGCCGCAACAGGACAACGCTGCAAAATGGCCTGCATTCCTTTCACCTGCATTTCGGCAGAGGAAATCAGTTCCCTGACGCTGATACCAAGCAAGTGAACGGACGGAAAAGACAAGACGGGCAAGGTTTTCGATTTGTCAGCAAGCATATTTTTTACGATCTGTTTCATTTATTTCACCGCCGAATCAATACAGAATAATGCTGAAATAGGTCACGGTATCATTGCCGTTGTTATACTGCAAACCGCATTTTTTTGCAAGTTCAACCACATTGATTCCGCTTGCCTCCATGGAAATGAGTGCTTTTTCGGAAAAACGGCAGGGTGCATCCGGGTAGGTGCATTTTTCGCAAATATCGCAACTGCCGCACCCCATGGCACGAAAACGGATTCCGTCCGCACGCAGACGGTCAGCAATGCTGAAAAGAACCGTTCTTGCTTCTTTTGCGGCTCTCTGCATACCCTCAAAATCAAAACAATCTTCGAGGGAATATTTACAGGTAAACAGAACGGCATTTTCAAATTCCGTTATCTTTTTCTTTAACTCGTCAAGCGTACCGACACCGGGCGGACAAGTCCAGCAAGTGCCGTATTGACCGCACTTATTCTCCCGACAGGCAGCAACCACCGCTTCGGAAACGGGTATCTCTTTGGTGGACAGAACAGCGGTCTGAAAAATATCATAGGGTCTGAGATAATCTTCGATCTTCATTTTGCACACAATTCCACAGCCATATCCGCAGCAGATGCAGCATCCGCGCAATAGCAATCCGCACCGATTTTTTTGCAATAGTCATCACTCAGAGGGGCTCCGCCGACCATGATTTTCACATTGTCACGCACACCTGCTTTTTCGGCTTCTTTGACAACCTGTTCCATGACTTCCATCGTTGTCGTAAGCAATGCGGACAAACAAATCACCTGACAATTCTGTTCGATCGCTGTCTGCACAAAGACTTCGGGAGCAACGTCCGTACCGAGGTCAACCACTTCCAGCCCTTTGCCTTCCATCATCATTTTCACAAGATTTTTACCGATGTCGTGCATATCGCCCTGTACGGTACCGATGCAGACTTTGCCTTTTGTCTGTGCACCCTCTTCAACAAGCAGCGGTTTGAGAATCTGCACACCTGCATGCATGGCACGGGCAGCAACAAGCACTTCGGGGACATACACTTCACCCGTTTTGAATTTTTCGCCAATCAGATTCATACCGACAACCAGCCCCTCGTCCAGAATCTGCTTTGCATGCAGACCTTCATCGAGAGCCGTCTGTACGGTTTCTTTCACAAGCTTCATTTTTCCTGTCTGCACAAGATTGGAAATTTCAAATAAAATACTCATAGTAGTCCTCCGTTAAATGCGGATTTTTTTGATTTCTTCTGCGTAGTACTGTACAAGTTCAAACTTTGTACCGGGCATCAGGCGGTGATCGGGACACGGAATGAAACCGCCCAAGGATGCAAGTCTTTTTATGCGTTCGATTTCATTATCCACAGCAACCTTGTCCTTGCGAAGTGCCGTTTTATCCATACCGCCGACACCGAGCATTCCTTTTCCGTATTTCTGACGGGCAGGCTCAAACTGGTCACCCCAGACACCGATTTCAATCGGGAACATGGTGTTTACACCGTTCTCAAACCATATCGGCAACAGCTTTTCGGTCACACCGTCACAGTCAAGGGAAATTACATCAATACCGTATTGGTGACACAGGTCATTTCTCTTTTTATAGTGCTTTGCACACAGTTCATCGAACACTTCAGGCGACAGCAAAGGCCCGTTTTTGAAGCAGATATCCTCCCAATAATGTGCAAAATCAAACCTTGCGCCCGTTTGCAGAATTGCTTCCACGCATTTGTATTGCATTTCGGCAAAGGTGTCGATGATATCCGCAAAGAGCGACTCATCCTCGTCATACATCAGATAACTCATGCCGACCACGCTGGTCATGTTGCGGATGCTGCCCAGCACGCTGCCGAGATTGAGTCCGATGGGACGATCCTTGTCTCGGGTTTCGTTGAAGTTCTTAAAATATTCAACATTCACACGGTCGGGAGAAAACTGCATTTTCGGCTTATACAGCGTTTCAAAGGCTTCGCGGTCCTTGAGCAGATAGTCATCTTCGGACGGAATGGAGGTCGCACCCGGCTTGATGCGTTCAATCAGACCGTCCCCGTTCTGCACACGACGGCTTCCGTCGGGCAAAACCTCAATTTCCTTGTGCTCAAACCCGGGCTTCAATCCCATGTGAGCCCCTGCGGTACACGACCAGTTAAAATCCCAGCCGATCAGTTTATCGAGTTCCCTGTCCTTTTCATTGCCGTCATAATTTCGCTCGGCAAGCCGGGCAGGAATTTTTCCCTGTTCTGCCCATTCGTTAAGCAGTTCACCCCAATAACCGAAATGCACGGCAGGAAGTCTGTCAACATCCTTATAATGCAGAATGTTCATGGCACGTTCTCTGTTTGTCATACAAAAACCTCCGTGTGTGGTTTATGTTTTCACTATAGCACATTCATTCTTTCAGTGCAACAAAAAAAGTGCCTTTGCATAAACACAAAAACACTTTTCATCGTTATATTTCTTTTTTCAGTTTGTCAAGCAATGCCGTGCAGCCGTCCGTAATGTCGCGGTAGGTGGTTTTAAAATCCCCCGTAAACCACGGGTCGGCAACATCACCCGGACGGGATGTGAAATCCATGAGTTTACAGAGCTTGTTCTGCGGATCGAAACCCAGAATCCGCATGGCATTGCGGACATTGTTTGAGTCCATGCAGATGAGCATATCGTATTTGTCATAATCCGACTTCTGTAGCTGCACACTGCGTTTTTCGCGGCAATCAATGCCGTGCTTGGAAAGCTCCTTTGCCGCAGGCGGATACACAGGCTCGCCCTGTCCGTGCCATATGGTTTCCGTGCTTGTGGCACAGGACGCAACAAACACATCATTCTGCATACCGTGTTCGGCAACCATCTTTTTGAAAATAAACTCCGCCATGGGCGAACGGCAGATGTTGCCGTGGCAGATGAACATTATTTTTTTCATTCCGGTCTCCGAAAAAACTGTAAATTGTTTTACACATACAATAAGATAATTATACCCAAAGCCAACAACATGTCAATGCTATTGAAAATTTTTGCATATTTGTACAGAAATTTTCAATGAACTATATTGCTTGCGTTTTATGGATCCGTGCAGTATAATACAGACAGATAAACATGAATTGACGGAGGCTTACATGTCAAATTATATTATGGATTTGAGAGCAATTGTCGGGCACCGTCCTTTGCTGCAAGTTGGTGCAAGCGTTATTGTTGTAGACTCTGAAAATCGAATTTTGTTACAACTCAGAAGCGATAATCATTGCTGGGGATATGCAGGTGGTTCTGTAGAATTGGATGAAGCTGTTGAGGATGCAGCCAAAAGAGAACTGTTTGAAGAAACCGGCTTACTTGCAGAAAAATTGGAACTGTTTGGAGTGTTTTCCGGAAAAGATACACACTATATTTACCCAAACGGAGATGAAGCATCCAATGTTGAAATCGTATATGTGTGCAAGCATTACACCGGAACCTTAAAATGCCAAAAAGGTGAAGTTGATGACTTAAAATTCTTTCGGGTTGATGAAATACCGAAAAACATTTCAGCACCAATCCGAAAGGCATTGAACAATTGGATTGAACAAAACACATAAATTTTGATTTATCAAACCATAAAATGACAGCCGCACTTGTTCGAGTGCGGCTGTCATTTTGTTTATTCTGCAAAATAGTCTTTCAAGTATGCAACCTGCTGTTCAACGGAGGATGTGCCTGCGCAGCCTTCGGAAACACGGATGTCGATGCAATGCTGCATATCGACGGATGCATAGATATCTTCATCGAAATCGGTGCAGAATTCCTTATATTCTGCAATATCGAGGGTTTCGAGAGTCTTACCGTTGGCAATGCAGTAAGCGACGATCTGACCCGTAATTTTGTAAGCGGTGCGGAACGGAAGTCCCTTTCTGGTCAGATAATCAGCACATTCGGTGGCATTGATAAAGCCGTTTGCGGCGGCCTTACGCATATTATCGGGCAGCACACGCATGGTGGCAAGCATGGGTGCAAACACGGCAAGGCAATCCTTGACGGTGTCGATGGAGTCAAAAATCAGTTCCTTGTCTTCCTGCATATCCTTGTTGTAGGCAAGCGGAAGCCCTTTGAGCATGGTAAGCAGCGCCATGAGATTGCCGTAAACGCGACCCGATTTACCGCGGACAAGTTCTGCAATGTCGGGGTTCTTTTTCTGCGGCATGATGCTCGAACCGGTGGAAAATGCATCGTCCAGCTCAATGAATTTGAATTCCCACGATGCCCACAGAATCACTTCTTCGGAGAATCGGGACAGATGGGTCATGATGAGTGCACAGGCATTGGCAAGCTCCACGCAGAAATCTCGGTCGGAAACACCGTCCATGCTGTTTAACGTGATACCGTCAAAGCCGAGCAATTCAGCTGCCATACGACGGTTGGTGGGATATCCCGTACCTGCCAGGGCACATGAACCCAAGGGAGAATAATTCATACGGTGAACCGCATCGATGACACGTTCATAGTCACGCACAAACATCATGGCATACGCGGCAAGATGATGTCCGAATGCAATGGGTTGCGCTCTTTGCAGATGGGTATAACCGGGTGCAATGACCGCCTTGTTTTCTTCTGCAAGGTCAGCAAGCACAAGAATAAGGTTTTTGAGCAATTCTTTGATTTCTTCCGCTTCGTCACGCAGATACAAACGTACATCCACAGCGACCTGATCGTTGCGGCTTCTTGCGGTGTGCAGACGCTTGCCTGTGTCACCGAGACGGCGTGTCAGCTCGTTTTCAACGAACATATGCACATCTTCTGCGGTCATGTCAATGGCGAGAGAGCCGTTGTCGATATCGGCAAGAATGCCCTGCAGGCCTTTGACGATCATATCCACCTCAGCCTGCGGAAGAATGCCCGTAGCCCCAAGCATGGTGGCATGAGCAATCGAACCTCTGATATCCTGACGCACCATGCGGCTGTCCACACGGATAGAGGAATTGAAGTCATTTGCACGGCTGTCTAATTCTTTGGCAAAACGGCCTGCCCAGAGTTTATCCATAAAAAATCACCTTTTTCTCAAAAAAGACGGCGAAGCAAATCGCCGTCTTGCTTGTATATGTATTTTTATTTGTTGTTACGCTTGGCTTCGAGCTTTGCACGGACGGAAATGGGAAGTCCGAACAGATTAATGAAGCCTGCGGAGTCAGCCTGGTTGTAAACTTCGTCAGCATCGAAAGTGGCAACTTCCGGATCATACAGGGTGTAGGGAGAGGTTACACCTGCGTTGATGATATTACCCTTATAGAGCTTGAGTTTAACGTCACCGGTAACGGTTTCCTGGGTCTTGTCGACGAAAGCGGAAAGAGCTTCGCGAAGAGGAGTGAACCACTGACCGAAGTAAACGAGTTCAGCAAAGCGGTTTGCAATGATCTCTTTGTAGTGCTGGGTGTCACGGTCAAGGGTGATGGTTTCAAGAACCTGATGTGCTCTGTAAAGAATGGTTCCGCCGGGAGTCTCATAAACACCGCGGCTCTTCATGCCGACAAGACGGTTTTCGACAAGGTCAGCAAGACCGATACCGTTGTCGCCGCCGAGCTTGTTGAGGGTTTCAACGATTTCAACACCGCCCATCTTTTTGCCGTCGATTGCAACGGGAACACCCTTTTCAAAAGAAATGGTGACATAGGTGGGAACATCGGGAGCCTGTTCGGGAGAAACGCCCATTTCAAGGAAGCCTTCCTTGTTGTACTGGGGCTCGTTTGCAGGATCCTCAAGGTCAAGACCTTCGTGAGAAAGATGCCAGATGTTCTTGTCCTTGGAGTAGTTGGTTTCGCGGCTGATTTTCAGCGGAACATTGTGTGCTTCCGCATAGTCGATTTCTTCGTCACGGGACTTGATATCCCATACACGCCAGGGAGCGATGATAGCCATATCGGGGCAGAAAGCCTTGATGGTCAGCTCAAAACGAACCTGGTCATTGCCCTTACCGGTACAACCGTGACAGATGGCATCTGCACCTTCCTTCATTGCGATTTCAGCAATGCCTTTTGCAATAACGGGACGAGCAAAAGAAGTACCGAGCAGATAGTCGCCTTCGTAAACAGCACCGGCTTTGAGAGTCGGGAAAACATAATCTTCCACAAATTCCTTCTTCAGATCAAGGACATACAGTTTATCGGCACCGGTTTTCTTTGCTTTTTCTTCAAGACCGTCGAGTTCGGTTCCCTGTCCGACGTCACCGGAAACAGCAATGATGGAACAACTGGGATAGTTTTCTTTCAACCACGGAATGATGATGGATGTATCAAGTCCGCCGGAATATGCAAGAACGATTTTTTTAATTTCTTTTGCCATTGCAGATTATCTCCTTAGGTTTTCATATTTTCAGTATAATTATACATACTTTTCTGTATTTGTCAACACCATTATACGCATTTATACAATTTATTTTTATGCCTTGAATTTTACGGTAAAGGTCGTTCCTTTTTCTGCGGTGCTTTCAACAAGAATATCTGCTTCATGCACCTCACAAATGGATTTTGCAATTGCAAGCCCCAGGCCGTAACCGCTGCCGGGACTGCGTGCACGGTCAGATCTGTAAAAGCGTTCATAAATATGCGGCAAATCTTCCGCAGGGATCGGATTGCCTGTATTATGCACACACAACTTTGCATAATTTTGCATTTTCTTCTTTCCTGTTGTATATTTTTCCAGGCTCCAATCAACCTGTCCGTTTTCACCGGCATACTTGATTGCATTGTCCAGCAAAATATGAATCAACTGATTCAACTGCGTTCGGTCTCCGACTGTAAACAGACCGTTTTCAATCTGTCCGTCAAATACAACGCCCCGTTCAAATGCCACAGGTTCAAATTGCAGCATATTGCTCCAGGCAAGCTCGCTGAGATCAACAGGTTCTCGCGGAATTTCATTTTTGGCTGCATCCGATTTTGCAAGATACAACAAATCATCCACAAGTTTTTTCATATGTTCCGCTTCCGCCTGCGTACTTTCGACCCATTTGCTCTGTTCATCAATGGTCTTATCTTTTTGCGAAAGCAAAATATTGTTATTTGCAAGAATAACCGTCAAAGGGGTTTTCAATTCGTGGGAAGCATCTGCAAGGAAATGTTGCTGTTGCTCCCAGGCTTTTTCGGCAGGTTTGAAAGCCATGGATGCCAAAAAGTTTGAAATAAAGAAAAACGCAACAAAAACAATGATATACAGGCTGCTCATATTGACAAATCCGGTCTTGAAAGAATTGATGACCGGTGTGGCATCGGCAAATGCGATACGGGTCGAACCTTCATCCTGCCGTGTACGGTAAATAATACTCAGTTCATGGATCCAGCCGTCAGATACGCCCATTTCCATAACATATCCGATTGCTGCCGTCAGCACATCTTCAGACATGGCAACATAATTGTTTACGGATTTTTCAACCACATATCCGTTGTTGAGCACATAATCCACGGGGGTAACGCTGACAACATACACTTCACGTCGTCGATCATCATACTGTAACGCTTCCCTTTCCTTTTCACCTATAAACGGGTTCACCATGGGGATGTGGATTTCATGCGAGAGCATATCATCCATTGCAGTGGTCAGTTCGGTATAATTTGAAACAAAAACCAAACCGAAAACAATGATAAACAATGCAATAAGAATGACACCGACAAGAAGCATATTGATAAAAATAAACCGATTGCGAAGTTTATTGAGCACTTGCCTTCACCTCAAGACGGTATCCGATCTTACGCAATGCGTTTATTTCAACGCAAGATCCGATGAACTCTAATTTTTTGCGAAGGAATGAAATATAGACTTCCACATTGTTATCGACCGCATTGGAATCATAGCCCCAGACTTTGACGATCAGATCCTCTTTTGTGACAACCGAAGCAGGATTGGACATGAGAATACGGATAATCTCAAACTCTTTAAAGTTCAGATGCACACTCTTGTCGTTGCAGGACAAATTGTAAGCAGACAGATTCAGCGTCAGATCCTCAAACTGCAATTCATCCAACACCACTTCCCCCTGTCTTCTTGTCATTGCACGGATACGGGCAAGAAGTTCTTCGGGAGAAAAGGGTTTGGTCATATAGTCATCCGCACCCGAATCCAGTCCTTTGACTTTATCCGCAACGGTATCCTTTGCGGTCAGCATTAAAATCGGGGTTGCGATTTTTTCTTTTCTCAATTCGCTTGCCACCTGATAGCCGTCCTTAAAGGGCAGCATGACATCCAGGATAATACAATCGTATGCACCACTGGCGGCAAGATCAAAACCGTCCCTGCCGTCGTTTGCAATATCGACCATATACTTTTTTTCACGCAGAATCTGCGCAACAGCTTCTGCCAGACGGGGTTCGTCTTCTATAACAAGAATTTGCATAGTATTCTCCGTTCTGCCGCTGTGTTCATTTTTAATAAGAACAAATCAGCCGCCGACATTCTCAATATCATTACAATTATAATGATATTATTTTTTATTTTCAAGTATATTATCCATATTTACACTTTAATAATACTGAAAGCAAAAGATTTTGGTGAACAAAAACCGCCTGCAAACAAGAAAAACCTGCTTGCAGACGGATGCATTTATATCTCTTTTCTCCAGACCATACGGTTGACAATCCCCGTGTAGCTGCGAATAAATTTCACAACCTTGACGGATACGTTTTCATCCACGTAATTCGGTACGGGAAGTCCGATATCACCGTTTTCATTCATGCGGACAGCCGTATCGACCGCACCGAGCACTTCGTCGGTGGAAATACCTGCAATAATGAAATTACCCTTGTCCATGGCTTCCGGACGTTCGGTAGAAGTTCTGACACAAACGGCAGGAAACGGTTTACCGTGGGCTGCAAAATAAGCGGATTCTTCGGGCAAAGTGCCGCTGTCGGACACAACACAGAACGCACCGAGCTGCAATGCATTGTAATCACTGAACGAGAACGGCTTCATCTTGCGGACATTCTTGTGGAAAACAAAGTTTCTGCTTTCGATAAACTTTGCCGAACGCGGATGGGTAGAATAAATAACAGGCATATCATAACGCTCCGCCATGGCATTGACGGCATTCATCAAAGAGAAGAAATTCTTTTCAATATCAATATTTTCTTCGCGATGGGCGGAAAGCAGAATATACTTACCCTTTTCAACACCGAGTGTTTCGAGGGCATTGCTTGCATTGATTTTTTCAAGATTGGCAGACAACACCTCTGCCATGGGAGAACCCGTCACATATGTACGCTCCGCAGCGGTGCCCTCGCGGTTGAGATACCGTCTTGCGTGTTCGGAATAGCAAAGATTGACATCGGAAATATGGTCAACGATACGGCGGTTGGTTTCTTCGGGCAGATTCTCGTCAAAACAACGGTTGCCTGCTTCCATATGAAATACGGGAATCTTCAGTCTCTTTGCGGAAATGGCGGCAAGACAGGAATTGGTATCCCCTAAAATCAACAGGGCATCGGGCTTGACTTCACACATCAGTGCATAGCTTTTGGCTATGATATTACCGATCGTTTCGCCTAAATTTGCACCGACCGCATCCAGATAATAATCAGGGCTGCGTAAATTCAGATCCTCAAAAAACACCTGATTCAATGTATAGTCATAATTCTGTCCCGTGTGCACAAGAATATGATCGAAATAAATATCGCATTTTTTGATCACTTCCGACAAACGGATAATCTCGGGACGTGTGCCGAGTACGGTCATCAGTCTGATTCGTTCTGCCATGTTAAACCTCCAAAAAATAGGTATCGGGACGCGTCGGGTCAAAACATTCATTGCACCACATGAAAGTAACCAAGTCGGTATCACCTAAATTTTCAATGTTGTGTGTATACCCGATGGGAATGTCAACAACTTCCAGTTTATCTCCGCTGACATAATAGGAAATAACCTCTTCCGATGACGGATGACGGAAACGAATAACACCCTTTCCGCTGACAACGAGGAATTTTTCATTCTTTGTATTGTGCCAATGATTGCCCTTTGTGATGCCCGGTTTTGAAATATTGACCGAAAACTGTCCGCGTTCGGGGGTGCGGATAATTTCCGTAAAGCTGCCTCTTTCATCGCTGTTCATTTTCAGCGGATAGGAAAAAGCATCAACCGGCAAATAAGACAAATAAGTGGCATGGAGTTTTTTCTCAAACGCATCCGCAAGGTTCGGAATTTCCCTTGTTTCACGCTGTTTCTTAAAAGAATACAAAAGCTGTGCAAGCCTACCGAGTGTCACCTCATGCACCGGCTGTACCTGTGCAAATTCTCCGTCCGTGCAGACTTGACCGTGCAGGGCACGCAACAACTCAGCGACCACATCGTCAATATAAATCAGACGAAGCGTTGCGTCCGGATCATTGATCTGTATGGGAAGATCATTTGCAATGTTGTGACAAAAAGTTGCAACGACAGAGTTATAATTCGGGCGGCACCATTTGCCGAACACATTCGTAAAGCGGTAAATATAAACGGCTGCACCCGTTTGCCGTGCATATGCACGCAGCAGCTCTTCACCTGCTTTTTTGCTTTGTCCGTACGGATTGTCCAGAGCTGCCTGCGTAGAGGACGACACGAAAATCGGGCAGGTGTTTTTGTGTTTTGCAAGCAGGGAAAGTAAGGTTTGCGTAAAATCACGGTTGCCTTGCATGAATTCTTCCTGTGTCTGCGGACGATTGACACCGGCAAGATGCACAACCGCATCTGCAGTTTTACACCATGCATCCAGAAGGTCTCCGGATGTGTCCACATCGCAGGCAAATATATTGATATCCGCGGCAAGAGGAGATGTTTTGTCTTTACCGTCACGGATATTTTCAAGTGCACAGACAAGATTCTTGCCGATGAATCCTTTTGCACCTGTTATCAGAATGTTCATTTTGCAGCCTCCCAAGCAGCAAGCTCCGTGCGGACATATTCAAGGGTCAGCAATTTATCCATAATCTGTTCCACGGTGAGCAGATCGGTATTGTCGCTGTTGAATGTTTCAAGGGGATTGCGTTCGACATTGCCTTCAACGTAGAATTTGTCATAATTGAGGTCGCGACGGTCACAGGGAACACGGAAAAACTCGCCCATGTCAACGGCATTGACACATTCTTCACTTGTAAGCAGCGTTTCGCTCATTTTTTCACCGTGACGGATGCCGATCTTTTTGATCTCCACATCGGATTTGAACAGACGACGGACCGCTTCTGCCAGATCACCGACCGTGCTTGCAGGTGCTTTCTGCACAAAGATATCGCCGTTTTCACCATTGGCAAATGCAAACAGAACCAGATCAACCGCTTCATCAAGGGACATAATAAAACGGGTCATATTCGGCTCGGTAACCGTCATGGGTTTGCCTGCCTTGATCTGTTCAATAAACAAAGGAATAACCGAACCGCGGCTGCACATGACATTGCCGTAACGGGTGCAGCAGATAACCGTCTTTTCGGGAGACACGGTACGGCTCTTGGCAACGACAACTTTTTCCATCATAGCCTTGCTGGTGCCCATTGCATTGACAGGATAGGCAGCCTTGTCCGTGGACAGGCAGACAATGCGTTTTACACCGGCTTCAATGGCAGCGGTGAGCACATTGTCCGTTCCGAGTACATTGGTTTTGACGGCTTCGACAGGAAAAAACTCACAGGAAGGAACCTGCTTGAGGGCTGCGGCATGATAAATATAATCCACACCGTTCATGCAGTTGCGAAGGCTGCCGATGTCTCTTACATCACCGATGTAGAACTTGATCTTATGATAGTGATCGGGATAACGGCTCTGGTATTCGTGACGCATATCATCCTGCTTTTTTTCGTCACGGGAAAAAATGCGGATTTCACCGATGTCGGTGGTCAGAAAGCGGTTGAGTACGGCATTGCCGAAAGAGCCTGTGCCGCCTGTGATCAACAGGGTTTTATTCTCAAAAACAGACATATTCTTTTTCCTCTTTTCACAAATTATCTGCGATGGTTTATTTCATTGCATTCATTTCTGCAAGTAATTTCTTCATAAAGACCTGTGCGGTAAAGTTTTCGGCAAAATACGTTTTTGCATTCGCACCGCAATCTTTGAACGCTTCGGGAGAATCGAGGTATTGCGTCATCAGGTCTGCAAGTCCTTTGCTGTCGCCTGCATTTACACTCTTTCCGCAGGCGGCGTCTTCGAGTACACCGACAGCAGCACCGTTGATGGCGGCAAGAATGGGTTTGCCGACGGTCATATAGGTTTGCAGCTTGCCGGGCAAGGTCTCCCCGACAGCCGAATCCCCTGCAAGGGTCAACAAAAGCACATCGGCTTTTTTGTATTGTTCCGCCATTTCTTCGGGTGCAAAACGACCGGGGAACAGTACACGGTCAGAAAGACCGTTTTCCATGACTTTCTTTTGCAGATTTTCCGTTTCGGAACCGCTTCCGACAAGAAGAATCTGCCAATCGTTTCTGTCTTTCAACAAGGCAGCCGCTTCGATCACGGTTTCCAGAGACTGTGCCTTACCGAGATTGCCTGCAAACATAAACGTCTTTTTGTCGCTTGCTACAGCGGTCAGATCCTCCTGCAAAAGCACACCGTTTGCGTGCTGCGGTATGTAACAAAGCTTTTGGGCAGGCACATCACAAACGGATTGCAGATATCCGACAAAGGGTTTGCTCGTAACACCGATGCGGTCTGCCTGTGCATAGATTGCCTTGGAAAGTATCGTTGCACCTTTGAATATCGGGTTTCCCTCTCCTACCACCGTCAAAGCCGATGCAGGCCATAGATCAAGACAATACAGGAACATGGGCACTTTTTTCTTTTTCTTATAAATCACCGCAGGCAATGCCATGGTGACGGGGGAAAGCTGATAGGACAAAACGACATCGAACTTTTCCCGCATAAGCAACGCTTTCAAGGATGCAGACAAGGCAAAAGAAGCATAATTGAGCATCAGAAATGCAGCGCCGTTCCGTCTGCCGATTTCAAAACAACGAATAACCTTGACACCGTTGATCGTTTCTTTTCTTTTTTTCAGGAAGCGGTATTCTTTCGGCACGACACCCTGCGGATAATTGGGCAGCCCCGTAAGCACCGTTACCTCATTCCCGTTTTTCTGCAACATGGGAGCAATTTCATTTATCAAAAAGTTTTCAGGATAATAATTCTGACAAACCACAAGGATTTTCAAAACATACACCTCCGTGTCTTTCTGTATTTATGCTGAACAAATACTTTTACCAATTGAATACCCATTGTTCGTCGAGCGACCCCGTAAGTGTGGCATCTGCGGTAACAAGAATCAACGTACCGTTGCCGACACCGGTAACAGGCATAATCTCTCGCAAAGCAATCGGAATGCCGGCACTGTTGACGGTGACGGAAACCGTGGCATCATGATAGGTTATATCGCCGGAATTGATTTTGGCAGGACTGATGTCGTAATCATTCAGGTTCACATAGTCCATACACATCGAATGATAATACGGCACAGGAGCTTGCAGTGTGCATTTTTCTTCTGCAATGACAACGGTGAATATTGTGTTGCCTGCCGTATCCGTTTTTACGTCGTAAGATTTGACCGACTCGGGTGCAATGCGGAACTGTGCACTGTCAGGCGGAATTGCCTGTGCCGGTGTGACGGGTTCATTCGTTTCGGGATCCGTTGCATAGCCGTTTGTAAAAACAAAAGTATGCGTTTTGGTTTCGGTGAATTTATTTATAATTTCCTGTGCGGCTGCTTTGATAGAGGGCATACTCAGATAGGTAAGCGTCATCGTAGGAATCTGCGTTTTGACACCCGTAAAATTCTGTGCACTCTTCACATAGGCCACTGCAGATTGCATGGCATTGATGGTCTGTTCAAGCGTATACCCTGTCGGTTGCTGCACAACGGAAGCAGAAGTTGTTCCCATCGGTGTATCTCCGACTCCCGAAACCGACGTCGGCACAACCGACACCGTCGGATTGGCAGAATCGGCAGGCTGCTGTATCTGCTGCGAGGGCATTGCCTGTGTCTGATAGGGATCCGTTTGCTGCATATAAGCTTGTGCGGATTGTTGCGGTGCGTATGCGGTAGGTACATTTACCATATTTTCCGTATCATAGTTATTTGTTACAGGCTGTTGCGTTTTCGGAAAAAACAAAGTCTTACCGATGTATACAAGGTCTGCAACAAGCACAACAACCACGACGGACAATAGGACAACCAATATTTTTTTCATCATGTTCGTATTTCTCCTGATTCTTTATACCGATAGAATACTGTCAAAAACCACGTTTACCATGTAAATTCCCAGGTATCCTGCAGATACCCCGTCAGTGTTGCGGTAGCCTGAATGCCGAGCTCACCTGCCCCCGATCCTGTCATGGGAAGGCTTGCGAACAGCCTGACTGGAACACCGTTTGCATCCACCGTTATATCAAACTGCCCTTCGTGATAAATAACCGTACCGGAGGTTATCTTTACACCACCGAGATCAAACTGTTCAAGTTTGAGATATCCCATGCAGGTGGAATGGTATTTCGGATGTTCATTGAGATCCGTTGTTTCTTCCTGAATCCACACAGAATAGGTGGTTGTTCCGTCCGGATTGGCTGTTACATTGTATTTGGTCACACCTGCAGGATCAATGCTGAATTGTTCGCCCGACGGCGGCAACACATCAAACGGGGTGACGGTCTCTTTCGTTTTCGGATCTACGGCATAACCGTCCTGAAAATCATACTGCAAGGGCTTGATACTTTCAATGATTTTGTTGATAATCATCTCTCCGGGTGTACGCAACCAGGAAATACTCAGCTCCAGGATTTCCGCATTCCCCGTCTGGTATTTGACAGCCGTATAATTCTTGGCATTGCGTAAATAAGCAACGGCTTCTTCTATTTTCCCGATGGTATAATCAAGCGTAATCTCCGCCGGTTGTTCAACCGCAGGTGTGCTGACCTGTGTCGGCGTTGTCACGGCTTGCGTGCTGCCGTCAGGTATTGTTGTCGCATCAGGATACACAACCGGTGGTATCGCCTGCTGCTGCGGAGTGCTTTGCGTAGTCCCTGCAACCGAATCCGGCAAAATCACATCGCCGTATTGGTTAAAAATGCTGACCGCTTCGTTTACATCGGAAGCCAAAGGAATGGCTTGCAGTTCAGCAGAAGGCCTCTCGTTCTTATACAACAAGGTCCCCAGAAAGGAAACGTCAACAACAAGCACAACACAGATGACCGCAAGAATAACGATCAATTTCTTTTTGACCATGTTTGCATTTCATCCTCAATACTTTTATTTATCAGACAAATATTTTTTTAAAAATCTGCCGGTATGGCTGTCTGTATTTTCGGCAATCTCCTCAGGTGTACCCACAGCAACAACCTGACCGCCGCGGTTACCGCCTTCGGGTCCCAAGTCGATGATGTGGTCGGCACATTTGATCACGTCAAGATTGTGTTCAATGACAACAACCGTATTGCCTTCATCAACCAATCGCTGCAATACGCTGATGAGTCTGTGCACGTCTGCCGTATGCAAACCTGTGGTAGGCTCATCAAGAATATACATCGTTCTGCCTGTGGCTCTTCTTTGCAGCTCGGTCGAGAGCTTCACCCTCTGTGCTTCACCGCCCGAAAGCTGCGTTGCAGGCTGACCAATCTTCACATAACCGATGCCCACATCGTAAAGCGTTTGCATTTTGCGGCGGATGGCAGGAACATTCTCAAAGAAGTGCAGACCTTCTTCGATGGTCATATCAAGCACATCTGCGATGCTCTTACCTTTGTATTTTACATCCAGGGTCTCGCGGTTGTATCTGGCACCCTTGCACACTTCGCAAGGCACATACACATCCGCCAGAAAGTGCATTTCGATTTTAACAATACCGTCCCCCTGGCAGGCTTCGCAGCGACCGCCCGACACATTAAAGGAAAATCTGCCGGGAGCGTAGCCGCGGATTTTGGCATCCTGCGTTTCGGAAAACAGTTTTCGGATATCATTGAAAACACCGGTGTAGGTGGCAGGATTGGAACGCGGTGTTCTTCCGATGGGTGACTGGTCAATATCAATGACCTTGTCAAGATGTTCAATTCCTTCAAAACATTTGTGTTTGCCGGGAATTTTCTTTGCATTATTCAGCTCGTTGGCAAGCTTTTTATAAAGAATCTCATTCACAAGAGAGGATTTTCCGGAACCGGAAACACCTGTCACGCAGATAAATTTCCCCAACGGAAATTCCACATCCGCATTTTGCAGGTTGTTTTCCGCAGCACCGCGAATAAACAGACTGTTGCCGTTCCCTTCCCTTCTTGTTGCAGGAATGGGTATTTTTTTCTTGCCGGACAGATATTGCCCCGTAACGGATTGCTCACATCTGAGCATATCTTTGGGTTTGCCTGCAAAGATGATCTCACCGCCGTGCACACCTGCACCCGGGCCGATATCCACCACAAAATCGGCATTCATCATGGTATCTTCATCATGCTCGACCACAATGAGCGTATTGCCGATATCACGCAGGCGTTTGAGGGTGGCAAGCAATTTTTCATTGTCACGCTGATGCAAACCGATGCTCGGTTCGTCAAGCACATACAGCACACCCGTCAGGGAAGAACCGATCTGCGTTGCAAGACGGATACGCTGTGCTTCACCGCCTGACAAAGTACCTGCCGAACGGTTGAGGGTCAGATAATCAAGTCCGACACTGCTTAAGAAAGTAAGTCTCTCACGGATTTCTTTTACAATACGGTCTGCAATAAAGGCATCCCGTTCACTCAGTTGCAGTTCATTGAAGAATTTTTCTTCTTCTGCAACGGAAAGACGGCAAAGTGCATCGATGTTCACACCGCCGACCGTAACGGCAAGCGACTCCTTACGCAATCTCGCACCGCCGCATTCGGGACAATTACAGGAACGCATGACCTGCTCAATTTCCCATCGCGACCAATCGCTGCTCGTTTCCTTGTATCTGCGTTCCAGGTTGTTGACAACACCCTCAAAATCCGTCAGATAGGTACCCGAACCGTATTCATGCTCACGATGCAATTTGATTTTTTCTCCGTTTGTGCCATACAAAACGGCGTGCAGAGCTTCTTCCGAAAGGTCTTTGACCGGGGTGTCGAGTGAAAAATGATAATGGTCTGCAAGACCGCGAAAATACATATAGGCAATGGTGCTGTTTTCCGCTTTCGACCATCCCGTTGCTTTGATCGCACCCTCATGAATGGAAAGGGATTTGTCGGGAATGACAAGATCGGGATCAACAGAAAGGAAGAAGCCGAGTCCCGTACACTTCGGACAGGCACCGAAGGGATTGTTGAAAGAAAACATACGGGGAGCAAGTTCTTCCATGCTGAACCCGTGATCCGGACAGGAATAATTCTGCGAAAACAGGGTCTCTTCCCCGTCTATAACACTGCAAAGCACCAATCCTTCCGCAAGTCGCTGAGCAGCCTCAACGGAATCGGCAACACGGGATGCGATGCCGGGCTTTGCAATCAATCGGTCTACAACAATTTCAATATTGTGTTTGTTGTTTTTATTCAGTTCGATTTTTTCGGACAGGTCATACATATTGCCGTCCACACGGGCACGAACATAACCCGATCTGCGTGCGGCCTCAAAAATCTTGACGTGTTCGCCTTTTTTTCCGCGTACAACGGGAGCCAGAATCATATACTTTGTCCCCTCGGGCAAAAGCATGATCTTGTCCACAATCTGATCCGTGGTCTGCTGCTTGATTTCTCTGCCGCAAACAGGACAGTGGGCAACCCCCACGCGTGCAAACAGCAATCGCATATAGTCATAAATTTCGGTCACCGTACCGACTGTGGAACGCGGATTTTTGGAAGTTGTTTTCTGATCTATGGAAATGGCAGGCGACAATCCCTCTATGGAATCCACATCCGGCTTGTCCATCTGTCCCAGAAACTGACGTGCATACGAGGACAGAGACTCAACATAGCGACGCTGTCCTTCAGCATAGATGGTATCAAAGGCAAGCGTTGTCTTGCCTGACCCGGAAAGGCCGGTAAAAACAACAAGCGAATCACGCGGAATCTGCAGGTCAACGTTTTTTAAATTGTGTTCTCTTGCCCCTTTTACGGTCAAAAACTTCTGTTGCAAGGTTTATATTCCTCCGTTTTTACGGTTGCTTTTTTTTCGGCAAAAAAGATGCCGTATGGTTTTGTCGCAATTTTTCTATGCGGTCTCGCAGATAGGCTGCATGTTCAAATTCAAGCAACTTTGCAGCCGATCGCATTTCTTTTGTGAGTCGTTCGATAAGTGCTTCTCTTTCTTTTGCGGAAAGGTGGGCATCGTCTTTTTTATCGTTCTTGTGCGTGGATATTTCAAGCACATCACGCACACCTTTGTTGATGGTGGTGGGTGTAATGCCGTTTGCTTTGTTGTAGGCATCCTGTTTTTCACGACGTCGCAGGGTTTCGCGAATGGCTCGCTCCATGGACGGGGTAACGCAATCGGCATACATAATAACCTGACCGCCTGCATTTCTGGCGGCACGGCCTGCGGTCTGAATGAGTGATGTTTCCGATCGCAGAAAACCCTCTTTGTCAGCATCCAGAATGGCAACAAGCGATACTTCGGGAATGTCCAGTCCTTCACGCAGCAGGTTGATGCCGACAAGAACGTCAAACTCACCAAGCCTAAGATCGCGGATAATCTCCATTCGTTCGATGGTGTCGATATCATAGTGCATATAACGGACACGAATACCGTAGTCGGTCAGATAATCCGTCAAAGCTTCCGCCATTTTTTTGGTAAGCGTTGTGACCAACACACGTTCTTTGCGTTGAATGCGGATGTTTATTTCGGAAATAAGGTCATCGATCTGTCCGTCGGTCGGACGAACGGAAACCTCGGGATCAAGCAATCCCGTCGGACGGATCAACTGTTCCGCCGTACGCAGGGACAGGTCTTTTTCAAAACTGCCGGGGGTGGCACTGACAAAAACTTTTTGCCCTACTTTATCGTAAAATTCGTCAAAAGTCAGCGGTCGGTTATCATAAGCGGAGGGCAGACGGAAACCGAATTCAACAAGCGAATCCTTTCTTGAACGGTCACCGCCGTACATACCGCGAACCTGCGGCAATGTGACATGGCTTTCATCTATGAACAGCAGAAAATCATCGGGAAAGTAATCAAGCAGCGTAAAGGGCGGTGCACCGGGCTCCCTGCCCGACAAAACGCGCGAATAATTCTCAATCCCCTTGCAAAAACCCGTCTCTATGAGCATTTCCATGTCATAGTCCGTTCTCTGCTGTATGCGTTGTGCTTCAATGAGCTTTCCTTGCGAAGCAAACCAGGCAGCTCGCTCGGCAGCTTCGGTACGGATTTCGTCAATGGCTTTTTCCAGTTTTTCCTGCGACACAACGTAGTGCGATGCAGGATAGATAGCGATGTGCGAAACAACCGCTTTGGTTTCTCCTGTCAGCGGATTGATTTCGGAAATGCGATCCACTTCATCCCCGAAAAATTCAATGCGGATGGCATTGTCGGTGGTGTAAACAGGAAAAATCTCAACCACATCACCGTGACAACGGAATTTGTTACGCGTAAAGTTGATATCATTGCGTTCATACTGAATATCGACAAGTTTTTTCAGCAAATCATCTCTCTGCATTTCCATCCCCTGTCGGACGGAAATCACCATTTCGCGGTAATCAATGGGGTCACCGAGGGAATAAATACACGATACACTCGCAACAATGATAACATCTCTGCGTTCAGATAAAGCACAGGTTGCGGAATGTCGCAATCTGTCGATTTCATCGTTGATGGCGGAATCCTTTTCGATGTAGGTATCGGTCGTGGCGATATATGCTTCGGGCTGATAATAATCGTAGTAAGATACAAAATACTCTACCGCATTATCGGGAAAAAACTCACGGAATTCGCTGCAAAGCTGGGCAGCCAGTGTTTTGTTGTGTGCAAGCACAAGTGTGGGGCGATTCAGCTTTGCAATCACATTTGCCATCGTAAAGGTTTTACCCGAGCCTGTGACACCCAGCAAGGTCTGTTCTTTATATCCTTTCCGAATGCCGTCACACAGTGCTTCGATTGCCTGCGGCTGATCACCGGTCGGTTTATATTCAGAAACAAGATTGAATTGATCCACCGCAAAACACCCCATTATAATTTTATTAATTTATTATAACACATAAATACGCAAAATAAAAGTATTTATATAAAATCTGTTTTATTTTTTTAACCAAATGCGGAAATTTCCGGCAATCTGTTTAATGCTGCCTTTTTCGGGCATACTGAAAGAAAAACAGAGGAGATAAAAAGTATGATCGAACAAGACACAATCCGCCTTTTAAGAGAATGCGATGCAGGCATCAAGATGGGCATTTCTTCCATTGATGATGTTACGCAGCACATCAGAAGTGACCGCATGAGAGAAATTCTCATCAAAAGCCGCGAAAAACACGAACAACTCAAAGAAGAAGCACAAAGAGAGCTTGCTCGTTTTCAGGATGAGGGCAAAGATCCGAGCATGTTTGTCGAAGCAATGGCACAACTCAAGACTAATTTCAAGCTTGCCGTAAAGGATTCGGATGAAACAATCGCCGGTCTGATGGTGGACGGCTGTGACATGGGTGTAAAATCCTTAAGCAAATACCTCAATGAATACGCAGCCGCCGATGAAAAATCAAAAGACATCACCAAAAAACTGATCAGCATTGAAGAAGATTTAGGCAAAGATCTTCGAGAATATCTTTAAAAAAATTACCGTAAAAGCTGCAAAAAAAAGCTGCTTTTACGGTTTGTTTTTATTATTCTTCTTCCGATTCTCCCATTTTTGAATATGCCGTACGGAATGCGGTACCGAACACGGAACGCAACCGTATATCCGACGAAAGCGATTCAAAACGTCCGTTGGCAAAAATAAGATGATCAATCAAGGGAACATCGATCGAATTGAGTGCAGTTGCGATGCGTCGCGTTGTCAGGTAATCATCCACCGATGCTTTGAGCTCTCCGCTGGGGTGATTGTGTGCCACCACAACGGCAGCAGCATTGCATTGCAGTGCATCGGATACGATTTTACGGATATTGGCTTCAACGGAAGTCATCAGTCCTTCCGCCATACAAACGCACTTCAACATCGTATTTTTGGGTCCCAGAAAAAGAATGTACAACATTTCATTCTTCTGACCGATAAAAAACGAGCCTAAGTAGTTTGCAATTTCCTCAATATCACGGAATCTGTATAATTTATTATTGGCACTTTTTTCATATATACGAAAAACCTCAGGCAACATATGTAAAAACAATGCCGTTTCCCGACCGACACCCGGCACCTTCATCAACTGTTCGGGGTCTGCATTCAGAACATTTGCAAAAGAACCGAATTCCTCCAACAAACGGTGTCCCGTTTCGTTTGTGTCGGCACGCGGAATTGTATAAAACAACAGCAATTCCAAAACATTGTGCATTTCAAAATGAGCAAGACCTTCGTTCATCATGCGTTGTTTCAGACGCTGACGGTGACCGCTGTGGTCAACCGTATCGCTCTTTTGCGTGTTATTTCTCTCTTTATCCATTGCAGATCTCCTTCTTCTGCTTGCATTTCTTTCAAAAATAGTGTATGTTTATCAGGGTGATGCAAATGAAAACATTCACGGTCGGCACAAATGATGCCGGACAAAGATTTGATAAATTTATTACAAAAACGGTTCCCCGTTTACCGCAATCTCTGCTTTATAAATATCTTCGCACAAAACGGATCAAACTCAACGGCAAAAAAGCAGAAATCTCGACCCGTCTTTGCAGCGGTGACATCGTCGAAATGTATATCAACGACGAGTTTTTTGAACCTGTGGAAGAACGCTATTCCTTTTTATCGGCAGGCAAGCAGCTCGACATTTTATATGAAGATGAAAACGTGCTCCTGCTCGACAAAAAAGCAGGACTTCTGTCGCATCCCGACGAGGGGGAATACAACGATACACTCATCACTCGGGTGCAACGCTATTTGTATGAGAAAGGCGAATACGACCCGAAAGCGGAAAACTCCTTTGCCCCTGCCCTTGCAAACCGCATCGACCGCAACACGGGCGGCATTGTCATGGCAGCCAAAAATGCCGAAGCATTGCGGATCCTGAATGAGAAGATCCGTGACCGCGAAATCAAAAAAATGTATCTTTGCATCCTCATCGGCTGTCCGAAAAACAAAGAAGACACCATGACAGGCTACATCACAAAGGATGAAAAGAAAAACATGGTAACCGTCTTCTCCAAACCGCAGCCGGGCGGCCGTTCCATCCGCACCAAATACAAAATCCTGGACACCAAAAACGGCTTGTCCCTTGCGGAAGTTGATTTATTGACAGGACGCACACATCAGATCCGTGCTCATTTTGCAAGCATCGGTTGTCCGCTTCTCGGGGACGGCAAATACGGCACGAACGAACAGAACAAACGCTTCGGAGGATACAAAAAACAATGCCTTTATTCCTACAAAACGGTATTTGCATTTACCACCGATGCAGGCATTCTCAACTACCTCAACGGAAAAGCCGTGGAGGCACCCGACATCTGGTTCCGTGAAGCGTTTTACAACGGAACACTCGTTCAGAATCAGAGATAAAGGTTCGACCGGAGGTTATGCCTCCGGTTTTATCATTTCGCGGAATTGTTCTTCGTTTATGATGCGAATACCCAACTCCGCAGCCTTACGCAATTTGCTGCCGGCAGCTTCACCGGCAAGAACCACACTTGTCTTTTTGGAAACGGAAGAAGCTGTTTTTCCGCCGAAATTTTCAATAATTGCGGCAGCTTCATCGCGTGTAAACTCCGTCAACGAACCTGTCAGCACAAATGTCATACCTGCAAAACGGGTATCCGTGACCTGTTTTTGCGAGACCATGTTGACACCAAGATTTTTAAGGTCTTCAATGAGTGCTTTTGCGGCATTGAGTGCAAAATAATCAACCACGGATTTTGCCATCACCGCACCGAAACCGTCCACGGCACAAAGCTGCGTTTCATCGGCTTGCATAATATTGTCCATGCTGCCGAACTGTTCAGACAAGAGCTTCGCAGCCTTGGCACCGATGTGACGAATACCCAGGGCAAACAAAAGCCTGGAAAGATCATTCTGTTTTGCTTTTTCGGCAGCAGCCAAAAAGTTGGATGCTGATTTTTCACCCATGCCGTCCAGAGAGGCGATCTGTTCTGCGTTCAGACGGAACAAATCGGCAGCCGTACGGATCATTCCGAGATTGACAAACGTTTCTATATTGGCTTCTCCCAAACCTTCGATATCCATGGCATCACGCGAGCAGAAATGAATGATATTTCGCAGCAGTTGTGCAGGACAATCGGGATTGACACAACGAAGGGCAGCCTCCCCTTCTTCCCTGCAAACAGATGCACCGCAGGACGGACAAACACGGGGCATGGTGTAGGGCTGTGCATTTTCACCGCGTCTGACAACACGAATCACTTCGGGAATGATGTCACCTGCTTTGCTGACCAGGATCGTATCACCGATCCGCACATCTTTTTCTTTGATATAATCTTCATTGTGCAGACTTGCACGGGCAACGGTTGAACCTGCAAGCAAAACAGGGTCAAAAACCGCAGTCGGTGTCAACACGCCCGTACGGCCGACGGTGATTTCGATTTCACGCACAACGCTTTCTTTTTCTTCGGGCGGATACTTGAACGCAACTGCCCATTTCGGAAACTTTGCCGTGCTTCCGAGCAAGGCACGCTGTGCAAAATCATCCGTCTTCACAACAGCACCGTCGATATCAAACGGCAAGCCGTTTCGTTTTTCACCGATCAGACGGATCTGTTCGACCGCCTCTTTTATACTGTCCACACGTTCGTACATCGGAACAACGGAAAACCCGAGCTCCTGCAAAAAGTCGAGTGATTGTTTATGCGAGGTCAGGATTACACCTTCGACCTGTTGAATGTTGAATACAAAAATATCAAGCTTCCGCTGTGCCGTGACAGACGGATTTTTCTGCCGCAAACTGCCTGCTGCTGCATTACGCGGATTCTTGAAAGGCTTACCGCCGTTTTGTTCCTGTTCCTCACACAGTTGTGCAAAGACAGACCGCGACATATACACTTCACCGCGTACTTCAATGTACGGCAAGTCCTTTTTTAGCTTCAAGGGAATGCTGCGTACCGTACGCAGATTGGCGGTCACATCCTCACCGACATCACCGTCACCGCGTGTGGAACCGCGCACAAACACACCGTTTTCGTACTCAAGAGAAACGGACAAGCCGTCAATTTTCGGTTCCACGACATACTGTGCGTGTTGCACGCCGCCGTCTTTCACACGGCGGTCAAAGTCATACAATTCTTCTTCCGAAAATGCATCCTGCAGGCTTTCCATCCGCACCCGATGTTCCACAGGGGTAAAAAGTGTATCAGCACTGCCGCCGACCCTGTGCGTGGGCGAATCAGCCGTCAGCAGCTCCGGATGCTGTGTTTCAAGCGATTGCAATTCACGCATGAGCATATCATACTCATAGTCGGAAATTTCACTTTCATTGTCGGAATAATAGCGGTGTATATGATAATTCAGGGTTTCGCGAAGTGCAAGCACCCTTTGGCAAATGGTTTCATAATCGGACATAGGTTTTTCTCCGTTTCTGCATGGTCTTTTGATTATATCATATTTCTTAATTTTTGTATAGATATTCTTGAAAATTAACACATCAAATGTTAGAATAATTTCAAAGGAGGCGTTTTTATGCTCATTCTCACCCCACAGCAAATCAGAGATGCCGAACAGGATGCCAATGAAAAAATCCTTTCCTATGAAGAAATGATGGAAAATGCAGGTGCCGGTTGTGCACAGCATATTATCAATACGTATCCGCCTTGCAAAACGGTGATTCTTTGCGGCAAAGGCAAAAACGGCGGTGACGGACTTGTCATTGCAAGACATTTGCACAAGGCAGGTTTTGCCGTCGCGATTGTAAATTTGTCAAAAGAAAAAAGCGATCCGCTGTCGGAAACCGTACGCACCCGTGTGCCGTCTGCGGTTTTGCAGCTTTGTGCAGAAGAAGCCGAACAGGAAGCCCTCGCAAGTTTTTCCGCAGCCGATCTGATTGTTGAATGCGTTTTCGGTATCGGTTTTCACGGTACGTTGCCGCAGTCTGTTGTGCGGCTTTTTGATGCTGCCAATGCTGCCGATGCCACACGCATTGCCATTGATGTGCCGGGCGGCTTATGGGAAGGATTCAACGAAAACGATCCTTTTTTCCATGCGGACGAAACACTTGTGATGCTCTGCAGAAAACCCGTCCATGCCTTGCATCCCCTGTCGGATTTGTGCGGAAAAATCACAATCATCCCCATCGGTTTCGGTGAAAATGAAATCAGAAATGAACAAAAAATGCTGCATCTGACGAGCAAAGAAAAGGTAGCAGCCATGTTCAAAAAACGCCCGTACAATGCCCACAAGGGAACCAACGGTCATGCACTGCTGTTTATGGGATGCAGGAATATGCCGGGTGCTGCCGTCATTGCAACAAAAGGTTGCCTTTCCGTGGGTGCCGGCTTGGTTTCCCTTGCCTTTCCCGATGCAGCCTACTCCGCGATCACACCGCAGCTCAACGAATGTCTGCTCCTGCCGATGCAAAGCGATGAAAACGGAACATTTGCAGCTGCAAACGCTTCGTTTCTCAAAGAAAAATGCAACGAGTATCAGGCCATTGCCGTCGGCTGCGGCATGGCACAAAACAAAGGTGCACACGAATGCCTGCACACATTGCTGCAACACTACAAAGGAAAACTCGTCATTGATGCGGACGGCATAAATATTCTCGCACAGCATATAGATTGGATAAGAAATACGGAAGCGCAGGTCATTCTCACACCACACCCCGGTGAAATGGAAAGACTGACAGGCAAAAGTGTCGCACAGATCAACGGTGACCGCACAAACACAGCGGTTGCCTTTGCAAGACAGTACGGTTGCATTACCGTTTTAAAAGGTGCCAACACGGTGATAGCATTCCCCGACGGCAGGGCAAATATCAACCCGACAGGCAATCCGTCCATGGCAAGAGGCGGCAGCGGAGATCTGCTGACCGGTATGCTTGCATCCTTGCTTGCACAGGGATTCTCAACGGAAAATGCTGCGGTTGCCGGTGTATATCTGCACGGACTCTGTGGTGATATTGCGGCATCACGCTATACGCAATATGCCGCTACGGTGGCACGAATGACCCGATGTATTCCCGAAGCGCTTTCGCAAATACTTTCAAAGGACTGATCTTTTGCGAATTGCCATCCTGTTTTTTGTTCTCATTTCCTTTTGTGCCTGCTCGGCAGACCGTCCGTTTACGGTCAAATGTGATCCGGTGCGAGATTTTGAAAGCACGGTACAATGCACACAAAAGGACACACAATACACTTTTCATCTCCGATGCAACACCGACGGAACCATGTCGGCAGCAGTCATACAGCCCGACAACCTGGAAGGCACCGTTTTTTATTACGATGAGAACGGTTATACGGCGGATGCAAACGGACTGAAAAACACATTCACCGACGCAGACCTGCCGCCGAATGCTCCGATCCGCTTGCTGTTTGACGGATTGTACACCTTTTTATTCACGGGGGCAGAAACGCTGACCGCCATTGACGACAACACATTTTCATCACAACAGACGGTCAACGGAATCGCAATGGCAGCCACATTCACAAAGGAAGGACAAATCACAAGAATGCAAAGCAGCCTGCACGAAATTGCGTTTATTTTTAAATAGAAAGGCAATAGAAAAAAAACCGCTGTTTCCAGCGGTTTTTATCATTTAACATTTAAGAATCAGAATGTGCCTGTTTCGGTGTAAACACGAAGAAGGTCAGGCAGCATTGCAATGAACTTGAACAACCAGTTGGTCAGTGTGTAGAAAGCAAGTCTTGCAAAGGAAAGCGGTGTGCCGAGGTAATACAAAAATTCATTGGTTGTATTGCCGCCGAAGTAGGTGGGAACATTCTCACCGGTTGCCTTGGTGATGGTCATGGTATCAACCAATGTTGCTTCCCCTGTTGCATCACCGACAACATAGGTATTCAGCACCAGAGTGCCGCCGTCAACGGAAATTCTGTTGAAGATACCACCGATGTTATTTTCGTCGACAGAGTCAAAATCGGTACCGTTGAAGTAATTGCCGTAGCCGTCTTTCTGTACAACACAAGCATCAATATAGCTGACAGGCATGAAGTGTTCCTGCAGGAATTCACGGATTTCATAACGCTTGCTGCCTGCGGTACCTGCAAGCACATAGACAGTGCCGTCGCCGTCTTCCGTAATCTGGTCACCCTTGAGAGCTTTGGTACGAAGATACATATGGTCATGGCCTGACATAACAATGTCTACATTGCATTTGTCAAGCACGGGAACAAGAGCTTCTTTGAGATACAGAGCATCGGGCCACTTGCCGTCCTTACCGAGGGTATAGGGGGACTTGTGCATGAAAACGACCTTCCAGTCGCAAGCGGTGGAATTCATATCGTTTTCAAGCCAGATAAGCTGTGATTCGGAAATGCTCAGCAGGTCATTGGTGTTGAGAACGGCACAATGTACGTTGCCGTAATCAAAGGAATAGTTGACACCGTTGTTGATCTGTACGCTTTGGGAATTGTCAAGATTGTACATATTATCAAACCAATGCCATACACCAAGACCGTCATGGTTGCCCGCAATGGGAGCAATGGTGGTTGCAAGGTTGATTTCTTTCATTGCTTCATCATAATAATCCCATTCTTCATTGGTGGAATCGTTGGTAATGTCGCCAAGATTCACAAGCAAATCCGTTTCGGGATACATTTCGAGTGCCTTATTGACAACCTTTGCACCCTTTTCAAAATTCTCAAGACTGCTTGCCTGAATATCGGCAAAGACAACAAAGGAAGCCTTGTCGTCGCCGTCGTCGGTGGTGAATGTACCTTCGTCACTCCAGACAGTACCGTTGCCTACTTTGTAGGTATATGTAGTACCGGGGGTAAGGTCTGCAAGGAGAACTTTATGCATGAAGTTACCTTCCCATTCCGCACTGCTGCCCTGGACGGTATATTCATTCACACCGTCGGAATAAGTCACAACAGAAGCGGTGTCAATGCTTGTGTACCATGTGATACCTCTCCGGGTTGCCATGCTGCCGTTGACGGCACAGCTGATTCTGAAAGGTTCATTTTCAGCAGCAAAAACCATGGGTGCACAAGTTGCGACAAGCAACAAGGACAAGAGAACACAAAGAATCTTTTTTGTGGTTTTCATAGAAATTTCCTCCGTTTCAATAATGAAAGATCAGGAAAAGACAACTGTATTTTCCCTTTTCTGAATTTATATTTTAACACAATCTTTTTCATTTTACAAGCTAAATTTATAAAACAATCGCATTGACAAAACCCTGAGCAGCGTGTATACTTATTTAGATATTAAATAAATAAGAAAACTATTGTTTTCTCTTTTTAAAAGAAAGGACAAACCGTTATGCAATGGACAGGTCTGAATGAAATCAGAGAAAAATATCTTCATTTTTTTGAAACAAAAGAGCACTTGCGTCTGCCCAGCTTTCCGCTGATTCCGCAGGGCGACAAGAGCATTCTGCTCATCAATGCAGGTATGACCCCCATGAAAAAGTATTTCACGGGCGAAATCACACCGCCTGCAAAACGTGTCACAACCTGCCAGAAGTGCATCCGCACCCCCGACATTGAAAGCGTCGGCATCACTGCCCGTCACGGCACCTATTTTGAAATGCTCGGCAACTTCTCGTTCGGTGATTATTTCAAACGTGAAGCCACCGCATGGGCAAAGGAATTCTTTACCGAAGTGATGGAAATGCCGCTCGACAGACTCTACTTCACCGTTTACGAAGAAGACGATGAGGCATGGGACATCTGGACAAAAGAACACGGTATTGCCGAAGACCATATGCTCAGACTCGGCAAAAAAGACAACTTCTGGGAACACGGTGCAGGTCCCTGCGGTCCTTGCTCTGAAATCCACTTTGACCGTGGCGAGAAATACGGCTGCGGCAAACCCGACTGCGGTGTTGAATGCGAATGCGACCGCTGGGTTGAAATCTGGAACCTTGTTTTCACACAGTTTGAAAACGACGGCAACGGCAATTATACAAGACTGGCACATCCCAACATCGACACCGGCATGGGTCTTGAAAGACTTGCTTGCGTGATGCAGGATGTTGACAATATTTTTGAAGTGGACACCATCCGCAAGATCATGGAACACGTCATGCAGATTTCAGGTGTGCAGTACCATGCAGATCCGAAAAAGGATATGTCTTTGCGTGTTGTGACCGACCACATCCGTTCGACAACCATGATGATCAGCGACGGTGTTCTGCCCTCCAACGAAGGCAGAGGCTATGTGCTTCGCAGACTGCTTCGCAGAGCTGCAAGACACGGCAGACTCCTCGGCATTGAAAGACCGTTCCTGACCGAAGTCTGCGAAACCGTTATTGCAGAAAACGAAAACGCATATCCCGTGCTGCGTGAAAAGCATGACTATATCATGAAGATCATTGCAACCGAAGAAGAAAGCTTTGCAAGAACCATAGATGCAGGCATGAAGATGCTTGACGAAATGATCGCAAACGGTGACGGCAAGACCCTTTCGGGTGAAGATGCATTCCGTCTTTCCGACACCTACGGTTTCCCCATTGATCTGACAAAAGAAATTCTTTCCGAAAAGAACATCTCCGTTGATGAAGAAGCATTCCGTGCTCTCGTCAAAAAACAGCGTGACACCGCACGTGCCGCCCGTAAGGATGCAGGTGCCGACGCATGGAAAAATGCAGGTGTTGCACTCAATGACATTCCTGCTACCGTATTCACAGGCTACAAAACCACCGAAGGCGAAGGCAAAATCCTTGCCATCCTTGCAAACGGTGAAAAAGCGGAAGCCGTTGAGGCTGAAAACGCAGCCGTTCTGATTCTCGATTCCACTTCTTTCTATGCAGAAAGCGGTGGACAGGTCGGTGACACGGGCATTGTAACAGGTGACGGATTTGAATTTGTTGTCACCAACACAACAAAGACCCCGACGGGTATTTTCATGCATACAGGTTTCGTACAGGACGGCACCGTTACGGCAAACACAGCCGTCAAAACCGCTGTCGATGCAGACAAGCGTGCTGCAACAACACGCAATCACACTTCTGCACATCTGTTGCAGTATGCACTTCGTACCGTTCTCGGTACCCACGTTGAACAGGCAGGATCCTATGTTTCTCCCGACGAAGTCCGTTTTGACTTCACGCATTTCTCGGCATTGACCGCAGAGGAAATTGCAAAGGTGGAACAGCTTGTCAATACGGAAATTTTCAAAGCACAGTCCGTTCTAAACGAAGAAATGAGCCTTGAAGATGCAAAGAAAAGTGGTGCAATGGCTCTCTTCGGTGAAAAATACGGCGACACCGTCCGTGTTGTAAAAGCAGGTGCATCCATCGAGCTTTGCGGCGGTACCCATGTTGCAAACACAGGCTGCATCGGCTTGTTCAAGATCGTTTCCGAATCTTCCGTCGCATCCGGTGTCCGCAGAATTACCGGTGTCACAGGCTTCAACACAAGTGACTATCTCAACCGTACCCTTGCTGTCGTTCACGCAACCGCAGCCGCCATGAAGCTCGGCAATGCAAACGAACTTGAAAACAAGGCAAATGCCCTGATGGCTGACCTGAAAGCCAAAGAACGCGAAATTGAAAAACTCAAAGCTGAAATTGCACAGGCAAAAGCTGCCGATATTTTCTCCGATTCGACCGAAATCAACGGCATTCGCATTGTAACCGCAAATCTGGGTGAAGCAGATGTCAACGCACTTCGCACCATGCTCGACACTGCGAAAGATGACAACACCGTTGCTGTACTTGCAGGCATCAACAACGAAAAAGGTTCTGTTTCCTTCGCTTGTGCCGCAGGTAAAAACGCAATTGCCAAGGGTGCACACGCAGGCAACATCGTCCGTGCGGTAGCACAGATTGCAGGCGGTGCAGGCGGAGGCAAACCCGACACAGCCATGGCAGGCGGCAAGGATATTTCCAAGACCGACGAAGCCCTCGCAGCTGTCGTTTCCATCGCACAAGGCATGATTAAGTAAACAAAGGAGTATAAATATGGACGGTTGTATTTTTTGTAAAATAGCCGCCGGTGAGATCCCGTCAAGAAAAGCATATGAAGACGATCGTGTTCTTGCTTTCTATGACCTTGAACCGCAGGCTCCGACCCACATTCTTGTTATCCCCAAGCAGCACATCGCTTGGGCAAATGACATCACCCCCGAAAACAGTGCTGACATTGCACATATTTTCGAAGTCATTCCGCAGATCGCCAAAGATCTCGGCTTTACCGACTACCGCATTGTCAACAACTGCGGTGATCAGGCAGGACAAACCGTAAAGCATTTGCATTTCCATGTGCTTTCGGGCAGAGATTTTACCTGGCCTCCCGGCTAAAAGAAAATGAAACGTCCGTTTTTGACAATCGGACTTACAATGCTGTGTTCGATCTTTGTCCTGTTTTATCTCGGCACGGTATTTACTGTTGCGGTTGCGGCTGTTCTTTTGTTCGCAACCGCTGTTTGTGTATGCAGACGACGAAAAACACCGCCTGTGCTGATTCTTGTTGCAATGGCAATTCTTACGGCAACATGCAGCATTACATACGCGAACACATGCAAGCTGCAACCGACATTCGTTTACTGTGGTGAAAACATAAGCGTTTCGGGCACACTTGCAGATTATCCGACATTCACCAATGAGCGATATGTTTATACCCTCAAAAACTGCACGCTTGCAGGCAATGAGACCGATATCTCCTTAAACCTCTCGGAGACTGCACTTTATAATTGTGCACCCGGTGACATATTGCATTTTACGGCTACAAAAATATACCCGAGCACGGAATCCGACAGTGCATACTACTTTTCATCTCTTTCTGATGAAGTTTGGCTGCGTGCTTATACAAACCAAGTACAAATTGAAAGGACCGAGGTCCCCTCCTGGCACTATGCGTCAAAACACCTGCGGCACAAAATGCTGCTCATTCTGCAAAACCGTCTGCCCTCACAATCCGCAAGCGTTCTCAGTGCATTGATTCTGGGCAACAAGGACAGTCTTGACACACAGACGGAGTTGATATTCCGCCTGAGCGGTATGGCACATCTGTTTGCCGTTTCCGGATTCCATGTTGCATTCTGGACAAACATGGTCGTATGGGTTTTCGGTAAAAGAAGAAACCGAAAAAGCGTATCCCTTGCAGCCTCTGTGTTTCTGCTCTTTTTCATGGCTCTGACAGGCTTTTCCGTCTCGGTGTGCCGTGCAGGAATCATGCTGCTGACTATTTTCTTCGGCAACTTTTTCAGACGCGATGCAGACAGTCTGAATTCATTGGGTCTTGCACTTGTGATCCTTCTGCTGGACAATCCGTTTGCGGCAGCCGATGCATCCCTTTTGCTTTCGGCAGCAGCCACCGCAGGCATATTGCTCACAAGTGAACCGATTGAAAAATACATAATAACCCCCATTGTGAAAAAGATCAAAAACAAAAAAATACAAAAAACGGCAAGCGGCATCATCAGCCTGTTCACCATCAGTTTTTCGGTCAGCCTTTGCATTCTGCCGCTGACGAGCTATCTGTTCGGAACCATGTCCGTACTGACACCGATCGCAAACTTGTTTTGCATGTATCCGGCACAGCTTTCCATGATACTCGGCATCATTGCACAAATCTGTAATCCCGTTCCGTATTTTTCGGACTTCCTGTTCCATCTGGCTGACAAGGCAACAGAACTCTTGCTGCACCTGACACAGGCGTTTGCAATGATACCGTTCAGCAGAATCGCGTTGCACAATGAAATCATTCTGCTGTGGGCTGCTGTTTCGGGTATCGTCATCCTGTCGGTTGCCCTGCATTATAAAAGACAAACAAAAAAGATCTTCATTTCCGTTGTTGCCTGTGCGTGCTTGCTGCTGCTTGTCGGTAATATAAGCATTTTTTCAACAAAAGACGATATCATTCTTCGTGTACAGGACACAGAAAACGCAAGTAGTTTCATCTTACATGACTTGCACGGCAATGCAGTTATTCTCGGTTGCGGCGGTGATGTATATGCAGCCGAGAGCATACAGGATTATCTTCTTTCCTGCGGCACGGCTGCACCGCGGTTGCTGCTGGCACCCCGCAAAGAAGAAACCGAATCCGTAAACAGAGAATACATGATGCAATTGCTCAGTCCCCAACATACACTTGCAGCAAGGGACATCCCCCTTTCTGCAGATGACACGACAACCGTACACACCGATTGTGCAACCGCAGACCTTTGGAAAAACTGCACCATGTATTACAAAAACACCGACACATTCAGCGGTGCGTGTATCAATGTAAACGGTAAAAACATAGTCTTTTGTTTTTTGCCGTCCTCGGATTTTTCGACGGCGGAATCCTGCTTTCAGAGCGGTGACATTCTTGTATGCCGCCAGTCCCTTCCGCAATCGGTCGATCCGAATCGATTCGATGAAATCATCCTGAGTGCGGATAAATCATTGATGCTTTATCATTTTCCGCAATCCGTTTCCCAAAAGACAGTTTCAACAGCCGATAAAGGCAACATCAGAAGAGTGTACAGATAAGGTGGCAAGAAAATGGCACTTCTCAACGAGGATTCCTTACGCAAAATACTGAAATCAGAAACACCGCACGGACTGTATTGTCTGTACGGTGAAGATATGTATCTGAAAGATTTTTATCTGAAAAAACTGATCGATGCTGCGGTTGATCCGACTTTTGCAGCATTCAATCTGCGTACCTTTGTCCGCAATGAACACGAACTGACGGATATTCTGGAAGCCACGGAAGCATTACCCATGATGAGTGAATACCAATGTGTTCTTTTGCGTGATTATCCGATCCAGGATTTGCTCAAAGACGATTTCAAAGCCTTGGAAGATGCAATCAGAACGCTGCCCGAAAGCACATTGCTGATTTTCTTTTTCAGCGATCCTGAAATTGAATACAACCAAAGAAAACCCGATAAAAGAACAAAATATTTTGATCTGTTTGCCAAATACGGCAATCTCGTAAACCTCTCCCACCGCACACCTGCAACCATCGTCAGGACATTGGTCAACGGTGCAAAAGAAAGAGGCACCTCCATTGATGCCCCGACCGCACAATACCTCATCGACCGTGCAGGAACCGATTTGCAGACATTGCTCAATGAGTTCAACAAAGTGTGTTCCTATGCAAACGGTGAACCCGTTACGCAAGAAATGATCAACGAATGCGTCCTGGAAACCGTGGAAGCTTCCGTTTTTGATATCAGCCACGCCCTGTTGTCAGGCAATGCAGACCGTGCCTTTGAGATACTGCATGAACTGATGCGTCGCAAAAGCGAAGCACAGACGGTCATCGGTGCCATGGCATTCAATTGGACAGATCTCTACAGAGCCAAAGTTGCCTTGCTGACAGACCACCGTCTTTCGGACTGCAACGGCTACAACTACCAGACAAAATCATCTTCTGCTTTGCAAAAAACAATGCAGGATGCCCGTCTTTGTTCACTCGGACAAATCAAAACCGCACTCGATATTCTGGCAGACACCGACGCACAACTGAAAAGTCGCTCTGTCAACGATGCTTTGTTATTGGAGGAAACACTTGTCCGTCTGGCAGGTGTTTATGAAAAACGTGATTAAGACAGATTATGCCGTTATTGTGGAAGGAAAATACGACAAAATCAAACTGGATTCCCTGTTGGATGCATTGATCATACCGACGGACGGATTCGGTGTATTTTCCGACAAAGAACAACAGCATTTCCTCAGAAAATTAGCCAAAACCAAAGGCTTGCTCGTCATTACGGACAGCGATGCCGCCGGCTTCCGCATTCGTTCGTTTATTCACAACATTGCAAAAG
Source organism: Acutalibacteraceae bacterium (assembly GCA_045576275.1). Taxonomy (GTDB): domain Bacteria; phylum Bacillota; class Clostridia; order Oscillospirales; family Acutalibacteraceae; genus RUG806. Next base: position 59,751 of record JAZNGB010000050.1, read on the forward strand.
ACGGTACGGTCATTGATGCTTACATTCCCGACATCACCGGGAAAGAATCGCGAAAAGAAAAGCCGTCCAAAGAAGGCAAACTCGGTGTCGAGGGGATTCCGGCTGAGCTGATTGTTCTTGCCGTGGAGCGTGCAGGTGTCGGCAGCACTTCGGAGGAAGCCGTGCGACGCAAAATCACGAATGCCGACCTCTATGAATGCGGACTGACAGGCACGCAAAACGCATCCGAAAACCGCCGGCGTTTGTTGCAGGAAGCAGGACTTCCCACACGGCTCTGCGGACAGAATCTGCTGAAAACCCTCAATGCATTTATGAGTTATGAAGATTTTCTGGCATTGGCAGAAAGAATCGGACATTGACACAGTGTTGATTTTTTAGTAAAATAAACATATACCGAAAAAGGAACGAAGTCTATGAAAACCGATAAAAAAACAAAAGTTTTGGTTTGCATCCTGCTGTCAATGTTGTTGACGGTGTTTTCGGCAGGTATTTTTGTGGCAGCAAATACGGACAAAACTGCCGAAGTGTATGCAAGCGGTGACAGATGGGAAAGCAAATACCTCAACCGCCTGCATCTCAGCCTGGATGCAACGGGGTTCGTTTTCATGAAAGAAGACACGGACAACTATGTGTTCCGTTTTACGATGACCGCCGAAAAAACCGAGCCTGATTTTTATGCCGCATTTGACAGTTTCAATGTCATCGGCATCCCCTATGAAAGTCTGACCGTCACTGCTGCGGAAGAAAACGGTGCAATCCTGATGATTCCCGGAGCCGAATTGCCCACCACAAAACAAGAAAAAACCGCACCGCTTGCATGGACGGTTGAAATTCGATTCAAAGCACCGCAGGCTGTCACCTACACCCCGACCGTACAAGTCGGCTATACATCGGGTACCTCGTATGCCTTGCGTGAAAGCTATCGCATCGATATCCCCCTGACTGTCAAGATCACCGACCTCGGCACTCTGCCGACTGTCCTCAGCGATGCCGAAAAACTCTTTACAATGGACATTTACACGCAAGAATCCCTCGATATACTGCGTGAAAAAATGGACGACATTTATTATGCATTGCGAAGTCCGCAGGATATCACGGCTGAACAAATCATCCTCTGGCAGCAGGAACTGGAAAACTGCATCGCATCCCTGAAACCGCTGTAAATAGATCCACACAAAAAGGAAGTGTTGCATCAGAACACTTCCTTTTTTATCTCATTCCGTTATCTGCATCACCAGATCGCAACGCTTTTTTACATACATCTTCTCAAAATAAATCATTTCCAGGGGGATCCATTCGTCAAAAAATCGCTTCCCCCAAATTGCACCGTTCCTTTTTAGTATTCGCTCGCGTTGTACACACGGGTCGATATCCAGAAAGACGCTGTAATCATAACAGGATGCCAAGGCTTCATGCATACTGTAAGCTCCCTCCACAACGGTCAGTTGTTTTTTATTGACCGTCACGGGCGGTAACAAAGTTTGCGTACTGCAATCATAACGGCGATATTCTATCGGTTCCCCTTTTTTCAAAGGCTGCAATACTTCCGTCAGAAATCGTTCCCAATCCACATTGCCGCCTACCGTTGCAAATCGGTCAGGTGTTCTTTGATGCGGCTGCAAAAAGAAATCGTCCATGTGAAAAACATTGCAATCATAGAGTTTTGAAAGCAAGTCCCCGAGGGTGCTTTTTCCGCTTGCACTGCCGCCATCCACAGCAACAACCAAATCTACATCCTGCATCCTTTTGTCAAGCTGTATCAGCAAGGGTAAGACAGCCATATATTCTTTTTTGATAACACGATAAGACGGTGCATAGCATGCACGAAAAACCGCAGTATGCCTGCAGGCAGGATAACCTTCTGCTTTCCATTGCTGAATTTGTGCAGTGGCTTCCCTCGCATCAAACGGCAAACTTCCCTCGTTTATGAGTTGCATCAAAACCGCAAGTTTTTCTTCGAGTTTGCCGATCGCACCGTGCTGCACTTGTGCTGACAAGCAAAACAGTTTCGCAAGCGTTTGTGCACGCAATCCCTTTTGTAAAACCGACAGATGTACACGGCAAAAATCTCCGTCCAGTTCTTCTGTATCCGCACCCATATGTGGTTTCATTGTTTTCAGTTCCGCACAAACGGATGCAACGGCTTTTTCTTCGTCTGTCACCAGATGCTCGCATCCGAACGCACTCTGGTACAAAAATTTCAAAAGATCTCCCAAAAGCATTTCGGGATATTTATGATAATGTGCCAATATGTTTTGACGGGTCGTTTTCATATTTCAATCCATCCCTTGTCACAGCTTGTCCGTCGGCATAAACTTCTGTGTAAGCATCACAAGAACGGGAATCAGAACAATCTGCACAACAATACCCGGAATTGCATTCACAAAAGCACCTGCAACAAAGGCAGACAAACCGAACGATTCGCCTCCGATTTGCATTGTAAGTGCCATTGCAATCCCCCAGACCACTCTGCCGACAAGCATCGACACAAAAAGAGAACAATAGATAAACGGTTTTTTCTTTGGCAAAGCCTTGTGCAATATACCTGCCATCGCTCCGTACGCAGCCAATTCAAAAGCCATACAGACAGCGGTCGGATACAGCGGCGGCATGGCAAGTGTCAAAGAACGGAACAATGGTGCCACCAGGCCGACCAACAATCCCCACGGCCAACCGCAGACATATCCGCACAAAAGAACGGGAATGTGCATCGGGCAAAGTTTGGCACCCACCTGCGGAATCTGTCCTGTTAAAAACGGAAGCACATAAGCCAATGCCAAAAACAAGGCAGCCAGAATCATTTTCATTGGTTGATTGTGTTTTTTCATTTTTTATACCTCCAAAAAAAGAAAAAGATGCCGTTTTCCGTTGCCCGGAAAAACAACACCTTCATAGCATCGTAAAAAAATCAATAGAAAAACAAAGGAACTTCTGTTCCGAAGCCGTTCTTCAGAATGGCTGTGTATTATTATAGCATACATCGCACTTCATTGCAAGTAAAAAAATGAGCACGCTTTTTGGTAAGGTGAATATCTCCCCTTTTGTCATCATATCTATTAATGTCTGCCGAAAAACCATGCAAAAAAAATGCGGCAAACACACAACGGTGGGTCCGGCAAGGGGGTTTTATTTTGAAAACTGTTGTCGAAGAAAGAGCCGTAGAACTCGGTGAATATATCGTCGAACACAAGGCAACCGTCCGTGCGGCGGCAAAAGAATTCGGAATCAGCAAATCTACGGTTCACATGGATGTGTCCGACCGACTGAAAAATGTAGATCCGTCTCTTTATGCGGAGGTGCGTGCGGTTCTGGATATCAATAAAGCACAGCGGCATATCCGCGGAGGCCTTGCAACAAGGGAAAAATACAAAACTGCAAAAAGGTAATTCCGGACGGTGCAGATTCTGCACCGTTTTTCATTGACATACAAATCAAAAACGAGTATAATGAAGAAAATCAACAAGGAGCTTTTAAAAGTGTTTGATAAAATAAAGAAAAAAAGAGAAAAGAAAAAACAGGAAAAAAACAAAAAAACCGAAAAATTCATTTCTCTGACCGCAAACGGTGTGGAAGCACCGATCATCAATTTTGAAATTTTAAAAGACGATAACGATGACGTCATTCTCAAAATCCACACAAAGGGTGAAACGCAGGAGCTGCACTATCAGACGGTTGACTTTGAGCTGAAAACCGACAAGAAAATGCTCCGCGTAAAAGCATCTTTCAAAAATGCCTCCAATCTGAAAAACGATTTCAAAGAATACATATTCATGGTAGAAGATTACCAGCAATTCTTCATTTAAACTCCATTTAAACAGGGCTGTTGCATCTGAATGCAACAACCCTGTTTTTGATTTATGTTCGTTCTTTTTGTTTGTTGAAATACTGCATCATAAATAACAGCAACAGCACACCCAACATCGGGAAGACAGCGGTGCAAAGCATGGCAACTTTCATACCGACTTCTTCGGGTGTCATTGCCATTTTTACGCTCATTTCTGCTGCAAAACCGCTTGCTGCAACCTTGTCAACAACGATACCCATTGCCTGCGGTGCGACGGATGCCCCGAAGTCACCGCCTGCTGCCATGAGTGCATATGCAGCAACGCCCGGATTGGGAAACTTTTCTTCCATCAGAATCAATGTTCCCGGCCAAAGCATAGATGTGCAAACACCTGTCAGCACACATGCAAGCAGCGACAGCACCGCATTCGGAGAAAGACCTGCGGTGAGATAGCACACGACCGCACCGACAAAGCTTACAAGAATAACCTTTGTGATGTTCTTGCCGTATTTTGCATACAGCGTTCTGCCGAGTCCCAACAGAATTGCAAACAGTGCAAGACCTAAAATATCACCGACCGTTTTGTCAAGATGCAGGGCTTTTTCGAGATAGCCGGAGATCCAGTTGGTCATGGTGTTTTCAGAGGCACTGCCGAGGAAAATGCACAACACGCACAGCAACATTCCAAAGCCCCACTTGCGTTTTGTACCGCCTTCACTCTGCGTCAGATCCATTTCGGGCAAAGGAGACGTACAATACAACCAGAACGCAACCAACGGCAGAAATGCCCAGAAAAGCGTCAGATACATCCAATTCTGCGTACCGAATATTTTAAGGAAAAGCGTACTGATGGTCACTACAATCAGCACCCCGTAAGCATACAGAGAATGCAGCATACTCATATCCCGTTCCGGGTTATCCGACGGCAACGCTGCAACCAAAGGACTTAAAAGTACTTCGCACAGTCCGGCCGCAACCGAGAAAATAACCGTTCCGATGACAAGACCGACATACGCTTGATCCGGGAAAAATGTCGGCACCAAGGCATAGATAAGCATACCCACCGTCACAAGCAACGGCATGGTCTTGATGGTTTTGTGGATGTTGAAATATTTCGTAAAGAAGGTAAAAATCAGGTCAATAATCAGCTGCGTGCAGAAATTGACCAAAACCAAGGTACCCAGCAAGGTGTAAGAAATACCATACATCTCACGGAAGGTCACAAACAGAATCGGCGGCAGACAAAAGATAGCAGCCGTGGCAACATAGGTAAAATAGCAGGTATATTTTGTTTTTTTGAAGTTTTGCGATTTCACTTTCATTTTTCTTGTCCCTCATTTTAAAAGGAGAGAATTGTTTTCACATATCTCTCCCTGTAATCGATCAGAATATTTTCATTTTGACAACATCCACAAGTTCTTCGTCGCTGTTTTCAAGATAGTCGATCATGGCGTTGTCATCATCAAAGACCTTATACAAATCCAACGTCAGCTTACGCATGAAGTTTTCATCCGCACTTTTTTGCAGCATGGCAAGCATGGCATCGTAATAACCGTTTACATTGTAAATGGCAATGGGCTTTGCGTGTCTGCCGAGCTGTTTGAGCGTCAGGATTTCAAAAAATTCCTCAAATGTGCCGATACCGCCGGGGCCGATGATAAACGCATCCGCGCTGTCTTCCATAATTTGTTTTCTTTCACGCATGGTTTCGGTCGGCACAAACTCTGTGCAATGCTCAAACAGCACACCGTCTACATTGAAAAAGGTAGGTGCAACCCCTTTGATCGGGCCACCTGCTTTGTAAAATCCTCTTGCAGCAGCACCCATGACACCTTTTGCACCTGCACCAAACACAAGGCCGTGACCGCGGCCGGCAAGGGTTTCGCCCAATGCTTCCACACGGGTAAGATAAACGGGATCGATCGCATCACTTGATGCACCGTAAATACATATATTCATAAAATCACTCCGATTTCGGTTTTAAATCAGGATGTACATACCGTCTGCGTTTTTTGGTTTTGCTGCCGTACTGAATGGCCTGCTCGGGACAACGGCTGATACAGGCAACACAGTGCACACATTCGCTCTTTTTCCAGACAGGTTTGTAGTCATACAATTCAATGGCCTGCACCGGACAAACCGCTTCACACAATCCGCAACCGATACAGTCATTGCTGACCGTAAAAGATGCCGTTTTTCGCATCATTTTGTAAGCCACCTGCATACCTGCGGTCATGTACGTATCTACCGGCAAGTGTCCGACACCGGGGTTGTTACGGGCAAGAATATTGCTTGCGGCATCCTGCAAATCCTGTTCTGCAAGCTCCAGAATTTCGGCAGCTTTTTTCTCGTCAGACGGGTTGTACATAATCACATAATTATCCGGCATTTTTACGCCGAATGTTGCCGTCAGGCCGATATAACGCTTCTCAAGTGCAACCTGCAAAGCCTGCAACGAACCGCCGGCTCTGCCGCCATAGGTCACAAGAGCATAAACATAAGGTACCTCGTCTGATGACAAAAGTAATTTTTTTATAAATTGCGATACAACGCTCGGCATACCGCCAAAGTAAACAGGAAAAACAAATCCGCAAGCCTCATCCGGCTTCAGAAAATACGAATATTTCTTTTCTTGCACGGCTTTTGCAATATCGATCAGTTCATCATCGTGTGTGTTTGCCGAGAGGTACTTTGCGGCATACAACGAATTTCCGGTACCCGAAAAATAAAAGATCATGTTCATGCCTCCTCTGCCTTTTGCTTCTCATATTTTAGCACATACATACAAAAAAAGCAACTTGCTTTTTGCGTTGACTTTTTTGAGATAATACGATAAAATAACATTAATTGTATATAAAGAAAGAACAAAAATGAAAGGGGAAAAAAGATGATAAAAGCTGTCGTTTTTGACATGGACCATACTCTGTTTGACCGTTATGCGACCATTCATAAGGTTATGCCGGATTTCTGCGAAGCATTTGATGTTGCACTTTCCGTCGAAGAGGCTGCAGAACTGTTATGTAAGTATGATAAAAAGCTGAATATCTTCGGTTGGCCGACTGTTTTTAAGAAACTGAAAGAAGAAGGAATGTTCAACACGGCTCCGCACTTTGCACAGTATGCAGCGTTTTTGTATGAATACTTTACGAAAGTTTCGGTTGATTATCCCTTTACAATTCCTACTTTACAAAAACTGCACAAAGACGGATACAAAGTCGGGCTGATTACCAACGGTGACCACGAAATCCAGGCTGCCAAGATTGACAATCTCGGCTATGCTCCGTATTTTGATAAAATTCTTATCAGCGGTGATTGCGATTGGGAAAAGCCTGAAGCCGAGATTTTTCAGGAGATGGCAAAGCTGCTCGGAGTTGCTCCACATGAAATGGCTTACGTGGGCGACCATCCCGTCAACGATATACAGGGTGCAAGAGATGCCGGCTGCTTAGGCATCTGGGTCAAAACCTACGGTGTCTGGATTGAGGACATCGAAAAAGCAGACCATGAAGTGGATGATATTTCTTTCATTCCCGATCTGATTCAAAAAATCAACAACACGGAGGATTAAGAAATGAAGTTTACGCTCCTGTCCGACGTACATTATATTTCCCGTCGCAGAATGCTGCCCGGCACCCCGGAAGATGTCAGGATGCACCCTGCTGCATCCGAAACAGCTCTTCGTATGGCTGCTGAAGTGGACGATGCGGATGTCATACTCATCACAGGCGACTTAACGGACGATGGTGACATCTGGAGCCATGAAGATCTGATTGAAATTTTCAAAGATCTGCAGAACAAAGGCAAACGCGTTTTTGTAACAACGGCAACCCATGACTTTCATCATCACCGTGCATACACCCGTTGTTACAATGACACGAAAGTAAAATACAAATCGGAGCCGTGGCATACCCCCTTCTTCGATCCGAAAACAGCCGATTACAGAAGTCTTGTCAGAGATGAATACAAATGGCTGGATGATGCATCCATTACACCGCAACTTGTCAGATGTGCAACACCTCGTGAATTATGGGAACTGTATGCTGATTTCGGCAAAAATCAGGCATTTTCTGTTTGCGATGAGGCATATTCATATTGTGTGGAACTTGATGACAAAACATGGTGCCTTATGCTCAATGACAATTTCCGCAACATTGAAGCAAGACACAATGAAAGTGTTACCTATCCTGCTGCCTGCCTGCGTTGGATTCGTGAACTTGTCGAAAAAGCAAATGAGGAAGGCAAATTCCTGTTTGCCTGCACACACCACCCGATGCTGCCACCCGTTCCTGCCTATCGCATCGGTGCCGATAATCGCAATATGCGAGAAGCACAAGTCGGTCATCTGTTGGCAGATCTCGGAATCAATCTTGTGTTCACGGGTCACACGCATTTTGCGGATGTCGGATTCATGAAATCAGACAACGGCAATCTGCTTTGCGATATTTCTACCCCCTCCGTTTGGCACTATCCGCCACAGTTCAGCATTGTCAACCTGGACGGAGAAAATCACACGGTCAAAATTGAAAGTGTGGAATTGAAAAAGGTCGATGGTTTTGATTTAGGCAATCAGACTTTCAAAGAATACATCAGAAAAGGCTTTGAGGCAGATTACCGCAAAAAAATGAGCAACCTGAAAGCACCGCTGAATACCATTATTCTTTCGTTGCAAGTCAAGCACCTGTATCCGCTTTGCCGCAACCTCTGCAAACTCTCACAGGAAGAATACGAACAAATCAAAGATAAATTTGCGTTCGACATCATCATGGATCTTGTTCATAATATGCTCGGCGGTGACGGCAGTTACACACCGGACACACCCATATATAAATTTATGATGGCGATGTGTGCGGTTCTGGACAGCATCATCGACACGCAACCATTCAAGAATATCAAAAAGGATTTGCTCAAGGGATACAGTGCAACGCAGTTTATTGAGCCGATGCTATTCAACAACTATATTCCGGACAACAATGCAAGCTTCGATTTTACCGTCGAACCGACAGCACGATATGCACCACCCGCCTATACCTCACACGCAGGTGAATATTTCATGGCTGCCCTTTGTCTGCTTGCGATTCCGTTTACAAAAATAGCACCTGTTGCAACAGTTGCTGCTTTGCCGATTCTGACAATCCGCAACAAAATCAAAAGCAAAAAACAGAACATCACCCCGGAACGCTATTAACAACCTGCATTCTTACTTTTGATTTTTTTGATTATTATGCATATATACTCTTGTATTTTTCTGTTACATATGCTATAATATGTCTGCTGATAAGAAATTTCAGCCATTTAATTTACATTTGACGATCAAACGCTATAAAACGAAACCGGCAAAGTTTGACACTTTGTCGGTTTCGTTTTTTCCATTTCCAATGAAAAAGGTGATTCACGAATGAATCGTAAATCACCTTTCAATTGATTTTATAAGCTGAAACGGTTTCAGTTTTTAAAACAGAAACGGTACTCAGATGAGTTCAATGATGCACATCTCAGCAGCGTCACCACGGCGGGGACCCGTCTTGGTGATACGGCAATAACCGCCGTTTCTGCCATCGTACTTGGGTGCGATTTCGTCGAAGAGCTTCTTGACAACATCTTCCTTGGTGATGTATGCAAGAGCCTGACGCTTATTGTGAAGGGTGTTTTCCTTGCCGAGAGTGATCATTTTCTCGGTCATGGAACGGACTTCCTTCGCCCTTGTGACGGTGGTTTCAATTCTGCCGTTTTCCAAAAGGTAAGTTACCATTGCTCTCATCATCGCTCTACGATGATCGGTAGGTCTGCCGAGCTTTCTGGTTCCGGGCATTTAAAATCACTCCTTACGTTAACTGATAAAAAGTCTGATATTCGGCTTATTCATCTTCACTGCGAAGTGCAAGACCATAAGAAGCAAGTTTTGCGATGACTTCGTCCAGGGACTTACGGCCAAGGTTACGAACTTTCATCATTTCATCTTCAGTCTTTTCGATGAGATCACCGACTTTGTGGATGTTCGCTCTCTTCAGACAGTTGAAAGAACGAACAGAAAGGTCAAGCTCCTCAACAGTCATCTCAAGCGTCTGTTTATTTCCGCTTTCATCCTTGACCACCATAATCTCAGCGTTGCTTGCCTCGTCGGACAAATTCACGAAGAGATTGAGATGTTCGTTGAGAATCTTGGCTGCGAACGAAACTGCATCTTTGGCAGTAATCGTACCATTTGTCCACACTTCGAGAGAAAGCTTATCGTAGTCGGTAATGTTGCCGACACGGGTATTCTCTACAATGTAGTTTACGCGCAGCACGGGGGTGTAGATGGAGTCGATTGCGATAACGCCGATGGGCGGGTCAAGGATTGCCTTGTTGCGTTCGGCAGAAACATATCCACGTCCGGCATCAGCCGTAAGCTCCATGCATACATGTGCATCGCTGTTGAGTGTAGCAATATGCTGTTCGGGATTGAGGATCTCAACCTCAGAATCAGCCTGAATATCACCTGCGGTGATCTCGCCTGCAGTATTGCAGTCGATATACATTGTCTTCGGACCGTTTCCGTGAATCTTGAGGATAACGCTCTTGAGATTCAAAACGATTTCCGTTACATCTTCTTTAACACCTTCGATGGTGCTAAACTCATGAAGGACACCGTTAATTTTAACGGATGTAATTGCATATCCCTGCAGAGACGAAAGCAAAACGCGGCGAAGACTGTTGCCCAGAGTTGTGCCGTAGCCTCTCTCCAGGGGTTCGAGGACAAACTTGCCGTAAACGCCGTCTGCGCTCAGATCAACAGTATCGATTTTGGGCTTCTCAATACCTATCATTCAAAACCCTCCTAAAAGTAATCAGGCATAAGCCTGCGAGGAATACTTTTGTATTCCCCGGCAAAGTTGCGTCAATTCTTACTTGGAATAGAATTCAACGATCAGGTGCTCTTCAACGGGGCACTGGATCTGTTCACGTTCGGGAAGATTGACAACCTTGGCGGAACGGTTTTCACCGTCGGTTTCAAGCCAAGCGGGAACAGGACGAGCTGCGTTTGCTTCAAAGATAGCAGTGAACTTGTCGCTGTCAAGGCTCTTGTTGCGGATGGAAATAACTTCACCGGCTCTGCACAGGTAAGACGGAATGTCAACACAGTGACCATTTACACAGAAATGACCGTGGGTAACAAGCTGTCTGGCTTCTGCACGGGAGTTTGCCCAACCAAGCAGATAAACGATGTTGTCAAGACGGCTTTCGCAAACCTTGAGAAGGTTTTCACCGGTCATGCCGGGCATCTTAACTGCCATTTCGTAATATTTGCTGAACTGTACTTCGTTGATGCCGTAGAATCTTCTTGCAGTCTGCTTTGCACGAAGCTGGGTGCCGTATTCGGACTGCTTTTTACGGCTCTGACCGTGCTGGCCGGGGGCATATGCACGGCGTTCAAGTGCACACTTGTTGGTGTAGCATCTGTCGCCCTTCAAAAAGAGCTTTTTGCCTTCGCGGCGGCACAATTTACATACCGCGCCGGTATATCTTGCCATATCTATGACACCTCCTGATTATACGCGTCTTCTCTTGGGCGGACGGCAGCCGTTGTGGGGGATGGGGGTAACATCCTTGATCATGCTGACGTCAAGACCTGCAGTCTGAAGTGCTCTGATAGCTGCTTCACGACCCTGGCCGGGGCCCTTGACATAAACTTCAACAGTCTTCATACCGTGTTCCATTGCAGCTTTTGCAGCGGTTTCGGCAGCAGTCTGGGCTGCAAACGGAGTGCTCTTTCTGGAGCCTCTGAAGCCCATTTCACCGGCGCTTGCCCACGATACAGCGTTGCCCTGGGTATCGGTGATGGTGACGATGGTGTTGTTGAAGGTGGATTGAATATGAGCTGCACCACGGTCAATATTCTTGCGCTCGCGGCGTTTGCGGGTTGCGCCTTTCTTGGCGACGGCTTTGGTAGCCATACTATATCCTCCTTATTTCTTCTTGTTTGCGATTGTCTTCTTCGGACCCTTGCGAGTACGGGCATTCGTCTTGGAACGCTGACCTCTTACGGGCAAGCCTTTACGATGACGGACACCGCGATAGCAGCCGATTTCGATCAATCTCTTGATTTCAAGTGCGGTTTCTCTGCGAAGGTCACCTTCGACCTTGCAGTTGTGGTCGATGTATTCACGAAGTTTGGAAACATCGTCTTCGGTAAGATCACGAACTCTGATGTCGGGATCTACTCCGGTTTCTTTAAGAATGTCGCTTGCGGTTTTACGACCGATGCCATAGATGTAAGTGAGACCGATTTCGATTCTCTTATCTCTGGGAAGGTCTACGCCTGAAATACGCGCCATTTGTCAGTTGCACCTCCATTTAGGTTTTTACAGGGAATTAACCCTGGCGCTGCTTATGCTTGGGATTCTCACAGATAACCATGATTTTGCCCTTGCGCTTAATAACTTTGCACTTCTCGCAAATTTTCTTGACAGAAGGTCTGACTTTCATTGTGTTACCTCCTAAATTTCCTTATTTGGAACGCCATGTAATGCGGCCTCTGGTAAGGTCGTACGGCGATAACTCGACCGTTACCTTATCACCGGGAAGAATGCGGATATAATTCATACGCAGTTTGCCGGAGATATGGGCCAGAATCTGCTTTCCGTTTTCCAGTTCTACCTGGAACGTAGCATTCGGGAGAGCTTCAACAACGATCCCCTCGATTTCAATGTTATCCTGCTTAGACATTCACTTTACCTCCAAATGTATATTGGTTACGAGCGATACCTGTGTCACATAACGCAAGGTTGTGTCAGAATCAGACATTCACCTTTTGTGATGGCAACGGTATGTTCAAAGTGAGCAGACAGTTTACCGTCTGCGGTAACGACCGTCCAGTCGTTATCCAGAACTTTTACGTCATGCGTTCCCTCGTTGATCATAGGTTCGATCGCTAAAGTCATGCCGGGGAACAGGCGTGCACCGCGATTTGGTGCACCGTAGTTGGGGACCGCAGGGTCTTCATGCAATTTGGTTCCGATGCCGTGTCCCGTATAAGAACGGACCACACCGTAACCTCTTGCCGTACAGTATGCATAAATCGCAGCACCGATATCACCGATTCTGCCGCCAGCGACCGCGTATTTAAGTCCTTCATAAAGAGCTTCACGCGTTGTGTCGCACAGCCGCTGCGCTTCGGAAGAAATCTTTCCGCAAGCGAAAGTGGCGGCATTATCGCCATGGTAACCATTATAAACAGCACCAAGATCTATACTGACGATATCGCCTTCGCGAATGATGTGCTTCCTGTCCGGAATGCCGTGAATGACCTCGTTGTTGATGGATATGCAGCAGGTTGCAGGAAAGCCGTTATAATTCAGAAAGTTCGGTTTCGCATTCTGACTGATGATATAGTCATAAGCGATCTTATCGATTTCTGCCGTCGTGATGCCGGGTTGTACGGCCTCCCCTGCGATTTTCAGTGCCGTGGCGGAAATTCTTCCTGCCTCACGCATAAGTTCAAGTTCTTTTTGCGATTTCAGCACGATTCCCATGCTTATTCCTCCATCGCCTTCAGGGTAAGAGCCGTTGTATCAGCAACTTCTTCTTGCCCTTCTACTATGCGAAGAATTCCCTTCTTGCCATAATAATCCTTAAGCGGTTCTGTTTCTGCGTGGTAAATCTTGAGTCTTTCAAGAACTGTTTCGGGTTCGTCGTCCTTACGGATGATGAGAGCCTCGGAGCAGTTGTTACAAATGCCTTCCACAGCGGGCTTTTTGTACTCGATGTGGTAGGTAGCACCGCATTTCGCGCAAACACGTCTGCCGGACATACGGGCAACAATGCGTTCATCTGCAACTTCGATGTCGATTACCTTGTCAATTATGATACCCATTTCGTCAAGTGCTTCAGCCTGCGGAATGGTTCTCGGGAAACCGTCAAGGATGAAACCGTTGGCACAGTCGTCTGCTGCGAGTCTGTCACGGATGATACCGATAACAACTTCATCAGGAACGAGCTGGCCGGCTTCTATAAAAGATTTTGCCTTCAGCCCCATAGGGGTCCCGGTACGAAGTGCCTCACGGATGATGTTACCCGTGGATATGGTCGGAATCGCATATTTTTCAGCTACGATTTCAGCCTGTGTGCCTTTACCTGCACCGGGGGCACCAAGAAAAATAACTTTCATATACGTCTCCTTAATCAAGGAAGCCCTTGTAGTGACGCATCATCATCTGGCTTTCGAGCTGTCTTACGGTTTCAAGTGCAACACCGACAAGAATGATGATCGATGTACCACCGATGGATACGTTGACAGGATATTCAGCCAGCGTGGTGATATCGGTGAAGAGAACCGGATAGAGAGCTACAACACTGAGAAGCAGTGCACCGAGAAGAATGAGTTTGGAGAGTACTTTTGCGATGTAGTCCGCAGTCGGACGACCGGTACGGATACCGGGGATGACACCGCTGTTCTTGGCAAGGTTGTTTGCCATTTCGATCGGATTATACTGAATCGATGCATAGAAGTATGCAAAGAAGATGATCAACACGAAGTAGACCACTGCGTACACCGGAGAAGTGGGATGGAACCAGCCAAAGAAGCTTTCAAGGAAGCTGTCTTCCTTGATTTTGCTCTCAACGAACATTTCGATCGTGGGAGGCAAAGAAAGAATGGAACTTGCAAAGATAACCGGAAGAACACCCGAAAGGTTAACCTTGAGCGGGATGTTTGAGCTCTGTCCGCCGTACATCTTACGGCCGACAACTCTCTTTGCGTACTGAATGGGAATTCTGCGTTCTGCACCATCCATCCAGCAAATGAAAACGATCATTGCAAGCAAGGATACGAATGCAATCGGGACAATCAGATAATACAATTTGCCCTGATTGTAAGCGGTCATGATGAGCTGATACAAGATCGTCGGGATACGAGAAACGATACCTGCGAAGAGGATCAGGGAGATACCGTTGCCGATACCCTTGTTGTTGATCTGTTCGCCGAGCCACATAACAACCGTACTACCTGCGGTAAGAGCAAGGATAACGACGATGCCCTGGAACGCAGCTGCAAAACCTGTGTATGCAGCACCTGCTGCATCCGTGGTAAGCATAGAACCGGAACTCCAGATGTATACGAAGAAAGCAACACTCTGAAGAAGTGCAAGACCAACGGTAACATAACGAGTGATGGTACCCATTTTCTTGCGGCCTTCTTCGCCTTCCTTCGCAAGTCTGCCGAGTGCGGGGATTGCGACGGTGAGAAGCTCAATAATAATGGAAGCGTTGATGTAAGGGGTGATACCCAGTGCAAAAAGGCGTCCATAGTTAAAAGCATCACCTGTCAACATGGTAAGATAGCTGATGAATGTACCTTCAGCACCTGCTGCTAGTCCTTCGGTGATGTCAACGAAGGGAACAGGAATGGCACAACCGAGTCTGAACAGGAAAAGAATGAAAATCGTATAGACAATCTTCTTACGCAGATCCGGGATCTTCCATGCGTTGATAACGGTTTTTAACATTATTTTGACACGCTCCTTCCTTTTCGCTACAAAGTGATAGTCGAATTGCTATCAGATAACTTCAGCAGTACCGCCGACAGCTTCGATCTTTTCCTTTGCGGATTTGGAGAAAGCATTGGCTTTAACGGTGAACTTCTTGGTAAGATCGCCGTGGCCAAGAACTTTGATGCCGTCAAGTTCTTTCTTTACAAGGCCGCTGTCAAGCAGAGCCTGCGTATCGATAACAGCACCGTTTTCGAAAGCTTCTTCAAGAGATGCAAGGTTAACAATAGCGATCTCCTTAGCGAAGATGTTGTTGAAACCTCTCTTGGGAAGTCTTCTCTGGAGGGGCATCTGGCCGCCTTCGAAGCCGGGATTCATACCACGGCCGGCTCTTGCCTTCTGACCCTTGTGACCCTTACCGGCGGTTTTGCCCTGACCGGATGCGGGACCTCTGCCTATACGCTTTACCGGAACATTTGAACCGGGAGCAGGCGATAACTCGTGCAATTTCATAATAAGTCGTCCTTTCTGCTCTTACGCGTCAGTAACCTCGAGAAGGAAACCGATCTTATGAATCTTACCTCTGGTCTGTGCGTTGTCGGGCTGTACGGTTACATCACCGATCTTGCGAAGGCCGAGAGAATAAGCGGTGGCAATCTGGTCCTTTTTGGTTCCGATCAGGCTCTTAACGAGCTTAATTTTGATTTCTGCCATGACTGCACACTCCTTAACCTAAAATTTCGCTTACGGACTTGCCTCTGGTTGCAGCAACTTCTTCTGCATTGCGAAGCTGCATAAGTCCGTTGAGAGTTGCTCTGACGACGTTGCAGGGATTGTTCGAACGAAGAGCCTTCGTACGGATATCCTTGATACCGACCGTCTCAACAACGGCACGAACGGGGCCGCCGGCGATAACGCCGGTACCGGGTGCTGCGGGCTTCATAAGAACGACGCCTGCACCGAACTTGCCGATGACTTCGTGGGGAATGGTTGTACCCTTGAGCGCAACCTTTGTGAGATTCTTCTTAGCATCTTCGATGCCCTTACGGATAGCATCCGGAACTTCGTTGGATTTACCGAGACCGAAGCCGATGGTGCCTTTGCCGTCGCCTACGACTACGAGAGCCGAGAACTTCATGACACGGCCGCCCTTAACGGTTTTGGAAACACGGTTGATAGCAACGACTCTTTCGATGTATTCGTTGTTGTTTTCTCTGTTCTGAGAATCAAATCTGGCCAAAATTGTTTCCTCCTTCTCGTTAGAACTTCAGGCCGCCCTCGCGGGCGCCTTCGGCCAAGCCTTGTACACGGCCGTGATAAATGTAACCGCCACGGTCAAATACGCATTCTTCAATACCATTGGCGATGGCTCTTTCAGCGAGCAATTTGCCAACCTTCTTGGCGGCATCAATGTTTCCGCCGTATTCAGCGAAATCTTTCTCGACGGTAGATGCAGCGGCGAGAGTGACACCCTTATCATCATCGATGAGCTGAGCGTAGATATGCTTCAGAGAACGGAAAACATTCAGGCGGGGACAGGCAGCAGTACCGCGGATTTTGCCGCGAACTCTCTTATGGCGTGTCTGTCTTGCCTTAGCAGTATTAGGTCTGTTTACCATATTCTTTCACTCCTTTAATTATTTACCGCCCTTACCGGACTTGCCTTCCTTGCGGCGAACGACTTCATCAACATACTTGATGCCTTTTCCCTTGTAGGGTTCGGGCGGACGAACCGCACGAATCTCACAAGCGAACTGTCCAACTGCCTGCTTGTCAGCACCGGATACGACGATCTTGTTCGGAGCGGGTACTTCGACGGTAACGCCTTCGGGCGGATCCATCTTCACCGTGTGAGAATAACCAATGTTGAGGACGCAGCTCTTGCCTTCCATTGCGGCACGGTAACCGACACCGACAATTTCAAGTTCCTTCTTGAAGCCTGTGCTTACGCCTACAACCATGTTGCTGATGAGTGTACGAGTCAGGCCGTGCAGAGCTCTGTTTTCCTTTACGTCGTTGGGACGGGAAACAGTGATAACGCCGGCATCAAGCTCGATGCTCATGTTGCTGTTGAATGTTCCGGAAAGAGTACCCTTGGGACCTTTAACGGTGACTGTGCTGCCGTCGATGGTAACGTCAACACCTGCCGGAACTGTAATGGGCATTCTGCCAATACGAGACATCCCTTTGTACCTCCTTACCAGACGAATGCAAGGACTTCGCCGCCAACGTTGGCTTTGCGAGCATCCTTATCTGTCATAATACCCTTGGATGTGGAGAGGATTGCAATGCCGAGACCTTTCATGACTTTCGGCATATTCTCTACATCGGAATAGATACGCAGGCCGGGCTTGGAAACTCTGCGTATACCCATGAGAACCTGGGATTTGTTGGGACCGTACTTGAGAGCGATTTCGATAACGCCCTGCTTACCGTCGTCAACAACTTTAAAACTCTTGATATATCCCTCGTCAACAAGAATCTGGGCAATAGCCTTCTTCATATTGGATGCGGGGACGGACACCGTGTCGTGCTTAGCAGAATTTGCGTTTCTGATTCTGGTAAGCATATCAGCGATGGGATCGGTAATCTGCATGCCGTAAACCTCCTTTACTTAAAGCTATCAATTACCAGCTTGCTTTCTTAACACCGGGAATCTGACCTGCATGGGCCAGTTCTCTGAAGCAGATACGGCATACTCCGTACTTACGAAGGTAAGCGTGGGGTCTTCCGCAAATCTTGCATCTGTTGTAAGCTCTTGTCGAATACTTCGCGGGTCTTGCCTGACTGACTTTCTTAGATGTCTTTGCCATTCTCTTTCCCCTCCTTATTTAGCAAACGGAGCGCCCATAAGAGCAAGGAGCTCTCTGGCTTCTTCGTCTGTCTGTGCGGTTGTGACGATGCAGATGTCCATACCGCGAACCTTGTCGATCTTATCGTAGTCGATTTCGGGGAAGATCAGCTGTTCCTTGATACCGACAGCGTAGTTGCCTCTGCCGTCGAAGGAGTTGGGGTTGATGCCTCTGAAGTCACGAACTCTGGGAAGAGCAAGGTTGAAGAATCTGTCGAGGAACTCGTACATCTTCTCGCCTCTGAGTGTTACCTTAACACCGTTGGGCATGCCTTCACGGAGCTTGAAGTTAGCGACGGACTTCTTTGCCAGGCAGACAACCGGTTTCTGACCGGTGATCTGAGCGATATCGCCGCAGATAGCATCAAGTGCCTTGGGGTTTTCACGGGCTTCACCGCAGCCGACGTTGACAACAACCTTGTCAATCTTCGGAATCTGCATGACGCTCTTATAATTGAATTTCTTCATGAGAGCCGGAGCGACGTCGGCTGTGTACATTTCTTTAAGTCTTGCCATTATAATCGTCCTCCCTCATTAAAACTGTGCACTGCACTTCTTGCAGACGCGAACTTTGTTGCCCTTGGAATCGATCTGATGACCGACTCTGACAGCTTTGCCGCACTTGGGGCAAACAAGCTGAACCTTGTCTGCGTAGAGAGCACTTTCAGCCTTAACAAGGCCGCCGGGCTCACCCATTCTGCGGGGTTTAACGTGCTTGGTTACGATGTTGATACCTTCAACGATAACCTTACCTTCGGAGGGGCTGACCTGAAGAACCTTACCGGTCTTGCCTCTGTCCTTACCATTGATAACGATAACGGTATCGCCGGTCTTAACATGAACTTTATTACTCATTGTGCACCTCCGATTAAAGTACTTCGGGAGCGAGGGAAAGGATCTTCGTATATTCCTTGTCACGAAGTTCTCTTGCCACAGGTCCAAAAATACGGGTACCCTTGGGGTTTTTGTCAGCCTGGATGATAACGGCTGCGTTTTCATCAAAGCGGATATAAGTTCCGTCGTCTCTGCGGACACCCTTTGCGGAGCGAACGATGACTGCCTTAACGACATCACCCTTTTTCACAACGCCACCGGGAGTAGCCTTTTTAACAGAAGCGACAACAACGTCACCGATATTGGCATATTTTCTGCCAGTACCGCCGAGTACGCGGATGCACATAAGCTCCTTAGCACCGGTGTTATCGGCGACTTTGAGTAAAGTCTGTTGCTGAATCATGATGTGCCTCCTTAATTATTTAGCCTTTTCAATGATTTCAACCACACGCCATCTCTTGTCTTTGGAGAGAGGTCTGGTTTCCATCAGAAGAACACGGTCACCGATGCCGCATTCGTTGTTTTCGTCGTGTGCTTTAAGGTTAATTGTGCGGTTGACGATCTTCTTATAAAGAGGATGACGAACCTTATCCTGAACAGCGACAACAACTGTCTTGTCCATTTTGTCACTCTTAACAATACCGACGCGGGTTTTTCTCAAATTACGTTCCATTTATGCTTCCTCCCTTACTCAGGCATCCTTGCCGTGAAGTTCGATATCGCGCTTAACTGTAAGAATACGAGCGATATCTTTCTTGACAGCGCTGATGCGCATCGGGTTGTCAAGCTGGTTGATGGCCTGCTGGAAGCGCAGATTGAAAAGCTCTTCCTTCAACTTGAGGAGTTCAGCGTCCATCTCTGCGACGGATTTTGCTCTGATTTCACTGGCTTTCATTCTTGCTCACCACCCTGTTCTTCCTTGGTCAATACTTTACACTTGATCGGCAGCTTGGCTGCTGCAAGACGCAGAGCCTCACGGGCCTGAGCTTCCTCAACACCGGCGATTTCAAACATGACTCTGCCGGGCTTTACGACTGCTACCCAATATTCGGGAGAACCTTTACCGGAACCCATTCGGGTTTCAGCCGGCTTCTCGGTGATGGGCTTGTCGGGGAAGATCTTAATCCAAACCTGACCGCCACGCTTGATGGATCTGGTCATAGCAATACGGGCTGCTTCGATCTGGTTAGAAGTGATCCATGCGGGCTCACAAGCTACGAGACCGTAATCACCGTAGTTAACCTTATTGCCGCGATGAGCTTCGCCCTTGAGGCGGCCTCTTTGCTGTCTGCGGTACTTTACACGCTTAGGCAATAACATCTTTACGCCCTCCTGTCTCTTCTCTGGTTGTTGTTTCTTCTCTGGTTGTTGTTGCGGGCACGGCCTTCGTGAAGGACTTCACCGCTATACAGCCAGACCTTAACGCCGATACGACCGTAGGTGGTCTTGGCTTCCGTTACACCGTAATCGATGTCAGCACGGATGGTCTGAAGCGGGATGGTACCTTCTTTGTAGGTTTCGGTACGTGCAATTTCAGCACCGCCGAGTCTGCCTGCAACCTGAATCTTAATACCGCGAGCACCGAGTCTCATGGTGCTGCCGATAGCCTGCTTAACTGCACGGCGGAAAGAAACTCTCTTTTCAAGCTGCTGAGCGATCTTTTCTGCTACAAGCTGAGCATTGAGGTCGGGTTGCTTGATTTCGATGATGTTGATATAAACTTCTTTTTCGCCGCCAAGCATCTTCTTGCAGGTAGCCTTGATCTTTTCGATCTCAGCGCCGCCTCTGCCGATAACCATGCCGGGCTTTGCGCAGTGAATATTGATACGGACTCTCTTGGGGTCGCGTTCAATTTCGATTTTCGGAACACCTGCGGACTCGAGGGACTTGAGGAGGTATTCACGAACTTTGTAATCTGCTACGAGGGTGTCGCCGAATGCTGATTTGTCAGCATACCAACGAGATTCCCAATCCTTGATAACACCGATTCTCAAACCGGTAGGATTAATTTTCTGACCCATTGTTTATTCCTCCTCCCCTCTTATTCCTCAGCTTCCTTGAGTACAAGGGTGATGTGCGACGTCTTCTTGTTGATTCTGAACGCACGGCCGTGTGCTCTCGGTCTGATACGCTTAAGGGTGGGACCCTGGCTGACGCTGCATTCTGCAACATACAGTCTGTCCACGTCCATGTTGTAGTTGTTTTCCGCATTAGCCATAGCGGATTTGAGAAGCTTTGCAAGCGGTTCACACGCGGCCTTGGGCGTGTACTTCAGGATTGCCATAGCTTCATTTGCGGGTTTGTTGCGGATCAAATCCAGAACGATCTGTACCTTTCTGGGAGCGATACGCACAAAAGTCGCTTTTGCTCTTGCTTCTTCCATTGTTTACACTCCTTTCGACCGATTATTTACCGTTGTTGGAAGTCTTGCTGCCAGCGTGACCTCTGAAGGTTCTTGTGGGAGCAAACTCACCGAGCTTATGACCGACCATGTCTTCAGTAACATATACCGGAACATGCTTGCGGCCGTCATGAACGGCAAAGGTATGACCAACAAATTCCGGGAAAATTGTAGAGCTGCGGCTCCACGTCTTGAGAACGATCTTTTCGCCATTCTGATTCATTTTTTCGACTCTTTCGAGCAGCTTGGGCTGAACAAAAGGTCCTTTTTTAACGCTTCTACCCATTATTTATTGTCTCCTTTCCGCTTATTTCGCATTGCGGCGCTTGACAATCAGCTTGTCGGAACGCTTATGCTTTGCACGAGTCTTATAACCAAGTGCAGGCTTGCCCCAGGGAGTAACAGGGCCGGGACGACCGATGGGGGACTTGCCTTCACCACCACCGTGCGGGTGGTCGCAGGGGTTCATAACAGAACCGCGAACTGTGGGACGGATGCCCATATGACGGGTACGGCCGGCTTTACCGATCTTAACGTTGATGTGGTCAGCGTTGCTTACGGTACCGACGGTAGCCATGCACAGTGCGGGAACGTTTCTCTGTTCACCGGAGGGAAGACGAAGAAGAGCATAAACGCCTTCTTTAGCCATGAGCTGTGCTGCGTTACCTGCTGCTCTTGCAAGCTGGCCGCCGCGACCGGGATACAGTTCAACGTTATGGATGAAGGTACCGACAGGAATGTTTGCAAGCGGAAGAGCGTTGCCAACCTTGATGTCAACACCTGCACCGGATTCAACAACATCACCGACCTGAAGACCTTCGGGAGCAAGAATGTAGCTCTTTACGCCGTCTTCATACTGAACCAGAGCGATGTGTGCGGAACGGTTGGGATCGTATTCAAGGGTAAGAACGGTAGCAGCACCGGTCTTGGTTCTCTTGAAATCGATGATACGATATTTTTTGCGATTGCCGCCGCCATGATGGCGAACGGTGATTCTGCCGTAGCTGTTGCGGCCGGAAGTCTTCTTAAGAGGTTCAAGAAGGCTCTTCTCGGGAGCGACCTTTGACAGATGAGAATAATCTGTAACCGACATGTTACGACGAGCGTTGGTAGTCGGTTTGTAGACTTTAATAGCCATTTTCAGTCACACGCCTTTCATAATTTTGAAATAAGTGTTCATATCCGGGTGGTTTAGCGGACGGCTATTTCCATACATCGCCGGCCCGGACGGTCTTGATTAGAACATTCCGTCAAAGAACTCGATGGTCTTGGAATCGTCTGTAAGTGTCACAATAGCCTTTTTCCAGGAGGGCTTGTAGCCTTCGAAACGGCCGTAGCGACGGAGATGACCGCGAACATTGATGGTATTAACCTTTTCGACCTTGACGCCGAAGATAGCTTCGACAGCGTCAGCGATCTGATACTTGTTAGCATCTTTGGCAACAGCGAAGGTGTACTTCTTGTTAGCCGTATTGATCATGCTTTCCTCAGTAACGATGGGACGGAGGATGATATCCTGTGCGTATTTCATTTTGCATAGACCTCCTCGATCTTGGCAACAGCGTCCTTGAGAACGATGAGCGTATCGCAATTGAGAATGTCGTAGGTGTTGATGGTGTTTACGGGAGAAACCTTCACGCCTGCGATGTTTCTTGCACTGCGGTAAACAACGTCATTCTTTTCGGGAAGAACGATGAGTGCCTTTTTGCCTGCCTTCAGAGCTGCAAGGACCTTAACGATCTCTTTAGTCTTGATGGCTTCAAGGGTCAGGTTGTCGAGAACGACAAGTTCGTTAGCGAGAACCTTGGAAGAAAGTGCGGACTTGATAGCAAGCTGTCTGACTTTCTTGTTGATGGTGAAGTTGTAGGAACGGGGCTTCGGGCCGAGAGCGATACCGCCGTGATACCACTGGGGAGCACGGGTGGAACCCTGTCTTGCGTGACCTGTTCCCTTCTGACGCCAGGGCTTCTTTCCGCCGCCGCTGACTTCAGCTCTTGTAAGGGTGGACTGTGTACCCTGACGCTGATTTGCAAGATAGTTGATGACAGCCATGTGCATGACCGAGGTGTTGGGCTCAACAGCAAAAACGCTATCGTTGAGAGCAAGCTCGGATACCTTTTCGCCTGCCATATTGAATACTGCTACGTTAGGCATCGTTCATTCCTCCTTACGCTTTCTTAACGGCGTTTGTGATAACAACAGTGCCGCCCTTGGGGCCGGGTACGGCACCCTTGATAGCGATGATGTTGTTTTCAGCATCAACCGTTACGACGTCCAAATTCTGGACGGTGACCTTTTCACTACCGAGATGACCGGCCATTTTCTTTCCCTTGAAAACTCTCGAGGGGTCAGAACAAGCACCGATGGAGCCGCCGTGTCTGCCGACCGGACCGCTACCGTGGGTTTCCTTGAGTCTTGCCATGTTCCATCTCTTGATGACGCCTGCGGTACCTTTACCTTTGCTGATACCGGATACGTCTACTTTGTCGCCCGCTGCAAATACGTCAGCCTTCAGGATATCACCTGTGTTGAATGCTGCGCAATCGTCGAATCTGAATTCCTTCAGAACCTTCTTGGGAGCAACGTCGAGCTTTGCGAAGTGGCCCTTCATGGGCTTGTTGACACGGGATGCCTTGACATCGCCGTAGCCGAGCTGAACAGCTTCATAGCCATCCTTCTCGTTTGTCTTCTTCTGAACGACGGCACAGGGACCTGCGATGATGACAGTTACGGGAACTACGTTTCCGTTTGCGTCAAAAATCTGAGTCATGCCGACTTTCGTTCCGATAAGACCTTTGTTCATCTGTTTTTTCCTCCTGTCAGATTATTGGTTGACTGCATGTCAACTTGACCTGCGGTGACCTATGGGTTATATAGGGCATCGACACCTTTTAGATTTTGATGTCAATGTCAACACCGGCGGGAAGCTCAAGACCTGTCAGAGCTTCAACAGTTTTGCTGGAAGGTCTGATGATGTCAATGAGTCTTTTGTGGGTGCGCTGTTCAAACTGTTCGCGGGAATCCTTGTACTTGTGAACAGCACGAAGGATAGTAACAACTTCCTTCTCTGTGGGAAGCGGTACGGGGCCGGATACCTGTGCGCCCGTGCGCTTTGCGGTTTCGACGATACGCTCTGCTGCTTTGTCAACAAGATTGTGGTCGTAACCTTTGAGTCTGATTCTGATCTTTTCCTTAACTGCCATTTGAATTGCCTCCTCGTTTGTGGCGACAGCCGATCGAATTTCTGCAACCCATCCGGGTGTTTCATCCCGTCTCGTATTTAAACTCCGGAAAAATTATTTCCGGAGCTGACAGCAGAAATGTGCCTTGGTGGAAAAATTCCCGGTTAAGGCGCGAGAATCCCCCTTGGCATCGGCTTGTTTCGCCCGGTTTAAAATCGGACATACTCCGTGAGAGTTCCCTGCATCGGTGTGCAGCCACATCCCACATCATCGCATATCTGCTTACAACTGCAGGGCAGAATTCACCTCTCTGTCGCAAGCGAAGGTATTATAGCATAGTCTTATGCAAATTGCAAGAACTTTTTTAAAAAAGTTTAGTGATTTTGCAGATTTTTTTTACAGCATCCGTTCACCCTTGCAAAGGTGTCCAGAATGCTGATTCCGTCTTTCCGGATCATGCTTGCATTGACCGCTGCATATTGTCCGTTCTCCTCAACAAGGATCACGGCATCGGTGGTGATACCGTCAAATTCGGTAATACAATTCCGGTGCATGATACGACCGTCGCTGAACAGATTGATATACACATTCATATCACCGCAGGTCAGTTTGTATCCGTTTTCAATTTCTTCAAATGACGGCACATTGTTCTCATCAAGAGCCAATACGGAAACAAATTTAACTCTGCCGTTTTCATCCGTCGGACGATTATAAGAAAAGTATGTACAATCCTGCACATCATCTCCGATGAATCCGTGCGGTTTTGTAAGACTGCAAGGGCTCAGCATCCTGAAGCAGGTATCCTCGTTTGCATGCAGAAGAAATGAGATCATTCCCGGCTCATAACTCTGGACGTCGTCGTAAATCAGTATAAAATCACGCAACCACAGGAAGTGACGCAGATGCTTGCGGAAGTATCGTCCCATAGGTCCCGTTGCATCCGCGGCAACATAACGGAAACCGGGTTCATCCGTAAATCCGATCAATCTGCCGCGCATACGGATATGATCGTGATGATCACGCCAATCCTGCCCTTTTCCGTTAAACAACAAAACATTATGTGCAAACGATTGGACATAGTAGTCACGGTAAATCTCATTGGAATAGCTGCAACAACCCGAATCAAATATTTCGGTGGTTCCGTTCCTGTACAAAAGGAAGCTGCCGGCATCATTGTGCGAGTGATTCCAGCTGTCTCCGCATTTGACGGCAAGCATGGTTGCATTCTTTTCAAAACTGTCCCTGAAGATCGCCCAGCCGTTGTTTTCGTAAACAGCAGACAAGCATTTCGGATCGCAGCTTTCACCGAAGTATATATTATTATAATGTAATAGCTTCAGGATGTCACTATCTGCAAAGCTGTGTATCCGATTCCGAATCAGCCATCGAAGCTCATTACGTTCGGGATGACAGGCAAGCATAAAAACAACGGACTCCATAAAACCTTCACCGTCACAGTCACCGAATGCAACACAATAATCTGCTTCGTCCGAAAGATATGCGGTCTGTACAAAAAAGTCTGCCGCTTGCCTGATGATCTCTGCGTCATCAAAAGGCGATTCATGCAGAATTTTCGTATACACTTCGGCAAAACGAAGGTATTCCTTGAGCAGATAATTATAATACCCGACACCTTCATAAAACGCACCGTTGTCAAGACTTGCAAGCTTGTTGTTGATCGCATTCCCCTGATAGGCAAACCACGCCTGCAATCCGGCTGCTGCCTGACGGGCAAGCACTTCTCCGTCTTCCAGGTCATCCTTCATGATGATTGCTGCAAATGCACCGGCACTGACACAAACAGGCCACCAGTTATGTCCCATGGTATCAAAACAATGCAACTTTTTACCGGGCAGCAACCAATCCTCCAACAAAGGCAGAATGCCAAGTCGATATGTACCTTCCGCAATCGTGCGACGATCTTCCTCGGATAAGACCGAACCGAAACAGGCAATACCGTAGCCCATGCCGACACAGAAATGCCCTGTATTCAGTTCACCCCTGCCCTGAAATCCTTTTCCGTACCATTTGCTGTATCTGACATAGGCAAGCATCAGATCTCTTGCTTTTTCAAAATAGGATGCATCACCGGTATAGTAATAGCCGAAAGCAAGATAAAGCATATTGTTTTCAAGGGGACCGCAAGCTTCGCCGTAATTTTCATGCTGCGTTATCAAACCTTCTCCGTCCACACGTACAGTCTCTTCATCCACAACGGGCATTTCTTTTGCTTTTTCGGCACGCTGCAAAACGGCTGCCACGATTGCTTTCAGTTTTTCATCGGTTGTATTCTTTAAACTTTCAATCAGAGATGCAGAAAAATAAAGCGTATCCATTTCTTTTCCTCCTATGCCATTGTAGCAAGCATTTTGTCTGTCACTTCATACAGACAATCTTCCTGTTTTGAATAGCGCAAAAACTCCTGTGCCATATATTCAGCCATTCGACCGAGTTCATCTCCGCTGCTGCCTGCAATATGCGGTGTCAGGATACAATTCGGCAAGCGATAAAACGGATGCCCTTCGATCGGCGGCTCCGGCATTGTCACATCCAACACTGCGGTCAGATCTCCGCGTGCCTGCAAAACCGCAACCAGATCGTCTTCCGCCACCTGTGCACCGCGACCCGTATTCAAAAAAGTCGCATACGGACGCATCTGTGCAAATAACGTTCCGTTGAGCATTCCGCGTGTCTGTTCATTGTTTGCAAGATGATTGGAAACAACAAAACAGGTAGCAAACAACTCTTCAAGGCTGCATTTTTCAATCCCCAACCGCTCCGCTTTTTCGTCTGACAAAAACGGATCAAATGCTTTTACTTTCAGATTGTAGTTTTTCAGCATTTCACAAACGATCGTACCGATCATACCGACACCGATAATACCGACCGTTTCTCCGTAATTACCCGGATAGTTTTGCTTGATCGCATCTGCCTGTTTGCATTCCCCCATGCTTTGCAATCTTGAGGATGCAAAATAGCCTTTGTTTGCCAGAATGATTTGTGCAACCGTATATTCTGCAACCGGGACGGCATTGGCTGCCCATGCACTGAATACACGCACACCGCTCTGCAAAAACGGACGTGCAAAATACTGCACCGTACCGGCAGCATAAAACACACATTTCAGCTTCGGAAAAACCGTTCTGATTTGTTCTTCTGTCAACTGCGGCATTCCCCAGGTGGAAAAAATATATTCCGTTTCCGCAAACAAAGACGGATTCTCCATTACATCTTTTTCAGCATAAACACAAGTACACAATCCCGCCTGCTCGCATAACAGAGATTGTACCGATCCGGGATACACGCGATCGGGATTGGCTGCTTCATTGCACAAAAATATTGAACGCATCGAGCAACACTCCTTATATATAATGTAATATTATAAAGCAACACCCGAAACAGCACGCAAAGCTGCGGCTTCGGTCGGTAAACTTTCTATGTTGTCATCGGGCATAAACTCAAGCAACAATGTTTTCTCTTTCCCGAAACAGGAAAGATAGGTTTCCCATTCGGAAATCGCATCCTGCAACGGAAAACGCAGATCTCCTTTCCAGTTGAATACATGCAAGTGTTCCGTATACGGTGACAGCAAACGGGCATAGGCAACATTTTCCTCAAAAGAGCAATACTGATTCGGCTGCCAATACATTCCGAATGCGGCAGACTCCACCGCTTGCATCAATTCCAAAGCAGCTTCTTTTGAATCCGTAAGCGTTCCGTTGTGGCACTCCATGCAAAGTTTCACACCGTTTGCTTCGGCAATCAATGCAGCCGCTTTACATTTATCATAAAGATTCTTGCGTTCCTGCACCGAATACGCCTGTGATCCCTTGTTGCCGCACCACAGTCTGAGAATATCCGTTCCCAGAATCTTTGCGGCATCTATATATGCCTGCAAATCCGTTATCGGATGCACGCCAAGACGAAAATAGGTTCCGTAAGAACTGCATTTTATTCCATTTTCCTGCTGCATGGCAGCCAGATAACGCAACTGTGATAATTCATCACACGGGGCATGAATATCGCTTCCCCATTCAATGCATTGCAAACCTGCATTTCGGACAGCCGCAAGAATTGCAGCAGGCTGCAAACCTCTGAATGAAACAGACACCAATCCGAGATTAAATTCTCTCTCTCCTTATACATTACGGAATTTCAAAAACAGTGCGGACAAAAAAAAGAAGCCACCTTAAAAAGGCAGCTTCAATTTATTATACACCTGTAACGGCAGACACAAGCACAAAAGTATCTCCGTTTGAGAAGTTATCTGCAAAACTGCATACCAATGCTGTCAATAATGCCGCAACAGCAGAACCGGCAATACCGGTAAGAGAAGCATCTGCACCATGCAACGGCATCTGCAAAAACGGACACAGCATTGATTTTCCTCCCATTTTCGGACTTTATGACTCTGCCTTACTTGCCTTTACATCGACAGTCGGTTCATCTTCCTGTTCAACCGGCTTCTGCACATCCGACGAACGCTTGAACAGATGGATGATACCGTCATTGTTCATTTCGTTGATAATCGTAATAATAAACGGAAGAATGAAGAAACCGAAAATACCGAATATCTTGGTTCCGACATACATCGCAGTGATCGTAACAATGGGCGGCAGACCGATCTGACCGGACACCAGTTTGGGTTCCAGAATCTGCCTGATGATCAGAACAACCGCATAGGTAATGAGCAAACCGATACCCAGACCGACTTTATCTGTCAACAGAGATACCACTGCCCACGGAATCAGGACAGTACCGGTACCGAGAACGGGGATGATATCAACCACCGCAATGACGATTGCCATAACAAACAAGTAATCCGAAGAGTAAACACCGATCAGTTTCAGAATTGAAAATGCAATTGAAAGTTCAACAGTCGTAATCAGAAAAATCAGACCATAAGCTCTTATCATCTTGACCATGCTCGAAACGACGAGTTTCTTGGCATGCATCAACTTACTGCCGTTTTCAGGGGACAACTGACGAAGAATAAAGTTGCGGATATGATCGTAGTCGGAACAAACAAACACAGAAGAAATAACGGTAATTACCAAACTGATAACCAACGACGGAATCTTACCGATTGTACTTGTAAGAATATCACTGCCGGTTGACAATACGGATGACCAGTTAAACTTATCCGGATTTACATTCAGGCTGGAAACACCGTTGGCTGCAAGATCATCAAAAAAGGCCGCAACCGTTTCGGATACTTCGGAGCCGATTCCGGCAGGAAGATTTGCAAGCAAGCCCAATAACCAATTCTTGACAGATAAAATCAACTGCGGCAAGTCATTCAACCGGTCATACACATAAGACATAAAGCCTTTGATTTCAACAACCACATTAAAACCGATCAACACAACGAATCCGAGACCGACGCTCAACAGCAACAACACCAGAATAACACTGATGGGACCGCGTTTCAGCGGTGTCTTTTTCTCAAAAAACGCAATCGGTTTTTTCAACAAAAAAGCAACAACAAAACCGACAATCAACGGCAAAAACAATGATATGCAGCGGTCAAACAAGAAATAGGCTGCACCGATGATAATGACAAAATAAATTATATTAACAATAAATTTAAATCGTTTTTCAGTCCGTGTCACAATAAAAACCTCCTAACACAAGCAACTGCAAACTGTCCTGTATTTATTATACGCTTATTTATCTTTTAATACAAGTATCAACTCCAAATTTAATTTAATCTTAATTTTTTAGAGATTCTGCCAAAATTGAATATTTTTATTCTAA
This sequence comes from Acutalibacteraceae bacterium, assembly GCA_045576275.1. Classification (GTDB taxonomy): domain Bacteria; phylum Bacillota; class Clostridia; order Oscillospirales; family Acutalibacteraceae; genus RUG806. Next base: position 90,025 of record JAZNGB010000050.1, read on the forward strand.
GTACTTGACATAATTGTTTTATTTGGGTATAATTAGTCCTTGCGAAGTGAGGGAATGCACTCCCGTCCTTCTTAGCAGCCGAAAACCATTAAAAACCGTTCAGAATGGAGGTTTTACCGTGAAAAGAACGTACCAGCCCAAGAAGCGTCATCGCAAGATGGAACATGGCTTCCGCAAGAGAATGTCGGACAGAAACGGCCGCAAGGTACTTGCTCGCCGCAGAGCAAAGGGCAGAAAGCAGCTTAGCTACTAATCTGTTTTTTACGGCGTGGAGATCCGGTGAATCACATCCGAAAGGATTCGGTGACTAACTTGTCCGGATTTGAAACTCTAAAATCCAACAGTGATTTCCGCAGAGCATACGCCCGCGGAAAAACATACACAAATCCTGCGCTGGTTACTTATGTAAACAAGAACCGCGCGGGTATTTGTCGTATTGGAATCACTACCAGCAAAAAGATCGGAAATGCAGTACAGCGTAATCGGGCTCGCCGTGTCATCCGTGCGGCCTTTTTGTCATTGCAGAACGAAATCCGACCGGGTTACGACTTTGTGTTTGTAGCCAGAACCAAAACAGTTTACAAAAAAAGCACAGAAATTCTGGAGATTATGCGCAAGCAACTCGACAGTGCAGGTATGCTGCAATGAAGAAGTTTCTCCTGAAATCGATCCGCTTTTATCAGCGGCATATCTCCCCCCTGTTTCCGCCCATGTGCCGATACTATCCGACCTGTTCGCAATATGCACTGCAGGCAATAGAACAATACGGGCCGTTACGTGGCGGTTTCCTTGCAGCAAAACGGCTGCTTCGCTGCAATCAATTCTTTCCCGGAGGCGTAGATCCGGTTCCTGAGTTATCCGGGAAAAAAAACATCAGGAAGAGAAAATAATTCGGAGGACTTTTACCCATGGAATCTTTATTCAGTTACATTGCCATACCATTCGGTGCCATGCTTTACTTTTTGTATGGTATGACAGAGCAATATCTGCTCTCTTTGTTCATCCTTACATTTGTAGTTCGCTTGTTGATGGTACCCGGTGCCGTAAAACAGCAGAAAAACCAGGCAAAACAGTTGCGACTGCAAGCAAAAGTACAGAAAATTCGTGCAAAATATGCATCTCTTCCGCAAAGAGAAGCACAGGCAAAGATCCAGCAGGATACCCAGGAACTGTACCAGCGTGAAGGTTTCAGTGCCACAGCAGGCGGTTGTATGCCCTTGCTTGTGCAAATGGTTGTTATGATGGGGCTGTACGGTGCTATCTATTCTCCCCTGTCACAGGTGTTGAGAATCGATAGTGCACAGATCGCACACTTTACCGAAATCCTCAACAATCTCGGCATTGAAATTGCAAACGGCAGAACCGAACTTGCCATCATGGGCAATTTCAGCAAAATCATCCCCGAATTGGATCCTGCAGTATACGCAGCTACGATTGAAAGAATTTCCGTATTTATTGAGAAATTCACTATTTTCGGCATTGATCTGACTGCTTATCCGGAAACCTTCATGGCAGAAGGCGGCGATTGGAGACTGATTCTGATCCCCGTTCTCTCCGGTGTGACAGCTATGCTTTCCAGCATTCTCATGTATCTGCGTCAGCGTAAAACAAACCCCGAAATGGCTAAGAACCCGTCCATGGGTTGCATGACTTTCATGTCCCCCCTGATGTCGGCTTACTTCTCCTACAAATTCTCCGCCGGCGTCGGTGTTTACTGGATTATTTCCAACATCCTCACCTTTATCCAGACTCTTATTCTCAACCAGATGTATAAGCCTGAAAAAGTCATCGCTATGAGTATGATTGACGAAACGGTTGAGCGCCGTTCCAAAGAGAACAGCATTAAACTGCGAGCCAAACAGATCGCAGACGAACAGTAATCCGGCCGCAATATCGGTGCGACCGTAAAATGATGAAAGGACACCATACAGAATGCTTTTTGAAAAAATCGGCACAGGTGCAACCATTGAAGAAGCACTTGAAAAAGCCAAAGCTGCTCTGAATGCTCCTGAGGACATTGATGTCCAATATGAAGTACTTCAGCAACCTCAAAAGAAAACACTCGGCCTTTTCGGCGGTCATCCCGCAGAGGTTCGTGTATATTATGAAATTCCCGACGAAGAAACAGCACGCACTTACCTGAAAGCCATCATCGAAGGCATGGGAATTTCCAACTACACCGTCGACAGACAGGAAGACGGCAAAGATATTATTTACAACATCAACTGCGAAGAAGATTACGGTATTCTGATCGGCCGCAGAGGTGAAACCCTCGATGCCATCCAGTATCTTGTTCGTTTGACCGCAAAGAAAAGCGGTGACGAGGTTGACGGTGCAAGAGTTTCCGTCAATGTCGGCAACTACCGTGAAAAGCGTGCAGAAAATCTTCGTGCACTTGCTGCAAAACACGCAAAAAACGTTCTCAAATACGGCAGAAACATTGCTCTGGAACCCATGAATCCCTATGAACGCCGTATCATCCACACCGCAATCCAGGAAATCGAAGGTGTTACCTCTCATTCCGTCGGATATGATTCTGAAAGAAAAGTTATCATTTCTCTTGAAGAGGGTGTAAAACCCACACACGCAAGCAACGGTTACAACAACCGTCGTGGCGGCGGCAATCGCGGCAGACAGGGCGGCGGCAGATACAACAACCGCAATAACGACCGTCCCGCAGCTCCGCAGAGAGCTCCCAGAAAAGACTCCGAAGGTTCCCTTTACGGAAGAATCGAAATCAAAACCCCTTCAAATGAAGAATAAAAGATAGAATAAAAAGCGATGTTTTTCAGTTTGCTGAAAATCATCGCTTTTTCATTTATTAAAATGAATAGGTGTAATGCCGTACCGTCTGTGCATCGCCCGAATAAGCCACACAAACCGTAAATGTACCGTCGTTTCCGACAAGCACCGTTACCGTCTGCATCCAGACCGGATCCGCACTGACATAAGATATATTCTGCAACGTATCATAGAAACAAACGGCTGCTCCGTTTGCGGCATCTTTTGTCACAACTGCAACATAACGGCTGTCTTCACTCTGATACAAAGCAATCGCATCGCAAGCAACAGCCAAAGGAATTACATAAGTCTGTCCTGTCAGGGCATCATATATCTGACCGTTCCCTTTTTGCAACAGCAAATTGTCGCACAGAATATAATCAGCATCAAAATCCCCGTCATACGATTGCAACACGGTTCCGTCCGCATCTGTCAGAACAAATCCGTTTGTCTGTTCCTTTTCCTGCCAGAAGGTGACTTTTCCGTTTATTATGTAAAACAAATTGCCCAATACATTCGTTTTATATCGATTGTTGTCGGTATTGTATTCATCCTGTTTGCCCATGGCATACAGATCCGTTTTTCCGCTGTCCACCGCATGAAAACGACCGGACAAAAACAGAAATGGTGCCTGCGTCTGTACAAGAATCGAATCTGTAAGCACCGCATAATCCGTCCTGAGCCTTGCCTGTTTGTCAAAACCACGCTGTGCCTGTGAAAAAACAGGCTCCGTTTCTTTTGTTGCAGGGTTAAAATAGAAACTGTCGCCATACTGTTTTTTCCGATACAGGCGGTCTTCTTCATAGTCAAGCAACAGCAACAACTGTCCGTCTTTTGCAAGCAAGCCCGTCGGTGTACACAGACGGAAAAAGATATAATCGTAGTAATGCACCGATGCATCGGCATCCCTGTTCACAAACAGACCGTAGCCCTCGGTTTTTCCGTCTTTCTCAATGTACGTGATCTGCACGGGAATCTCTTCCCTGCTGCAACTGACCGTGATATCATACTTCCCGTCGGCACGCAGCTTCGAAAACGAAGTACCTTCTTTACTGTAAAAAGAGACATCACCGTTCTTGGTGATTGCATAAAATATACCGTCAATACCCGTTTTCTGCAGCGGTGCTTCGGCTTTCTTCCATTGGGCAAACGCATCAATGGCACTTGCTTTGACATTTTCCGGCTGCACGGACAGCAAAACCTGCGGTTGTTCCCGACTGACAGGTTGCTGAAATGAAAACAAACCAACAACAACTGCAGCCGACAGCAACAACACAAATGTAATGCCAAGCAGCACGGCCAACTTTCTTTGTTGCAAGTCAATCGCTCCTTTCAACGCAGATAGTCTGTTGTTGTAATGGCTCTTCCGTCCGCAATATACACACGAGGAACACGACGGCTGAGACCGCAGACGATCTCATAATTGATAAGGCCTGCCTTTTCGGCAAGGAAATCAGCGGTGATACAGCGTGAGCCGACCTCACCCATCACCGTGATCAAAGAGCCTTCCCGGATATCCTTTATGTTCGTAACATCCAGAATGCACTGATCCATGCAGACATTGCCGATCACATTCACCCGTTCACCGCGGTCAGTCAGCATATAAGCCTTGTTTGACAAACTGCGCGGATATCCGTCCGCATATCCGATCGGCACGGTCGCAACTTTCATCGGTTTGTCGGAAACAAACGTACCGCCGTAGCTGAATGCGGTACCGGCAGGAATTTCCTTGACCATCGACACAACAGTCTTCAGTTCCATAACGGGTTTGAGAATAATACTGCGCGGCACACAGGATGAGGGATAAATACCGTACAGAATCAATCCTGCACGCACCATATCAAGATGCATTTCGGGATAGGTCAGAATGGCAGCGGAATTACAGCAATGCCGCCATCTGAAACTGATGCCGCGTTCTTCAAGTCTGCTGATGATATGCAAAAACAAATCATACTGCAAACGGGTGTAAACCTCGCCTTCCCGTTCGGTATCTGCTTGTGCAAAATGCGTAAAAATACCATCGCAGAAAATGCCCGGCAAACGGACAGCCTGTGCAATCTGGTCCACCGTTTCTGCATCTTCCTGCGTATCATGATAGAAAAAACCGATACGGCTCATACCTGTGTCCACTTTGATATGCACGTTGACGCATACCCCTGCCTGATCGGCAAAGGAGGACAAACGGCATGCATAATCTGCGCAGTAGACAGCCTGGGTAATGTTGTTGTATGCAAGCTTTTGTGCACACTCAGGGGGCGTATACCCGAGAATCAGAATCGGTTTTTCAATTCCGCAACGACGCAGTTCCAAAGCTTCCGCAAGGTTGGAAACGGCAAACCAATCCGCACCGCAATTCTGCAGCAAAAGTGCGGTTTTTTCGTCACCGTGACCGTAAGCATCCGCTTTCACAACAGCCATAACGGCCGCAGACGGATTTGTCACACTGCGGATACAACGCATATTATGTTCAAGAGCCTCCAGACGAATCTCTGCTCTTGTTCTCTTAAAATATTGTTGCATGGAAACAGTCCTTTCCCAATGACAATAGTTATTTTTATTTTACTATTATTTTTGCAATATGTCAACCTGCTATAAATATTCTGTGTATTATTATTCATATATTACAAATTTTTTATAAATACGCACTTTCATTCTCATTGCTATTGCATTTATAGCTAAATTAGTGTAAAATGCATAAACAGAGGATTAAAAAGTCCCTTTTTGAAAAGACTTTTTGGAGGTTTTGCATGAAATATTCCCTTACAGTGAAGCAAGCAAAAGAGCTTCTCGATAACAAATTACTCCACTTTTTCGGCGTAACACCCGAAAATGCAAGCGTGAAACAGTTTTATCGTTCGATCGCCATGATCACACGCGACATGATGGCAGAAGGCAGAGCCGACTTCAATCAGCGCAGTGAAAAAGCCGGTGCGAAACGAATTTATTATATGTCCATGGAATTTCTCATGGGTCGTTCCATGAAGAACAATCTTTACAACCTGAATCTGACCAAAACATTTGAATCCGTACTCAAGGGCTACGGCATTTCCATGGATTCCATTTATGAATGTGAACCCGATGCAGGCTTGGGCAACGGCGGTCTCGGCAGATTGGCAGCCTGTTATCTGGATGGTCTTGCAACACAGGGCTATCCGGCACGCGGCTATTCCATTCTGTATGAATACGGCATTTTCAAGCAGAAAATCGTTGACGGCTGGCAGACGGAACTTCCCGACTTCTGGCTTCCCGGTGGCGACGCTTGGCTCGTTCCCCGTCCCGAAAGTGCTGTTGAAGTCCGTTTTGAAGGCAATGTTCACGATTGGTGGGACAACAACCATCATCAGGTAGAACTCAAGGACTACACACCCATTCAGGCTGTCCCGTATGATATGTTTGTTTCCGGTAAAGACGGAAAAGGCATCAGCGTACTTCGTCTCTGGAGTGCACAGGCTCCCGGTCTTGATATGTCCGCTTTCAATCAGGGCGACTACATCAAAGCAATGGAACGCAATGCCATGGCAGAAGTCATCAGCAAGGTGCTGTACCCTGCCGACAACCATCCCGAAGGTAAGAGCCTGCGTCTGCGTCAGCAATATTTCCTTGTTTCCGCAGCCGTACAGGATATTATCCGTCGTTATCTTCGCACAAACGATACACTTGACAATCTTTCCGAAAAGATTGCCATTCACATCAACGATACCCATCCCACGCTTTGCATCCCCGAACTGATGCGTATCCTCCTTGACGAATGCGGCTACGGTTGGGATGAAGCATGGACGATTGTTACCAATACGGTCGCTTACACAAACCACACGGTTATGAGCGAAGCACTCGAATGCTGGAGTGAAGAACTCGTTCGTCGTCTGCTGCCCAGAATCTATCAGATTCTTAAAGAAATCGACAACAGACTCCGCAGCTACACATGGAACAGCACATTTGATGCTGATTTTGTTGAACGCACAGCGGTTATTTCAGGCGGTGCCATTCGCATGGCAAACCTCTGCGTTGCTGCCTGCCACAGTGTCAACGGTGTTTCCGCACTGCACAGCAACATCATCAAAGACAGCCTGTTCAATGACTTCTACCGCCTGACACCCGACAAGTTCACCAATGTCACCAACGGTATCGCACACCGTCGTTGGCTTTGCCAGGCAAATCCGGAACTGACCGACCTTTTGACCGACACCATCGGCAAAGGCTTCATTCTGCACGCTGATGAATTGACAAAACTGCGTGACCATGCAGATGACAAGTCTCTTTTGGGTGAACTTGCAGCCGTCAAGCAGATCAAAAAAGAACAATTTGCAAATCATATTTATAAGACAACGGGCGTTACACTCGACACCGCTTCCGTTTTCGACGTACAGGTAAAACGTCTGCATGAATACAAGAGACAGCACCTGAATGCTTTTGACATCCTTGCAAGATACCTTGATATCAAAGACAATCCCAACGGAAACTGGGTACCGCACACCTATATTTTCGGTGCAAAAGCGGCTCCCGGCTACCTGATGGCAAAGAAAATCATCAGCTTTATCTGTGCTCTTGCCGACATGATCAACAACGATCCCACCGTCAACAAGTTCATGAAGGTGATTTATGTTGAAGATTATTGCGTAACCGCTGCAGAACGTCTGATGCCTGCTGCGGATGTCAGCGAACAGATCTCCCTTGCAGGTAAGGAAGCAAGCGGTACCGGCAACATGAAACTCATGCTCAACGGTGCCATCACACTCGGCACAATGGACGGTGCCAACATTGAGATTTTTGAATCCGTCGGCAATGACAACATTGTTATATTCGGTATGAACACCCAGGAAGTCAATGCACTTCGTCAGGCAGGCTATCAGCCGATGTACTATTATAACAACAATGCAACCGTCCGCCGTGTGATCGACTTTATGAACACCCACAACATTGCAGGCAAGAATTTCTTTGAGCTTTCCAACACCATCGTACACCACGATCCGTTCATGGTGCTTGCAGATTTTGCAGACTACAACAGCAAACGCAGCCTTGTTGAACAGATCTATACCGACAAACAGAAATGGAACCGTATGTCCTTGATGAACATTGCAGGTGCAGGTATTTTTGCAGCCGACCGTGCCATCAATGAATATGCAAAGAATATCTGGGGGACGGCAAGTGCAAAATAATGCCGTATCGCGAAAGGATTGGCAATGATACCCTTTGATTCCGGAAGAAGTGAATACAAATCCGTTTTCGGAAGCATAGCCGCAGGCGAAAGTCTGCGGTTTCGGGTTTTACTGCCCCGGGAAATGCGTGTCTCCGCAGTTCGCCTTGTTACGGACGACGAACACAGCGTTCAGAAATACAAGCTGTATTGGGAAAGTACCGACGGACAGACCGAATGGTGGGGAACGGATTTTTCATCCCCTGATCCCTGTCTGCTGTTTTATCATTTTGAATTTGACACCCCTTGGGGTGTCGGTAAAATCCGTCGCATCGACAGCCGTCGCGGCAGTTTCCTTGAAAACGGTGATGCGTGGCAGCTGACGGTCTGTGCATCCGATTTCAAAACACCGGAGTGGATGTACGGTGGCATTATGTATCAGATCTTCCCGGACCGTTTTTACCGATCTGGAGATACATCGCAGCCGTCTATGGAAAATCGCTCGTTGCGTGATGACTGGTATGGTGTACCTGTCTGGCAACCGAATGCGGAGGGTAAAATCACAAATACCGACTTTTTCGGCGGTGACTTGAAAGGCATCACACAAAAACTTGATTACCTCGCATCTCTGGGGGTTACTTGTCTATATCTGAACCCGATCGGCATGGCTGCAAGCAATCATCGGTACGATACATCCGATTACAGCAAAATTGACCCTTATTTGGGTTCTGACGAGGATTTTAAGGATCTTTGTCGACAAGCAAAGAAACGCGGCATTCACGTGCTTTTTGACGGTGTTTACAGTCATACGGGGGACGACAGCGTTTATTTTAACAAGTACGGGCATTTTGACTCGGTCGGTGCGTATCAATCTGCCGACTCCCCGTACGCTTCATGGTATCGCTTTGACCGCAACAGAGAAAAATATGACTCCTGGTGGGGTATTGACACCTTGCCCGAAGTGGACGAAAGCAATGCGGAATACTTGCGGTATATTACAGGCGAAAACGGCATTTTGCAGAAATGGCTGGAATGCGGTGCGGACGGTGTCCGTCTTGATGTAGCCGACGAGCTGCCCGATGTTTTTCTGGATGCTGTCAGAAACAGAGTCAAATCGGTCAAACCCGATGCGTTTGTGCTCGGTGAGGTCTGGGAGGATGCAAGCAATAAAATCAGCTACAGCCAACGCAGACGGTATTTGTTAGGACAACAGCTTGACTCCGTTATGAATTACCCGTTCCGTGATGCCATTCTTGATTTCGCAATCGACGGAATTGCAGAAAAGTTTGTTGACAGAATCGGAACCGTTTGCGAAAATTATCCGAAACCTGCCTTGCATACGCTTATGAATATGCTCGGAACCCATGACACGCAACGTGTTCTGACAAAACTTGCCGGCATCGATTGCGACTGCAGAAGCCGCGAATGGCAGGCAAATGTATCGATCAGCGATCAGCAATACAATACCGCAAAGCAGTTGTTTAAACTGGCTGCCGTTTTGCAATATACCTTACCCGGCGTACCGTGTATCTATTACGGTGACGAAGCCGGTATGTGCGGATGCGGCGATCCGTTTAACCGTGCATGCTATCCTTGGGGCAGAGAAGACACTGAATTACTGTCCTATTTCAAAGCACTCGGTGCATTGCGACGTGGATTGAATCCCTTGCAGAACGGTACATTGATTCCCGTTTCCGCCATGCTGCAATGCGTTTGCTATCTTCGCATGAATACACATGAAGATTGCATTATGGTAATAGCAAACCGCAACCACCATCCGATCGAATATCGGATGCACAGCGGTCTTGTGTTGCAGGAACAACTGTTTAATTGCACAGCCAACGGTGACACCGTATATGTTCCTGCCTTAACCGCTGCGATCGTACGCGTCAGAAAGATATAAATAATCAATTGCAAATTATACAAGAAAACGGCTTCGCAGTAACGCGGCGACCGTTTTCGATTCGTCCATCTCCCCAAGCACGCGCAGCGGGCGGCGGAGGGACATATAATCTTTTTTGCTTTATGCAAACGCAGTTTCCTATAAAGTAAAAAAAAGACTTCCCTTTCCACAACGGAATCGGAAGTCTTTTTGTGTGTGCATGTAAGTTTGGGTAGCTGACAGAAAACCGTAATTTGTACATTTGTCGTAATTACAGCATACCTCATCTTTTGATGCAGAACCTCTTATTTATATATCTGCTTTTTTCTGAAAAGGTTCGTTTTGATAACAGCAATCATAGCAGCCATTTGCAGTTTGTCTTTGCTCATAAAAAGGTAAAGAGAGTTGCGCTTGCCACACAACTCTCATATACCCTAATTAAAACTGCAAATACTTGCTTTTAATTATTAATTATTTTCTTTTCTTGGTTACTACGAAAGCAGCACCAGCGAGAAGAACTACACCAGCAGCAGCTGCAAGAACAGCGCTATCACCAGTATTGGGATGATCGTGGTTGGGACCACCCTGGCCGCCGTGACCACCGTTGCCACCCTGGCCGCCGTTGCCGCCACCGATGGGCTGGCTGGGATCTTCAGTGGAAGGAGGAGTCAGCGGATCTGTAGTGGGCACAGAAGGATCGGTGCTGGGCACAGAAGGATCAATGCTGGGCACAGAAGGATCAGTGCTGGGCACAGAAGGATCAGTGCTGGGCACAGAAGGATCGGAGCTGGGCTCAGAAGGTTCCGGACCGGGCTTAGTTACAGTGTAATCTCTTGCAACAGTGATCTGAGCATCACCCTTACCGTACTTCATAGCACCATCAATGGTGATGGAAGTGCCATTTTCGAGAGCGGCAGCATCGACAACCTTCAGATAGAAGATAGTTGCCTGGAATTCGTCAGAATTAACGATTGCATCACCTTCAAAGCCAGAGTCAGCAAGGAATGCATCTGCAGTCCAGAGGTTTTCTTTAAAGAAACCGGAGTACTGAATAGCACCTGCAGTTCCTCCATTGGCTTCACTGCTAAAGCTGTTGTTAAGAGTAAGACCAACAGCCTTTGCATCCTTACCGTCAACCTTAGCCATATAGCTGAAGATTGCGGGATCATAAGTGAGATTGAAATCCCAAGAAGTAAGTTCAACAGCGTCTACAAAATAAACATAGACTTCAATTGCACCCTTACTATTGGTTTCCCAAGTGGTTTCGAGCGTGACATAACCGGTATCAGGAGCAGCTTCGTTTGCTGCAAAAGCAACAACGGAGAGGCTGCAAACGATCATGACAGCAACAATTGCGGCAAGCAGTTTCTTTGCAATTTTCATTTTGTGACCTTCCTTTTTCTAAAAAGTTTTCTTTATATAATGAACCGCAAGAGTCCAATTATATACATGCTTAAATATAGCGTCGAAACACGCTATATGCGTATTATATAGCATTGTGCAGCAGAAGTCAAGAGAAATCAGAAATTTTTTCGCAATTCAACGAAAAAATTGACATTATCCCTCAAACACTATATAATATGAATTGTGCACGGTTATAGTATCACTTTTTCTTCAAAAAAGCAATACCCTGTTCATTAAAAAATCAAATCAAACGGAAAAAAAATTTATGAAAAATATACAATAAAGGACGGTGTCCCCTATTTTTACCGATTTTAGTACACTCAAAGCTGAATGTGAAGGCTGCCGAAAGTGCAGCTTATGCGAAACGAGAACCAATTTAGTATTCGGCGTGGGCAATCCCGATGCAAAAATTCTGTTCATCGGTGAAGCCCCCGGCGAAAACGAAGACCTGCAAGGCGAGCCTTTTGTCGGCAGAGCCGGCAAACTGCTGGATCTTTACTTAAACGGAATCGGTCTTGACAGGCACAAAAACATTTATATTGCAAACATCCTCAAATGCAGACCGCCCGAAAATCGCGATCCGCTCCCCTCGGAACAGGATGCCTGCATTGCATGGCTGCGTGAACAAGTTCGCATTATGCGACCTGCCATCATTGTTTGCCTGGGCAGAATCGCAGCCTGCCGCTTGATCTCCCCCGATTTCAAAGTGACAAAAGAACACGGTATATTTTTTGAAAAAAACGGCACACTTATGATGGGAACATTCCATCCCGCAGCTCTGTTGCGTGATCCTCGCAGAAAAGCAGATGCACTTGAAGACTTCCTCTGCCTGCAGAAAAAAATGGAAGAGCTCGGGATTTCGTAACCTCTCATAGTTTTTGCAGAAAGTGAAAAGCTATCTGCACTTTTTTAAGGTAAGAATGTTTAGTTTTTCCGAACACAAACCTGTTATATGATGATTATATATTTATATTATAATAATTAATACATTATATACAATATCATCCAATTCAAAAGAGCACCGCCGATGGCGATGCTCTTTTTGTTTGTGCATTTTGAATTAATAAACGAAGTTGCTGAAGGAGATTGCATCATAACGGGTTGCATATGCAGTACCGGAAGTGCGGCCTTCACTTGCAACGTGCATGAGATTGATAACACCGTCGATTTCATCAAAGAAATAGGTAACACCCATGTCAATGCTTTCAATTTCCTGTGTCTTGATATCAACAACAACATTAATGGTGCAGTTCTTATAATACAGATCATAAGTCAGCCAGTTGTTCTTGTTCTGGAACCAGGACTTTCCTGCGAGGATTGCATCATAATGTGCTCTGCCTGCAACAGGATAGATATCGGAAACAGCGGTATCGGAATCGACATCTTCTTCTGTATTCATAATAATATTGATGTAATATTTGCCGTCAGCAATGGTACAGGTTGCTGTCTTGATAGCCTTTGTGTTTTCAAGCGTGCAGCTTACAAGGTTTGCAGCTGCTGCATCGGTATTGCTTTCATAAGCTCTGGAGAAGTTCTGAACGGAAGAATCAGCTTCTGCAATGCCCTTGAGGTATGCATAGGAATATGCATCAATGCTGATTTCCGCATTGTCGCCGATCAGAGGTCTTTCAACATAAGAACCGGAAACCTTCTTGGTGTAGCCTGCCTGCAATTCACTTGCACGGTTGAGAGTATCCGCATAGTAGTGAATAATTTCGGTGGGAGTGGAGGGTTTCTGGAGAAGTTCATCAACATCCACTTCTTCAAGATCGACAGCGATACGAAGAATGGTACGTGCATCGGCTGCGGAAACCTTGAGGTCACCGTCAATGTCTGCCATGTAAAGTTCTTCGGGAGATGCAGTCTTCAGCCCGACAGCAATACGAAGAGCTGTTCTTGCATCGGCTGCGGAAACAACCTTGTCGATATCAACGTCACCGGGAACACCGAGAACAACGTGATTGTAGCCTTCATCTGCAACGAGTTCAGCAGCAGCGGTATCTTCATACACATAAAGAACCGGAACAAAGTAGCTGCCGTCACCATTCTGATAAATTGCAAAGCAGTTGTCTTCACAAACTTCAACAGAAACGGGAACGCGGATGGAAGAAACCTGGTAGCTGATGGTGCCGTTGCCGGACTTGGAATAGCAACCCATGAATGCATCAGAAGCAACTTCACGGATGGTGTTGGGGATTTCAACATAGAGATCGGAACCGCGATACTTGATCAGACGGTCTTCGATGCAGAAGAAATCACCTTCAAAATCGTTGTAAACAGGAGTACCTGTGAAAACATCAGCACCGATGTAGTCCAGATCGCCGTACTTGGAATAGTTTACAGTAGTCAGAGCGGAGCAATCCATGAAAGCTTCGTCACCGAGAGAAACGATGTTCTTGGTGAAGTTGACAGTCTTGATTGTTTCGTTGCCTTTGAAAGCACCGTTACCGATCTTGGTAATGCTCAGAGGAATCGTAACTTCTGCATCGTTGCCGACATAAGCAACAAGCGTTGTACCGGCAATGATAAAATCGGTCGGATATTCGGAGAACCACTTGGTATCATTAAAAGCATTGACACCGGTAAGAAGTTCCACATCGCTTTCAAAACGGATATCAGCAAGAGCTGTACAACCTGCAAATGCAGAAGCACCGACTTTAACATTCTTGCCGTTGAAGATAACGGTCTTCAGGTTTGCACAATTTGCAAAAGCTTCGTCACTGATCACGATGTCGCCTTCGAAAGTAACCTTTTCAAGGTTTTCAAGGTTATAGAAGGACTGCGCACCGACTTCCTTGATGGAAGCGGGAATGACAAGTTCTTTCACTTCGTCGGAGTATTTGGCAGCAATGGTATCTGTCGGATTCAGATAACCGAAAGCCTTGTCGTTAACACGAAGCAAACAGATGGTAAAATAACCCATGGAGATCTCTGCCGGGAATGTCAAAAGACCTTCGTCACCGAGGGTGCCGTTATAACCTGTGACATAGCATTCGGCTTTCAGACCGACGTTCTTGTCTACACCGTAGAGAATCTGGTAGTCGGCTTCTGCGGCAAATGCGGACACAAGACCGCAACCGAGCAGCATGGTGACTGCAAGAAGCAAAGAGATGGCTTTGAGGGCGGATTTTTTCATTTTTGAAATTCCTCCTGAATGTAATGACACGCTATGAAGAGATAGCTATGTATGGTATGATTATATATCTTCTTTTTCAACTTGTCAATTCTTTTTATCTGTTTTCTTAGATTATTTATTTAATTAATAAATAATAGTCCTTAAATTTGTTCACTTTGACAACCTGTAAAAAACAGTCTTGTATTTCTTTGCGAAAAATGATATTATTATTTTATATGTTTTTCGACATCTCTTATTTGATTATTTTGACAAGGAGGACTTTTCTTTGTTCCGGATTTTAAAAATGATAAAGCCGCATCGTAAAACATTGCTACTGAGTATATTGTTTTCAACGCTGTATACAATCATGCAGGTTTTGCTGCCGTTTTACACAAGACGTATCTACAGCGAAGGTATCGTTGTTTACGACATGGATATGATCGTTGAGATCGGTGCAGGCATGCTGCTGCTGACTCTCTTAAGCATCACACTGTCCTTCTCGAATACATATTTTTCGACTCGCACATCGGTGGAATATTCCCGTACGCTCCGCAATGCCATGTTTGCAAAAGTGTCGAGCTTGTGCCAGAGCGACATTGACAAGATCGGTGTTTCTTCTTTAATCACACGCACGACCAACGATGTCAAGCAGGTACACGATGTTATTCTGAATGTGCTGAAATCCCTGCTGCCGGTACCGATCATGCTCATCGGCGGTCTGGTTATGGCATTCACACTCAGCAAAGATCTTGCTTCGGCATCCATGTCCTTCATACCTGTTCTTGCGGTTGTCGCCATTGCAATGTTGATCATAATCGTTCCGATGTATTCAAAAATGCAAAAAAAATTGGACCAACTCAACCAGATCATGCGTGAAAAAATAGGCGGCATCCGTGTCATCCGTGCATTCAACAAGACAAGACAGGAAGACGAACGATTTGAAAAAACCAACTTCGAACTGACCGGACTTGCATTGAAAGCCAGCCGCATCATGAGTGCCATGCTGCCTTTTGTTACGGTTGCATTGTACGGCATTCTGTGCATGCTGATGTATATTGCCATCCGTAATGCGGATGCACTCGACCCGGTCACGCAGGAAACAGAGCTTTTGAACACGATACCAAACCTGCAGATGTTCCTGAGCTTTTTCACAATGATCTTCTCTTCCCTTGCATCCGTAATCACCATCGTTATCAGCATTCCGCGTGCTACCATTTCTGCCAAGCGTATCAATGAAGTCTATGACAGTGTAACGGATGTTCCCGAACCCGAAACTCCCGTTAAGCCGCAAGAAGAGCTTCGCGGTGTGGTGGAATTCAGAAATGTATCCTTCCGCTACAAAAATGTTGTCGAAAAAGAGGATAAAAAGAAAAAGAAAAAAGCCAAAAAACAATCGGATGAGAAAAAACCGATCGAATTGGATGAAAACAAAAAGAAAAAACTGACCGACCGCGATGCCGTTCATAACATCAGTTTCACCTGTCGCCCCGGTGAAGTGACAGCCATCATCGGCATCACAGGCAGCGGTAAATCCACGCTCGTCAACTTAATTCCCCGTCAATACGATACAACAGAGGGTGAAATCCTCATCGGCGGTGTCAATGTACGGGATATCGGCAGCGAAGAACTGAACAAACGCATTGCCCTCGTTCCGCAGCAAGCCTTCCTTTTCAGCGGTACAATTGCCGAAAACATCCGCTTCGGCAAGGATGAAGCAAGCGACACCGAAATCTGGAAAGCACTTGAAATTGCACAGGCAAAGAGTTTTGTTGCCGCCATGCCTGACGGGATCGAAAGTTTTGTTTCCCAGGCAGGCAAGAACTATTCGGGCGGTCAGAAACAGCGACTTTCCATTGCAAGAGCCATCGTCAAGGATGCCGATATCTGCATTTTTGATGACAGTTTTTCCGCACTCGACCTTGCAACCGATGCAAGACTTCGTGCTGCATTGCGTGAAAATATGCAACATACAAACATTATTATTGTTACCCAACGTGTCGGTACCGTTCTGAATGCAGATCGCATTATTGTTATGGACAACGGTGAAGCCGTCGGCATCGGTACGCATGAAGAACTGCTGCAAAGCTGCGACATCTACAAAGAAATCGTGGCATCGCAGCTCGAAGATGTCAATGATGAGGAGGTGGGCGCATGAGTTACAAAACCTCCGTCAAAAAAGAAATCGAACAGTACGACAACCGAAAATACGCAGCCTACAGCAAAAACACAAGTGAAGAAGCCAAAAAACCGAAAAATGCAAAGGGGACAACCCTCCGTTTCTTCAGTTTGCTCAAACCGCATCTTGTTCCCATGTTCTTTGTTTGTGCGTTTGCCGTCAGCAGCACGTTGATCAACGTCATCACGCCTGAATACATGGCAGATGTGGTCAACCTGTTGGATGTGAGCATCAAAGACAAGATCGCAACAGGCAATTCCATTGATTTTAAACCCATCATCAACGAATTGCTGAAGCTTGCAGGTGTTTATCTGTTCAGCTCCCTGCTTTCTTTCGGTCAGAGCTTTGTTTCAGCAGGTGTTTCACAGCGACTCGTCTGTTCTGTAAGAGCACAGGTCAACGAAAAACTTTCCCGATTGCCCTTGCGTTACTTCGACAAGAAAACAAAGGGTGAAATCATCAGCACCATGATGAACGACATTGACAACCTTTCGGGCAGCCTGCAAAACAGTATGCTGACCGTTATCACGGGGCTTGTACAGGTCGTGGGCAGTTTCGTCATGATGCTCAGAACCGGCAACTGGCTGATGACCCTTCTTGCCGTCTTTCTTGTTCCGTTTACGGGTTTCATTTCTTTCCGCATTTCCAGAATTTCGAAAAAATGGTTCCGCCGTTACTGGGATACCCTCGGCAGCATGAACGGCCACATTGAAGAAATGTATGCAGGCCACAGCATCGTGCGTATTTTCGGACACGAAGAACGCTCGGTTGAGGAATTCCGTCAGATCAACGCAAGCCTTTGCCACAATGCGTTCATGGCTAACATGACCTCAGGGCTGCTCTCCCCCATTCTTACTTTTGTCAAGAATCTGAATTATGTTCTGCTGTGCATTGTCGGCGGCGGTTATTACATTGCAAATCATCTGCTCGCAACGGGAGCTGCCGTACAGTCAAAATACCCGTTCATGGCAAGTTTTATCAACGCCATCATGAAAAATGCAGGCAACATGGGCTTGGGTGACATCCAGGCATTCCTGACACAATCGTCTAATTTCTCGTCCCCCATCATCAGCATTTCGAAAATCATCAACAACATTCAGTCCTCCCTTGCCTGTGCGGAACGCGTGTTCAATCTGCTTGACGAAGAAGAGCAGGCAGCAGATGTTACCGACAATGATCCGCAGGAACTTGCAAAAGGACACATTGAATTCAAAGATGTTTCCTTCCGCTATGTAGAGGACCGACCGCTGATTGACGACCTGAATCTGACAGCAGAACCCGGCAACCTGATTGCCATTGTCGGTCCGACCGGTGCAGGCAAAACCACCATCGTCAACCTACTGATGCGTTTTTATGACATTCAGGGCGGTCAGATTCTTCTGGACGGGCAGGATATTTACACCATGTCGCGCGATGCACTCCGTCGCAACTTCGGTATGGTTTTGCAGGACACTTGGCTGTTCAAAGGCACGATCCGTGAGAACATCTGCTACGGCAAGCCCGATGCTACAGACGAAGAAATCCGTGCTGCGGCAGAAGCTGCCAACATCACGGAATTTATCGATTCACTTCCCGACGGGTATGACACGCTGCTTGCTGAGGACGGCACAAACCTTTCGCAAGGACAGCGACAGTTGCTGACCATTGCAAGAGCCGTACTTGCCGATCCCCCCGTGCTGATTCTTGACGAAGCAACAAGTTCGGTTGACACGAGAACAGAGCTGAAGATTCAGCTTGCCATGAAGAATCTGATGAAAGGCAGAACGAGCTTTGTCATCGCACACAGACTCTCTACCATCAAGAGTGCAGACAATATTCTTGTTATGCGAAAAGGGCACATCGTGGAACAAGGTACACACAAAGAACTGCTTGCAGCAGACGGATTCTATGCCCTGCTTTATAACAGTCAATACACAGAAGGCATTCCGCCCGAGGATGATGAATAAAACACACAAAATGACCGCCAACCGGTTTTGATGCCGGTCAGCGGTCTTTTTTTAATTTGCTTATTCGGTTTGTCCGGATTCTGTTGTGGTTTCGTCGCCTTCCTGAATATACAGGTCAATTGCATTTATATCATCCACGTCACCGACATATTCCATTCTGATTTCCGTGTCGGAATCCGACAACGGCACGCCGACATCCACATAAAAAACGGTGTCTCCATCCTCATTGACATATTCGGATACAGAAAGCTCACCTTCGGTTTTTATGCCGTTCACAAAAACATATACTTTCCCGGCAATCAGATCAATTGTCTGCACAACGGTATCGGCAATTTCACCGTCCGTTGCAGCATAAGCCACTGCACCGAGAGCAAACAGAATACTGAGTACCGCCGCTGCAACGACAACTGATTTTCGCAATCCGATACTTTGTTTTTTTTCTTTCATACAAGCAATCCTTTCCAATGTTTCATCGGCAGGATGAAGGTCTGAAAATGTTGCAACATACTGTTTTTTACTCATCGGTCCATGCATCCCCCAATCGTTGTTTCAGTTTGTTTCTTGCGCGGTTCAGCCTTGTTTTCACTGCCGACTCGTTCATTTTCAACATTTTGGCTATGTCCTTGACGGACAGATCTTCGTAGTAAAACAAGTGTATAACCGTGCGTTCTTTTTTTGACAGTTGCATAACAACCCTGTACAGATCTGCTTTCAGGGCACTGTCTGTATCATCCGATGAAACAAAAACGCAATCATCTATATCACAATGTTGACGGAATGGTCGTTTAATGTAATTTTTGCTTTCATTGACACACACCGTCGTCAGCCATTTATCCAAATGTACGGAATCTGAAAAAGGCTTCGGATATTTCCACATTTTCAAAAATACGTTTTGCAAAATATCTTCGGCATCGTGTGCATTCTTTACAAATGAAAGTGCAATCAGATACAACCGTTGGCTGTTTCGTTGCACCGCCTTTGTAAATATTTCCTCCGTCATTGTTTCACCGCCTTGCTGAAAGGTCCTTTCACTTATATAACAATCGAAAAACACAAAAGGTTACAAGAAAACAGCATCGCCGCAACACGGCGACCGTTTTCGCTTCATCCATCTCCGAGCACGTGCTGCGTGCGTTCGGAGGGACATACAATATTTTTTGCTTTATGTTTCCTATAAAGCAAAAAACCGGATTCACATTGCGAAAACAATGAAAATCCGGATTAAAATTTACTTTCTTATTTGCAATAGGTATCCACGTAACAATCAATGGACTTCTGGATGATTTCTTCTGCTTCCTTTGCACCCTTGAGTTCATTGACAGCGGTGTCCTTGTCTTCCAGTTCCTTATAGACACGGAAGAAGTGCATCATTTCATCAAAGATGTGATGGGGCAACTGAGAAATATCGATATAGGTGTTATAAGTAGGATCGTTGAAAGGAATGCAAACGATTTTTTCATCATATCTGCCGGAATCGATCATGGAAATAACACCGATGGGATAGCAACGAACTTCCGTCAAAGGACGAATCGGCTCCGAGCAAAGAATCATAACATCCATCGGGTCCAGGTCGTCGGCATAGGTACGGGGAATGAAACCGTAGTTTGCAGGATAGTGGGTGGATGTATAAAGGATGCGGTCAAGGCGAAGCAGACCTGTTTCCTTGTCCAGTTCATACTTGCACTTGCTTCCCTTTGAAATTTCAACAACCGCGATAAAATCTTTTGCGGTGATGCGTTTGGGGCTGATATCATGCCATATATTCATACAAAAAGACCTTCCTTTGCAGGTTTTTATTATTCAGACAACGCTTTTTCAATGCGGGCTTTGAGAACATCAACACCTTCCCCGTTTTCAGAGGAAAATGCAATGGTTTCAAGTCCGGGCAATTCTTCGGGAATCAGTTGTTCACGTTTCATGCGTTCTGTCTTTTTGAGCTTGTCGCTCTTGGTAAGGGCAATCACAAACGGAACACCTGCCGAAGACAGAAATTCGATCATCGTACGGTCGTCTGCCGTGGGTGCATGACGCATATCCACAAGCTGTACAACGAGCTTTATATTGCGTTCGGACTGAAAATAGCCCTCCATGAGGTTGCTCCAACGGCGGATTTCTTCCCCCGAACGTTTTGCATAGCCGTAACCCGGCAAATCTGCAAAGCGGACATCTTCACAACGGAAAAAGTTGATGGTGGTGGTTTTGCCCGGTACGGAGCTGACACGTGCAAGATTCTTTCTGTTGAAAAGCTTGTTGATCAGCGAGGACTTTCCGACGTTTGACCGTCCCGAAAAAACAATTTCGGGCAGATCCGATACAGGCAACTGTTTTGCAGTGCCGTAAGAGGATTCATAGGCAACATTATTGTAATTCACCTGTCACATCTCGCTTTCTGCTGTATTTTTCGGGTGGCGGCATACGAAGTTCCGATTTTGCTTTGCTGACTTCTTTTGCTTTTTCACACAAGGCAAGTTGCAACACTTCGTCCACCGTTTTGACGGGAATGAATGTAATTTTTGCTTTCACGGCATCGTCAATTTCCTGTAAATCGGGAATGTTTTCTGCCGGCATGATCACGGTCGGAATACCCATTCTGTAAGCTGCCATTGCTTTCTCACGCAAACCGCCGATGGCAAGTACCTTGCCTCGCAAAGTGACTTCGCCCGTCATGGCAATTTTACCCGATACGGCACGTCCGGTCAAAGCAGAAACCAGAGCCGTTGTGATTGTGATACCTGCCGAGGGACCGTCTTTTGGCACGGCACCTTCGGGAAAATGAACATGAATGTCCTTTGTTTTATAAAAATCGGATGCAATCTGCAGCTCATCGCAACGGCTGCGGATATAGCTGACAGCGGCTTTGACAGACTCGATCATCACATCCCCCAGGGAGCCTGTGGTTTCGAGTTTGCCTGTGCCGTCAAACACAAGTGCTTCCGTTTTCAGCAGCTCACCGCCGACCGATGTCCATGCAAGTCCGTTGACGACACCGACCGAATCAGCCTTATCCGATGCATCATCACGGTATTTGCGGACACCGAGCAAGCCTTCCAATGCAGCCTCGTCAACGAGCATTTTTTCGGTTTCTCCGTTGGCAATACACATGGTTTTCTTGCGGCAGATTTTTGCAAGCTGACGTTCCAGACGACGTACACCTGCTTCACGGGTATACCCGTCGATAATCACACGCAAGGCAGCATCCGTCACACGCAGATGCTCTTTGGTCAGACCGTGCTCTTTCATTTGCTTGGGCAACAGATGTTTTTTGGCAATGTGGAACTTTTCTTCATATGTATAACTTGCAATGTCGATGACTTCCATACGATCGCGGAGTGCATCGGGAATTGCATTTTTGTCGTTTGCGGTGGTGATAAATAACACCTGGCTCAGATCAACGGGGATTTCAATATAGTGATCACGGAACGCATGATTCTGCTCCGCATCCAGCACCTCAAGCAAGGCAGAAGAGGGATCTCCCTTGAAATCGGAGCTGAGTTTATCCACCTCATCCAGCAAAATCAGCGGATTCATCGTACCGGCATTGATAAGTGCATCGATCAGACGACCCGGCATGGAGCCGATATAGGTACGGCGATGACCGCGGATTTCCGCCTCATCACGCACACCGCCGAGGGACATTCTTGCATACTGTCTGCCCGTTGCGGTGGCAATGGATTTTGCAATGCTCGTTTTACCGACACCGGGAGGACCTGCAAGACAAATAATCTGCCCTTTGATGGAAGGGGAAACCATTCTTGCCGCAAGCATTTCAGCAATGCGTTCTTTGACATCTTTCAGACCGTAGTGGTCGCGTTCAAGCACTTTTACGGCTGCAGAGATTTTTGTTTTCTCTTTTGAATATGTACCCCACGGAATATCCAGACACTTTTCTATATATGTACGCAGTACATTGGCATCGGGAGAAGCGGAAGACAAACGCTGCAAACGGCTGCACTCACTCAAAAGCTTCTTCTTCGCGGCATCCGTCATGGCACTTTCGTTTATTTTTCTGCGAAGAGAATCAACAGCATCTTCCTCGTTTTCGCCGAGTTCTTCCTCGATTACACGCAACTGTTCACGCAGATAATATTCTTTCTGATTGCGGTCCATTGCCTCCTGCACACGATCCTGGATGCTTTCATCCAGAGCAAGAATCTGCGTTTCCTGTGCAAGCAACACACAAAGACGCTCCAATCTGTACAACGGATCCAGAATGGAAAGCAACTCCTGTTTACCCTCCATGGGAAGCAGGATGTTTCCTGCGATGCGGTCAGCAAGCACACCGGGATCATCGGTTGCATAAACAGACTGGATCACATCTTCTGCAAGCTGCGGACAATGATCGCAGTACTCTTCAAACATATTGCGGCAGCGGTAGAGCAATGCCGAAACATACAATGCATCCGCTTGCGTATGCACATCCTCACACAATTCCACGCGTGCATTGATAAACGGTACACTCTGCTGCACATCGGCAATTTTACCGCGTTGAATGCCGTCTGCAATCACACGCAGGGTGTTTCCTGCCCCCGGAATGCGTACGATCTGACGCACCGTACCGAGTACACCGATGCGATGCAGATCCGCAAGGGACGGATAGGCATCCGCAAAGCCTTTTTGTGTTACAAAAAACACTTCCTGCCGTGCATTCATGGCTGCCTTGAGAGCAGCAACGGATTCTTTTCTTCCCACATCAAAATGCAAAGTCATGTCCGGAAACAGGACAATGCCCCGCAATGCAACAACAGGAACGGTAATAATTTTCTTAACTGTCATATTCTAAAAACTCCAATGGTTGTATAAATGCAATTTTTCAGCTGCCCGAAACGGTGATACCGCCAAAGGCGACATACGGCAACACCGTTGTGCCGTCACAGCAGACTTCCGAAGAAACACCGACAACATTCTGCAACATCTGTGCAAGATTGCCGCTGATCATGGTTTCACTCACAGGATACGCAATTTTTCCGTTTTCAATATAGAAACTATTCTTGGCAACGCCAGAAAAATCTCCGTTGGTTGCCGGTTCGCCGCCTGAAAAACGACAGACGAGAATCCCTTTTCCGATACCGGCAAGCAGCTCGTCAAATGACTTTTCACCGCTTGTGACACCGATGCAGGAGCTGCTCGACGGAGCACGGTGTAAACCTGTCTTGTTTGCGGCATATTCAGACAAACAGAACTCTTGCAGTACACCGTTGCGGACAATATCATAATCCGTCGAAATATAGCCGTCATCCGTCACGCGTTCACCGCAAACAACACGGGGATCATGCGGAATAACACGCAGTGAAAAATCATCACAGGCAACTTTCTTGCCGAGCATATCACGCCACGGTGAAGTCCCCTCAACGATCACGGAATCCGAGCAAAAATTATCCACCACCATGGAAAGCATGCTGTCAAGACAGGCAGGGGAAAACAATGCGACGCCTTCAAACTTGCCTTCCAACGGCTGCATGGAAAGTTCATCGACACAGCGCGCAAACATTTCGCGGCAAGCCGCAAGATCCATAATACGGCTGTCGGGGTCTGTATAATCCACATCGAAACTGTTGAATGAAGTCGTCAGCGCCCCGTCGTGTGCCGAATACATTGCACCGACCGAATAATTTGCATTCTTCTGGGTATACAAAACACCGTTCGTATTGGCAAAAACAGACTGTCCTTCCACATATTCGGCAATGATCTGTTCCACCATGATCTGCGGAAATTCGTTTCCGATATCATTCAGAAATTCACGAACGCGGTCAAAGAAAAGATCACGGTCGGGAGCAAGGGTACCGTCCGTAAAGTCGGCATTTTCCGTAAGCGATGCAATGCAATAGGCATCATCCGCAACCGAAGCCATGGCAGCCTGTACGCATTCCTGTGCTGCAACGTCAATATCCTCTTTTTCAAGACTGTTGATAAAGGCCTGTCCCATTTTGCCGTCTTTGAGCACTTTCATACTTACACCGCTGTTAAAAACGGAACGCAGCAATGAAAACGCCCCGGCATCTATATTGAATTCTTCTTTTTTTCCGTTTGATACAGAGCACTGTGCCTTATCCGCACCTGCTTTGAGCAACGCTTCAAGGACATACTGTGCCGCTTGTTTTAATGTATCCATATCGCAACATTCTCCTTAGCGTCCGCCGATATTGACACGGCATTTGATGGCAGGACCGCCCATCGAAACGGGCATCGGCTGCTTCTTTCCGCAGAATCCTGCAAAATCCCATTCCACGGTATCCGACAACATATCCACGGTTTTGAGCATATTGAAAGCAACACCGGAAATGGTGGTATCACGCAATGCTCTGCCGAGCTTGCCGTTTTTGATCTCATATCCCATGCAGACACCGAACATGAACTCACCGGTTGTATCTGCCTGTCCGTTTGCAGTACGGGTCAGATAGTAACCGTTGTCGATGGCTGCAATCATATCTTCCAGTTTGTCTTTTCCGGGCAACACCGCGGTATTGCGCATACGGATCAGAGGTTCATCCGCAAATCCGTAGGCTCTTGCATTGCCGCAAGGTTTGACACCGAAATGTGCCGCACTTTCAAGGTTATTCATATAGCCTGTCAATATACCGTCTTTGATCAGAACGGCATCTTCGCAAGGCGTACCCTCATCATCCACATAAACAGGCAGCGGCACTTCTTTTCCGAATGCGGTCTGTGCAAAATCGACCATATGCACAATCGGGGACGCCACTTGCTTGCCGAGATTGCTTGCCGCAACCGAGCCGGACAAAACAAGATCCGCTTCAACCGTATGCCCGACCGCTTCATGTGCAACCATACCTGCAACGGAAGAACCGATAATGCAATCGCACATACCTGCCTGGGGGAAAATACCTTCCCTTTTCTGCATCAACTCTTCATAAAGAGCATCAATACGGTCGGCAAACTGCATGGGGTCCGCATAAAAATCATCAAAGCTGCCGGCACCGCCACCGATGATATCAAACAATTCAACCGTTTCACCGTCATTCGTTTCGGCGGTCATGGAAATCATACCGTAGGTACGCGGAAACAACTGATGCGAAAAACTGCCGTTGTCTGTGTGCAACAGCTTTTCAATGCAATTGCTGCGCATACCGACCGCACGGCTTGCAAGGGAGGGGTATTTATTCTGAATGTAAGCATCCACGGCACTGACATAGTCTATCAGCGTTTTCTGGTCCACGTCTTTAAAAGTAAGCGGACTCTGATAAAAAGCCGGTGCAGCCGCTTGCAAAGCAGGCTTGCTTCCGTGGAGTTTGCGATCCATAAACAAAGCATTGTCACGTGCAGCTTCCAGCACCGCACGCACACTCTCTTCGCTGTATTCTCCTTTGGAAGAAAAGCCCCAAAGACCGTTTTTATAAACACGGGCACACACACCGCCCGTACGCGTACGGGTATTGCTGACAAGATTGCCGCCAACCAATGTCACACCGCGACTGAACGCCTGTTGTGCACGGATTTCAGTATGCTGTGCAGCACCGTCTGCATATTTTTGAATCAGATCAATAAGCAAATTCATCACCCCATTTGGCATTGCAAAAAATTATAACATAAAAAGCATTATAATTTCAATAGATTTTTTATAATAAAAGACTTTACTTTTGAAGAAAAATTTGATAAAATATTTATTTAGTTTTGGTAAAAAAGGAAAGGAGATTCCAAATGCAATACGCATCCACCAGAAACAACAACCTGCTCATAGACTCCGCAGCGGCCATTGAAAAAGGCATTTCATCCGAAGGCGGCTTGTTTGTACCGACCGCAATCCCCGGAATCGATGCGGATTTTCTTGCTTCTCTTACAGACAAGAGCTACATTGAACGTGCTGAAGCAGTGCTGTCTTTGTACCTGACCGATTATACAAAAGAAGAATTGCACGCTTGTGTTGCAGGTGCATACACAGACTCTTTTGCAGCCGAAGAGGTGGCTCCCGTTGTCAAATTGCACGACAATGTGCATATTCTTGAACTGTGGCACGGTCCGACCTGTGCATTCAAGGACATGGCATTGCAGCTGCTTCCCTACCTGCTGACTACGGCAGCCAAAAAAGGCGGCAGCGACAAACAGATTGTCATTCTTGTTGCCACATCCGGTGACACCGGCAAAGCAGCATTGGAAGGTTTCAAAGACGTTGACGGCACCCGCATTCTCGTATTCTTCCCCAACGACGGTGTCAGCCCCATGCAGAAACTGCAAATGACAACCCAGGCCGGTAACAACGTCGGTGTAAGTGCCATTTACGGCAATTTTGACGATGCACAGACCGGTGTCAAAAAGATCTTCACCGATCCGGCTCTGCGTGAAGAACTTGCCGAAAACGGTTTTGCATTCTCTTCTGCAAACTCCATCAACTGGGGTCGTCTTGCTCCGCAGATCGTTTACTACATTTCTGCCTACTGCGACCTGCTCAAAAAAGGTGAAATCCGCAACGGTGACAAAATCAACATCGTTGTTCCCACAGGCAATTTCGGCAACATTCTGGCTGCCTATTATGCCAAGAAAATGGGGCTTCCCGTTCAGAAATTGATTTGTGCATCCAATGCGAACAATGTTCTGACCGACTTCCTCACAACGGGTAAATATGACCGCAACCGTCCTTTCCATACCACGGTTTCCCCCTCCATGGACATCCTCATTTCTTCCAACCTGGAACGTCTTCTGTATGAAATGAGCAATCACAACGACACCCTCATCAGTGAATGGATGACATCGCTGAACGAAACAGGTGCCTACAGCGTTACAGACGATATTCTTTCCCAGATTCAGGAAGCTTTTGCAGCCGGTTGCTGTGACGATGTCCAAACCAAAGAAACCATAGCAAAGACCTATGAATCGTACAATTATCTTTGCGACACCCACACGGCTGTTGCTGTAAATGTATACGAAAAATACCGTGCTGAAACGGGCGATACCGCACCTGCCGTCATTGCTTCCACAGCAAGTCCGTTCAAATTCTCCGCAGCCGTTCTGGATGCCGTTACGGGTGGTAAAGAAAAGCTTGATGACGAGTTTGAAATGGTTGACCGCCTGCAGGCATTGACAGGTTGCAACGCTCCTGCACAGCTTGTCGGTCTCAAAGGCACGAAGCCCCGTTTCACCAACATCTGCACAAAGGAAGAAATGCGTAAAGCAGTATTTGATATGCTCGGCATTTAATTTGAATAATATCATTTTGCCGCGAAGCGGAATACTTCGCGGCAACGGTTTTATTCGGCAGAAACCACATTACGGTCAAGTCTGAATGTTTCACAAGCGGTATCACCGCAACAGCAGGCATTTTTGGTACCGACCGTAATATCTCCTGCCATACAACGGCTGTCTGTTGTATGATAAACGCAGTTTTTAACCTCACAATGAATGTGTTTGATTTCTTTATTGGGCACTTTCATCATCTCCTTCATTCAATAGCATTCCCCGTGAAATAAAAAATACCAAAGGAAACTTTTGAAATCAGATGGCAGTTTTTACAATCGGAGATACACATCTTTCGTTCGGCACCGACAAGCCGATGGACATTTTCAGAGGGTGGACGGATTATACCGACCGCCTTGCTGCTGCATGGAAATCAATCGTAACCGAAAATGATACAGTTGTGATCCCCGGTGACATTTCCTGGGCAATGTCATTGGAAAAAGCTTTGCCCGACCTGCAATTTCTGGATTCTCTGCCGGGAACAAAAATCATCGGTAAAGGCAACCACGATTATTGGTGGGAAACCATGCGTAAAATGACGAATTTCATTGCACAGCATGAGCTCACAACCATTCAGATCCTGTTCAACAACGCCTATCGCGCGGATGATTTTGCCGTTTGCGGCACAAGAGGTTGGTTTTTTGATGCCGAAACCGAAAATGTCGAAAAAATACTCAACCGTGAAGCCGGCAGACTCCGTATGTCCATTGCAGCCGCCAAAGAACTCGGCGGTGAGCCGATTGTATTTCTGCATTATCCCCCGGTGCATGAAGGAAAAATCTGCAAAGAGATTTTTGATGTGCTTAAAGAGGAGAATATCCGCCGTTGCTATTTCGGTCATCTGCATGGCATTCAGCACGGAAAATATGACACGTTTGAACACGACGGGATCCGGTTTTCCCTGGTTGCAGCTGATTTTTTATCATTCTGCCCAAAAATTGTTTCGCTATGATGTTATTTATATTCATGTTTTTTTAAACAAAGTGTAGATTTCTTTATTTTGTTTTGGTATAATAACGAAGATAAATTGTCGTGGAATATCCACAACAGGAGGAAAAAATTATGAGTCTTAAATCCGCAGAAAAAACCGCTACCAACGAGTATACCCTCGAACTCACCATCGATGCAGCTTCCTTTGATGCTGCAGTCAACAAAGTTTACAACCGTGAAAAGGGTAAGATCAATGTTCCCGGTTTCAGAAAAGGAAAAGCTCCCAGAGCATTTATTGAAAAGATGTACGGCAAAGCTGTTTTCTATGATGACGCTCTTGATCTTGCATTCCCCGATGTTTACACGGCTGCAGTTGAAGAAGCCGGCATCAGCCCTGTTGACAACCCCCGTGATTTTGAAATCAAGACCATCGGTGAAGAAGGCGTCGAACTGACCTGTAAAGTAACCGTCAAGCCCGAAATCACCGTTGAAGGCTATAAGGGCATCTCCGCCCCCAAGGCAGCAGTTGAAGTAACGGCTGAAGAAGTGGAAGCTGAATTCAACAGCAAGCTCGAATCCAATGCAAGAATCATCCCCGTAGAAGACAGAGCATCCAAGATGGGTGACATCACCGTTATCGATTTCGAAGGCTTTGTTGACGGTGTTGCTTTTGAAGGCGGCAAGGGTGAAGAATATGAACTCGCTCTCGGCTCCGGCAGCTTCATTCCCGGTTTCGAAGAACAGGTCGCTGATAAGAACATCGGTGAAGAATTTGACGTAAACGTTACCTTCCCGACCGAATACACTCCCGAACTTGCAGGCAAGG
This sequence comes from Acutalibacteraceae bacterium, assembly GCA_045576275.1. Taxonomy (GTDB): domain Bacteria; phylum Bacillota; class Clostridia; order Oscillospirales; family Acutalibacteraceae; genus RUG806. The sequence continues at coordinate 119,405 of JAZNGB010000050.1, forward strand.
AAGCTGTTTTCAAGTGCAAGCTGCATGCAATCAAGGAAAAGGTTCTCCCCGAAGCTGACGACGAATTTGCAAAAGATGTCAGCGAATTCGATACCATTGCCGAACTCAAGGCAGATATCGAAAAGACCCTTCGCGACAACAAAGAAAAGAACGCACAGAGAGATTTCGAAAATGCTGTTTTCGAAAAGCTTGCTGAACTTGTTGAAGGTGAAATCCCCGAAGTCATGTACGAAAAGCAGCTTGACGACATGGTCAACGAATTCTCCTATCGCATTCAGTCCCAGGGCATTTCTCTTGATATGTACCTGCAGTATCTCGGCATGGATATGGACGCTCTGAAAGAAAACTATCGTCCTGCTGCTGAAAGAGAAGTCAAGATCAGCCTCGCTCTTGAAAAGATCGCTGCAATTGAAAACATCGAAGTTTCCGACGAAGAAGTCGAAGCTGAATTTGCTAAGATGGCTGAAATGTACGGCGTAGATGCAGAAACCGTCCGCAAGGCTGTTGCTGCCGACACCGTCGCAAAAGAACTCAAAGCTCGCAAGGCAAACGCTGTCATTACCGACAACGCTGTTGTTGAAAAAGCAAAGAAAAAGGCTGCTCCCAAGAAGAAGGCTGCTGCAAAGACCGAAGAAGGCGAAGAAGCTGATGCTGAAGAAAAGCCTGCAAAGAAGACCACCAAAAAGACAACAAAGAAAGCTGCTGCCGAAGACGCTGAATAAGACTTCCTCTTTTTGCCAACACTTCTTACATACCCCAAAGGAGGCAAAATATTATGTCATTCCCCATTTACGATGCACTTGTACCGACTGTTATTGAACAGACCAACCGCGGTGAACGTGCATACGATATTTATTCCCGTCTGCTCAATGACCGCATCATCGTCCTTTCTGACGAAGTCAATGATGTGACCGCAAGCCTTGTCGTTGCACAGATGCTGTTCCTTGAAGGACAGGATGCGGAAAAAGATATCTCTTTCTACATCAACAGCCCCGGCGGTTCCGTAACCGCAGGTATGGCAATTTATGACACAATGCAGTACATCAAGTGTGATGTTTCCACTATCTGCATGGGTCTTGCCGCCAGCATGGGAGCATTTCTGCTGTCCTCCGGTACAAAAGGCAAGCGTTATTGCCTTCCCAATGCCGAAGTGATGATTCACCAGCCTCTCGGCGGTGTTCGCGGTCAGGCAACCGAAATCGAAATTGCCGCACAGCACATTCTGCGTACCAAGCAAAAACTCAACCGCATTCTTGCCGAAAACACAGGCAAGAGCATTGAAGTCATTGCAGCCGACACCGACCGCGACAATTGGTTGAGTGCCGAAGAAGCTTGCGAATACGGCCTTGTTGACAAGGTCCTTTACAAGAGATAAGAGATAACAAATGAAAAAGGGAGTCGCATAAAATGAAGCACTCCCTTTTCTTCTGTCATGCGAAGGCATACAATCATTCCCGTCTTTCCAGGAGGAATTTACTTTGGCAAAATACGACGACAAAGAAAAAACCATCCGCTGTTCGTTCTGCGGCAGAACCCAGGACCAGGTTGCCATGTTGATTCAGGGCCCCGGTGCTTACATCTGCGACGAATGTGTGGAAAACTGCCGTTCCATCATTGAGGACGGAGAAATAAATACAAACAAGCCCAAGCGTTCCTCGTCCAATGCCGGACCGCGTCTTCTTCCCAAGCCGCAGGAGCTCAAGGCAAAACTTGACGAATATGTCATCGGTCAGGACTCAGCAAAAATTGCACTGTCCGTGGCTGTTTACAACCATTACAAGCGTATTTTCCGTAAAAATAAAAATGACGATGTGGAAATCCAGAAGAGCAACGTGCTTTTGCTGGGCCCCACAGGTGTCGGTAAGACGTTCCTTGCACAGACACTTGCCAAAACCCTCGATGTTCCCTTTGCCATAGCAGATGCAACCACGCTTACGGAAGCCGGCTATGTCGGTGAAGACGTCGAAAACATTCTTCTTCGTCTGATTCAGGCGGCAGATTTTGATGTCGAACGTGCGGAACGCGGCATTATTTATGTGGATGAAATCGACAAAATTGCCCGTAAATCCGAAAATACATCCATCACGCGTGATGTCAGCGGTGAAGGTGTACAGCAAGCCTTGCTGAAAATTCTGGAAGGCACGGTTGCAAATGTTCCTCCACAGGGCGGCAGAAAGCATCCGCAGCAGGAATTCATTCAGATCGACACCACCAACATCCTTTTCATCTGCGGCGGTGCGTTTGACGGCATTGAAAGAATTGTTGAAAAACGCATGGGCAACAAAGCCCTCGGTTTCGGTGCTGAAATCCGCACAAAAGCAGAACTCGATCAGGATTTCATCATGTCCAAGGTCATTCCGCAAGACCTTGTCCGTTTCGGCATCATTCCTGAACTTGTCGGCAGAATGCCTGTCCTTACAAGCCTTGAAAACTTAAACAAAGAGGCTCTCGTCCGCATTATCCGCGAACCGAAGAATGCACTCCTCAAGCAGTATCAATCCCTGTTCCGTATCGACGGAGTGGAGCTGCATTTTGAAGAGGCAGCATTGGAAGCAATTGCCGACTCTGCCCTCGAAAAGAAAACAGGTGCCAGAGGACTTCGTTCCATTATAGAAAAGGTACTGCTGCCCATCATGTACGAAACACCGTCCGACAAATCCATCATCAGTGTCACCGTGACCAAAGAATGTGTGGAAAATCCGGATGCAGGTCCGCTGATCGAATACGATGCAGCAAGACTCTCCCCTCCCGTTTCGGGGCAGCTGCCGATCAAACCGGCATAAATTGAACTAAAAAAAGAATGCCCGATGCAATGTCGGACATTCTTTTTTGTTTTTGTATAAAACTTTATCTTTTCTTTTTACCAAAAAGACCGCCTTTGGATTCACCGGTCGTCGGATTTTCACCACACGCTTCCGCATATGCACGAAGCAACTCTTTCTGACGGTCATTGAGTTTTTTGGGAACATCAACAATCACTCGGACAAGCTGATCGCCTTTTCCTCTGCCGTTGAGGTTCGGGATACCTCTGTCCTTGAGTTTAAAGACATCACCGGGCTGCGTACCGGCAGGAATGGAATATTTCACATTGCCGTCCAGAGTCGGAACGGTCAACTCTGCACCAAGGGCAGCCTGTGCAAAGGAAATCGTGATTTCATACCAGACATTGTAACCGTCGCGTTCAAAAAACGGATGCGGACGCACATTGACACCGACACGCAAATCACCGGCAGGACCGCCGTTTGTTCCCTTGTTGCCTTCACTTCTTATGTTGATGGCCTGTCTGTCTGCAATGCCGGCAGGAATATTGACTTCCACTTTCGCATTTTTGCGATAACGACCTGCTCCGCGGCACTTGGAACAGGGGGTGGGAATGATTGTACCCTTACCGCCGCACTTCGGACAAGCTTTCTGCGTTGTCATGGTACCCAACATGGTACGCTGCTGCACGGTAACCTGTCCTCTGCCGTTGCATTCCGAACAAGTCTGGGTGGTCGTACCGGGTGCAGCACCGGATCCGCTGCACACATCACAAACTTCAATACGCGTAACATCTACGGTCTTGCGGCAACCCTTTGCAGCTTCTTCAAAAGAAATGGTTACATTGGCCTGCACATCACTGCCACGCTGCGGTGCGTTGGGATTGGTATGCTGCGAGCCGCCGAAACCGCCACCGAAAAAGCTTGAGAAAATATCCCCAAGGTCAAATTCCATGCCACCGCCGCCGAATCCGCCGAAACCACCGAATCCGCCGCCGCCACCTGCACCGTAATTCGGATCGACACCGGCATGGCCGAAGCGGTCATAACGAGCCTTCTTGTCTGCATCGGAAAGCACCTCGTAGGCTTCATTGCATTCCTTGAAAGCCGCCTCCGCCTGTGCATCGCCGGGATGCAGGTCGGGGTGGTATTTTTTTGCCATCTGGCGATATGCTTTTTTTATCTCATCCTCAGACGCATTTTTTTGCAGACCGAGGACCTCATAATAATCTCGTTTATCAGCCATAGTTCACCCTAAAAGGGGCATCATCGGATGCCCCATAGCAGTTTATTTTTTAGTTGTCACCGGGAACATCTTCGTAAGTTGCATCGTAGTAACCGTCGTTACCGGGAGCACCCTGCGTATAATCAGCACCCTGTGTATATGCATTGGGATCAAAGCCCTGTGCACCGTTGGGATTGGCTGCATTGTAAATCTTTTCAGCGATCTTCTGGAAAGATGCAGTCAGCTCTTCCTGACGGGATTTGATCAGATTGAGATCTTCGCCCTTGAGAGCTTCCTTGAGTGCATCAATCGCAGCGTTAACGGTGGATTTATCTTCATCACTGAGCTTGTCGCCATTGTCAGCAACCAGTTTTTCGCATTCGTAAACCATCTGGTCTGCACCGTTGCGGATATCCAGTTCTTCCTTGCGACGCTTGTCTTCTTCTGCAAACTGTTCAGCTTCGCGGACAGCCTTTTCAATATCTTCCTTGGACATATTGGTGGATGCGGTAATGGAAATCTGCTGTTCCTTACCGGTGCCGAGATCCTTTGCGGAAACATGAACGATACCGTTTGCGTCGATATCAAAGGTAACTTCGATCTGCGGAACACCTCTGCGTGCGGGCATAATGCCGTCGAGCATGAATCGACCGAGGGTCTTGTTATCTCTTGCAAATTCTCTTTCACCCTGCAGAACATGGACTTCTACGGAAGGCTGATTGTCTGCTGCGGTGGAGAAGATCTGGCTCTTCTTGGTGGGGATGGTGGTGTTGCGATCGATGATCTTGGTGCAGACACCGCCGAGGGTTTCAATACCGAGGGACAGGGGTGTAACGTCGAGAAGCAGAAGACCCTTGACTTCGCCGCCGAGAACACCTGCCTGCAAAGCAGCACCGATTGCAACGCATTCGTCGGGATTGATGCCCTTGAAAGGTTCTTTGCCGGTGAATGCCTTGATGGCTTCCTGCACAGCAGGAATTCTGGAAGAACCGCCGACCATCAGAACCTTGTCGATTTCGCTGATCTTCAGACCGGAGTCTGCCATTGCCTGACGGACGGGACCCATGGTAGCTTCAACGAGATCTGCGGTCAGTTCGTTGAACTTTGCTCTTGTAAGCGTGTCTTCCAAATGCTTCGGACCGCTTGCATCTGCGGTGATGAAGGGAAGAGAAATAGCAGAAGTGGTTACACCGGAAAGTTCGATCTTAGCCTTTTCTGCAGCTTCCTTAAGTCTCTGCATTGCCATCTTGTCGCCGCGAAGATCAATACCCTGTTCACGCTTGAAGTTATCAGCGAGCCAGTTGATGATTCTCTGGTCAAAGTCGTCACCGCCAAGACGGTTGTTACCTGCGGTTGCAAGAACTTCCTGCACACCGTCACCCATTTCGATAATGGAAACGTCGAACGTACCGCCGCCAAGGTCATAAACCATGACTTTCTGGTCATTTTCCTTATCAATACCGTATGCAAGAGCTGCTGCGGTGGGTTCGTTGATGATTCTCTTGACTTCAAGACCTGCAATTCTGCCGGCGTCCTTTGTTGCCTGGCGCTGTGCATCGGTGAAATATGCAGGTACGGTGATAACAGCTTCCGTGACCTTGCCGCCGAGATAGCTTTCAGCATCTGCTTTCAGCTTTGCAAGAGTCATAGCGGAGATTTCCTGCGGAGTATATGCTTTATCGTCGATTTTTACTTTATAATCGGTACCCATCTGTCTTTTGATGGATGCGATGGTGCGGTCAGGATTGGTGATAGCCTGACGCTTTGCTGTCTGACCGACCATTCTTTCGCCGGTCTTGCTGAAAGAAACAACGGAAGGTGTGGTTCTTGCACCTTCTGCATTTGCAATAACAACAGGTTCGCCGCCTTCGATAACAGCGACACAGGAATTGGTAGTACCAAGGTCAATACCGATAACTTTTGACATAATTTTTGCCTCCATTTATATTAAAGAATTGAATAAACTTTTTCAGATTGATCAGTTTGCAACTTTGACGGATGCGGGACGGATGACACGTTCACCGACTTTGTACCCTTTGATGAAAACATCGGTGATCACATTCTCTTCCAATGAATCATCCTCAACATGCATGACACCGTTGTGGAAATTCGGATCAAACTGTTCACCTGCTTCACCGAAGCTGACACAACCGAGCGATTGCATGGTTTCAAGCAGCTGATTGACGGTCATTTCGATGCCCTTGCGATACTGTTCAAGGTCGGTCTGTGCAGCGGCAGCTCTTTCAAAATTATCAATAATCGGCAGCAGCTTTGTAAGAACATCGGCCTTTGAATCGGTATACAGGGCTTCTTTTTCTTTCTGTGAACGGCGGCGGAAATTATCATATTCGGCAGCCGTACGCATCAGAAGGTCTTTTGTATTTGCAAGCTCTTTTTGCAGAGCTTCCGTCTCTTCATTTTTCTCTTCCTGCGGAGCCGTTTCTTCGGCTGCAGAGTCTTCAATCTGCGGCTCTTCCTTTTTCAGCGGCTCTTCTTTTTTATCTTTTTTAGCCATGATTTTCACCTTTTCTAATTGTGCATATTTTCATCCAGCATTGCTCCGACAAGAGCTGCCGTATATCGTACAAGAGGAATAACACCGGCATAATCCATGCGCATCGGCCCGACAATACCGAGAACACCCGATTCCCGTCCTTCTACGGAATACCCGGCACACACAACAGCGGCATTCGTAAGCTCACGGTAGCGGTTTTCCGTGCCGAGATGCACATGCACTTCGGAGTCGGAATTGGTTCCGAGCAACCGCTCTGCATGGACATTGTTGCGAAGCAGCTCCTGCAAAGCACCGGCTCTGCTTTCAAAATCACGAAAACGCAGCAAATTGGACAAACCGGCCGTTATGACATCCGTTTCGGCTGCTTCCTTGGCAGCATCCGCAAAAGCAACAAGCATCGGTGCCATCTCCAAAGCACGGTCTCCGAGGGAAGCTGCAACCGTTTGAATCAACGCGGTGGTGATTTCATCCGGTGAACGATCTGCAAATCCGGATGCTGCAATCTTATAAAACAGGTCAAGCATTTCATAAGATACTTCGCTTTCGCAACGACAGATACGACTCTTGAGCATTCCGTTGGAAACAGACAGAACCATCATAACATTTCTGCCGCCCAGAGGAACAAGATCCGTTCTTTTGATTTTGCTGCCTGTTGCAAAAGGAGTGGTTATGACAGCAGCACAGCCGGTCAGATCAGCCAGTATATTGACGGCAGATGCAAGCAATTTCTGCGTATCACCTTCATTGAAATCCATTCGGCTGCGGATTCTGAAAATATCGACCGGAGAAGGATCATACCGTCCCATAAGATGGTCTATATAATATCTGAATCCTTTTTGCGAAGGCACTCTTCCGGCACTGGTGTGGGGTTGTTCAAGATATCCCAACTCCGTAAGAGCCGCCATTTCATTTCTGATTGTTGCAGATGAAACACGGAAGCCTGCACTGACACACAGAAACTTGGAGCCGACAGGCTCACCCGATGCAATATATGCTTCTGCGACCGTTGCGAGTATGCGCTCTTTTCGCTCGGACAGTTCCACGGTGTCACCGCCTTTCAGTTATTAGCACTCTTGATCGATGAGTGCTAACCTTGGTTATAATATACCGCATCCGAATGCATTTGTCAAGAGTCCTTTTGGATTTTTTTCGCAAAATCGGCAAAAATTCAACTATAAAATTCATTTTATTTTTTAAATATTTATATTAGAATGGTTGTATTATTCTAAAAGCTGTGTTATAATAATTTTTAATTATAATAATTATATATTCGGAGTGAATCAATTGGAAGAGTTAACATTCCGCTGTGTCTGCTGTATGCATGAAAAACCGGATCTCGGACCCTGTCCGTATTGCGGGGCAGAACAAGATCCGCAACAAGATCCAGCCTGCTTGCCTTTGCATTATCTATTGGCGGGTCGGTATTTTATCGGTATGCCCGTACGCAGAAACGGCGAATCAACAATTTATCTTGCTTACGACAACGAATACGGCTGCACCTGCCTTGTTCGTGAATTTTTCCCGACAACAATCGCAAAGCGTTCTTTTGAAGATGAGTCCGTTATCCCCATCGGCGGTTGCGAAAGTCTTTATACCGAATACAGAAGTGAGTTTTTCTCTTTGTGGGATAAAATTCGCCGTCTTCGCGGTTTGCCCGGATTGGTATCCATTACCGATATTTTAGAACAAAATGAAACCATATATGCAGTTACACCGAATGTTGATGAAATATCTTTGCGTGAATTTTTGCAAAAACAACCCGGCAGTCTGATCTCATGGGAACAAGCTCGCATTATGTTTATTCCGTTGATCAGCACATTGACCACATTGCACTCTGCTGACATTCTGCACAGAGGTATCTCACCTGACACCCTGACCGTAGACAGTGACGGCCGTGTCCGTCTGACGGATTTTGCAACAGAGCATTTACGCACCGCAAAATCGGAGCTGGATCCCGAACTGTTTGACGGCTATTGTGCCCTTGAACAGTATGACAAATCGCAACTGCACGGCACATGGACGGATGTATATGCTTTTTCCGCCGTCCTTTTCAGATGCCTGACCGGTTATATTCCGATTGCAGCACCTTTCAGAGCCGTTGAAGACACCATGGCCATTCCTGCAAGAATTGCCCGTCTGCTGCCGGACTACTGCATCGAAGCCATCATCGACGGCATGCAGATTTACACAACAGACAGAACGCAGAACTTCGACGAATTCAGAGCCATGATTTCAGCTCCCACACAGTACGCACCGCAACAGAGAAGTGTGGAAGAAACCGTACAGCAGATCGTTGAAGAAACACCGGAAGAAGAACCCGAAGAAAATGATCTGAGCGAAGCGGAAGCATTGCTCGACGAATATACCGCTGAAGAAGAGGCCGAAGAAGCAACCGAAGAACAAACGGAAGAAAAGAAAAAACGCACCGCATTGGACAATGCGATCACCATTCTTTTGGTTGTTATTCTGTTGCTCACACTTGTCGGTATCGGCTTCGTTGTAAAATACCTGTCCTCCTATATTGAGGGTGAACCTCTGATTCAGGACACAACGGTAGCAGACCTCAACGCCACCGTAACCGTACCGAACTGTCTGGGGCTTACAGAAGAAGTCATCCGTAACACACCGGATATCTGGAACAACTTCAATGTCAAGTTCATTCTTGTCACCGGCTCCACCCGTGCATACGGACAAGTTGACAAACAGAGTCTTCGCTTTGGTGATGCGGTTCCCGTCGGCAGCGAGTTGCTTCTCTCGGTCAGTGCACTGGCACTGCCGGATATGACAGGCAAACCCATTCAACAGGTAAAAGAAACACTCAACACATACGGTTTAACCTATTACACCGAATACAAAACCTTTAGCGATGAAGACAAGACCAAGAGCGGTACCATTGCTTACACAACACCAAGCAACGCAACCGCTGTTGTTCCCGGCAGCAACAAGATGTATGCAAAAGACGGCAATTATTATGACGTCCTGCTTGTTGTATGGAGTTACGGTAACGTTTCCGATGAAGTCATTCCGGAAGTCAGCACATCCGAAAGTGCCGGTGTTCCCGACTCGAATGTTTTTATCGACATTGACCTGGGTTACAATAACTCGGTAGGCTAATCATGGGAGGGATATGAAAATGAAAAATCAGTCCTTAAAACAAATATTCCGCAGCACTTTTTCCGTCCTGCTGTGTGCCGTAATGCTTTTTGCATCCATGCCGTTTGCAATTGCAGAAGAAACCGAACCGCAGGAAAAAGTACCTGTGCAGTCCACGGATTTATTATTGGCAACCATTTCCGACATGCATTATTATCCGTCGGTATTGACTCCGCACCCCGAAGATGCATCCTACGAGGCTTTTATCAACAAGCTCCTGACGAGCCATGTCAATTATGAAACCCTCGACTACATCATCGACACCACATTTGAATCATTGGCAAGCGAAGTCATATTCAACGATCTGAAGTATGTTGTCATCAGCGGTGACCTGACCCTCAACGGTGAAAAACAGGGGCATGAAGTTTTTGCTCAAAAGCTGCAAAAACTGGAAGAAGATACAGGTTTGCAGGTTCTTGTCATCAACGGCAACCACGACATCAACAACAGCAAGGCCGCTTCCTACTCTACGGTAGAAGTCGAAAAAACCACACCGCAGGATTTCCTTGAGATTTATTACAATCTCGGTTTTGCAGATGCATATCATACATTTGTTGATTACAAATCCGTCTCTGATGCACAGGATGTGGAAACAAAAGCAGGTATGCTTTCCTATTCCGTACAGCTTGACGGCGGTTACCGCCTCATCATGCTGGATGCAGGACATTATTCTGCCGATGTCACCGAAGACGGCACAGATGAACAAGAAACATCGGGCGGTCTGACAGAAGAACTGCACGCATGGCTTCTTGCCGAAATTGAAGATGCAAAAAACAACGGCGAAACCCCGATCATGAACACCCATTGGAATATGTCGGGTATCAACTACATGCACGAAAACATCCTTGTAGGCTTCGTGATTGACGAGCATTACAAATTGCAGGAAGAGCTTGCCGATGCAGGTCTGCACTATGTTTTCAGCGGTCATCAGCATACCTCTGACATTGACATCACCTACTCCGATGCAGGCGAAGCAATGTACAGCATCATCACCCCCACACTCACGGAGTTCCCTGCAGCATACCGCATTTCTGAATTCAGCTACAACAGCACCACCGAAGAAATGACAACCACCTTCAATACATATGAAGTCAACGGCAAAAAGACACTTGAGCTGAATGCAGCATTTACAGGCGAAACACCTTACAGTGTTTCCGTTTTCAAAAACCAGTACGCACAGGCAAATCCCGTTCCCTACCTGATGCGACTGATTGAAAATCTCTTGCTTCCCTTTGCAGAACAGATCGTTGCGATGGGCGGTATCATTCCGTTCATTGAAAGCACAATGGAATTGAACCTCGAAAGAGTGTTCGATGACCTGCTCAACGGCGGCATCACCATTGCAGGTGTTGACCTGTTTACTTCTGAGAATATTCTCAGCTTCCTGGACGACCTTGACAGACAGATTACCTCCATGCTCCTGGTCGATGCTGAAAAAACCTGTGACGAAATCATCAAGCCTTTTGTTGAAAAGCTTGTATCGGTTGAAATCTCCGAAGTTCCTTGCACAAAGTTCATCACAACCCTCGGTTTCGGTGCAACAGACCGTGGCGGCAATGTTGGCGATATGCTCATGAGCATTTTCTATTATATGTATGAAGGCAACGAAGACATCTCTGATGATGCATTCATGCAGGATGCTCTTAAAAATATGCTCTCCGGTGAAGTTGTCAGACCGATTCTCGACACCATCCGCACGGAAGTAATCGACAACCTGGTAATCGATGTTCTGCTTGCAAATCTCGATGTTCGCATTTCCGAACTTTTCGTCGGTTCTGCTGCAAACATCTCTCCTGTTTTCGACTCTGCATACGCATTCATCACCTCTCTTTTCAACAACGGTTGTTTCGATCATCTCGTTGAAGGTGAAATTACTTTTGAAAGTGTCATGCGTGCTTTGTACAACGTGCTGATTGCTTTCTTCAATTACGAACCGAACACTTCTTACCTTTTCCTTGCCGACAAGATTCTGGAAATTGCCAACATTCCGTACGGCAACTCCGTGGATGAAGTTGTTGATACGCTGCTCAATGAGTATGTCTATATCGACAGCATGATCGAGGGCATCGGTTATATGCTCTGGAAAGTTGTTGACGGTTGCGTAAACGATGATGACCGCGACAACAACGTAACCTATGTTTACAGCGGTCCTGTGGACATTGCTCCCACGACAGATGAAATGCAACTCCCCTCACACGTCAGCGTAACATTCGGCAGTGACTCCAATACATCCTACAACATCAGCTGGTACACCAAATACACCGTATCCGGCACCAATATCGAGCTGTATGAAGCTGCACAGGAACCTGCATTCAACGGAACGCAGACTGTTCCAAAGGGAGTCAAAGCCCGTTACAACAGCACGGAAGTAACCCGTACTTTCAAAGGCGTTGATCTCGGTCTCATCGGTGTCATGGAAGTCGAACGCGATGTTTACCGTCATGTTATCACCCTTGAACAGCTCAAACCCGGCACAACCTATTATTACCGCATCGGTGACGCAGCAAAGGGATACTGGAGTGAAACAGGTTGCCTGACAACCGCTTCCGGCAAAAACGAAGAGTTTACATTCCTGCATTTCACTGATACACAGTCCATCAGTCCGTATCAGTATGAAGCATGGGGCAAACTCGCAGCCGAAGCAACAGCTCTCTATCCGGAAACAGACTTTATTGTCCACACCGGTGACTTTGTTGATCACGGCAACGGCTTCATGCAATGGAAATGGGGGCTGAACGCAGCTGCCGACACATTGCTGAATACACCCATCATGCCCACCGCAGGCAACCATGAAGCCATGGGCGAATACGCACTTGACAATTACTACTACCTGTCGGAAGAAACAACACCGGCACAGTTCACCGATCAAGGCACCTATTACTCTTATGATTACAACAACGCACATTTCATTGTGCTGAACACCAACTACACAAACGATGACGGCACCCTGGCTGATACGCAGATCAACTGGCTCAAGGAAGATGTTGCCAACGCAGCAGATGCAGATTGGAGAATTCTGCAGATGCACGAATCCATCTTCTCACAAGGTCCGCACTATTCCGAAAGCAGCATTGAAGCACTCAGAGAACAGCTTCTCAAACTGATGCTTGAACTGGATATTGACCTTGTTTTGTCCGGTCATGACCACGTTTATATGCGTACAACATTTGTTGACTACAACGGTGTGCAAGGCTCAACCAACACTAAAACCGTACAAGGTTCTGACGGCATCACCTACACCGCAACGATTGATCCGAAGGGTACCATGTTTGTTTGCGGCGGCACCGGCGGTGTCAAGACCTATGCTGCTGCAGCAGAAGGTGAAACGGACGAATACTTCCCTGCCGACTACTACGCATATCCGGTTTATGCTGAAGACAACTTTGAAGAAGCCATGTTCTCCGCCATCACGATCAACGACAATGTGCTGACCTTTGCGGCTTACACCTATGACGAAAACGGCAAACTGTATGTTTGCGACAAAATGGCGATTGCAAAGAACGAGATTATCTATATGTCCGGTGACGTCAACACAAACGGCAAGTTCGAGGCTGCAGATGCCCGTGTAGCACTTCGTCTTTCGGTTGGTCTGGATTGGGACAAAACAACCAATTTGGAAATCCTTGCGGCTGACTTCAACGGCAACGGCAAAATCCAGGCAGATGATGCCCGTCGTATCCTTCGTTGTGCAGTCGGTCTGGATCTCGACTTTGTTGAAATCAGAAGCATTGCAGCTTCCAAGGTTGAAAACCGTAAATAATTATTACATTATAGTATAAGGAGCAAAACGCAGCGTTTTGCTCCTTTTTCTTATTCTTCACCGCCACGACCCATGGCTTCCAACGGATCGGTAATATTTCCGTTTACACGCATTTCATAATGCAAATGAAAACCGTCATCCGCTTCAACAGGGATCATTCCGATGGTTCCGAGCGAATCGCCGCCATTGACACGGTCGCCGACCTGCAATGCAATGCTGTCTGTTTGCAATCCGCAATAGCGTGCACTTGTTCCGTTTTCAAAATCAAGTTCCACGACACCGCCCCATGCAACATCCTCGTAGACCGCTGTTACCACGGCATCTGCTGCAGCAAGCACCGGATCCCCTTCCGAACAGACAAAATCAACTCCGTTGTGCGTTCGCCAATCCTCCATGGTGCTTGAAAAAACAGGCACTCCCATGCTGAAATCTTTCAGAATATCCGTTCCGGCAGGCAGTGTATAATCAATCGGCTGACTCGGCTTTGCATCCGCCTGCTCATCCTTCGGCTTTCCGTCTACGGCAAGCGTTTCACCGGCAGCCGTTGTTCCCTGTTCGAATACGGCATCCGCATCTCGACTTGCCTCCTCATAAAAGCTGTCTGCAAGGGAAGCAAATTCCTGCGGCGTCCATCCTGCAGGTTCAGTCGTCAGCGTAACCGACTGCGGAATGCTGTCCAACGCAGGTGTACTGTCCGATACATCCGTTTGCGGTGCAGAAGCCAACGGATCAGACATCTTTGTTGTCACCTGTGCAATCGCCCCCAATGCCAATGAAAAGGCACAAGCTCCTATCAGAATGCCGACATTGCGGTTTTTTTTGAATTTCTTTTTCTCTGTATCGTTGATCATCAATACAAACACCTCCGATTGCAAGTTTTACCCATGCAAGATCGTTTATACAAACATGATAAAAAATATTTCATTTTTCTGCAAACAAATGTTTGCTTTTTGAAAACATTTGTGCTATAATACCATTGCAATATAAAATCACGAAAGAAAGGAGTCTGAAATGAAAGATCTGAACAATACACAAAAAAAGATTTACGAATATCTTGCCGAACGCTCACAGAACGGAGTACCCCCTTCTGTCCGTGAAATCGGTGCCGCCGTTGGTTTGAAATCCACATCCTCTGTGCAGGCAAATCTGGAAGCCCTGGAAGAAGCCGGATATATTGAACGCGATCCGCTTCTCAAACGTTCCATCCGCGTTTGCGGTAACACGAACAGCTACACGCAAGTACCTGTCATCGGTACCGTTACGGCAGGTATGCCGATCCTGGCTGTGGAATCCATTGAAGGCTACGTTCCCTATGCAGGTTCCGTATCAAAAGAAAAATCCCTTTTTGCTCTGCGAGTACGCGGCGACAGCATGATCAATGCCGGCATTCTCAACAATGATATCGTCATTGCTGAAAAAACGCCTTATGCAAACAATGGTGACATTGTGGTTGCTATGATCAACGATGAAGCCACCGTAAAACGGTTTTACAAAGAAAACGGACACTTCCGTCTGCAACCCGAAAATGACATCTATGAACCCATTATTTCAAATGAAGTAATCATTCTCGGCAAACTTGTTTCTCTTGTTCGTTATTATTGACATCTGTCAAACAGCCCTGTGAGCTTTTACTCACAGGGCTGTTTTTGTATTGCTTTTTATTTCTTATTATGCAAAACCAAATGTTTTCTTTATAAACAGAATTATCTTCTGGAAGAATGCTTTGATTTTGTCAAAGATGGACATTGCGGCTGTTCCGTTATCAATGCCGCCGCCTGCCTGCGGATCATCAGGATAACCGTCGCCATTGTTATCCGGCTGGTCGGGATTGCCATCATTGTCTACATCCGTTTCATTTTTGGAGCCAAGACTGCCTATGAAATCAATGATAAGACCGATGTCATCCACTCCCTCGATCTGACCGAATACTGCAATCAGATCCATGATGGTAAGACCGGAATCTCCCAGCAAATCAACCAGGGTCGTAGACAGGGATGCGAGTTTCGTGACCAAATGATAAAGCACAAGAAGAACAATATCGGCCGTATCAAAGTCTGCCATCAAACCGCTGAGCTCACTGAGCAGCATGGACATCGTCTCTTTGTCGTACTCATCAAGATTTGTCGAAATCTTCAACAAGCCTTCGATCAATGCTTCAATATTGCCGTCGATAAAGAGAACAGAAATAACCAGACGAAGCAATGAAGTAAAGAAGTCACCGCCACCGGCAGCATCCAGACGGACGATACGACGCATTTCCTTGGAGTCAAAACGTTCCAGCTTACCTGCACAAAGCGTGTAGAAGTCGATATAAGGCAGGGTCAGCGTAATATCTTCTTCAACGATGTTTCCGTTTTCATCTACAACTTCTTTGGTACCGAGGACAAGCATATCACCAAGCAAAGAACCGAGCAAGGAGCTGATAATGGAGTTGAAGTCAATATCAAGCGGAATGCTGAGATTAATAGCAACACCGCCGATATTAAGATTGGACAACAATCCGTTCACCAGGTCATACGCATTCAGGATGGGTTTGAGAACATCCACAAGCACATACACAAAGTGTACCAAGTTGTTGATAAGGTCATTCATTGCACCGATGGAGATGAAGAACATCAGGTTCGGCAACAGGTTAAAGACAGCCGATACAGGATCTTCAATCACCTTATCAACCAGTCCGAGAATAGGACGAAGGAAATAATAGAAGGTATTGCTTTCTGCAATATCCTTATCCGTTTTCTTCATGAGGATTGTCTTTTCGTAATACTCATCATAAGAGACAATCAGATCAGAAGGACAAGTCAGCAACTCAAGCAAAGCAATGAATGTGTACTGATAACCTGCATAGGACGGCAGAGAAACAAGTCCGAACACATCCAAAGGCTGATCAAGCATCAGGAATTCAAAGATAAACGAAGCAGGAGAAAGCAGCGCAGACAAAACACGGATGAAAGCTTCACCCTTGGTCAGTCCATGTGCTTCAGCTTCATCAATACCCCAGTTATACTCTGCATCCGTAAGCACGCGAACATCTTTACCGAGATCGGGATCGAATGTATAAGGCATGAATACATCTTCCCAAGTAGGCATAGAATCGGTTTCGGGAAGGGGCTGCATAAGAGTCTCATAAGACTTGCGGGTGTCACCTTCCTTCTGTTCAGGTGTATAACCGAGCATCTTCTGTACACGGATAGCAGCTCTGTCCGGCGTAAATTCAACACCGAATATGTGGTCAAGCAAGGCAATGACATTGATGTCACCCAAAGATCCGTCAACACCGCTGAGCAGCTGATAGAGCATATTGAACAACATATTGACAGTATCATCGGAAATGTAACCGTAAATCAGATCTTCAAGGAAAGCACCCAGACCATTCTCCATACCTTCTACACCGAGAAGTTTCAGAACATTGTCTGCGAGCGGACCGAGGGAAGAAACAAGCTCAGAAGCCATTTCCTGTGTCCACATTTCGGAATAAACAACCTTTGCACCGTAGCTGAGAGACGGATTCAAAGTGGGGTTCAGAAGCGTATCGGTATAATAATTGATCTGCTTAAGCGGATAGGTATAGGCTACATCATTATAGTAGTTACCCTTTTCGTTGGGATAGAACAGCTCCAACAATGCACAAAGTGCCTCATCGGGATGCAGCATAATATTGTAAATAAGGTCACCGAAGGTCAATCCCATGAACAATTCACTGTTCAGATCAATACCGAAGCATTCAATCAGATACGGAAGTTTTTCATTGTTAACATCATAACGATAACCGACAGCAGTCAGAACAAAACGAAGCAGGAACAAGAAAACATAACCGGGATGTTCAACTTCGATGGTATGCCGTTCATTCATTGTGCCGCATTCCAGAAGCTTCTTTTCGGGAATCTTCGGCAGCATATAGGCGATCTCATTACCGCTTTCATCCTTAACGGAGAAATTGATAAGTTCGGCAAGCAAGTGATTCAGCGAGTCAAGTGCATTACCGATATCGCCCAACAATTCGGGAATCTTAAGTGTGACAATATTGATTGAAGTCGTGTTGATTTTAATCTCAACCTTGTTGATACAATCCAGAAGATTGTCGCCGGTATCACGGATAATAAAGTTGACAAGGTTGGGAAGCAACCGACAAACCGTTTCGATCGGCTTGATTGCAACAATTTCTTCAACCCACTTCAGCAGCGGCATCAGGATATCGCGCAGATAGGAGTCACCGTTCAGACGCTTTGAGCTTGCACGTTCTTTGTAGTCCTCTGCACTGTAGCAAAGACCGGCAGGAAGATCATCATTGTTGACAGAACCGGATGCCTGCTGCAGACCGAGAGCTTCCAACAAGGGCAGAAGAAGATCCTTATAACCGGCTGCTTCTCTGATGTTTGCAAGTTCGCCAATCAGCCCGAGACGCCATTGCGAGTCATCGCAGAACAAACAAAGAACTGCAACACGAAGTCCGCGGAATGTAGCGGAAAGTGCATCTGCAAAAGTCTCACGGTCAGTAATCTTTGTACCGTCACTCTTTGTCCAGTTGACATTGCCCCATCTGACTTTGCTCCAGGAATCCATGCTCGTGCCGGCTGCCTTCAGTGCCTGATATGCAGCAGGATAATCTTTCAGATATTCAGCAAGATCACCGGGTGTCAAAGCGGCATCCAACGAAGTCAATGCCCAGTCAACAAGGGATTCAAGCGTATTGCTGAAGCCTTCTGCACTGGCAAACAAATCAAGCAACAGGTTTGCAATCAGCGGATAAAGACCGCTGACAACCATGGTACACATATCATCGGAATACAGCATACCTTTGAGCAAAACCTTGACAAGGTCCTGTGCGGTTTCATATGTATTGCCTTCTGCAAGTGTACCTTTGAACAGATCGTTCATGGTATCGCCAAGGAACATATTGATGGTTGCCATCACGTCTTCATGGGTAAACAATGCGTCAAACTGATAGACAATGGAATCCAGACGATCAACAGAACCTGTATAGGTTGCCGTACCGCGAACGGTACGTGTCGGTGCCTGCTTGCCGCTGGTCATAAGATACTGTGCGGTTTTGATATTGCCGATGAGGCCGGGGAACAAGTGAACAAGCACTTCATTGGAATACATCTGTGTCAGGCTTTCCGCATACAGACGCAGCACAAACAAATCGATCGCATTGACCGTCTGTTTGTATTCATCAAGGTGATCAAGCTGATCGTTGGTAAACATCAGGAACTGAGAATCCCATGTATTACCGATATAGTATTCACCCACATAATCAGCAGACGGCGATGCGGTAAATACCGACACAAACGTGTTTCGCATTGTAATCATCTGCGGAATGGTGGTTGCGTCCTTATGTTCAGCCGTATACAGATATGCAGCCTGACCGACCGTACCGGCACCTTCTTCCAGATAAGAAAGTACAACGGGGTTCTTTGCAAGGTCATATTCTTCACCGTATTTCACGAAGGTGTCTTTGTTATCCGCCTGCTTGAAGAAATACTGTGCAGTCGTTCCGTTGGTTGCATACTGTCTCTGATAACGGAAACGATAAATACCCGTTGTAACAGTAATGATGTTATCGGAGTAGTCATCCAGAGAGTCCATATTCATGAGAACGGTTTCGGTATCGGTGTTGACAATAAAGTCATAATCATGATACCAGTTGCCTGCATTCAGATAGGTACCTGTACCCATAAAATAGCCGATGACTGCAGGAACATTGAAATAATTATAAGGAGAAACCTTAACAAAATTGATACCGCGTTCGGTCATGTCATTGATTGTCGGCTCGGTCTTCCCCATGTCAAACAATTCGGCATAGGCTTCCTCATAAACAGCCAGTTCTTCATCCGTCGGATAAAAACGCTCACCGTAGACGTCAACATAATATTCAACATCTTCGCTGTAATAATATTTGACACCCATGGTAATGAGGTTATCCTTGTTGAATCTGCCGCCAAGCTTATCCATAACCTCATAATACAAATCCTTTTCACTCTTCAAAGGATTGGCAGGCTGGTTGTTCATATCAAACCAACCGCTGTCTTTTATGTCGTCAAAATAATCTTCAACGTTGGCAAGCACCTGGTTGTATAACAATTCTGCCGAATAAACACCAACACCGTAAGAATAACTCATGATTGATTCTGCAATATAATAAAAACGGTTTGCAGCTTTCAGAATGGAGTTATCAACATCATCCTTTGCATAAACGGTATGCGAATAGGAAAATGCACCGCTTTCGGTGTGAAAGCCTTCTGTTATGATATCATCAGACTTCTTGTTTTCGATCTCGTAATTGGTAAGATCACGGACATGTTCGTTTGCAAGCAAAGTTGCAAGTGCTTGGTACTGTTCGCTGTAAACAATGGTCGCAGCAGCCCCATAGAAAGCAGGCATGCATGCGGTCATCAGCATCAGAACAGCCAACAAAACACTCATGGACTTTCGGAACAGTTTCATTCTGGACACTCCTTTTTTATTGTTTCACCGCACCTTAAATAAGATCAGTAAATTCCTTTTTTATTATACTTATTTTTACATAAGAATGCAACATAAAAATAAGTATAAAATTTTTCTAAAATGTATAATTTTTATATTTATTTTTAGTCCTTTTGACGAAACCGCAAAAAACAATACATCCCTTTTATCTGTCCTTTATATTTCATTCTGACAAACAGTACCAACAATGGGACTATTAAAGATAAGTCCGTTGACAACACAAAACAGCAGATGTATAATAATAAAAAAACACAAATCAAACACAATAAAACGAACAGAGGTATCAGACAATGAAAAAATATCTTTATATTCTTATCTGCATATTTACATTGCTGCCGTTTTGCTTTTTGACGGCAAGTGCAAACCAGACAGGCGACATTGACGGCAACGGCAGCATCCAGGCTTCCGATGCACGTCTGGTACTCCGTCAGGCAGTCGGTCTTGCAAACCTGCAGGACGGTGCTTTGCTTGCAGCCGACGCAGATGCAGACGGAAAAATTCTGGCGGCAGATGCAAGATTGATCCTCCGCGTGAGCGTCGGACTGGATGTATTTTCGGGTGATTTTACGGTTTCGTTCATCGATGTCGGACAGGCAGACAGCATCCTTATTGAATGCGGTGAATACACCATGCTCATTGACGGCGGCAACGTAGCGGACGGGCCGACCGTTTGCAGCTTTCTTGCAGAAAAAGAGATTGAAACCATAGATTATGTCGTCGGCACCCACGCACACGAAGACCACATCGGCGGTCTTACGGATGTATTGGAGCAACATACCGTCACCGAGGCTGTTTTTGCACCCGAGCTGACGGCAAACACAGCCTGTTATCGCAACTTTATCCTTGCCTGCAACGCACAGAACAAATCACCTGTCTCGCCTTCCGTCGGTTCAACTTTTTCATTGGGAGAAAGTACCGTAACCGTCCTCGGTCCGGCATTGCAGAACAACACGGACATCAACAACAGTTCCATCGCTCTCCTGCTCACCTACGGCAACACGTCTTTCCTTTTGACGGGAGATGCCGAAGCTGAAGCCGAAAAAGCGATCATCAACACCGGATACGACCTTTCCGCAACCCTCTTCAAAGCAGGACACCACGGCAGCAACACATCCAATTCCTATGTTTTTCTACGTGAAGTCATGCCCGAATTTGCGGTTATAAGCTGCGGAGAAGACAACGACTACGGACATCCGCATGAAGAAACGCTCAGTCGCTTCAACGATGCCGGCACGACCGTTTTCCGTACAGACACACAAGGAACCATCACGGTTGTTTCAAACGGAAAGACATTGTCATTTTCCGCAAACAAAGATGCACAACCCATCATCCCTACCCCAAAACCCGACACGGGAACGGAATACATCGGCAACATCAATTCCAAAATTTTCCATCTACCCACCTGTTCTTCCCTGCCTGCCGAGAAAAACCGTATCTACTTCGCAAACCGCGACACTGCTGTCAGCGAAGGGTATACCCCTTGCAGCCGTTGCAAACCGTAAACAATAAAAATTATTTAAATATTTCAAATTTATCGCAAAAAAATACTTGATTTTTTCAGACGGATATACTATAATGATTCCACCATGCCGGTGTGATGGAATTGGCAGACGTGCTGGACTCAAAATCCAGTGGTAGCGATACCGTATCGGTTCGACCCCGATCACCGGCACCAAAAAAAGAAGGAACTTTTGTCTACCAAAAGTTCCTTCTTTTATTTTACAGATTCAGAACAATACCGTCAAATTCTTTGTTCTCATCACAAAGATAGACCTGCACGGGATACGCGGCAAAATCCTTGTACATACCGAGAATACGGATTGTCAGTTGCTTATCGCACATCTCTTCGGTTACGGGGAAATAATAGGTATAATGATGATCCTGATGCACCGAACGGAACGGCGGACATTCCCATCCGTTTGCCTGGTAACACGGTGCTCGGTCAGGTGCTGTTTGTATTACACCATCCGCATCCAACAATGCATATGCACCTTCGACTCCGTGTTTGCCGTCCAGACAGACACTCAGATAGCAATCCTTTTTCCATTGTTCCGTCGGCACGCAAACAGAAAGCTCTTTTGCATAGGCAACCTTTCTGCCCGCCGGAACAAGATTGTTTACACGCGGATTCTGCAACACAAGTTCTTTGCCGTCTTTTAGCAGGGCAATTTTATAAATACGATCCAACGGACACGGCATACGGAAGTAACGGATCGGGCTGCTTACGGGATATGTAACGCATTTTCTTTTGCCTTTGACATTGATCACATTGTGTACATCCTGCACCAACACGGGGGCTGCTTCGGCACGAAGCACATATACGCTGTCCACGGATGTTTTCTGCCAGTCGGCAAGATCTGCGGAATAACTGCAAACCCCTGTCGGCCCCTGCATCTGAATACTGTTGCGGAAAACAAACTGTTCATCGGAATCAAAATACTCCAGCACAACACTGTCTGCTGCAAATACCGCACCGAAATCAACACGCAGACACCCACCGTCAATACGGTATCCGCCATAGTGCAGCTTGCTTGTGCCGTCGAAGAAGGTGTCCTCTTTTCCGTCAAAGGCATATTTACTTTCAATACCACGCAGTTGATAGGTTTTCTGTCCGAAAAAGGCATCTCTTGCTGCCTGCACTTCGGGAATATCTGTTGTTCCTGCTTTGTTGACCGCTTGTCGTTCCAGTGAATCGTGATTCTGTGCAAACAATGCTTTTTCAAGCTGCTGTTCACTGTTTGCAGGCACTTCACAGAATGAATTTTCCGCAAGCTGTCCCAGCAGCACGGGTGTACGCAATGTGTGATCAAAAACAGGCAAATCAGCAACTTTTCTCCCGTCGGTCATTGTTATATTTCCTTCGGACGAAACGACTCTGATCTGCACGGGAATGCCGTTTTCATCCTCATGCATCACTTCATATTCACAACCGACCGGAACAACATCAAACACCGCACTGTCACACAACTCCACAAGACAGGCTCTGAATGCCTCCAACGGCACGACAACCGTTTCACCGTAATCAAAGAAACCGACAAATCGCTCATAGGGATGGTGAATCATAACGGCAACTTTTTCACATTCTGCAAGTCCGATGCTTGCATCCAACGGTACACGCATGCCTTTTTCTTCCCACGTCATGTTACCTGTTGCGATAAATCGTCGGTTTTTTGCACCTCTGACAACGGTATGCTGTGGGTATGTTTCCCCTTGCAGTTCAAAACCGTCAACAAGAATCTCTCGCCAACGGCGGTGCAGATTAAAAATGCGGGCAAGATGCGCCTGTTCAAAATCACGCAGCAGCCACGGATTGCCGTAAATTTCGGGAGCTAAAATCAGATTTCTGCCGAATGCCTGGATGATCAGTTCATCCTCAAAATACGCATTGTGCGAAGAGATGCAAACACCGTGATCCTCAGTCAGTCTCGTCATATCCGGTGTGTTGCCGCGTGACATCATATAAGCTCTGTGATGCGGTGCACAGCGGTCATTTGCAATGTGTACATCGACATACGTCTCCACCCCTTCCCACAGCCAGGTGGTGGCATACTGCATTCCTTCTTCACCGAAATCAAGGCGATGATTGAGCAGAATAAAGTCGGGTTGATACCGACGGCATTCCTGCATCATTTTGACAAAATACGGACGGTTTTCGGGGGCAAGTGTACCGCATACACCGTCAAACTTAAACAGTGCAAAACGGTAGTCTCTTGCAAGCGAAATCATTTGTTCCAGTCGTTTTTCGGCACTCTCCTTCGTTTTTCCGAATCCGTCCGGTCCGCCCCATACACCCAGTCGGGTATTGAGTTTTTCTGCTGCTTTTGCGATGGGACCGTAGCCGTTCGGAAATTGTGCCTTTATTTTCGGAGAATCAAACGTTTCGTACGTTTCTCTTGCACCGTCAAGATTGCCTGCATCCCAGGCATAAATATCCAACTGCATTCCGTAGGTGCGTTTCAGATAATCAAAATAAGCAAAGTTAATAAGGGTCTGCGCTTCGGTTGAACCCTCATTTGTATTGTTGATCCATGAAAAATATTCACTCTTGGAGGGGGTATTTTCCTTTGCACCCGACTTGCCGAATTTCTCGTTCACACACAACACTCCTTATTTCTTTTTACATTCATTGAGTACTTTTCTGCCGTTGTCACTTCGCGTGAACACAAGTTCAAAGTTGCCGACAGGGCCTTTGAGGTGTTTTTGCAGAATTTCCGCTGTTTCCTTATTGACACCAATCACGGACGGGCAGGCAAAGCTGTTTTCATAATTGCGTCTGACAGAGCCGAACGCCTTGCTTGTACCGATGATCACATAACGTGGATCGTCAATATCGGCAAACAGCTCACGGATGGCTTTGAGAAACACCTTTTTTTCCCGTTCGGAGGCCCCCTCCAGCATAACCGCAACCGCATTGTTGTTTTCATTCTGCCGTACGGAGACTTTTATCGTGCCGGCGGTGCTGATTTCTTTCATCTCCTGCAAGGTTTTCAACACGGCTCCTGCAAAACCTCTGACCGTTTTTACAGGGGAGGCATTCTTGCTGATAAAAGACACTTTCCGCAGACAGCCATACAGCGACAACACCGTAAGAAGAACACCGACCACTGCTGCCAATCCTGTCAGTTTGACGGCAAGAACAATACCGATGAAGGCAAGTACGGCAAAAAGTACGGCTAAAAATTTGGCTTTGGATACTGCATTTTTCGGATACACCGTCAACGGTACTTCGCTGCCTTCGGTGGCTGTAAAACGCTTATTTTCTTTTACTGCCGCACTCCAACGGGATGCTGCGGTTTTTCTGTCCGCGGCAAGTTGCAGCATTGCACGGTTGATCCGTTCCGTTCCCTCTTCATTGTAAGGTGGTTTTAATATATCAATTCTGTCGATGCCGCTTTCAATACAATCGCTGTTGTAAGCAGGTGCCTGAAAACAGTCAAAACGGCGTTTGACCGTCTCAAAATCATTTCCCTGTATTTCGTTTTCATTTTTTGCATCATCAGGCAAAACCGTCACAAGATGCCAGATATTGGAAACTTTTTCGGGATTGTTTTTGTCGATACGGATGGCTCTGCCACGCATCTGATTGGACAACATGAAACTGCCGACAAAGCTTGCAAGAATCAGTGAATTGATATTCGGAGAATCCCATCCTTCACCAAGCAGAGATTTTGTACCGACGAGGATATGAATCTCACCGGCTGCAAATATTTTTGTAACAATACCCACTTTATGCTTGTTCGATCCGCTGATAACAACCTCGCTGTGCGAGGTGCCGTCAATGGGTCTGACCTGACAGGATGCACCTGCTTGCTGTGCTATTCTTTGTGTTGCCGCGACCGCCGTATTCGGTAAAATAACAAGAGAACCTGTAAGCATTGCAATCTTTGCATCGTCTCCGACAGTTCTTCTGATGGATTCAAACACGGGAACGGCACCCATGGTATGCAGTTCTTCCGTCGTACCGATGCTCTTTCTGACTTCCTTCCTGATAAAATCGGTCAGTACAAGCATTCGCAAGGAGGAACCGAGATTCTGCACTTCATGTGCAACAATGCATTCCATGGATTTCAGTTTCCCCATGGAAGCAGCAAGCATTCTGTCGAGTTTTTCATTGGAAATAAGCTGCACTTTTCTTTTTTCAATGAGTGCATTTTCAGCAAGAACGGTTTTCAGATCGTCGGACAGGGATTCAGAAAAAACCGCCGGAGTGTCGATAATAAACTGAAATGCCGCCTGGGTGATTTCGGTTGTGTTGGCAGGCACCGTTTTTTTGCCGAACAGTTTTGCAAGCACCGCTTGAGGAACTTTCACCCCTTGCGAACATGCAACCGTTACAAGTGCACAGAATCCGTTCACATGATCGTAGAGCACTTCATCCGGAATCCCTTTGTCACCGAGTATGCCTGCATTGCGAAGTGCTGCTGTTACATAACCTTCCCGCAAAATGAATGCCGTACATTCCTCGGCTTTCAGTTTATAATTGCGTATCATATCCGCTTCGGCTTGTGTGGGGTAGCTGAAATAAATATAGTCCTGATGCGGACAAAGAGTTTTCTGTTTGACAAGCTGCGGAACAAAAATCTCCTCATCGATTTCTCCGCAAAGGTTTATATATCTTTCCCATTCCGCGGTGATTGCATCATAGGGCGGTGTGGCCGTCAGAGAAATAACGGTTACATTCTTGCCGAGCAAACCGATAAATTTCTCAAGAGCCCTCTGCCATTCACTTTTCAAATGGTGTGCCTCATCCAGACAAAGGGTGCAGATACCTGTTTTCTGAACGGTGGAAAGCAAATCAAAATCACTGAAGTCACAAGCGGTTTCTGTTTCCAGTTCATCTTCGTCTGCATTTACATCCATTTGCAATCTGTTCATAGCAGCATGAAGAGCCTGATAGGTGATACTTGTCAGCAATTTCGGCTGCAGCAGGTCATAAGAAATATAATCTTCCGCATTTTCCGTTTCGGGCAGATAGCATTCTTCAAAACGCTCTCCCCATTGCTGTTTGATAGAAACAGACGGTGACAGAACCAACGCAGGAGCCTGCAACCGACGGATCAGCTCAAGTCCCAACACGGTTTTACCGCTTCCCGGGGCTGCAACAATATGTATTTTACGGTCTTTGAGATGCTTGTCTGCGTTGTCAAGCACAGCCTGCTGATAGTCGCGGAATGTCCACTTGAATTGAATAAGACTGAAATCTTTCATAGTGTGTCTCCTACGGTGTTTTCTTTTTTCAGTATAGCATACTCTTTTTCTCTTTTCAAACAAAAAAAAGACATCCGCTATTGCAGATGTCAATTTTGGTGACCCGGACGAGAATCGAACTCGTGTTACCGCCGTGAAAGGGCGGTGTCTTAACCGCTTGACCACCGGGCCGATTATGAAGGCAGCGTCGCATTTGCTGCTGCCTTATTTGGTAGCGGCAGTGGGACTTGAACCTACGACACCACGGGTATGAACCGTGTGCTCTAGCCAACTGAGCTATGCCGCCATTTGTGGTGTTGCTCACTTGCAACGGAGATGATTATAACGCATTCAACTGCATTTGTCAAGAGTTTTTTTCAACTTTTTTAAAAAATTTTTCAACAGCGTTTTTACCTGCTTCCGCATCCTGCAAAATCTGCTGTCTCAGAGCATCCATGCTGTCAAATTTGACCTCATTTCGCAAAAATGACAACAAATGCACAGGAATATATTGACCATACAGATCCCCTGAAAAATCAATGATCCACGTCTCACTGCGTTCACCCATGCCGCCGAATGTCGGTCGCAAACCGATATTCGTCACAGCCGGAAAAATGTTTCCGTCCATTTCAACAAAAGATGCGTACACTCCGTATTTCGGCACAAGAAAACCGTCGGGAAAATATTGATTGATCGTCGGGGTACCCATCAAACGACCGCGTCTGTCTCCGCCGACCACTTCAAAATCATAGTAAAACGGACGCGTCAGCATGGCATTTGCCTGTTCAACCTGTCCTTCCTGCAAACAGGCACGAATGCGTGTTGCACTGACAGCTGCATTTTCAAACAGTACCTCCGGTGCAACAAAACAGTCAATGCCATTTTCGGCACAAAGTGACTGCAACATTGCACAAGTGCCTTCCCCGTTCTTTCCGAAACGGTAATTGAATCCGCAGGAAACGAATGCGGCCCGGAGTTTGTCTGCCAATATTTCTTTTACAAAACGTTCCGGGGACAGATTGCGTATTTCGGAAAAAGACAGTACTTCTTCCTGCACGTCATACTGTTTGAGAATCGCTCTTCTTTGCTCGTCTGTCAAAAGCCGGGCCGGTGCTTTTCCGCACAACACGGATGCAGGATGCACATCAAAACGCACCAGTTTAGGACAGAGTCCGTTTTTCGATTGTTTTGCAGCAGCAAGCATGACCTGCATATGTCCTTTATGCAAGCCGTCAAAACTGCCCAATGCAAGGGCTGTTCTTTTTTCGTTTTTCACATCAATCATTTACGAAAACCCTTTTTACAAGCAAAGTTTCTCTGTCGAGTGTCAATCCGCCCAGACCCAGGAACCGATTTTCGGGATCATACACACGATACAATTCCGCATCTGCAATCCCCCTGACACGCTGTGATGCCAATTCACCGCCATTGCTGAAACGAACAGCCTGTGCGGCAGTTACAGTCACAGCGGGATATACATCGAGCACCTGATCCACAGGCAGAATCGCCTGTTCGCCCAATTCGCGAAGTTCTTGCAGCGTATGTGCATTTTCTATGGAAAAGCCGTTGGAAAGCGTTCTTTGCAATGCGGTCATCACCGCACCGCTCCCCTGTTTTTGACCGATATCTCCAATCAAAGAACGAATATATGTACCTTTGGAGCAGGATACGGCAATTTCAAACTCATCACCGTATACACCGACCAATTCCAAAGACGAAATCTCTATTTCTCTTGTCTGCCGTTCCACTTCGATTCCCTTGCGAGCCAATTCATAAAGCCGCACACCGTTCTGCGAAAGTGCCGAATACATCGGGGGCATTTGTTGCTGCACACCTGTAAAAGACGGCAGCATCGCAAGCACTTCTTCTTTTGAAACAGACACCTGTTCCTGCGATAACACCTTGCCGGTGGAATCCAATGTATCCGTTGTCATACCGAAACGGAATCGTGCGACATAGGCTTTTTTGGAATCGGGAAGAAATTCAATGAACCGCGTTGCTTTTCCCATGGCAACAGGCAGCACACCAACCGCCATAGGATCGAGCGTACCGGTGTGCCCTGTCTTTTTTTCATTATAGATTTTACGCAGGCATCCTGCGGCAAAAAAGGAGGTCATTCCCTCCTCTTTGTTCAGAACGACAAAACCGTTCATAGTTCGTATCCTTTATAAAAGATTATACTCCTGCAATGTTGCCTGAATAACACGCAGCAAATCCGCTGTTGCAACACGAAGTGATCCGTAAAGATCGCAACCTGCCGCCATTTTATGACCGCCGCCACCGAATGTTTTTGCTATTTCGGACGCGTCCACAGGCTCATTTGTACGCAAAGACACACGGCAAAGACCGTTTTCTTTTTCTTTGATGGTGACACCGACAAGCACACCTTCAACCTGTCTGGGCAAAGCAGAAATCATATGAATTTCACTTTCTTCAATGCCTGTTTTATCGTACATTTCCTGCGTAAGTGCCATGACGGCACATTTACCGTCAAAATGCATAGACATGGAATTGAGTGCCAGCGTCTCAAATTGCAGATACTTCTTTGTTTTGGTTTCAAAAATACGGCGGTTGATCTCACCGTTGTCAATTCCCGTTTCCACAAGCATTGCAGCCGTACGCAGACAAGCAGCATCCGTGTTGTGATAACGGAAACATCCGGTATCCGTGGAAATGCCGATGTAAAGCTGCTCGGCAGCTTTCACATCAAGCACAGCACCCAGCTTTGCATACAGCAAGTACACAAGCTGTGCGGCTGCGGCTGCATTTGCATCCAGAAGTGTCTGCTTTGCAAACAGCGTATTGGAACCGTGATGATCAATATTCAGATCGATCTGATCACCATACTGTGCATACAGCTCTTCACCCAGCAAATGTGATTCCGCGAGATCCACGCTGACAACAAAACGCGGCTGCACCGTATCGTCCGGCTCTTCTGCAGCAAACTGCAGATTCTCCGCCACGCGACCTGCCAGACGGAAGGTAACGCGTTTGCCGATGCCTCTGAGTGCTCTGCAAAGTGCCCAGAGGCTTCCGACTGCATCACCGTCCGGATTGCGGTGTGTCAGCAAAAGAATATCATCCGCTGCAAGCAGCACTTTCGCTGCCGTTTCAAGATCAATCCTCATCTGCAGTTTCCTTCTTTGTGCTGTCAAGTTTGCGGAACATTTCAAGACTCTTTTCGACCGAATCATCCGCAAAGAATTTCAGATCCGGTGCCTTGCGAAGATGCAGGCGAGCGGAAAGTTCGGTACGGATATAGCCCTTTGCACCGGTGTTGAGTGCCTTGACTGCCGTCTTGGCACTCTCAATACCGTCAAGAGAGCTGATATAGACCTTACCGTAGGACAAATCGTGCGCAATTTCAACGCGGACAACGGTCAGCATGGTTGCCGTCACACGCGGATCTTTCAATTCACGCAGGATTGCCGTGATCTCACGGCGAATATCCTCGGAAGTGCGGTCTGATTTATAACTCATAATGTGTCTTTCCTTTCAGAAACAACCTCGTCAGTCACGATATTCCTCGATCATGTAAGCTTCGAGAATATCGCCTTCGTGGATATCATTGAACTTCGTAAGGCCGATACCGCATTCGTAACCTGCCTGTACTTCTTTTGCATCGTCCTTTTCACGCTTCAGGGAAGCAATGTCGTCTTCAGCAATAACAATACCGTCGCGTACAACACGGACTTTACAGTTTCTTGTGACTTTACCGTTCTGCACATAAGAACCTGCGATGGTGCCGACAGAGGACAGCTTGAACACGCGTCTGACCGAAATTCTGCCGAGTTCGACATCTCTGTACTTCGGTGCAAGCATACCCTTCATAGCAGCTTCAACATCTTCGATACAGTCATAGATAACACGGTACATACGCATTTCAACACGGTCACGTTCCGCATGAGCGACAGCCGTGGGATCGGGACGCACATGGAAGCCGACAATGATCGCATTGGATGCGGCAGCAAGCATAACGTCACTTTCAACAATCGCACCGACACCGCCGTGGATAACCTTTACGCGGACTTCGTCATTGGAAAGTTTTTCGAGGTTCTGGGTAATTGCTTCCACAGAGCCCTGTACGTCTGCCTTGACAACGATGTTAAGATCTTTCTTTTCACCGTCTGCGATGGTGGAGAAGAGGGTATCCAATGTAACACGCTGAATGGCACTGAACTGTGCTTCTTTGATTTTCTGTTTTCTTTCTTCAACCAGTTCACGTGCAAGCTTTTCGTCGGAAACAGCGTCGAACTGGTCACCTGCCTGCGGTGTTTCGGCAAGACCCATAACCTCAACAGGAACAGAGGGGCCTGCAGCCTTGACTTTTCTTCCCTTGTCATCGGTCATAACACGAACACGACCGACAGCCGTACCGGCAACGATGATATCACCGCTGTTGAGTGTACCGTTCTGGACAAGCAGAGTCGCAATCGGGCCCTTGCCCTTGTCGAGTCTTGCTTCAATAACAACACCCTTTGCAGCACGGTTGGGATTGGCTTTGAGTTCACGCATTTCGGCAATCAGCAAAATGGATTCAAGCAAAGTGTCAATACCCATACCTGTTTTTGCGGAAACGGGCACACAGATGGTATCACCACCCCATTCTTCGGGAACAAGGTTGTATTCGGTAAGCTGCTGCTTGATGCGGTCGGGATTGGCTTCGGGTTTGTCCATCTTGTTGATTGCAACAATGATGCTGATATCGGCAGCCTTTGCATGGTTGATAGCTTCGATGGTCTGCGGCATGATACCGTCATCGGATGCAACAACAAGAACGGCAATATCGGTTGCCATGGCACCTCTTGCACGCATGGCGGTAAATGCTGCGTGACCGGGGGTGTCAAGGAATGTGATGTCATTTCCGTCACGGCTTACACGGTAAGCACCGATGTGCTGCGTAATACCGCCGGATTCAGTAGATGTGACCGCCGTATTGCGGATGGCATCCAGAATACTTGTCTTACCATGGTCAACGTGACCCATAACGCAGACAACAGGGCATCTGGTTTCAAGGTTTTCATCCACGTCTTCACTGTCGTCAATGATGCGGTCTTCGATGGTAACAACGACTTCTTTTTCGACCTTTGCACCCAATTCGCTTGCAACGATGGATGCGGTGTCGAAGTCGATATTCTCATTGATACCTGCCATGATACCGTAAGAGAACAGCTTTTTGATAACCTCAGCAGCGGTCATTTTCAGCTTGAGTGCCAGATCACCGACGGTGATTTCTTCACCGACCGTGATGGTAAGAGAACGCTTTGCACGTTCGTCGGCAATTCTCTTCAGGCGTTCAGCTTCCGTTTCTCTGTGATGCGAACGGGTACCCTGCTTGCGGTTATACTGCTGGGACTTCTGTTTGATCTTCTGCTTACGGGTGTCGGTATCACGCTGGCTTGCACTGCCGGGAGCGATGGTTTCATAATGCTCGTTATACTTATCAAGTTCAACTTCACTCGCACGGGTGTTAATGGTCTTGCGTTCACCCTTTGTACGGGCCTGCATGGGAGCATCGTTCTTTTTCTCTTCCTTTTTCTTGAAAGGCTGAGAAGGGGCAGGCTTATTCTGATTCTGTGCAGGCTTATTCTGATTCTGCGTACCCTTGTTCTGATTCTGACCGGCTTTGGCAGGCTGCTTGTCAGTTTTTTCGGTTTTTTCAGCTTTTGCGGTCTTTTCAACCTTTTCGGTCTTTTCAGCCTTTGCAGGTGCTTCTGCCTTTTCCTGCACTTCTTCATTCTTTTCGGCAACAGGTTCCGTCGGCTTTTTCATTGCAAAATATGCATCAAAATTCTCAACGGCATTCTGCTGTGTAAAATAATCAAAAAGGATATCCAGTTCTGCTTCTTCAAGCACGGTCTGGGATTTTTTCGGTGTATCCGAAAATTTAGACAAAAGATCAACAATCACGTTGCTCTTGACATTAAAATCTTTTGCAGCTTCATGTACTCTGTATTTCACTACCATTAAGTTACCTCCTCTTCAAACTGCTTTTGAACGGCCTTTGCAAATCCGCCATCCAGAACGGCAAGCACACAGACTTTTTTACCGATGGCAAAAGACAATTCCTGTGATGCAATCGGCATGGACAACACCGGAACCGTTGCATTTGCTGCATCCAGTTCCTTCTTGTGCCGGGGAGAGGCGTCTGACGTCAACAGACAAAGCTTTGCTTTGTTTGACCGCACCGCTTCTGCCACGGCATCGTGTCCGAGTGCCAGTTTTCCTGCCCTGCGGCAAAGACCGAGGTATGAAAGCGTTTTTTCTGTCATCCGCCCAACTCCGTTTCCAGGCGGTCGTAGATTTCTTCGGGAATGCTGCATTCAAAAGCTTTTTCAAGGCGTTTGCCTTTTCTTGCCTTTTGCAGACACGCAAGATCCGGACAGACATAAGCCCCTCTTCCGTTCATGCGACCCGTTGTATCCAAAGCGACCTCACCTTCGGGACTGCGGACGATTCGCACCAGTTCGCGTTTGGGTTTCATTTCGCAACAACCGGTGCATTTACGTAAAGGAATTTTTTTCTGTTGCACAGCCATTCGCCGCCTTACAGTTGAATCATCGGTTGATATTCACCGATGTAAGATTTGATATCGATTTTCCAGCCTGTCAGTTTAACGGCAAGACGGGCATTCTGACCCTTGTTACCGATTGCAAGGGAAAGCTGGTTATCAGGAACGGTGACCTGGCAGCTCTTGTTTTCTTCATCAAGAACATCCACACGAATGACTTCGGCGGGAGCCAGAGCAGCACCGATGTATTCTTTGGGATCGTCGCTGTAACGAACGATGTCGATTTTTTCACCACCGAGCAGATCAATCACCTTATTGACACGGGCACCTCTCGGGCCGATGCAGGCACCGACAGCATCCACATCGGGGTTCTTGCTGTAAACAGAGATCTTGGTTCTGGAACCTGCTTCACGGGAAATGGATTTGATTTCAACCGTGCCGTCATAAATCTCGGGCACTTCCGTTTCAAACAAACGCTTGACAAGGCCGGAATGCACACGGGAGATCATGATTTTGGGACCTTTTTCGGTATCTCTGACATCGACAATATAGATCTTGGTCAGGTCGCCTACGTTGAAGCTTTCGCCGGGGATCTGTTCTTTCTTGGGAAGCAATGCTTCACTCTTGCCGATCTCAAGTGTCAGATCGCCTGTTTTGGGATCAATGCTCAAAACCTTGGCAGTAACGATTTCCTGGTTGCGGCTCTGGAATTCTTCAAGAACCTGACCGTATTCGATCTCACGGATACCCTGACGGATTACGTGCTTGACGGTCTGTGCTGCAATTCTGCCGAGATCGCTGATCTGCAAGGGCAATTCAATGATATCGCCCGGCTGTGCATCCGCTTTGTGTTTGCGTGCATCCTCAACAAGCATATCGCAGGCAGGATCGCTGATTTCGGAAACAACATTCTTGTGCATATAAATATGCATTTCATACGTATTGGGATCAAGGTCACAGAAGATGCCTTCTTTTGCACCGAATTCGCGTCTTGCAGCAACAACAATCGCATTGCTGATCTTTTCAAGAAGCAAGGCTTCGGGAACGCCTTTTTCCTTCTCGAGAAGCTTGATGGCTTCAAAAAACTCTTTGTTCATTTTTTCCGGTCAATCCTTTCTATATCAGTTCAAATTCAAAACAAATCAATTAAATCCCTCGAAATCATCGAGTTTTACCTGGGTATATTCCTTTTTTTCGTAGGTGCGTTCGCTGCCGTCTTCAAAACCGACGGTCAGAACACCGTTGTCATAGCCCTTGAGCGTTCCCTTGCGAAGCTTCATTCCGCTTTCGTCTGCTTTGGGAAGCTTGACCATAATGTCTGCACCCATATACATTTCAAAATGGAAATCACGCACAAGTTCACGTTCAATACCTGCCGAACAAACCTGCAGATTGTAGCTCTGTTCAATGGGATCCGCTTCATCCAACGGAGCATCCAGAGCATCGTTCATGGCAACGCAATCGTCAATGCCGATCCCGTCTTCCTTGTCGATGATAATACGCAGATACCAGTTGGCACCTTCCTTCTGAAAACGCACGTCCCACAAAAGCAGTCCGAGTTCTTCAGCAAGCGGTTGGGCAATTGCCCATACGGTTTCAACGGTATTTCCTCTCTTTTTTTCTGCCAAAACATCCACCTCCGAAATTTTGCCCGCATCAACAAAAATGAGCGGGTCGCCCCACTCATTTGTCAATACCATATATACTATAATAATTTTTACCACATTTTATTCCGATTGTCAAGTGTTTTTTTCAATCATGCCGATTCAAAAAAGATTAAAAAAAAGAATGCATAAAAGGTTTGACAAGGATTTCATCGCAGAATCTTGCAAATACATAAAAATCATGTTAATATGTACCTATTATAAAAAAAGGAGTTTTCTCATGCAGTACAGATATACCCCCAAAGGCACCTGTTCAAGACTTTTTGAAATTGAAACAGATGACAATCTTATCATTCAGAATATCCGCATTGTCGGCGGTTGTGACGGTAACCTCAAAGGCATAGCATCTCTGCTGAAAGGGATGAGCTGTCAGGATGCCGCAGATCGCATGGCCGGCATTCGCTGCGGACTGAAAAGAACATCCTGTCCCGATCAGATCAGCGTAGCCCTGCGTGAAATGATTGCTCAGTCGGAGGCATAACCCATGAAAACAATCGGTCTTGTCATTGCTGACGAATACGAATACCTTCCCTTTTTACGCATCGCAGCCACCTGCGGACAGGTTACAGAAACCACATTCAGAAGCCGTCCGTGTGCTGAAGTTACCGTGAACGGCAACCGTGTGATTGCCGTCTCCTGTGGCATAGGCAAAGTGGCAGCCACCACGGCAGCCGCATTTCTGATTGCAGACAAAAAAGCGGATTATATTTTCAATATCGGCCTTTCCGGTGCGGTATCGGGATTGCACGAGGGTGAAATTGCACTCGGCAGTTCTTTTGTGGAATGTGATTTCGATTTAACTGCCGTCGGCAGAAAACAGGGTGAAAATCCGTCCAAAGCATGGCTGCATAAGGCTGACCAAACCTTGCTGCAACAAGCACAAGAAGTGCTGTCCGTCAAAGCCGCTGCTTTCGGTTGCGGTGACCTGTTCCTTGCCGACCCCGTCAAAAAGGACTTTTTCAAAGACACATTTTCCATTTCCGCTTTCGACATGGAAACCGGTGCGATTGCTTCGGTCTGTGCAGCAGCCGATGTGCCGTTTCTGAGCCTGCGTCAGATGTCCGATTCTGCGGATGATGCATCGGCAGAAACCTATACAGCCGTTAACAACACACAACCCGAAGACCTTGCAAAAATGATTCTTAAATTCACAGAAACCATTGTTTGAGGAAATATTATGTTTTATCTTGCATCTCAGTCCCCTCGCCGCAAGGAACTGCTGACCCTTGCAGGAATCCGGTTTGAAGTTCGTATTTCCGGCTGTGATGAATCGGTTCCCGCAGGACTCTCCGCAGAACAAACCGTGCAGTTACTTGCCGAGCAAAAAGCCGATGCGGTCACACCGCTTTGCAATGCACAGGACGTTGTCCTTGCTGCCGACACCGTTGTTGTGTGTGACGGCATAATCCTCGGAAAGCCTGCCGATGAAGCGGATGCCTGCAATATGCTTCGTATGCTTTCAGGCAAAACACACACCGTCATGACAGGCGTGTGCATCACGGGCAACGGCAAAAGAAAGAGTTTTGTCAGCAAAACCGATGTCACCTTTTACACCTTGACCGATGCAGAAATTGAAAAGTATGTTGCAACCGGTGATCCGCTGGACAAAGCAGGCAGTTACGGCATCCAGAGCAAAGGTGTGGTTCTGGTGGAAAAAATCAACGGTGACTACTCCAATGTGGTCGGGCTGCCGCTTGCTCGCTGCGTTCGCGAATTGCAGGAGTTCGGCATTCAATGAATAACAAATGTAAGAAATTGGCAACGATCGCATCTTTTGCTTTCTTCCCGTCACGCTGCTGTGCTTGCGGTCATGTAATTTATCCGCGGAAAGAAATATGCACCTTTTGTATGGAGAAAATCCTACGTGTCCCGGACGGAAAATTCTGTAAAGGATGCGGACAAAGTTTAAAAAAGTGCCTTTGTCAGCCGGAACCGTTTTTAACATCGGTCTGTGCACCTTTTTTCTACGAGGGAGAAGTAAGGCAGCAACTACAGCGATTCAAATTTTCCGACAGACCGCACATGGCAAAAAGCTATGCCAAAATTGCAGCCAAATACATCACAGATTGCGGTTGTGCAGACGGGGCGGAGCTGATTACCTTCATTCCGATGACTCCGACGGCAATCAAGAACCGCGGATACAACCAGGCAGAAGTGTTTGCTTCGGCATTGGGAGAAATCCTGCACATACCTTGCGAGCCGTTGCTGGTAAAAACCGCGGACACCCCACCGCAACATGACCTGTCGGGACTTCTCAGACGCGGCAATTTAACAGGCATTTACGAGGTACCGCCGGAAAAGGAAGCCGCAATCAAAGACAAAGTTATTTTGCTTGCCGATGACATCACAACCACCGGCAGCACGCTGCATGAAGCAGCAAAAACATTACTGATATTCGGAGCGAAAGATGTGCGGGGTGTCTGCATTGCAAGAGCCCCTGCACACAAGCAGATGATGATATGAAAGAAAAAATGAAAATTTTAGCAGAACTGTTCTGGGTCTTTTTGCGTGTCGGTGCCATGACATTCGGCGGCGGCTATGCAATGCTCCCCATTTTACAAAGAGAACTGGTCGAAAAACGCCAATGGGTAACGGACGAGGATCTGACCAACTATTATGCCATCGGACAATGCACACCCGGCATCATCGCATTGAATGTTTCCACCTTTATCGGCAGAAGCAAAGCAGGATTGCTCGGTGCCGTCACGGCTGCTGTCGGTTTTGAACTCGTGCCGCTGATCATCATTCTGATCATCAGCGTATTTCTGGAAGGCTTTGCAGACAATGAATATGTACAGCACGCGTTGGCAGGTATCAATGTCTGCGTTTGTGTCCTGATTCTCAACACATTGCTCAAGCTGCGTAAAAGCACACTGAAAAATGCATTCGCACTTGTGGTTTTCTTTGTTATTTTTGCATTGGCAGCCCTCGGCAAGTTTTTGCCGTTTGAAATCCCCCTGCCTGTTCTTGTCATTGCAGCAGCTCTGACTGGCATCATCGCAGGACAGATCAAAGAAAAGAAAGCAAACACGAAAGGAGAAACCGAACAATGACCTATCTCCTTTTGTTTTATGAATTTTTCAAAACAGGATTTCTTGCCGTCGGCGGCGGCCTTGCAACATTGCCGTTTCTCAATGAAATGGCACAAAAATACGGTTGGTTCACGGTAGAAGATGTCTCGACCATGATTGCAGT
This sequence comes from Acutalibacteraceae bacterium, assembly GCA_045576275.1. Taxonomy (GTDB): domain Bacteria; phylum Bacillota; class Clostridia; order Oscillospirales; family Acutalibacteraceae; genus RUG806. The sequence continues at coordinate 157,360 of JAZNGB010000050.1, forward strand.
TGCCGAATCCACACCGGGTGCCATCGGTGTCAACATGGCAACCTATGCCGGTTTTATCACAGGCGGTGCGTTCGGTGCGGTACTCTGCGTTGCCGCCTTGACTGCACCGGCAATCATCACAATCATGCTCGTTGCCAGATTCATAGATAAATTCAAATCCAGCCCTCTGATGCAGAATGCCTTTACCGGTCTGCGACCTGCATCCATGGCACTCATCACAATAGCAGGTTTAGGGGTTGCCGTTCCCACTTTTTTCAATACAACAGCCATGCAATCGGGCGACTGGTCAGCCGCTTTCCTGTGGAAAGCCATGCTGCTTGCCGTGGCTATTTTCCTCGGTCAGAAATTCCTAAAAAAGGTGCACCCCACCGTTTTCATTCTGATTGCTGCCGTTGCCGGCATTCTTTTAAAATTGTAAAAAGTATTTACATTTTCAACCGGATGTGTCAATTGCTGCACATCCGGATTCATTTTATTTATTTTTGTCATTGCAAATTTCAGCAAAGCGTGTTATTATATAATGATATAATTTGATATATCAAAAGGAGCGTGTTATCATGAAAAAAATGAAAAAAGCCATTGCTTTGCTTTTGAGCACATTGATGTTGTTCACTCTTTTTGCACCTTGCACAGCAATCGCACAGACCAATGAACTGTATCCCACCGTCTATGTAACCGGTTTCGGCACCCCTATCTGCAAAGAAGCCGGCAATGTCAACTCCGGTATCATTTATCCCACGGGTGCGGATGTCGGTGCAATCGTGGAAGAAGCCATCGGCCCTTGTCTTGAACAGTTGGCAAAAGGTATTTTCACAGGCGATTTCGATCCCTACTGCGACGAACTGTACAACGCAATCGCTCCCATTTATGATGATCTCGTTCTGAATCCCGACGGAACACCCAAAGACAATTCGGGTCCTGATTCCACGGTCAACAAACACATTTATCTGGATTATACACGCTTCTCCGGCGGCGAAATCCGTTTCCCCTATGACTGGAGACTTTCTCCCGAAACCGTAGCGGATGACCTGAGCTATTTCATCGACAGAGTTCTTGCCAAAACCGGCAAAGACAAGGTCAATCTCATCGGCAGATGCCTGGGCGGTAATATTGTTTCTGCATACTTGCAGAATGATGCCGCTGCAGCAGAAAAAATCAATGAAGTCATTTTCTTTGTTCCCTCCACCGAAGGCATCGGCCTGATCGGTGCTCTGTTCTCAGGACAGATCGATATTGATGCAAAAAATCTCGACACTTATGTCGATCAGATCACAAAATACCAGGATATCATTGAAGACAGCGTTGTTTCCGAATTTCTGACCGTTATGCTGTCCATTCTGGAACAGGTTTATGTTCTGGATGTCGGCACCATGATGCTGCAGCTGATCGTTGACAGCGTAAAGGAAAACCTCGTCCCCCGTCTTGTCCGTCAGACCTACGGCTCTTTCCCGTCCTTCTGGGCAATGATTCCCGATGAATACCTTGAAGATGCCATTGCATTCGTTTACAACACCCCCGAATTGCAGGAAGAATATGCAGGCACCATCGCACTTGCTCGTTCCTTCAACGAAAACATACAGGCTAATGCAAGAGAAAACATCACCGTACTCAGCGAAACAATGGATATCAGCGTTGTTTCCAAATACAACCTCCCCCTGTTGCCCTTGTTCACAGAAAGCACCGCAAACAGTGACGGTGTTGCAGAAACCGCACTCACTTCTTTCGGTGCAACCACGGCTGATTACGGCATGATGCTCAGCGAAGACGACATTGCAGTAATGAGCGAAGATGCACTTCTCTATCTTTCCCCCGACGAAAAGATCGATGCTTCGACCTGTGTATTGCCCGATAAAACATGGTTCATCAAGAACTCCTACCACGATCACTTCCCCGAAAGCATCGACGTGCTGCTCAACACCATTCTTGTCACTCCCGACATGACCGTATTTTCCAACGAAGCCTATCCGCAGTATCTCGACAACGGCATCAACGGTGAAGATCTGGTTCCCGTCACAGAAAAAGATGAACCGCTGTACCCCTCCGAATCCATGGAAGGAAGAGTCAACATCGTCAAACGCCTCGTCGTTATCATCATCGCATTCCTCGTCCGCATTTTCAGCCAGTATTTTTCAAAATAACACATAACGCAAATCACAACAACTCCCGAAAACAAACCACACCCCGAACGGCTTCCCGTTCGGGGTGTTTGCTGCATGTTATTTCATTTTATGCTTTAAGCTTGCAGATTGTTTTTGGCAGGCAAGGCTTCTTCCTTTGCAAAATCAAACAGGAGCTTGATCAGATTTTTGCGATACGGAATAAATTCTTCGTTGTCGATCATGCGAAGGACTTCGTCGCAGCTTGCCCAGCGGACAGCCTGCACTTCGCTTTCTTGCAAAACAAGGCTTGCAGGGTCAACGACATGGGGGTGGATGATGTAATAGTCATCAAATCCGCAGTCAAAATGGATGGTGAGGAAGGGGCGTTCGTCGGCAAAATCATACTGTATGCCGATTTCTTCCGCGGTTTCGCGTTGTGCTGCCGGACGGCTTGTTTCACCGCAGAGTGCACTGCCGCCGGCTGAAAGATCCCAACGGTTCGGCCAACCGTCTTTGAACGGTTGGCGGTGCTGGATGAGCATTTCATTTTTCTCATTGAACACGCAGATATGCACCACGATGTGCAATTGCCCGGGATGCATTTCCTTGCCGCGTTCAAAGGTTTTGCCGAGCGGTTGACGGTCGGCATCATACAAATCCCAGAGTTCCATAATGTTATACCTGTTTCTGATTTGACGGCAAGGGTCTGCGTTTTGCGGTGTAAGAAGAAGCCGTGATCCGGATGACACTGACAAAGGACACCATCTTGTCTTCAAATTCAAAATCCTTGTCGGTCTGCGTTTTCATCAACACGGACAATGCTTTTTTCTTTTCTTCCGCATCCTCCACGATTTCGGCAAGTCCTCGACCCATGACACTCGCATAGGTAATGCCGTAACGGCAGGCAATATCGCCCTCAAACGGTGTGATATCGCAATCCATTTCAAAAAAGACCTTGGGATTCTTCTGAATGCAGTCGATTTTTTTACCGCGTCTGGCACCGTGCAGATACAATGTCAGTTTGCCGTCCTGCATCAGATAGCCGTAATTCATGGGAACGACATAGGGTTCATCTCCGTCGATCAGACCGAGATGAAGAACTTTGCATTTATCAAGAATGGCAATGATCTCGTTGAGATCGGTCACTTCTCTTTCTCTTCTGGTCATACCGTTGCTCATGTTCATACCTCGTTTTTTTTTGTTTTAAAAAATTATAGCACAGTTGTTCTCAAAAGTCATCTTATTTTTGCATTTTCTTACAAGCTCTCTCTGTATTTTCGAAAGTTGTTTTTATTGACAGATTAGTCAATTTGTGTTAAAATATACATATAATAAGTATTGGAGGTTTTGTTATGTTCGAAAAGATTATTGCCTTTTTTATGACCATTGTTTCTTTTATCTTAGGCCTGTTCGGCATTGCTCTTGATGACGGCAATGACAGCTCCGGTTCCATTGACAGTACCAATGCCATTGTTTTTGAAAACCTCTCTTACGGTTCGCATGAACGCAATATTCTCGACCTTGCTTTGCCGAAAAACAGTGACGGTGAAATCGGTCTTGTGTTGTTCATTCACGGCGGTGCATGGATTGCCGGTGACAAAGATGGGTACAAAGGAGGAATCAGCTATTGTGCAAACAGCATGGGGCTTGCCGGTGCGGCATTGAATTACCGTTACCTGTCGGATGATATCAGTCTGCACGATATCGTTGCTGACATTGATGCAGCCCTTGAAAAAATCAAATCCACGGCAGCCGATAACGGAATCAACATCAACAAAGTGCTGCTGACCGGCTCTTCCGCAGGTGCACACCTTTCCATGCTGTATGCATACAAATGCAAAGACACAGCCCCCATCAAGCCTGCTGCTGTTTTCAGCTACTGCGGCCCGACCGATCTGTATGACACCAACTTCTATTACAACAATGCCCTTGGTGATACCGCGTATGTATGTCAACTGATGTCGCTTGCCTGCGGTCAGGATTTTACCATTGACACCAAGGACAATGCAAAAGCAGCATTGGAAGCTGTCTCTCCGATTTATTATGTTGCATCCGATATTTGTCCGACCGCCATCTGCCACGGACAGAAAGATAACATTGTACCTTATTCCAACGCAACAAACATTGTGGCTGCATTTGAACAGTACGGTGTGAAGTACGACTTTATCAGCTATCCCAATTCCGACCACGGACTCAGCAGCGATCCCGAATGTGCAGACAAGGCAAATGATCTGCTGTTTGAATATGCATTGACATATCTCAAGTAAACAAGAAGCACGGCAAACGGGCAACAGGAGATTTTCCTGTTGCCCGTTTTTATGCTGTCCGATTGCTTTTCTGACTTCACGGAAATGCATCTGCCAATGTTTCAATATATGCGTTTGCGGCCGCTTGCAAGCAACCGGGCTGCACGTCTTTTGCCACAGCCAGAATTGCAAACATTTCCGCTTCCTTTCTGTCCATTGAAACATCGGGACACAGAAAACATTCACCGTTATCATCTGCAACCGCAACACCCCATGTATCGATGATTTCCTCACCGGTATCCTGTTGATGGTGATAAACATACCCCTTTGTAAGCACTATCCTCACCCCTTTCTTTTTGGTTTTTTCTGTGTATTCTTATTTTAACACATCCCTAATGTAAAAATCAATCACATTATATTTCAATTATTCACTTTCTATTATTTAAACAATTATGACTCTTCTATTTTGATCAACTTTTACAAAACTTTCGATCCATTTCGTTCTTTTTCGACAAAAATAAAAATTTGACCAAATACAAATCACCGACGTGTTATAGGTGAAAGGAGGCAGATACATGAAAAATACATCAGCCCGGCCACCTGATGCAATTGAAACAGCAATTAACAAATACGGCAATATGCTCTACAAAATATGCTTCATTATGTTACAAAATGAGAACGACACGGAGGATGCCATACAAGAAACGTTTATCAAATATTATCAAAAAGCACCGCCATTCAAGGACAGCGAACATGAAAAAGCATGGCTTATCAAGGTAGCCACCAACCAATGCCGCGACATGCTTCGTTTTCGCACACGCCATATTTCTCTTTGACTTCCTTTTCCTAATAGATAGTCTTGTACCGCTTGCATTTTTAGTTCTTTTGAATATCTTTTGTTCGATCGTCTTGTTTTTGACATAGAAAAATCCCTCTAAAGTAGTCTTGAAACTTTTTGTTATTTCAAGTGTCTACTTTAAGGGGATTATATCACTCTTTGTATTGCTGTATCATTGTTTTATTTCGATTTATTCCCTACCCAAAAGAACTACCGTTTCGACTGTTGTTTCACTGTCCCAACAGATATGTGTCACATTCTCATCCCCGTCATAAAAGACGGGGAATTTGAAATTGATACACTTTAACAGTCTGCCGTTGGGTTGCTCTTCTTTGAATATCTCAACACTCTCAATGAAGGTATTGAGAAACTTCTTTTTCTCAGCATCAGTAAACTCTTTGTACATTGTACCATAATAATGCAGAAAAAGATAGACATTTTCACCTGATATTTTTTCTTCTTTTATATTTGCTATACGGGACTGCAATTCTGTTATTTGTTCTTCTACAACCTCTATTTCATCATAGAAATCATAAAGTCTGTTTTGCATATCCTGATACTTTTTATCATAATGCCTGTCTGTAACATCAAGGGTATCCATTTGAGATGCAAGCTTTCTCTTTGACATAACAAGCTGATTTAACTGTTTCTTGAATACGGCAAGCTCTTCTTCAAGTCCTTCTGTGCTTACTCTTGTGTTTATCTTTTCACACAAGGCTTTTTCAAACTCAGGATTAGAAACAAGTCTTTCAATAACTTCTTCAACTGCACCATTAACAACAGTCTGATTCCATTGTCTGTGATAATCGCACTTATGTCCGTCAACTCTCATTCGGTGCTTACAGGCATAATAAAAATGGTCTTTGTAGATTGTACCGTCAGGCCTTTTCTTACGGTTAATATTACCGTACATTGCCGCACCGCAAACAGGGCAGCGAAGCAATCCTGATAATAAATGCTCATGGTCAAGATTATAAATCTTTTCCCGTTTAACGCCTAACTTTTTACGCTTCTGTTGAGCTAACTCCCAATCTTCAACAGATACAATAGCTTCGTGAATACCGTCATATATGGGATATTGTTCTTGCTTTACTATATGATACTCATTTCGGGTACCGTTAATCTTTTCTGTCTTTCGTCTGCCGAAAGCAATCTTTCCGCAATACACCGGATTCTGTATGACTAACTTTATAAAATGTGCAGAAAAGGTATCTAATGTGCCGTTCTGCCTTGGCTTTTTAGCAATACCGTGTTGGTTGAGATATTTGGCAATACCGTTTGCACCCATATTTGTATTTATATATTTATCAAATATGATGCGTATGGTTTCTGCCTCATCCTCGGCTATCTTCAGTTCACCTTTTTCAAGATAATATCCGTAAGGGGCAAAACCACCGTTCCATTTACCTTCTCTTGCCTTCTGCTTTCTGCCTTCCATTGTCTGAACAAGAATGTTTTCTCGCTCAATTTCGGCAACGGCAGATAAAACAGAAATCATCAGCTTACCGCTGTCCTTGGAACTGTCTATACCATCCTCAACGCAGATAAGGTTTGCACCATAGTCCTGCATAATTTGTAAGGATGAAAGCACATCAGCAGCATTTCTGCCGAAACGGGACAGTTTGAAAACAAGCACATAATCTATATTATCTTTACCGCTTGCAATATCTGATAACATTCTCTGAAACTCAAGTCTTCCGCCAATATTTTTACCTGATTTTCCTTCGTCACTGTATTCACCTGCAATATGCATCTCCTGATACTCGGCATATTTACGAAGCTTTTCTCTCTGTGCATCAAGGCTGAAGCCCTCAACCTGTATTGATGTCGAAACACGGGTATAAATATAGCAATTTAATCGTTTCATATATTTTCAACTCCTTGTAATTTTTTCATTTTGATTATATTTTTCTTTCGCATATTCGACAAATGTGTGAGGCAGGATTAACCTGCCCCACAATTTATTTAAGCTGTTTTCTTACCTCTGATTTCTGTATCACTTTTTGGTATCTTGTCGCCGTATTTCTCTATCATATCTGCAAGGAAATCTATCATCTGGTCAAAAGCTATTTTCTGTTCTTTGGTGAAAGTAGAAACATCAGGGATATTAAAAGTACACTCACCTTTTATGCAATTTATGGTTCTGATAAAACTCGCCTTTAAGCCCTCATATAAATCTATAATTCTGTTAATCAATACTCATCACCTCGCATCCCTATTTCGCTGTCGCTGAAGGTATCTGTAATAGTGCTCACAGGCTTTCAGCACAAAATCTTCAAAGTCTTTATCCTTAACCTTGGGTGCGACTTTCTGCAGCTTTTCAATAGGAACTTTACACATAGGTTTCTGATTCGGTTTCTCTGCCGTGAGAGTATTCTCTATACTTTCCGCAGTAAGGACACCTGCATTAAAATCTTTGTGCATATGCCAAGCCTGAGAGTATGACGGAGTACATTCCTGCTCTTCAATTACACGAAGCAAATCATACTGGGTTTGGTCATCAAGGAATGAAAGCTCAACACCGACGGAAAATGCAATTTTATCTTCGTCCATCATTTCAAGAAGTTCAGGGATGAGATTAGTCAGACGAATATATCTGTAAACTTTGTCTCGGCTTTCACCTGTGATGTTGCCTATTTCTGTTGCAGAGTCGAACTTTGTCGCAACTTGCGACGAAGTTAAGTCTGTTCTTTCTCCCTGCCTCTTGATTGCTTCAAGTTTCAATTTGTAGGCAAAGGCCCGTTCACTTGGAAGAATATGCTCACGGTGAAGATTACTGTCAACGAGCATAATAGCCGCTTCATCTCTGCTCACGGCATAAATTAAAGCAGGAACTGTTTCCAGCCCTGCTTTCACTGATGCTCTAAGTCTTCGGTGACCTGAGATTATCTCATATTCATCGGTTGTATTTTCTAAAGGTCTTACAACAATAGGTGAAATAACACCTTTTTGCTGTATACTTTCAATGAGATTATTCATCTCATCATTATCTAAGACCTTATACGGATGTCCCTCAAAGGGATGAATTTTTTCTACCGGGATATTTACCGGTGCTTTTAACTTATTATTAGCCATTTTATCGGCTCCTTTCATTTTTATTCTTAATATTTTTGTTATTACGGTCTTTACGCCGTTCTTCGATATACCGCTGTCTTTCTTCCTGCTGTTTAACATAGCGGGTATATTCTTCCTGCCTTGCTATTTCAGCCTTGGTAAGATAATTAGGTGGCGGCTCACCTATGAGCTTTGAAACGGTATCAACGCTTCGGTTAAAATCGTATTCTCCAATACCATAATCTGCTTCTGCCTTTTGCCTTGCCTCTTTCTCTTTTTCGGGGCGTATTTTCATCCTCTCGGCTTTCAGTTCTTCTGCATCTGCTTCATCAGCTTGTTTTTCGGTTTCTTGATACTGAGTAAGTGTCTTTTGAATTTCTGCTTCCATTCTCTTTTCTTCGGCTTCAAGCTTTGGGATTTCAAACCGACGCATTTTCTCAAAGTAAGACTTTGCATTAACAATATCCTGTTCGGTTTCACATTCATTTTGTGAGAGAATACTCTGCATTTTAAATTTCAGTTCCTTAAGCTCAAACTCGTAATGCTCAACATCACATTTTGCCGAGTTATATTTCTGCTTCATAACCTTGGGCGTTAGCTTTAATTTTGTCTTTGCTTCTTTAAACTTTTCTTCTGCTGTCTTAATATTTTCCTGTAGCTTATGGAAGTACACATAAAACTCATCAGCATCACGGACCTCATTCATTGCCTGATGCTTCATTTTGTTAATGCTCTTTCTTTCACATTCAAGGATTATCATACCGACACGGATACCTTCAAGAGCATCTGCGAGTGCAGGTATAAGCAGCTTTGCCGCAGTGATTACAAGCTCTGTAAGTGCCTGAACAGTTTTGCGAAGGCTGATAATCAGGCTGTTATCCTTACGGATGAGAATGTTGATTTTCATTCTCTCCGTGACCTTGCCTTTCTTTTTCATTTTCTTGCTTGAAACGCCCTCGTGAATTGTCGGCTGCAGAAGTATTCCTCTTGCAACAAAGCTTCGGTGGTCAATAGGTTCAATGTTCTTTTCCTCTAAATCTCTGTTTACAATATCTGCCCACAGCTTTCTCCATTCATATAACTGTTCGTCACTATTCCAACGCTCGCTTATGGGATTTTGTCTGCCGTACTTGGTGCTTTTCGGGTATTTGTTTACTCTCTCATAGCCGTCAGCTTGTGACGGTGGAAGATATACCTTCTTGCCGTCAACATAATACTGATACTGCTTTTCCCAACCGCCATTTTTGGCAGATAAAAATTCAGAGGCGGTAAAGCCTTGCTCCTTACCGTCTCTGATACATAGATATTCTTTTTCGGTTTTTCTTTGCCAAGTACCGTCAAAATTTAACGGTCTGACAGTTGCCATAATGTGAGCGTGAGGATTGCCTTCGCCCGTATCGTGAATACAGACATCAACACACATGCCGTCATCTGCAAGAGCCTTTGCAAATTCTTCTGCCTCTGCAATCTGCCTTTCACGGCTGACTTCAACGGGCAGAGCAACAATGAATTCTCTTGCCAAACGACTGTCCCTTGTTTTCTCCGTTTCTTCAACTGCATTCCATAGCTTACTTCTGTCACACCATTCGGGCGGAGCGTGTGACGGAAGAAAGATTCTTTCATAGACAAGACCGCCTTTCCGGGTGTAATCGTGTTTTACGCCGTCATACTCGTTAGTGATTTCACTGCAGCTCATATATGCACTTGCGGCTACAGCTGAGCGACCAATACCACGGGTTATGACTTTGGCTTCAAGGTGATAAATTGCGGGGATCACCGTCCTTTCTTTTGTTAAGTTGTTGTTTTTGGTGGTTTGATTATGATATAATCAATTTAATAAATGTTTAAGGAGAATATTTTGAAAGTAGTTGTATTTGATTTGGGTGGCACTTTGATGCAGTATATAGGTATGCCATATTCTTGGGTAGATTTTTATTATCAGGGATTTAAGGCAATAGCTGAAAAGTATTGTAGTGATTTTTCACCTGACAAAATTCAAGCATCAGTGGATATATTAAAGAAATTTAACCCAAGAGTTAATTACAGAGAAAATGAATATTCGGCAGAATATATTTTTTCAACAGCATTAGAAGCTTGGAAATTAAATGTTTCTATCCAAGAGTGCATTGAAACATTTTGGAAAGGTCTAAACTTAAAAGCGGAAATATATGATGATACTATATCTGTAATAAACGAACTGAAGCATAAAGGCTATGCTATTGCTGTTCTTACCGATTTACCTAATGCTATGCCTGACTATATATTCAAGAAAGATATTGAAGAGTTGTTGTCTTGTTTTGATTTCTATGTTTCCTCCTCAGTAGCAGGTTATAGAAAGCCAAACATTGCAGGGTTAAAAATGATTTCTGACAAATTTAACACTTCTCTTTGTGATTTGATTTTTATAGGCGATGAAGAAAAAGACAGACAAACAGCTATTAATGCTAATTGTAAATTTATAAAAATCGATAGAACTAAAACTAGTGATAATAGCATAGATAGCTTGTTTGCATTATTAAATATACTTTAGTCTGCACCCTCGGAGAGCGCACTGCACCGCCTTTACGGTGGTGAGTAAGTGCGCCCTTAAGGGACATATATCAGCCTTTAATTCAGCTTTCCCCGTAAATACCCCTCAATTTCTGTAAGGTTCATCGTCTTGATTTCAGGTAAAAGCTTCTCTAAAATCGCACCCTCTACAATAAGTCTGTGGTTTCGCTCTGTGCGTTCCTTTTTACGGTTGCGGTTTTCAGCCTGCTCAAGTCTGTGCTTGGCTTGTATCAGCTTTTTCTCATTATCAGTCATAAATATCACCTCCAATCTGTTGGCACCGTAAGCGGTGCCTTTTTTTGTTGTGTTTTCGTTTGTGGCTCCAAAATCTGAATGTTTTTGGCACCGTTAAAACATATCAAGAAAAGCAATCGCCCCTGCATCATTTTTCTGCTTTTCTTCCTCGGTCAATTCCATATCAATACCCGCCGAAGAAGGAGCAGTTGCGACTACTGAAACACCGCACAGCTCCTCTTTCAGAATTTCACGGAACTTTTCAAGCAGTACATCGTCTGCTGTCTGCTTCTCCGCATAATCAATAGCTGATTTTATTGCAGCAATGATAAACTGATTTCTTGACTTATATTTTTCTTTGTCAAGGCTGTTCAGATAATCAATGATTGCTGTGTGTTCTGTGTCGCTTAAATTAAAGCGGACGTTTATGCGGTACTCACTCATATCCTACCCATACTCATCATAGTTTCGGCAAGGTACTCATAACCCTTTGCCGCCGCACAGATGTCATCAACAAAACGCACACGGTCTGCATTGTACTTATAGAAATTCTTTACAAGGCACCCGCCACCGCCGGTAATATACAGAAGCATAGTGTTTTCATCGTAGCCGTGGTCACGAAGTCTGTGGAAAATTTCAGCTACATATTTCTGCACCTCTGCCTTGATAATCTTCATATCTGCCTGAACAATGTTTGCCGTACCCTTGCACAGTACCTCATCAATGATATGCTCATTGATTTCCCTCTGTGTTTTTCTGAGGAACGCTTCACGGATATCAACAGTACAGAAATGAGTGCCGAACTTTTCTGTGTACATTCTCTCTGACTGCGGTCTGCCGTTAATGACATAAAGAACATTCATAGTACCGTTGCCAATGTCAGCCACAAGATTTACACCGTCCATTTTCGTTGCAAACTGTGAAACCGCCGCATATCCCTGCGGATAGATACTTGCACCTGCGATTCTGATTTTGTAGTCCTTATGCTGCCAAGTGAAAGCTACTTCCTCATTCTTGGTAAGATATGCTTTGAAGCTATCTTTCTGACCTGCAGTCCAAGTGAGAGGCAGACCTGCCGCAATGTGAACTGTTGCTTCTGTTAAGTCTTCGGCACTTAATTCCTTTGCAATAGCCACAAGAGTGAGGGCATAATAGTCCTCGTCTTTGATTTTGTCGGGAAGAAACTCCTTGTGTCCTTCACCGATAAGATAGAACTTTCCACCGTAAACAAGCATATCCTTTGTGAAAAGCGGCTCTGAATCGTAAGCCGTAATGCCTGTTCTGAAACAGTGGTTTGCAGTTTTGATGTTGCCATAACCATGGTCAACACCAATGATTTTGATTTCGTTAAAAGTTTTCATTTAGATTTCCTCCATAAGATTAAAATTTTGTTTGATAATAGATTTGGGCATAAAAAAAGCACCCTCTACGGGTGCGGTGGAATAATGGGTCTGTCGCGAATGTTGAAGATAAACACTTCCTTTCATAAAATTTTTATATGTAAAGTTGGTAGGTGACAAAGTTTGTCACCTACTAGAATTACCTGATGTAGAACTTCCAGTGGGCCAAAATGACCCACTGGAAAATAAAGTGGTAACGGGTCAAAAAGACCCGTTAGCAAAATCATAACAGTATGAAAGTGGTAGTTAGTCAGAAATACCAACTACCAAAAATGTGACGCAGTATTCATATACCGAAATTCTCGGATTTGGGTATAAAAAACACCTGTTACTTTTGAAGTAACAAGTGTGTATGCGAGTATGTATTTTATATAAATTTATAAAGTTGTTTTAAATCGTTTATTACTTTGTATTCTTTGCCGATGCTTTTGATTTTCTCTGTAAAATAAGCTTGTTTATTTCTGCAAAGAAGAAATGTGTTAATACCAACTGTTATAGCACCCATACAGTTTTTTAAGCTGTCATCAACAAATATTGCTTCTTCAGGCTTTAGGTTTAATTCTTGAAGAGCAGTGTTATACATTTTACTGTCGGGTTTTGATGTGCCGAGAAAAGAAGATATAACAATTGAATCAAAATATGAAGTCATATTGTTTTCATTGTAAACATCTAAAAGTGACGGCCAAGCATCTGACACAATAGCTAATTTATATTTGTTCTTTAATTCGGGAACAACTGAAAGAGCATCATCATAGAAAACATACTTTTTAGGATTGAAAACCAAATCCTTCGCAATATTATCTATTGCATCATCAGTGAGTTTCAGCTCTGGTAGCTGTGATGAAAATATTTCATAAAACTTTATGAAATGCTGATATTCTTCATCTTTAGTTGTCATAAGTTTTTGAGCAACTATATATTTATCAGCTTCGGCAAAGGCAGAAGCAATTTTGCTTTTATCGAGAGAATCGAAAATACTCTTATCAACATATTCCCAAAAGTTAGGCGTTATGAACCAATGGCCCGTAACAGGTCCGTTAAGAACTCTGCCCGAATCAAAAAGAATGGCTTTTATGTTTTTCATCTTTATCACTTCCTATCTTTTTGAATTATACCATTCTATCAAAATATTATCAACTGTATGCTCTTATTTTTCCGTGGGGCAGTTATTATATAAACGAAAAAAATCTAACACAGTATTCATATACCGAAAATTAGGATTTTGGATATAAAAAAACACCTGCTACTGATCAAATAACAAGTGTATGTAAATAGATTGAATTTTGTGATTGGCATGTTATAATGATTTTGAAAAAATAAATGTGACCAAAATCACACCTCAGTTGTTTTATTGGTGAAAGGAGGTTGCTGATGAATAAACGAGATCTCGAAAAAGAATTTGAAACAAAATATAACAATTACGGAAAGATGCTTTTCAGGATAGCATACTTGTATGTAGGAAATTCAGCCGATGCGGAAGATATATTGCAAGAAGTATTTATGAAATACCTTGCAGGTAAATATCGTTTTAAAAATTCTGAGCATGAAAAAGCATGGTTTATCAGAGTAACACAAAACAATGCGATTAATTTACTGAAACGAAAAGGTAGAAAAAACATATCTCTTGATGATATAAGCGGATTTACATACGAAAAAAATAATGATTCAACTGACATTCTGAAAAAAGTAATAGCTTTACCTGAAAAATATAAATCTACTGTGATTCTTTATTACTACGACGATTATTCAGTAGACCAAATATCTAAGATACTGAAAATCAGTAAATCTGCCGTAAAAATGAGACTTAAACGAGGCAGAGAAATATTAAAACTAGAATTGGAGGATTATGTATAATGAAAAAAGTAGATATTAAAAATGCTGTTGACCTTATTCAGCCTGACCCTTACATGGGAACAAGGCTGAAAGCTAAAAGCATACCTGTAAAAACTCGTTCAAGAATATTGGGCAAAGTTGTAGCCGGTGCCATTGCTCTTTGTTTAATATTTGCTATGGTCTTTGGGTTAAATCTGCCTACATCTACAACTGCTCCCACTACTGAAGGTCAGAGTCAAACCATTCAGCATAACCAAGTGAAAATAAACCCTTTTATTATGGTAGCCAGTGCTATTGAAACAGAAACAGAGTATAAAACTCTTAATCTCAATGATGCTTTTCCTTTTGCTTATAAGATTTCCTTAATCGATGTAAGAGGTATGAATAAAAGTGACCGAGACAAAATTTATCTTAACGAAAGAAATTCGGCTATTGATTATTCAGAAGCAGTCGGCAACAGTAGAATAACTGTTCGTGGTGCGGGAGAAAATGTAATTCTTACTGAATATTATGCCAATTATATAAAACTTGATTTGAAGAATATTGAAAATGTAAAATCAATTAATGCAAAAACCACGACAAAATGGGGACAGATAGAATACTACGATACTAAGTTGATTGAAACAGAGATTGAAAAAGGAAATACAACCCCCATTCCCCACGGGCAAGAAATCACTATATCAGCAGAACAGTATCACAACGAATGTGAAGGTTTTAGCTGGAAAAACACAGCCGAAATGACGCAGGCAATAGATGAAAATCCTGACACTCCTTTATCAATGTACTCAGATACTATAACTTTTACTGTTGAATATAAAGACGGTAGCAAAGAAATAGGCATAATCGATGTAGTGTTTGACGATGAAGGCAACGGTAGTTTCATTAGCAGAGAATACAGTTGCGTTTCGTAATCAACTATTATTAAAACAAATTTCTTAAGCTGCTCTCCTCGGAGGGCAGTTTTTCTTTGTTTTGCGTTATAGTCCGTTTTATGGGACTCTGAAATTTGTATAATACAATCATGTATGATACAATTATTTTAACATCAGATGAGGTGATTTTATCTCCCTCTATATAATTAATAGGGCACTTTTGCAAAATCGCCCATTATAGAGTAACAAGTTAAAATTAAAATCCGTAACAAGAAAACAGCTAATTAGTAAAAATACAGTTTTTGACACTTTTCGCTCGAAAAAGATAGTAAAATAACCTCAAAAATTCAAAAAAGGAGATGAAAAAGCACTATGGTAGCCTTTTCTGTGACTGTCGCATACCGTGACGGAAGAGCATATTGGAACAAAAAGAACTATCCTGCCGGTATATTCGCAACAAATTTTTTGAATGTTTTTTATAAAAATGATATCGCTGCAAGAATTTCTGTCTTTTCAGACGAAATTAATCACAATATACTCAAGCAGTTAAGGTGCGGTTATCTCAACATCCGGAATTTAACCGATACAGGCAGAATGATTCTTGAAGAGTTGAAGGCTCTGCCTAACATACCTGTATACAGTACCCTTGACTTTGATGCTATCCGAGACAGAGTAGCATTTCTGTTCAGCGAGGAAACGGGTCAGAGTATATGTGAATACTTTGTGCGAAGAGCTGAAATCGGTTTAATAACCCAAGAGGAGGTTATAGTTGACACCGCTTACCATCATTGCGATTTTGAATATATAAACGAGTGTGAAAATATCATAAATGAGTTAACCGGAATTATTACATTCTTTAATAACATCAGCGATGATATGTACTATGCTCATAAAAATCTTGTTGCTTTTGTAAAAACATTGCCTGATATCGAAAAGCACGATGAGGGACACCTCTTACCCATCGCAAAGCAGATATTTGGTAACAAAACCTTCTCTGTAAATGAAGAGTTTGTTGAGGTCAAGAAAAACATAAAGAGTCAATACACTACTGTTGCAAGAAAGTTGTACTTTGACAGCTTTTACAGCTTCATTGTTACGGATTTCTTTGAAGGTCTGCATTACGGTCATTACCCCAAAAGGTGTGAGGTCTGCGGGAAATATTTTCTTATGCAGAGTGCAAGAAAGCAGAAATACTGTACTAACGGCATAGCACCTGAAAAGATAAACGGTCAGAAACTAACCTGCAGACAGTATGCTGCCGCTATCCGTAAAAAGGAACTGTCTGAAAACAATCCTATTATGGATATTTACAATAAGCGTTGCAGCTGTATCCGTACCGAAGCTTTACGAGGTACAATTACACCTGTATTCGCAGAAAAGGCAAAGGCAATAGCAAAGAACAGAATGCTTTTAGCCAAGCGTGACCCTGAATATTTCAAAACACAGTACAAAAAGGATTTAAGCCGTAAAAAGCTTTATGCAGATACGGAGAAAAACTAACAGAAAGGATGTGGCATAATGAAAAAATGGGAAGAAGATTTATATATGTTTCACTGTGCCACGGCACCGAAGGAAAAGAAATCCTTGCAGGCATATATTGAGCTTTACCTGACCGAGAAGGATGAAAAGTATTTCAGTTTATTCTTGCACTTTTATGAACCAAGTCTTAATGACAAGATTTACGGCATAGTACACAATTACGCTATGCAGGGGCATTTTGCTGATTTGAAAATGGTATTTGTTCACGGTCTTATGAAGGCTCTTGAAAAATATGATTTATCACAGGAGGTACCGTTTCTATATTTTGCAAAGTATTATTGTGAGTATGAGATTCACGAATATATCCGTTCAATGAGACACGGCCTTACAATACCAAATGCCGATGAGGATAAAATGCTCCGCAAGGCTATGGCTCTTTACAGAGAGTATGGCGAAATGGCTACACAAGAAAACATTGAAAAGATTGCAGAGCAGATTGACCGTTCACCTAAGTTTACTTGTGATATGATTACTGCAGGCCTAAGAAATACTTTGTTTATTCCGTTTTACAAGGAATACTGTGATGAAGATTCAGAAGAAACCGCAGAAGATGTTACAAGTGATAACACCTTTAACCCCGAGCTTGAGCTTATTAGAAAAGAGCAGTCTGAAGCAGTGTGGGGAGCTTATAACAAACTTGATATCGGTACACAGCTTATGATTGCGGATAACCTTGCTTTCTGCCCTGAATGTCACAGCATATTTGAGATGCAAAAAGACAAAAATGGCGAACCTGTTAAGGTCCGCCGTAAGAAGAAACCGTATAAAGAGATTGCTACTCTTAATGAAATGTCAGAAGAGGAAAGCGTGAGGGTCGCTTTGCAGAAGGGGTATGAGGAGATGAGGGGAAAGTTGAGACGGATGGGTATTGGCTCTAAAAACTAGCAACAATTTTTTGAATTTTTTTATAAAAACTCAATAGAAATCAGCAGAAAATAAACTTACTAATCTGTTTTCACAGGTATTAACCGTAAAAAGGAGGGTGTTTATGCTAAACATCCTCCTTTTTTTCATAAATATACTAATGAAATGGTCTATTCCGAAAGCGAATTGCTTATAGTAGGAATTGTAGTTTGAAGTGTAGTGTTTATCTTTGATATAATTGGAGTATAAAGATCTGCTTCAACATCAGGAGTTTCAATAGAAACAATTAACGAATATCGAACTTTGCTATTATATTTGTTTAAATACGATCGTTCTCTCCACCATCCAATTACAGGATAGACCGCTATGTATTTTGCATTGCACAATTCAATAGCAGATGAATCAATAAAGTCTGAGTGTATTGAACCAACATCACGATTTTCAGAACCTAAATACCATCTTTCACTTCCGCTTGTACCTTCACCACTATCCTTTTTGTTATCACCACGCATTTTTATATTTATGCGTTTCTTAAAATCCTCTATTTCCTCATCGTTATTAATAAGGTCAAATCTTAAATTGCAAGAAGGATATCTGTATCGGTCTTTCCAGCCAATTTCTCCTGGACCAGGTTCTATAAAATAAGATAGCGTTATCTTTAAACGCACTTTAGTTTCTCCCAAACTTTGTAAAACTTCCGTTGGCCAAGGTATCTCGTGAAGATCCATCTCCTTCATTTTATAACTACTTCCGTCTTTTTTGAATGGTTGAAGTTTTCCCTCAATAACCATATTAACAGAATTGTTTTTGCACCAAAGAGCCTTCTCCAAAGAGGGAATTCCATAACCACAAGACCTCAGCAGTTCTCTGCGCCCACCTTTTTTCTTGTTGTCTGTATTGAAACACCGTTGCATTGAAGGTGTCCAATCAGCTGAATGCACAATTAGTGCTCTCACGGTTTCAGGCCAAATTTCTGGATATTCGGAAAAAAGTTTTGCCGCCATCCAAGAAGCCTCTGCAGTAGCAGGACTTGTTCCACTTGTCGTAGTAAATAAACGTTTGTTTATATTATTGTAAGTTGACAACAACGATAAATCAGGACAATCTGTATAGTCCGTGCCGTTTGTTGCTACATTACCGGCATTAAACAATATTTCTGGTTTAATTGGCCACTTTTTATCCCACATATAAGAGGTAGAACTGAGCGGAGACAATCCACCTACATCAGCCACAGGGGA
The DNA here is from genome assembly GCA_045576275.1 of Acutalibacteraceae bacterium. Classification (GTDB taxonomy): domain Bacteria; phylum Bacillota; class Clostridia; order Oscillospirales; family Acutalibacteraceae; genus RUG806. The sequence goes on from JAZNGB010000050.1 coordinate 176,127, forward strand.
AAAGCCAGAGAAATCATTACTAACAACCTCAATAGCATCAGCATATCCACCAACAGTCAAAGCATTCCACGCTTGACCGGGACTCTCTACACTGTGCAGTTTATTAGCTGTGGGAAAATCTGTTGATTGCAATTCGTTAAGTTGGACATTTCCCGCACTTACAAATATCAATCTTTTTTGTCCATCTTCTTCATCTCCGGATGCAATAGAATCCACAGCAGCTGACCACGATGTAGGACTTCCATCATTGGTGTTATACACATCAGATGTTATAGCCATGCATATTGTTCTTTTGGCTCTTGGATTTGCTATTTCAGCCAAAGCGACAGCTCGTTTAGTAATAGCTCCATATAGTTGCGGATGATTTTCTCCACTATCAGGCAAAATCTTTACAGATTCCAACTTATGTGAAACTTGAATTGGTTCAGTTGCTTCTATTTTTTCTTTTAAATTACGATAAAGAGCAACACCTGCCATTTGCGTACCATGTCCATCTATATCAGATTTGTTCCACGAATTATCTACAGATTGAATATGCTCTGATTCTATAAAAGGAGCTATAACTGGATGTTCTTTATTTATTCCTGTATCTAAAATACAAACAGTAGCATTGCTATCAACAAATACGCTTCTATTAAGAAGATCCTGACACCATTCCTGTTGCTCATTTAGATTTAATTCTTCAAAAAAAGAGGCTACTTCAGGGGCTCTTCTAATTTCAGCAACAAACTCACATGATGAAATTAAATCCTTGAGTTGCACCTGATTAGCTTCTACTATCAATACAACACGTTCGGGAAAAATAATTTTGTCGGTCTTTACGATAATTTGGTGCGCATTACAATGCTCTATAAAGCTATTTGTAACTATGTCTACGGTTGATTTTAAATCATATCTTAACCAAACCTCACACCAAACAGACTGATTATCAGTTGGCATGTGATCCTTATCTCCAACCCAAAAAGACTCCAAAACAGCTAATTTAATATTTTCTATACTACTTACAAAATCTTTGTTTTTAATTTTATCGCCTGTAACACTAGAGTCTGCATAAGCTTGTATTTTATTTAAAAAAATGGATTCTTTCCCATTTGGAACATAAACAGTCGCTTTTGTTATATTATTTTCAGTTTTTACATTTAATAGTCTTATTCCACTATTTCGATTTTCCAGACTTTTAATTGCCAAATCATGGTCTTGTGCCCCCACAAACTCAAGATACATGCCATCTTTATAATGGATTGCAGCGACCTGTTCCTTGGTAAGTCCTGTTACTCGACTTTCATTTTGGCTTTTGCACTCTTGAATTTTACGAGTAATAAAATTAGCGTGTTGATAAGGGTTATCTCTGTACGGGTAATTTTTCTCTCCAAAAGCACTTTTTGAAACATAATCTAAAGCCTCTTTTGTATCAGTTAAAAATATATTCCGTTTGTTTTCAGGCATTTTTTATGCCTCCTTCTTTGAATAAGCCCTTCTTCGTTCCTTGATTAAACTAATCAGTGTTTCTTCTGTAATAGATGAATTGTTTAAAATCGATTTTTTAATAGCGTCTTCGCAAACTCGAATTATTTCCGCTTGACTTAAAGATTCTGCACTAGATATCAATGTGCTAGTTACAATAAATCTTCTATCAAAAGGTGCGATTTGTTTTTCAAAAATACACTTAATTTCGGCTTCACTTGGTAGAGAATAGTGAAGAACGTCATCAAACCTTCTAAATAAAGCTTGATCTAATAACTTTTGATTATTGGTAGCGGCAATAATAATACTATCTGAATTATCCTGTTCAAGAAATTGTAAAAAAGAATTTAATATTCTACGTGCTTCTCCAACTTCGTTGTCTAAATTTCGATCTGCACCAATAGCATCAAACTCATCGAAAAAATAAACTCCATTGTTAGAGCTAATTGAATCAAAAATTTGACGCAATTTTGCACTGGTTTCACCCATAAATTTAGTTACTACTTTATCCATTTGAACAGTATATAAAGGTAACCCTAATTCAGAAGCGATAACAGATGCAGTAAAAGTTTTTCCGGTACCGGGTCTTCCTTCGATCAATATTTTTCGTCTGTTTGATAATCCGTATTTTTGAAGTTTGTTTTTATTTCGATATTCACTTAAAATTCTTTTTATACGTTCTAAAATATCTGCGGATACTACTAAATCAGACAACTTATCTGAAGGCATACTTGAAATCAACATAGGGTTCTGGAAATTAGGACGTAAAACAGCAACTCTAGAATTTGTTTTTTCCGTTAATTTTTTTAATTCTCTAGCTATTGTTTCATGATTATGTCTTGCTTCATATGCTGCGATTTGTAAAACGATAGTTTTAAATTTTTCATCGTCGTGTTCGAAGTGAGCTTTAATTAAACTTTTAAGATGTTCAGCAGTTGCCATATGGTCACCTTCCATCATATATCTATACATAGTATATTTTATCACATAGAGCAAAAAATGTAAATACCATAACTTTCAAAATGAGAAGATAATGCCATAAACAAGCAACTATTCACAAAAAGAGAGTAAATAATTATTTAGTTTACTACATCTATTTCTTGCCGTTTTTATCGTTTTTGATAAATTTCTTATCATTTTTTATATTTGGTATTAAGCTATGTATCAAAAACTGAGGTTCTTTGAATTTTGGTTCCTTGTTCTTAACACTATCTTTCTGCACTGGCTTAACACTTTTTATATCATTTTTTAAATTGTCCGACATTTTTATCCTCCTATTATTATAATTAAAGAAATGGTTGATACACATAAAAACGCGAATGAGAAAATGCAATATTTAAAACCAACAGCGATTTTTTCAGCTCTTTCATTGTTTATATCAATATTGTATGATAGTATAGTATTGTAATGTTTCAACAATCCTCTTTCTGTTTGGTTTTCTGCAAATTGCAAAGTTTCTTCATCGTTTAGATTTTCTACATTTACATTTTTATATTTTGTCAAATAAAACCCTTTAAACAAATTGCATATTGCCAATATAAGAAATACAATTGCAATCAAAAACAAACACAAACTGATTGTAACTAAAACAATTCCACCCGTAGTAGAAGTTTTAAAAAAAGTTCTTAGTTCTGCGAACGGAACAATCGGAATAAAAATTGTGACAACCGCAATCAAAGCTGATATAAAAAAACTTGCTTTATTGTCTAGAATGCTTGCTCGTTCACGTTCCCTCTCGTATTCGTTTCTGGAAATATCCAACATTATTGATGCGGAAGGATATTTTTCTTTTTGCTTCACAGTAATTCTTTTCAAACACAAACACCTCAATTACAAAATAAAACTTACTTAAAATGTTTAACATAAAAACTTAAAGTATAAATCACGATATTATAAACCTTAAATTTTAGTTATTTCAACCTATTCTGCAAAAACGCTTCGTTTTTCGACGAAAATGCTTATTTCTCAACCATTGTCCCACCAAACTGCAATACAGCTTTCTTAAACGCACCAATCTTTCTCGATGATGTATAAACCTTATACTCGTCTTCACCATAGCGAAGTATAACGAAATCCTTTGTCACTTCCGACACATAATTCAGGTTGGCGATGTAACTGTAATGCGGTTGTGCGAAGGAGTTTTCGTCGAGGACGGTTTTCCAGTGCTCAATGGGGTGGTAGGTTTTAAGTTTTCTGTCCGTCAGGTACAGCACGGACTTTCTGCCCTCAATGGCAATGCACACAATCTCGTGGGGATAGACAATGCAAATATCCTTGTTGCAGGCGGTCACGGGTATGCCGGGTGAAAAGTTGCGGTTTTCTCTGTCTTCCAATGGTACAAACAGTCCTTCACAGCCGTAATATGTAATCGGAATGCACGACACTCCGTTGTCTGACAGTAGCTCCGTTATTTCATTTTTTGTTTTTGGTTGTCCGATTTCTTTCACTTCCATAGTTACTTTTCCTTAAAATAAAATTTGTCTTATATAGATAAAGTATTGTTAAACGGAAAAAGTAACACATAAGATGTGTAATTCCTCAAATTTTGTCGAATTGCATAACTTATAAAATTATAACTTGTGCACATATTCCAACAAGAAAAAAGAACCGTTTGTCTTATGTTTCTATAAGCCAAGTCGGTTCTTTTTTATTATTATATTTTCTATAACGCAATCGGTTAGTCAATCAATAAATCAATTTATGAAAATTTTCTTTGAGGGTACTGTATATATCTTTCTGCATTTCAACAACTGCATTTTTTACACTATACAGATATTCTTCTTTTGTGCAGGTATTTCGTGTTTCATCGCTCATATGCGTATATAAAATTCCTCTTGAAGAATTTATAATAGCACCAAGACCGTCAGGATTAAAGCAAGGTAATATATCTTTTGTACCGCCACCTTGTACACCATAACCGGGAACGAGGAAATAACTTTTAGGCATTATTCTTCTGAGTGTAACTGATTCTTCGGGATAAGTAGCACCTACAACTGCACCGATAGAAGAATAACCATATTTGCCTACAAAAGTTTCTGATTGTTCTGCAACATATTTTGCCATGCTTTGGCTAATGCTTATACCATCTTTTGTAATAACATCCTGTATTTCGCCTGAGCTTGTATTTGATGTTTTAACTAATACAAAAACGCCTTTATTATTTTTCTTGCAAACATCAATAAACGGATTAAGACTCTCACTACCTAAAAACGGTGTTACCGTCAAGAAATCAATATCAAATGCTGATGTATATGAACCATCAAAAGTTTCAACAACACCCAAATGACCGTCAGCATAGGCTTTTGCCGTATTTCCTATGTCATTTCGCTTTGCATCTTCGATTACAATGAGTCCTTTTGATTTTGCATAATTGACAGTTTTTTCAAATGCTGCGACACCATAAGAGCCGTATTTTTCATAGAAAGCCATTTGCGGTTTTACTGCAGGGACAAGGTCTGCAACGGTATCAATTATGTCACAGTTAAACTTATATATTACTTCTGCAACTTCAGACAAAGGATTTATGTTGTCGTTATTTATTTTATAACAAGCAGGGATTTTACTGATGTCAGGGTCAAGACCGACTACTGTTGGATTTTTTGTTTCTATCGTTTTTTCAATCAGTTTATCAACAATATTCATAACTTATAACCCCTTGTAACAATCTCTGTATTTTTTGAGATTTTCAGCATAGTCACCTGCGGAAATAACACAATTATCAACTGCTTTTATTATATCATCAAGATTAACAATAGGATGAATTTTTACTCCATACTGTTTTTCAATTTCGTGTTTCGCAGAAAATGATGAATGCTCATCTTGTTCCATTCTGTCAACACAAACGACTATATCAGACGGATATTTACCTATCTGTGATTTTATATCATCAAGAGCTAAACGCAAGGTTTTGCCTGATGTGAATGCATCTGTAATAAGCGTTATGTTTTTGGATTCAAAAGCCTCATTTTCAATATTAAAGTCCACGCAATGAGATATGTCTATACCGTATTTATTAAACAAAGTCATACTTGTTGCAATCACAAGAGGAATTTCACGGTTGCCTATTCCTACAAGGCAATTACTGTCTATGTTATGTTCTCTGATACATTCGGCATAAAATTCTCCAAGCTTTGATATCTGACTACCCGTAAGATTGTATCCGCTATGAATTAAATAAGGAGATTTTCTGCCACTTTTCAATGTAAATTCGCCAAAACTCAACATTCCATTATTCATCATAAAACGAATAAATCTTTCCTTGTAATTTAACGCATCAAGTCGATAATTAAACAATTCATCCATTGTGATACCAAAATATCTTGCTATCACAGGTAATACTGAAATATCCGGCACAGATAAATGATTTTCCCATTTGCTTACTGATTGAGAAGAAACAGACAAAACATCAGCCAACTGTGACTGCGTAATATTCTTGTTCTTTCGTAAAGAACGGATTTTATCACCGATTAACATCTCATAACCTCCTTTGTTGAAAATATTATATCATAATTTCAACTGCTTTCAATGTATCAAATGGATAGTTTTTTACAACCATTGAGATATATCAGAAAAAGGTGTACCCGAAGATACACCTTAAAATTTCATACATATATCAATTCGTTGTTTACAATTTCTCTTGCCCTTGCTTCAATATTCTGCATACGACAAATCCATTCCCATTGGTTTTGCTCTTTAAGGTCCTCTGTTACACCTTCATTTGCTTTCATCTGCTCAATGAGAGTATCAAACATATCTCTTGCTTGATTTTCAATCTCTGCACAGTGTTGATAAAGCATTCCTTGACTAAGAAGCAAACTAAAAAACACCTTCTTATGCTTTTCAAGATAAGACTTATACATCATTCCCCATTTGCCAAGCCTTATATTTGCTTCTTCTGGCGGTAAAATAAGGTTCGGAATGAGATAATCACTAACTCGGCGGTAACTGATAGAATTTTTGTTTGACATAATGATAGCCTCCTTTAAATTTATAGCCTTATTGTACAAATTAAATGAGGCTTTGTCGAATGTGTGGGATTGTAAATGATATGAAAAGGTCGAAAAACAAGCGTTTTTGTCGAGAAAAGGAACATTTTTGTCTTAAATGTTGTTTTTGGTAATGTGATTTTTTATAATGTCTTCAATATGAGAACTTAGTATTATTTATCTTATTATATTCAATATGATGTTCTGTATAAACCGTTATATATAATAATATTGCCAAGGAGTATACTATGAAAACCGAATATGAAGTAAGAATGTTAAATATTGATGTCAAAGAAATGTTAAAAAAAGCAAAAGAAAAAGGTGCAATAAAAATCGGACAGTTCCATCAAAAAAGGTATGTTTATGATTTCACACCTATACAAAAAGGTAGTTGGATTCGACTGCGTTCGAATGGAAAAAAAACAACATTAGCAATCAAGGAAATTAAATCTTTAAAAATCGACGGAACTAAAGAAATAGAAATAGAAGTTTCGGATTTCGAAACCACAAATAGCATTCTTAAGAAATTAGGATATAATTATAGAACATATCAAGAAAACTATCGGATTGAACTGAAAATAGATAATGTTATTCTTGATTTTGATAAATGGCCACTAATACCGCCTTATCTTGAAATTGAAGGAAAAAGAGAGTCCGATATAAAAATAGTAATGGAGAAACTAGGTATAAATGCAAAGCAAGTAACCACTCTTGATGTTAATTCTATTTATAAAGAACAACATAATATTAATTTAGACGAAATTAAGTCATTATGTTTTAATGAAGAAGAAAAAAACTTTATTATGTCTATTGAAGGAGAGTAATGATTAATGAATAAAGTAACAGTAAAATTGGAAAATGCAACTACAAAAGATTATCATGAATTAAAAAAAATACTCGATTTAAATGGTATCCACTCGGAAATTAGTCACAAGGAATATGATGATCAATTAGGATTGAGTTTTGATGAGTTAATCATATTATTGCCGTTATTGGTTCCTTTTGCTGTAGAAGTTCGGAAAGCTTTTGAAGCTTATCTTGATTATAAAAAATCACAAAAGAAAAAAACAATTGTGCATTTGGAAAAAAACAATAAAACATTGAAAATATCAAGTGAAAATGAAGAAATTCCATCGTTAGAGGATTTTAACGCATTTTTTGATTAATTAGCTAGGAGTCAAAAACATGGAAACAGAATTAAGATTAAGACCGATATTAGTTTTCACTAGTCAATACCAGTCAGATAAATCTTTAAACCGCAGTGGTGTTGATAACACAAAAGAATTAATGGAAATTGCCTTTTTCTCTAAAGATGGACTAAACATCCCTAAAGAAGACGGTCTAATAGTGTTTAATGATACATATGTGTCTGCTTGCGATAAAATTCAGGATTTCATACTTTCTGCAAATTGTGAAAATGATATTTTAATGTTTTATTTTTGCGGGCATGGTTTTGCCGATTATATAAACGAAAATGTATATCTTGCTATGTCGGATACCAATAAAAGCAACTGGCAAAATTGTGGCTATAATGCAAGGAATTTAGTTAAATTAATTAAATCAGCAAAAATCAAACATTACATTATTGTTTTAGATTGCTGCCATAGTGGATTCCTTTGTGATATGGGCGATAACGAAGAAAATAGGCCGATAAATATTTGTCAGAATGAAAATTCAGAGGGAGCAATTTATATTGCATCTGCGATGGCTGAGGATGTTTGTTATCAAACTTATATCGACGATAAATATTATGTTCCTTTTTCATATCACTTTGCAAATGCCCTAAAGGGAATATATAGTTCAAATTTATATAAAATAAGTTTATCGAAAGTTTATGAGCAAGTTTGTAAAAAGCTCAATGAAAGCAATTATAACACAAAATCTATAATTCAAAACAAAGGCGATTTTGTAAATATACCGATATTTGAAATTAATAAATGTGCGAATTCTGCACCAAAATCTTTTTTCTTTTCTGACTATTTTCATGTTGAAAAATTAAACGTCTTATTAGTAAAGACTGCAATAGACCATCCGATAAAAAACGATGATTTTGGAGTTCCATTAGGTCTTTGGATGCTTAAGGGATATTTAAGTACAACTGGCATAAGTTTAAATGTAGAAATATATGATGAAAGACTTGAACTAGTTAAATGTGAGCATGATGAAAATAAGCGAAAAAAAGTTTTGAACCAATTTCCTGAAATCATTAAAGACTATGATGTAATTGGAATCAGTATGTGCTCTTCAGAAGTACCTCCTGCACTTGAAAAATTTAAAATCGCAAAAGAACAAAATAAAATCACCTTTTGTGGTGGTATTTTTGCTACTTCTAATGAAGAATATTTGGTTAATACTGGTTTAATCGATTATGTTATTGCTGGTGTAGGAACTGTTCCGTTAGGTAATCTTCTTGCAAGATTAGCGCAAGAAAAACAGTGCGAAACCCTTGGGAAGCATATAATAAATGAATATGGTGTTGCTACAAAAGAGTATTTTTATTTATATGATATGCCTTGGACACCATCTCAATTGCCGACTATGCGTCAAAGCATGTGGATAGAAATTCTTGAGCAGTATGGTCCTTATTTAGGAAATCGTATGGATGTATATACAGCAAGGGGTTGTGATAAAAACTGTTCTTTTTGTTCTGTGCAAAAAGAAAGTCGACAAGTAATATATAGGAAAGAAGATGCTTGCGTCATAGAGGAAATTAAGTATCTTCAAAACAAGGGCATAACGTATTTTTCTTTTAAAGATGAAAACTTTTTTTCAGAACCTGACAGAATGCTAAGAATTCTTAGGGAAGTATCTGGCCCAAACATAAAGTTCAAAATACGTGCTAGATATGATGCAATTGTTGCATCTAAGATTTCACTTAGCCAATTAAGAGATTTGGGAGTAGATGAAATTCAATATGGTATTGAATCTCCTGAATTGTATATTAGAAAAGTTGTTAGAAAAGGCTATAAGTTTTCTACAAATAAAGAATTGGTTAATTTCATACTAGAACATGCAGAATACGGTATTACAGCAAACTGCTCGTTTATACTAGGCATTAGCAACGAAGACACCGATTATTATACCAATCTTCTAGAATTTATCAAAGAAATATACATTGGTCAAAGCAAACCTAAAATCTATATAAACTTTTTAACCCCTCATCCATTTAACTCACAATTCCCATTAGACAACTACACACTTATAACGAAGGATTTAAACTTTTTCACACATAAATATCCCGTATGTTTTGCACAAGATTCTAATTTTGTTATACGCAAAAAAATGCTTGAAACATATGACGAGATTGTAAATTATTCAAATAGTCAAACATATAATCCTTTAACATCAAATATGCCAAAAAAACTTAAAGATGCTTTTTTACATGGCAAAAAAATACAAAACGTGGAGTTATTTTAATATCGAGGTGTTTATTTATGATAAAAGATAATCGTGCTGAATTTTTAATAGAAACAAAAAACATGGCTTCAGTTATTGAAAATTTAAAATTGGAGCATTTTAATTGCAAACCAATAATGACCGATGGTCTCATTCGTCGACGTTTGTATAAAGTTAAAGTTGAACAAAGCGATAGCCAAATACGTTGGGTGAGAATTCTAGATGGAGACATTGAATGCGACGGCTCACAACGATGTACAATTACATACAAAGACAAAAAACGCGATATGTCAGGAGAAGATTACGCACTTTTAAAAGTTGATAATTTTGACGATGCGATATATTTGTTTAATTTATTAAAATTTACTTGTACTTCATATCAAGAAAATCGTCGTTCAAAATTTGTTTGTAAACTAGACCGCGTAAAATATATAGTTAGATTTGACATTTGGCCTAAAATAGAAGATGTTGTTTTTGTTTCTGTTAATGCAATGACATCTACAGATAAAGAAGGGTTTAATGGTTTTGTAGAAGAACTAGGCATAAAACAATTTAATATTTGTCAAAATAATAAAGTCGATGTAGACGCAATATATTTAGAAAGATTTGGTTGTGCTGCTTCAGAAATTCCAAAAGTGACTTTTGATTTCGAGTTAGATTTGCATTCAGCTAAGAACAATAGTTGATATTTGCCTGCCTATATGAACCAAAAGCTACGAATTTCACATTTTTAGTTGTTTCAATAAATTCACAAAAAATTTATAACAAGATTACATAATCATCTTTATATAAACTCTAGCAAAAAGTATTTTCTATTTAAAGCCTCAACTCCCTGTTTGAATTAATGAACAAACAGGGAGTTTTTTTAGTTACTAAATCATCCTAAAATGCTTCAACGCATCCATAATGGCATCTTCTTTTTCTTTCGGACACTGTGGCACTCTACTTTTGCCTTCACCCTTATTATAACATTCTCGTTCAATAATACCACACTTAGCCTTAACCTGTGAAATATACAGCGTAGATACCTTTAAGCCAAACTTATCAAGCACATAATCCTTGATTTCCTGATATGTTGCTTTGGTTTCTGCAGCAGTAACATCAAGCTCTGAAAGGTCAAGCTTTATGTCGATATGTGTGTCAGGTCTGCGTTGGGACAAAAGAACAACCGTCTCTACATGGGCACATCGTGGGAACATGTCAAAGGGGACGGCTTTTCGGACGGTGTAGCCGTTTTCGGTGAGAATGGCACAATCTCTTGCGAGGGTTGCAGGGTCGCAGGACACATAGACGATTCTTTCGGGTGCCATGCGTACAATGGTCTGCAACAGCGAAGCATCACATCCCTTTCGGGGTGGGTCAACGAGCACGCAATCGGGACGAAGACTTCTGTTTTCGAGCTCAAGCGCCGCCTTTGCGGCATCACCGCAGATGAATTCGGCATTGGTGATATTGTTGAGCTTTGCATTGACCTTGGCATCGTCGATTGCCTGCGGCACAATTTCCACACCGATGACCTTTTCAAAGCGGTCTGCCATGGTCAAGCCGATGGTACCCGTACCGCAGTACAGGTCCATGAGCAGCTCCCGTTTGCCGCCGAGCGCAAATTCGGCAGCCTTGGCATACAGATTTTCCGCCTGCTGACGGTTGACCTGATAAAATGCGTGCGGAGAAATACGAAAACGCAGTCCGCAGAGAATGTCTTCCATATACCCCTTGCCGTCAAGGACGGTGATTTTTTCACCGAGAATGACATTGGTGTCCTCGGTGTTTTCGTTGATGAGCATACCGACTATGTTCTCATTGGTTTTCTTCAAGGCGGCAATGAGTTCTTTTTCCTTGAACACACGGTTGCCGTTGATTACAAGGGTCACAAGCAGCTGCCCTGTGGCTTCTGCCTTGCGGATGTAAACATGGCGAAGCAGTCCCTTGCCTGTTTTTTCGTCATAGGCAGGGATTTTATAACGTTCTGCCCAACGGGACACCGTACGCAGAATGTCTGCAAATTCTGTAGGCTGCAATGCACAGGAGCGACAGTCAATGACACGGTGGCTGTAAGGTGCATAGAAGCCTGTTTTCAGCCTGCCGTTTTCCATGGCAACGGGGTATTGTGCCTTGTTGCGGTAGCCAGTGACAACGGGACTTGCACAAAGAGAGTCCACCTGCACATCAAGATGCGCAAGCCTTGTGAACGCATCCTGCACACGCTGCTGCTTGTGTTTGCATTCGGATTCGTATGTGATGTGACGGAATGAGCAGCCGCCGCAACGGGGAAATACGGGGCAGTTGGCATCGGTTCTGTCGGGAGATGCAGTCAGAATTTTAACAATTTTGCCGATGGCATAGGTCTTTTTGACCTTGATGATAAGCAACTTAAGCCTATCACCCACCGCACCGCCTGCCACAAAAACTGCCATACCCTCATAATGCCCGACAGCACTTCCCTCTGCCGTGAAGCCTGTGATGGTCAGTTCAATTTCTTCATTTTTATGTAAAGGTAAATTCTTTGTATCTATCATAATGTCGCTGCCAGTTTTTTGATATATGCACGGAAGGATTCTCCGATTTCGGGGTGTTGAAGGGCATATTCGCAGTTTGCCTGCATGATGCCGAGCTTGTTGCCCATATCATAACGCTTGCCTTCAAAATCCACGGCATAGAGTTTGCCGTCGAGAGCCATCTGACCGAGTGCTTCGGAGAACAACACTTCACCGCTTCTCGGATCGGCAGGCTGGTTGCGGATATAGTCATACACCTCAGCCGTCAGCACGTTTCTGCCGAGAATGGCATATTTGGAATAAATCTTGTTGGGATCGGGTTTTTCTTTGATGGAACCGACCTGCATGACTCTGCCTTCAATGGGAGACACTTCCAGAGAACAGTATTTGACAAGCAGATCCATCGGCACTTCATTGACACCCGTAATGCATTTGCCGTACTTTTCATATGCATCAATCAACTGTTTTGTAACAGGCACTTTTGCATTGATGATATCATCACCGTACAAAACGGCAAACGGTTCATCCCCTGTGAAAGGTTCGGCTGCCGCAATGGCATGGGCAAGACCTGCGGTTTCCTTCTGACGAACAAAGAACACATTGGCAAGATTGGCTACATTGTGTACCGCATCATAAAGTGCCTTTTTATCGGGATTCTTTTTCAGGCTGGCTTCGAGTTCAAAAGCATAGTCAAAATGATCTTCCATGGCACTCTTGCCACGGTTTGTAATGATAAGAATATCGGTAATACCTGCAGCAGCACACTCTTCGACAAGATACTGAATCGCAGGTTTATCAACAATATTGAGCATCTCTTTGGGGACAGCTTTGGAAGCAGGCAAAACCCTTGTACCAAGCCCTGCGGCAGGAATAACAGCTTTTGTAATCTTTTTCATAATAAAACCTCCTTAAAAAATCATTTCACAAGTCCGAGTGAAATAAGGATAATCGGTAAATACTGTTGCAGTAAAAAGATGCCGAAACACAGTAGCGCACCGAGTACGGCACCACCGACGGATGTACCGCCTTTACGGGAAAGACGCTGCAAATAGTCCGGTGACTGTCCGTGTTTTTCACGAATGGACAAGATTTCCGCTTTTGATTTTTTGAAATAGAAATAGTTGGCAAAAATACCGGCAACAACAGGAAAAACGTAGGATTGCACGGCACTGACCGCAAATGCCCAATAATTCGTCAGTTTTGCACTGTTTTCGACAAATGTTTCACTCAAATGCATCAGATTGACTTGCAATTCTTCCATAATTTGTGCAACATCTCCGACACCTGCCTGTGCCTGTGCGAGAGAATCAAAATACAATTCTTTTGTAGCCTCTGTATACTCAATATACGCAGGATCCAATGTATAAACGACTGCCGTACCGATACCGAGAACCAGCAATACTGCAAGAAAGGCCACACCGATCTTATTGAGCTTGCGATAGAAAAACCAGACCGGACCGAGCACGATGCTGCTGAAAACGGCAACCGCACAAAGCAAGAAAGCAGGCGCGTTCCAGGATACGACTCTTGAGAAGGTATGCATATTCATAAAACGACGGATATAGGAACCGGGCTTCTTGCCGAGATAGGCAGCATACTCCTTGACGGAAATCGTATCGATGTCGGAATTCGGATCCAATCCGCCGAAGTTCTGAAAATCGGCAAACATCTTTTCACGCTGCTGCTCGTCCTGCAAAGGCTCCCCTGCATCAGCAGATGCATTTCTGTGAATCGGTTCGTGACAAACAGAGCAATACAACTCATTGGCATAATTCTGCGCTCCGCAAAACGGACATTCAACCGTTTGTTGCGGTGTTGGAGGAGTCATTTCGATTTCTTTCTTTTCTGTGACCGGCATTTTCCAGACAAAGCCCTGTGTATGCAACCCGGCATTTGCACAGCGGTCCTGTGCTTTCCAGCAATCCCTGTGGTGGGGAGATCCGCAGGTCGGGCACGCAACGACATCGTCCTCCTCACAAAACAGTTTGCCGCAATGCACACACGGCACATTCAAATAACGCATATATATCTTCCTTTCGGAGAAATTTTGATACTATATTTTATAACTTTTCAATATAGTATTGTACCGAAAAAGCTTAAACTTTGCAATAAGTTTTGGAAATATTTATGGATTTTGAAAAAAGATTGACAGAATGGCAAAAATTTCTTATAATAGATAGTCGGAATGAAATGTACAGAGGGATTTATTATGTGATACAAACCTCCTATTGACTGAATTTTTGATTTATGAGAGGATATATAGTATGCTGCAATTTGAAGAATTAAGACTCAAACTCCTTGAAAATGAAAAACCGCTTGCAGACCTTGCAGATGCCCTGGGTATCAAAAAGATGGAAGAAGAAATTGCACGTCTTGAAGAACAGACAACCCAGGAGACTTTCTGGAATGATGTTGCAAACTCCAACAAGGTACTGCAAAGAATCAGCAATCTGAAATCAAAACTTAAAAAATATACCGACCTGAAGAGTCTTTATGAGGACACATTGGTACTCATTGAGATGAGCGATGAAATGGAAGACGAATCCATGATCGAAGAATGCACAATGAATGTCGCTAAGGTCAAGGAAGACCTGGATGCACAGACACTGTCCACCCTGCTTTCGGGTCAGTATGACAACAACAATGCCATTCTCACCTTCCATGCAGGTGCAGGCGGAACGGAAGCACAGGACTGGGCTTTGATGCTGTTCCGTATGTATCACCGCTGGGGTGAACGCCACGGCTTTAAGACAAGCACCCTTGACTATCTTGACGGCGAAGAAGCAGGCTTAAAATCCGCTGTTGTTCTGATTGAAGGCGAAAATGCATTCGGCTATCTCAAGAGCGAAATGGGCATTCACCGTCTTGTCCGTGTTTCTCCGTTTGACGCATCGGGCAGAAGACAGACATCCTTTGCATCTCTTGAAGTAATGCCTGAAATCGATGACACCATCGAAGTTGACATCCGCCCCGAAGACATCAAAATGGACGTTTACCGTGCATCGGGTGCCGGCGGACAGAAGGTCAACAAGACCTCCTCTGCTGTTCGTCTGACCCACCTCCCCACCGGTATCGTTGTTTCCTGCCAGGTTGAACGCAGCCAGTTCCAGAACCGTGACGTTGCCATGCGTATGCTCAAGTCCAAGCTCATCGAAATCAAGGAACGTGAGCATCTTGACAACATCGCAGACATCAAGGGCGAACAAAAGGCTATCGGTTGGGGCAGCCAGATCCGTTCCTATGTTTTCATGCCTTACACCCTTGCAAAGGATCACCGCACCGGCTTTGAAAACGGTAATATCAATGCTGTTATGGACGGCGATATCGACGGTTTCATCACTGCATATCTGAAAATGCAATCGCAGGAAAAGCTCTCTGCTGAAAACAACAGCTGATTTTCATCTGCTATTACACTAAATATAAACAACAAAACAATCCATGTGTATACAAAACACATGGATTGTTGCATTTTCTTCAAAATGTATGCGAAATCATCCTTTCCTTGTTCACACTTTGTTTACATTTTTATTGTATCGGTGCAACGCTGAGATTGTATAGTAAAGGCACAGAAAAACAATTGCTTTTTTTCTTTAAACAATTCCTTTTCATTTTATTTTCTCTTCCCCAAAAGGAAAAACCCGGGTAACAATCCGGGTTTTTCCTTTTTTGTTTTTTTATGAAAAACGCATTGCCAAACGTAAAAAAAAAGAGTATACTAAAAGATGAAAATAAATTCAAAGGAGAGCGCCATGAACGATATCCATGTTTTATATGGGATTTGGAAAGCAAAATGCACAGGTGATCCCGATCTTGTAAATGAACTTGCAGCAATCGAAGGAAACGATGAAGAAATTCTTGACCGTTTTCACCAGTCTCTTGCTTTCGGCACAGGTGGCCTGCGCGGTGTGCTGGGAGCCGGCACAAACCGCATGAACATTTACACCGTCGGTGCAGCAACCCAGGGACTTGCCAATTATCTCAACGAAGATTTTGCTGCTCCGAGCGTTGCTGTCGGTTATGACTCGCGTAATAAATCCGATCTTTTTGCCCAAAGAGCTGCCTGCGTTTTGGCTGCAAACGGCATCAAAGTATATCTCTTTAAAGAGCTGATCCCGACACCCGTGGTTGCATGGGCTGTCCGCAAACTCGGCTGCAGTTCGGGTATTGTCATCACGGCAAGCCACAACCCTGCCAAATACAACGGCTACAAATGTTATGATCCCAGAGGCTATCAGATGACCGACGAAGCCGCGGACAAAACCCTGGGTTACATCAACAGCATTGATATTTTTGACGATGTAAAAACAGTTTCCCTGGAAGAAGGCCTTGCAAGCGGCAAGATCGAATACATTGAAGAAAGCCTGCTTGAAGATTATTTTGCAGCGGTTGCATCCCGTCAGATCAGTCCCGGTGTCTGCAAAGACAGCGACCTGAAGCTCATTTATGCCCCCTTACACGGTTCGGGCAACAAACCCGTCCGCCGTATTTTCAAGGACATCGGCCTGAATGACGTTACGGTTGTCGCTTCGCAAGAACTTCCGAACGGCAACTTCCCGACTTGTCCCTATCCCAATCCCGAAATCAAACAGGCTTTTGAAGAAGCTCTGAAACTGACCGATACCGACAAAGCAGACATTCTGCTTGCAACCGACCCTGACTGCGACCGCGTGGGCATTGCCGTGCTTGACAACGGAGAATACACCTTGCTGACCGGTAACGAAGTCGGCTGCCTGTTGATCGAATACATCCTCTCCTGCAAAAAGGCAAACGGAACACTTGCAGAAAACCCCGTCATCATCAAAACCATCGTCTCCTCCGAACTTGCTGCCGTCATTGCAAAATCCTACGGTGCCGAAATGTTCGACCTGCTGACCGGTTTCAAGTACATCGGTGAACTGATGACACAGCTTGAAGAAAAGGGTGAAGCCGACCGCTTTGAACTCGGTTTTGAAGAGAGCTACGGCTATCTGTCCGGTCTTCACACAAGAGACAAGGATGCCGTCAACGCATCGATGCTCATTGCCGAAATGGCTGCTTACTACAAAAAGCAGGGCAAGACCCTGGTTGCTGTACTCAACGAGCTGTATACAAAACACGGCTACTATCTCAATTCCCTGTTCAACTACTATGTTGAGGGTGCAGACGGTATGCAGAAAATGAACGGTATGCTTGACACACTTCGCAATGCGACCCCGACCGCCATTGCAGGTGCAGCCGTGACCAATGTGACCGACTACAAAGAATGCACCGACAAAGACATGGCAACCGGCGAAGTCAAAAAGACCACCTTGCCTGTCAGCAATGTCATCGTGCTGACGCTGGGAAGAGACAAACTCATTGTCCGTCCCTCCGGTACAGAGCCGAAACTCAAGATTTATACATCGGTTGCTGCCGAAAATGCTGCCGTTGCAAAACAGATCACAGAAACATACAAAGCTGCAATCGAAGCACTTCTGGGTCTGGCATAAGAAAGGAACACAAAAAGAAAAATGAACAAAAAATTCGTAAAAGTGGTTGCAATCATCCTTGCTGCCATCATGATTCTCAGCGTGGCATATGTGCTGTTTGCCGTTGTTGCCGGCACTTTGGCATCCGCTGCAAGCATTACCGTAACCACAAGCGTTGTTGAAGCAGCCGTTCCGCTGCTTGCGGCAGCCTGACATTTCTTTATTACAAAAGCCGTCCGATCGTCTGGTCGGACGGCTTTCTTCATATCTTTTTTACTTCGCGAACAAAACAATGTCGTCAATGGCAACCGTTTTTATATCTGCGGCACGGATCAGTGCCGGGAAATTCAGAATAAACTGCAGTTCATCCCCGACCAGGCTGACGGTAACAGCAAACACATCATTGTCATCCGCTGGCGGATGCTGCAAGTCATAATTTTTATTACTACCGTCTGCAAAAGTAAGGGTCAGCGTACCGTTCACAAGTTCAATGAGTTGCGGCTCAAGAATCTCTGCACCCTGCACAATCTTCATATCATAGCAAAGGTGCATATTGCTGATTTCTGCTTTTTTGGGTTTCATTGTAATCCCGTTCACGGTCAGTTCGTTTTCCGTTGCACCCAACTTCTTCACGGTATTGGTGTAATCCACGGTGATTTCCCCCTCAAATCTGCAGGGAATCACTTCCATATCGCTGAAATCGCCGCCGGAAATGTATTTTTCGAGGTTTTCAAAAAGAAATCCGACCTTCTTGCCAACAAAACTGCCACCCGAAATGCCCATCATATCAACATGCATTTCAAGGGTGCGATCATCAAGCACCGTACAACCGACCCCTTTTCCCATACTCGGGAAAAATCCTGCTTCGTGATCATTTATGTCAAAAAGATAGATATAGTCCGCGTCAAACAGCAAGTCCCCGGTTGAAGTGATGCGGAAGATCAGATACAGACTGACTTTATCCCCCACAATCCCTGTGCAGATCATTTGCAAATCTTCGCGATTGCTTGTGAATACGGTATTTTTTTCGGAATACACCTCTCCTGCCTCGGGCGTATTGCCGAGAAACACCGACCCGAAGTATTCGGGTGCGTTGATGACCCTTCCTGCAAATGCCGTACCCGACAATCCGATCATCACAGCCAGTACAGCTGCAAGCAATGCGACGGGTTTCATACGTTTTCGTTCGAGCCGATTCGTTTTGGCATACAGGTTTTCTTTCCATTCCTGCGGTGTTTGCACACTGAAATCATATTTGCTCATCTGTAAGTGCTCCTTTCAATAATTCTCTGCCACGCTTCAGGCGTGACTTGACGGTGTTTTCTTTTTCCGAAAGGATAACGGAAATCTCTTTGACGGAATACCCCTCGAAATAATACAAAATGACAGGCTGTGCATATTTTACCGGCAATGACCGTACATCGTGTATGAGTTCCGACTCATATGCATCCTCATACGCAATCTGCATGTCGTCAATATCATAATGATTGCGATGAAACAACCTGCGTTTCATATCACGGCATTCGTTGAGCGTGATGGTGACAAGCCATTTTCGCAATTCCAAATCGGGTTTTTCCCACATTTTCGGTGACTTGAACAGCTTGATGAAAACATTCTGCCAAGCGTCCTCGGCATCGGCACGGTTTTTGAGTTGCAAAAAGCAAATGCGTGTAACCGCGTCTGCATATTTTTCAACAAGCAATGTAAACAAATCATCCATTTCGTTCACTCCTTTCCGTTTGAAAGATCTTAAGACCGTTCATTAAGCAGAACGATTGAAAACAACAAAAGGTTGCACGGAAATAAAATACAAAGAAAAAAAACAGCACCTTACGGTGCTGCTCTTTCATAAACAATTCTTAGCTTATTCAGCCTTGCGCTTTGCAAAGCAATCGCTGCAGAGAACGTCCTTGTCGTCACGGGGCTTGAAGGGAACTCTTGCTACGCCGCCGCATTCACTGCATGTGGTTTCAAAGAACTGTCTTTCGCCTTTGGGAGCCTGCTTACGGGCAGCACGGCATTCCTTGCAGCGCTGGGGTTCATTTTCGAAACCCTTTTCAGCATAAAATTCCTGTTCACCGGCGGTGAAAACGAATTCTTTGCCGCATTCTTTGCAGATGAGTGTTTTGTCTTCGAACATTTTGGTTTACCTCGCTCAAAAAAATAGATTTACCCCTGACGCATAGACCTTTTTCGGATTATGTGCTGTGGCATTTATCATACAGCATTTTGCTGTTATGACCCTTCCTGCAAACCGAATTTCAACTTTCGGCGTACACGTTGCAATGTGTTGTCTACCGATTTGACACTGACCTGCAGAATATCTGCAATTTCGGAATATGTCTTCCCAGTCAGATGCAGTCGCAGCACTTTGTTTTCGCGTGCTGAGAGAGCAGTAGACAAGAATGAAAGCAAAACTTCGGATTGTTCTTCAGCCAGAATCAATTCTTCGGGATCGCCACCCGGAGCATATTCAGCTTCAGACAACGGAACATAGGAGTTCAAAGGCGAATGCTTTAATCTGGATGCCGCACGCACTGCAGACACAATGCGATTGGAAACGCAGACCGAGGCGTAGGTGTGGAAAGAGGCTGCCTGATCAGGTACATAAGAATACACGGCTGCAAGCAATCCGAGCATTCCTTCCTGCACAAGATCGTCGGTTTCAAGCGAAGCGCCAAAGGAACGGGAGGCAATGGACCTGACCATTGCCATATAACGAGTAAGCAAAACATTCAATGCTTGCTGCTCGCCTTCTTTTGCAAAACGGACAAGATCGAGGTCCGTTGCGGTACTATACTTATCAGATGCGGGGGATGACATATACATTCCCTCTCGTTTATACATAACAGTTAAATAATAATCGAACAGAAAAGATTTGTCAATATTCGATTCTCTAAATTTGACACCGATTTTTTCAACATATTGCACAAAAAACGAACATTTACCGGCAAATAACTTTATCTCTCGGCAAACGGCAATGTCGGTTCGGGAATGGAACGAGCATTTTCAATCTTCTGTGCATACTCTTCGCTGTCAAGAAAATCACCGAGTTCGACAAAAACAGCATAGGCTTGTTCGGCATCGCCTTCCATGAGTTGTTTTTTTGCACTGCGGTAATGTGCAAAGGGCAACACCAACTGCGTGAGCAACAAAACCACGGCAGCAGCCGAAGCAAAAAATGCCAGCAAAGATCCGACGATAAAAAGTCCCTGTTTTTCTTTGCGGGTAAATGTACTGTTTTCTTCCTGCTGTTTTTTTGCCTGTTCAACCGCTTTTTTGTTTTCAGCTTGCAAACGTATGGTTTCTTCTGCTGCCATGCGTTCATAATGCAAAGCAGCCACCTTACGCAAGCAGCGTTGTGCACGCTGTTTTGCATCCTTGTATCCGCTGATCCGCAAGAAGCCTTCTGCAATACTTTCAAATTCTTCTTTGGTTTTTGCTCTGCGTTCCTGTTCACACAGATTGGCAAACAGTTCACCGCGTTGTTCTTCTTTTGCACGCATACGGGCAGCCACATTGTATTGCTCTGCAACCGCATTGGCAACAAACACTTCATTGCGATCAAGCACAGAATCTGTATTGACGGCATTTTTGGCAAACACAATCGATTCCTGCAACACGGATGAAAGTGCCGCATGATTCAGATACGAATAAGCCGGAAACAGAGCAAGATCATCCGGCAGAAGATCGGAAGACAAGCCTTCGTGCAAGACATACAGTTTTCCCCTGCCGACCGACTGGGTGAGCTGTATAAATCGCGACCATTCATTTCGCACACTGTTCTCAAAAAATATTTGTGCTGCGGAGCCGATAACAAACATAACTTTTGCCGAATGCAAGGCGGAAAACACAGATGCCTCATCGGTTTCTCCGCAAAAACCGCGCATATACACACGCAAACCGCTTTTTACAAACTTTTTGAAAATACGCATGGCAGCCTGGTGATCTTCCCGTACGGAATCTCTGTAAAAATCCTCGCTGCAAGACAAGAACACGTCATAAACCGGTGCTTTGACGGCATCTTCATACAGCATCTTTTGTTGCTGTTCGATGAGAGATGCTTTCTTTTCCAGGAACACCTGCATTTCTTCATCCGCATACTCCATGGCAGCCAGATAATGCATACTGTCACGCACATGGGTAACATTCAGATAGCCGCTTTCAATGGTCGGCTTGGGGGATTGGGGTGTACGGATATATTCAACACCGTATTCGGCAAGCAAACAAAGCCAATGTACACACGCACTTTCGGGAAAAGCCGAAAGGATGGTTTCACAATGGGAACGGCAGGCATAAAAACCGCCGTCACGCTGTGCATCACTTGCAAGCTTGAAAACCGAAAGCATTTCCGGATTCAAAGCGATCGGAACCGGCTGCTGTACACCGCAAGTACCGCAACGACACAAAGATGTACCGCCATCGACCGCAATCGATGCACCGCAAGACAAGCACCCGAAACGAAGCATATCCATCCCTCCTACTTATAATGTAATTGATATTATACCACAAAAAGAAAAAAAAGCAATCCCGATACTTCTTCGGGATTGACATTTTTTCACAAATGGAAAAAGGCAGACAATCGGCCTTTTTTGTCCGTTTTTCCGTTCTGCGTTTTCATCTCGGCATACGCACCGGGTTTTGCAGA
Organism: Acutalibacteraceae bacterium; assembly: GCA_045576275.1. Classification (GTDB taxonomy): domain Bacteria; phylum Bacillota; class Clostridia; order Oscillospirales; family Acutalibacteraceae; genus RUG806. The sequence goes on from JAZNGB010000050.1 coordinate 198,565, forward strand.
CGGTAAAACAGCGTTTTTGTCGCACAACGGACAGCCTGCATAAGCAGACGGCATCGCAGCACCGCAATCCGGGCAAACAAAACGTTTACTTTCCGAAGTATGCGTATGTTTTTTTGCATAGGTACATTCCATCTGCACCGCAAGACCTTCCTGCGTCAGGATACGTGCATATTCACGCAAAACAGAATTGTCGCTGTTGGATGAAGAAAAACACAAAACAAGTTCATTGTTAAATCCGATCACCGCACAAGTGGAAGGCAAACCGTAACCGCTTGTATCTCCGTTCACCAGTTCAAGACGTTCAATATGCGGTGCCATGGCAGCAGGAATCTGCACCTGTCCGAGGTTGGTGATGATCGTGGTCTGGTTGGCATGGGAGCGTTTTTGCAGCACACGCAACACAGGCAATTTGATAGAATTCGGAACGATCCGCACAACGGGATTGACAGCCAGGCCTGTCAGTTTTTTAAGGATCGACTGCAGATTTTCGGTTGTCAGATGGCCTTGTACCTGCCCTCTGATCTGCCCTGCAATCTCTTCGAGCGTCCAGTCCCGTCTGCCGTTTGTCTGCAAAACGGTACTGACCTGATAGACAAAATTCCGCAAGGTTGCCGACGGGAAGAACCGACGCAGATTGACAGGAATGTCAACACAAATGGGCTTATCGATCGACTTATCGGTTGCCTTTATAATGGCAAGCATATTGACAGCGGTCAGATACTCGGTGATTGTCAACTGCAGGGCCTTTGCTCTTTCTTTTACACATGCAGAAGACAGGTAGAAATAGGTCAGATACAAAGCACCCTTTTCAAAATCCGGGGCATAATGATGCACATCCATATTTTCGGAAACTGCTTTCGGACCATCATTGTTGCCATATTTCAGGAATGAATCTTCCTGTTCTTCTTCTGTGGCAGGCATATTCCAATAGCGTACATTTTCCAGCGATCCTTCCTCGATCAAGCCGGCAAGGATCATATATCGCTGCACCAGTGAAAGAAAATACGTCTGTGCACCAAATCCGTCTGTCAGATGGTGTGCCCACTCCAACGCAAAACGATTTCCACTGTATACCAGTCGAAAATCCGGTTTATCGTCCTTGTGCAAAACAATGGGGTGCAAGGGGCGGTCATCTTCGCGGCGGATTTCAGGCAAGCTTTCTGCCTGCTCCAGATAATTCCAAAAAAATCCGCGTTTAAGTTTCATATAGTAACCGGGGAATGCATTCCGCAAATCCGCAGCAGCCTGTTGCAACAGTGCCGCATCCGGCTCATGGTCTTTCAATACAACTGCATATCTGCAGGTTCTGCCCCACTTTTTTGTGGAAATGGCAGAAAACATGATCGACGGTGTGTCGATCGGTCTCCATTTATACTCTCTCATAAATATAAAACTCCTTTTTTTCGTAACAACGGTTATAATATAGCCTTTTTTTACTTTTTTTTGAGAATCAAACAAAAGAATGCCGACCGAGAACCTTCTCAGGTCGGCAAACAGAAAAAACTATCAAGCTGCACGGGTATATGTTACGGTTGTTGCATCTTTGGTGAGATTCAGCGTGTCCCCGTCAATTACAAACTGATAGGTGGCAGAACTTTCAACACCGAACACATTGTATGTCAGCGTAATATAATCCTCTGTAATCACATAGTTCATATTGCCCGTGATGCCGAGGAGACCGGAAGCTGAACCCGTACCGTCTGCATTGAATGTGATGCTTGATTCGGTTACAACACCGAGTGTTGTCTGCTGGGACTTCCAGGTGCCGACAATCTGTTCTTCAACAGAAGAGCAAGCTGCAAAGGCAAATGTGCATACAACAAGAAGCACTGCAAGAACGACTGATAATTTTGCTTTCATAACCATGGATCCTTTCTTAAAATAATAATTATATGATTCCGACTTATACGAAACAAGGAACACTTTTCAAAACGACACCGTCAATGGAACGTCCCAGGAACACCTGTGCATTTTCTTTAAAAGACTGCACATCGTCACTGACAAAATAACGGTGCACACCGTCTGATTCGGACGTGCTGCAAAGACCATTCTTTTCGAGCACGTCTTTCAGGGTATCAACCGATGCCGCCCCGGAACAAATAACTTTCGCTTCGGGCATACAGGCCTGGGCAGCCTCCCTGAGCAAAGGATAATGCGTACAACCCAGAACAAGGGTATCCACACCTTCCTGTTGCAGCGGTGCAAGATATTCTTCCAACACAAGACGAACAACCGGATCCTCCTTGTTGAATCTGCCGTTTTCAACGAGCGGCACAAGCAAGGGACAGGCTTTGCAGAACACCTGCACATCGGGCGCAATCGCCTTGACCGCCTTTTCATAAGCGGCACTGTTGACGGTCGCCTTTGTCCCGATTACACCGATTTTGCCGTTTTTGGTCCGCAGCACCGCTTTTTTTGCGGCAGGCTCAACGACACCGACGACAGGCAAACCGTATTTTTCCTCAATCAGCGTACGTGCCATGGCATCAGCGGTGTTACAGGCAATAACAATCGCTTTGACATCGTATTGCAGCAGCAGCTCGACATCCTGACAGGCATAGGTGCGAATCGTTTCGGGACTTCTGCCGCCATAGGGCACACGTGCGGTGTCCCCAAAATATATTATGTCTTCATTGGGCATTTGTTCATACAAAGTTTTCACGACCGTCAGACCGCCCAATCCTGAATCAAATACACCAATCGGTTTTTCATTTTTCTTCATGATTTTTACTCGTCACCCTTACTGCAACGCGTTGACAAGCTTAACAAAAACCTCTCCGCGTTCTTCGTAGCAAGAAAACTGGTCAAAAGAACTCGTCGTCGGAGAAAGCAGAATAACATCTCCGCTTTCAGCAAGCGAAACGGCCTGCTGCAAAGCCTGATCCATCGTTTCAACCACAATGCCGTCGTCGCCTGTCAATTCTTCAACAAGACGTTTTCCGCAAGCACCGAAGCCGATCACCTTTTTGACGTTGCCGATGTATTTTTTGACTTCGTCCATCGAAAGACCTTTTTCGAATCCGCCGACAAGAAGCAGAACCGGCTGACTGAATGCTTTCAATGCGGTGATGGTCGCATCGGGATTGGTACCTTTTGAATCGTTGTAATACCGTACTCCGTTCAGTTCACGCACAAACTCAATGCGGTGTTCAACCCCTTTGAACGCAGCAATGACACTGCGGATGATTGCATCGGATACACCGGCAGCTCTTGCCAATGCTGCCGCAGCCATACAGTTCTGCACATTGTGCAAGCCAACAATTTTGATTTCATCAAGCGGAAGAATACGGTCATCCCCTGCCATCATCCAACCGTCCTGCAGATGGTAAAATGCATTCGCATCGGTCAGGCTCATATCCAGACGCTTACAAGGAATCGGATAGCAACTTGTGTATTCCACCACATCCGCATCATCCGTATTGCGAATGAACACTTCGTCGGGTGTCATACGGCGGTAAACACGGGTTTTGGATTCATAATAATTCTCCAATGAACCCATAACATCCACATGGTCGGGTGTAAGATTCAGAATCACCGCAGCCTGCGGATGGAACTGCACAATATCAACCAACTGGAAATTGGAAATTTCAAGAACAATATAATGTCCTTCGTCCTCCAACAAATTATAATCTAAAATCGTGCGGCACAGAGGCACACCGATATTGCCTGTAACATGGGTTTTGTCGGGATATGCGGTTTTTACGATTTCACCGAGCAAGGTTGCAGTTGTGGTTTTGCCGTTGGTTCCCGTCACAGCCAGATAATGCTGCGGTTTAGCCACTGCAAAGCCGAGTTCTATTTCCGTAATAACGGGAATTCCTCTCGCACGCAAGCTCTTGACAAAAGGTTTCGAGGACGGAATGCCGGGGTTTTTCACAACCAGATCATAGTCCTCTTCAAAAATCTCTTCCGTCTGCCCGACAATACGAACACCCAGATCACGCAAAAACTGTGCTTCTGCAATCTGATCTTCCGAACGCATTTCGGACAGGGTTATTTTTGCACCGAGTTTATGAAGCAGCTCAATGGCGGCAAGACCGCTTCTTGCAAGTCCGATAACCAACACATGGCTGCCGTTGAAATTACACATATAAGGAAAGCCTCCGCTGTATAGAATGAATTCAGAACGCCTTGGAAAGCGTGGGGGAAAGCATATTGAAAATACCGATGAAAACCGTACGCAACATGGCTGCGATTCTTTCAAAGAAAGAAAGTTCAATCGGTTCTTTTGCTGTTTCGGCAGCAGATACAAGGTCAGTTACATCATAAGTGCAGACACCTACTTTTATACCCTGATAGTACTGTGAAACAAAGTATACTCCGTCTGCACGCGTCTGCACGCACATACCTTCTGCCTCAGCATCATCACCGAGGTTACGGTCAAACAAGTGCGTCATGACACCGCTTGCAGGATCAACAGCCACAAACGGCTGCTCGGCACCGATATCACATGATGCATACAAAACACCGCCGTAGACATCCGCACCCTGACAACGATGCAACTGTGCCGTGTTTCCGTCCGCATCCGTAAGCGGAATCAGACCGACAAAGGAAAAATCATCCAGGGAAAACACATTCAGATACTGTGCATTCGACCATTCAGCCGTATAGAAAACATTGCGTTCATGGTCAACCGCAACCCACGGTACACCGTCTTTGTGCATCCAGATGTCTCCGTTTTCGGGGTTGACATCTGTCTTTTCTGCAATCGGTTCATTCTGTGCGGTGACGCCGAGGGGCAAGCGACAATAGGTAAGCAATGCCAGACTTTCGGCATCGTACACGGCAATGTAAGGATTGTTGTATCCGTTGTCTTCGATGGCGGCATAAATCTTACCGTCATGGTAATCGATACCGCCGACATGGAAACACTGATCCATTTTTGCTTCAAACGGAATGGCATCGGGATTGACATTCACGGCATCCCCTGCAAAGCTTGTTTTCAGAATATCGCTGCATTGAAATACAAACTGATTGGAACCGAAATAGAGATATTCGCCGTCCGTTGCAACACCCTGAGCACGGTACAATGCACCAAAAAGATGATGCTCGGTTTCACTTACCAATCGGTCGGGTTGTGCTGTCTGTGCAGACACGCTCAGACAGCAGGCAAACACCAACAATATGCTCAACAGAAAACTCAAAAAACGTTTCACAGTCATTTTTTTCAACTCCCCTTCACAGCAATCAGGAAATCTTTTCAAAAATTGCAGTATAAACAGCATCTGCACTGCCTGCCGTTACGGTACGGGTGGCATTTGTATCACCGTCGTCCCATTTTACGAAACGGTATCCGCTGCCGGCAACTGCCGTAATGCCGATCTTTGTTCCGGGAACAGCCATACCGCCGCCGGCTACCGTTCCGCCTTCGGAAGCAACAACACCGATATTGACGATGCGTTTGCAGACGGTGATGGTCACTTCACTGCCGGCTGCCGCTTTGCTGTTTGCAACAGGGTACTGCGACTGTACTTTATCGGGTGTACCCGCAGCATTGAAATCGTGGCTTTCGATAACCGTAAATCCAGCCTTGCGAAGTGCAGAAGCTGCCTCAGTTGCCGATTTGCCGACAACATTGGGAACGGTCACTCTTGTATCTTTTACGGTAACGGTACAGGTTGCGGTTTTGGAGCCGTCTGCCGTGGTTGCCGTAATCTTTGCAGTACCTTCTCCGCGTGCGGAAAGATATCCGCCTGCAACGCTGACTACGGAAGGATCGGAAGATGCCCATGTGACAACCTTATTGCTTGCTGTTGCAGGTGAAACCGTTGCAACCAAGCTCATGTAGTCACCGAGAGAAAGATTTACGGATGTTCTCGAGAGGGAAACGCTTGACACGGCAACATATTCGGTGGACGGTTCCTGCGTTGTGCTTTGCGTTGTATCGGAGGGTTTTGTGGTGGTTGTGGTATCCGAGGGATTCGTGGTTGAAGAACCGGACGTGGTGGGTTCGGTCTGGGTTGTGGTTTCCGCGGTATTACCAAGACTTACAACCAATGTGATCGTATCCCCTGCTTTTGCAGTTTTACCGCCGTCGATGCTTTGGGAAATGACCTTTCCTTTTGCAACGGTGGTGCTGTATTCTTCTTTGATTACCACATTCAGACCGAGTGCTTCAAACACGGCAACAGCCTGTGCCTTGTTCTGTCCAACCTGTGAAGGAACGGCAATCTCAGAATCACCAACAACAGCAACCGTGCAAACGCTGCTTGTCTTTCCGTCTGCACTGCGTACGGTGATCTGCGTTGTACCGAGAGCCAGACCTTTGACCTTTCCGTTTTCCACGGTGGCAACATTTTCAGCAGAAGATTTCCACTGCAAGCCATCCGTATTTGCATCGGCAGGTTCATAGGAGTAGGACAGCTCAACCGTCTGTCCGACACGGACGGTCACGCTTGTCTGCGTGAATTTAAGTGCCGTCACTGCATTGGCCTGCTTGCCGATGCTGACGGTAATGGTAACAACGGAACCCGTCTTTGCCTTCGTTTTTGCAACAGGTGTCTGAGAAACAACATAATCAACCGCCATGGTATCATTGTAAGCGGTCTCCCTGACAACACGGAATCCGAGACTCTGCAGCAGAATCTCCGCATCCGATGCACTCATACCCGTCAAAGAGGGTACTTCTGTCGTGGCAGGCTTGGTTGCTTCTTCGGTCGGTTTTTCGGAAACATCTTCGGAGCCGTTTTCGCTTTCGGATACGGAATCGTCTTCAATGACAGAATCCGTGCTTACATCGCTGCCGTTGACAGGCTGCTCGGGTTCGCTTACAAAATATTTCACACCAAGGGCTGCCACACCGACAACGGCAACAACAGCAATGGCAGCAAGAATACCGTTCTTACGGTTCTTTTCGTTCTTGTCACTTGCATTTGCAACCTGAATGTGATCGACTTCTTTTTCGGGAGTGGTATAATCCTTTTCAGGCTCATAAACAGTCGATTCGGAAGGAATTTTTACTTCTGCATCCGTTACGATTGTTTCAAACTCGACATTTGCAATAGTTTCCGCCGTTTCTTCGGCTGCTTTTTCGGGAGTCTCAACCGGTTCGGCAATTTCAATACCGGTAAAATCGTCTATAATTTCTTCAACTTCAGCTTCGGTCTCTTTTTCCTGTTCAGGCAATGCGTTTTCAGCAACAACCGTTTCTTCATTGGTTTCTGCTGTTTCTGCTTCAACAGGCTGTTCATCCGCTTCAACAGGCGGCTGTTCTTCCGTATCGACTGGTACAACTTCAGGTGCAACAACAGCTTCGACAACAGGTGCACTTTCTTCAGCAACACGTTCCTGCTGCTTGGGTGCTGCTTCTTTTTCAGCAACAACAGGCTGCGGAACATCCCCGTACAGAACAGCAAGCAAGGCAGCTTTCATCTCAGCGGCACTTGCATATCTGTCTTTGACATTGAAAGAGCAAGCTTTGAGAATAATAGCGGAAAGTGCTTCACCTGCGTTTTTCGGTGCCTGCATTTCTTCTCCGCGGAACCGTTTTTCATTTGCAAACACAACATCCGTCAGCGAATACTGTGCAGGATATGCAGGCATAAAAGGCAAGCGGTTGTTATTCAGCAAACCGTACAGCAAGATACCCAGCGAATAAATATCGGATGCAGGAACATAGGTATCGTCATTATGGACTTCGGGTGCTGTGTAACAGGCAGCATCCAGCTCCTTGAGAGCAGCAAGCAACTGACCGTTCGGATCTTCGATTGCAAAATCACCGACCTTGTAAACACCGTCAGCAGACACAAAAATATTCTGCGGACAGATGTTGCGGTGTACAATCTCATGCGGATGGCAGAACTCGAGCATGGCACACACTTCCGCACCCAGACGGACGGCATCACCGATTGTAAACGGATTGGTACGGATATACTCGGGCAACGGAGTAACGGATTCCATACGGATTACAATGTCCCATCCGAAACCGTCACCGCGACGCAACACCTCATACTCTTCGTAAGCGGTGACATTGATATGCTCCTTGAGAGCCGTCATCATGCTGATTTCAGCCACAAGATCCTTTTCAAGTTTCTGCGAATATTCTTCCGCAGAACCGATACCGGGATCGGGCATACGAATGACTTTCAGCGACTGCACGGGTGAGTCGCTGTCCTCTTTGCGAATTTCATATATACCGCCGAACTCGTTTTCAAAAATAGGGCGCTGAATATACCATGCCCCAAAGAACGGTTCATAGGATTTCAAATCTCTCATTACGGGCAACCCCTTAATTCAGAATAATCAGATAAGGCTCTGACACACCATCATTTATATTAACATAAAAATATATTAAAGTCAATCTTTTACAAATAAAACAAATAAGCAAAGAATGGAAAATGATGTCAAAAAAAGTGTTCCTGCCGAAGCCGAACACTTTAAATATGCATAATTTATTATCATTCTGTATTTTTATTCTCTTTTATGTATTTTTGCAATGCAACAATATCAGCCGCATCCTTTTCCCTGTTGAGTCTTTTTTTAAGAGCAAGAACCGCCCGCGGTGTCTGAATACAAACACCCTCTTCCACCGTAAAAACAATATCCTCCTGCGGTGTGACATACAGCTCAATATCGTCTCCGATCGCATAGTGACGGCGTTCTTCATCCAGAAGAGTCAACGCACAAGACTGTTGCAACAAAGCAAATGCATCCTCATTCACATGCAGATCAATATCCTGCGTCTGTGCACGCAAACCGTAAAAAAGCATGGCACCGCCGGCAAGCACACAGTATGTTCCCGTCTGCATTCCGAGCGACAGCACTTTTTCAATCAATGTATTTTTATTCAATTCTATTTTCACTCCAAAAATAATATGCTTCTATTTTACACATTTTTTTTGGATATGCAAGAGATAACAAAATAATTGTTGAATTTTTTTTAATTTTAATATATAATAAATTGATTGTGTTTTTAATTCAGTATAAAGGAAGTCTACAAGCGTGAAACGATTTTTCTCCGCAGTTCTTGCATTGCTTTTGAGCATAAGCATACTTCTTTGCAGCGGTTGCACACCCAAAGACACTGATGCAGACAAAGTACAATATGACATCATCACCACCGTATTTCCTGCCTACGACTTTGCAAGAGCCGTTGCAGGCGATACTCTGCAAATAAAGATGCTGCTTTCCCCCGGCAGCGAAGCACACGGTTACACACCGACACTTGATGACCTTGCAGCCATTCAGAACTGCAAACTTTTCATTTATACGGGCGGTGCAACGGATGCGTGGGCGGATGAACAATTCAGAAGCGGTAATCTTGATGCAGCAAGATTCACAGCCCTCGCCATGACCGATTGCGTTTCTCTCAAAGAATCCGCAACCGCAATCGAAGAACACACGCACGACCATGATGATCACGAGCATGAGGAAGAGTTCGACGAACACGTCTGGACATCCCCCGAAAATGCTGTCACCATCCTCAACAAAATCTGCGAAGAATTGTGTGCTTTGCATCCGGATCATTCCGCACAATTCCGCACCAATACGGACACCTACATTGCTCTTATCAGAACACAGGAACAGAAAATGCAAGGCATTGCAGATGTCGCAGCAAACAAAATGCTTGTTTTTGAAGACCGTTTTCCGTTTGTTTATTTCTGTGATTATTTCGGTCTTTCACACACATCCGCATTCGGCAGTTGCGGCGGAAACACCGAAGTTTCCGCAGCAACACTTGACACACTCGTCAAAACCATACAGGACAACAACATTCCCTGTATTCTTTATCTTGAATTTTCCAAAATGACCACCGCAGATCAGATCGTTGCAGCAACAGGCTGCGAAAAACGCGAATTTCATTCTTACCACAATGTCACGCAGGAAGATTTTGACAACGGCGTGACCTATGTTGACCTGATGAAACGCAACACCGAAACATTAAAGGAGGCTCTTTCCTGATGCCGCTGCTCTCATGCCGAAACGTATCGCTTGCATACGACGGAGCAACCGTCGCCACCGACATCACATTTGATGTGAATGCCGGCGATTACCTGTGCATTCTCGGACGAAACGGCTCAGGAAAAAGCACGCTGATCAAAGCCATTGCAGGTTTGATCCGACCTGCAGACGGGCAGATTATTTACGGTGACGGTTTAAGTGCAAAAAAGATCGGCTATCTGCCGCAGGCAACCATCATTCAAAAAAACTTTCCTGCCTCTGTCAGCGAAGTGGTGCTTTCGGGAACAAGAAGCCTGTTTTATACAAAAAAAGACAAACAAAAGGCAGAAGAAGTGCTTGCCATGCTCGGTCTTTCCGATATTGCAAAACATTCCTGCGTAGAGCTTTCGGGCGGTCAGTTGCAACGTGTACTGCTTGCAAGGGCATTGTGTGCATCTTCAAAACTGTTGTTGCTCGATGAACCCACCGCAGGTCTGGACAAGCTTGTGACAGAAGAATTGTATGCAATCGTCAACAAGCTCAACCGCGAACAAGGCATTACGGTTGTTATCATCTCCCACGACATCGACACTTCCCTGACCGATGCCACACACATCTTACACATGGATCATCAGATGCTCTTCTACGGCACTTCGGATGAATACATCAACTCCGGCAAAGCAAAACGATTCTGGGGGGTGGGCGAATGATTGCAGACCTGATTGCATCCGTTGACTACAAACCGCTTTCCTACTACCTGACAAGTGATTTCATGCTGCCGATTATCCTCAAAGCGTTGGCTGTGGGCTTACTTGTCTGTCTTTGCTGCTCACTTCTGGGTGTGACTCTTGTGCTCAAACGCTTCTCCATGATCGGCGACGGTCTTTCCCACACAGGATTCGGAGCACTTGCCATTGCCACCATTTTAGGGGCAACAGGCTCCGCTTACCACATCACGATCCCCATTGTTGTCATTGCCGCATTTTTGTTGCTGCGAACGGGTGAAAACAGCAAAATCCACGGAGATACAGCCATTGCGGTACTTTCCACGGGTGCGGTTGCCATAGGCAGCTTACTCTATAATTTCTCTAACCAACGCTACCAGGAAATCTGTACATCCCTGTTCGGCTCGGCAGGCATTTTTACAATCAGCAACACAGACCTGCTTTTCAGCATTCTCGTTTCCGTTGCGGTACTGATTCTCTTTGTCGTATTCTACAACCGTATTTTTTCCATTACGTTTGATGAAACCTTTGCAGGTGCATCGGGCATCAATGCATCGGTTTACAGATCCCTCATTGCGGTACTGACAGCCGTTACGGTTGTTGTAGGCATGAAAATGATGGGTTCGATCATGATTTCGGGACTGATCATATTTCCTGCTCTTGCCGCCATGCGTTTGTGCAAAAGCTTCAAAAGTGTGATTATCTGCTCGGTTGCAACAGGTGTTTTCTGCTTTCTTGCAGGATTTTTCACCGCCGTTTGCATCGGATTCCAGACAGGGCCGATGGTGATTCTGTTCAATATCCTTGCTTTTCTTCTGTTTACGGCCATTCAGTTTTTGAAAAACTTAAGAGAAAAACACAAAGGAAAAGATCTTCCGTTCTCAAAACAGGAAGTCAGCGGTCTGGTCACCCTGGCAGCCGTTCTGACAGGCATCATTGCATTGGTCATCACCATTCTTGTACAGTAAAAAATTCAAAAAAATTCGCACAACCCGTGTTGCATTCGGGTTGTGCGTTTTCTTTATCTGTGACGCAGTTTCCGTTCATTCTTTCTGCGTTCCGCATCGGCATGACGTTCCTGTGCAAGCTTTCGTGCGAGTGCTTCTTGTTTTGCGTAGTCTTCTTCTCTGCGTTGTACCACCGCATCATATTCACCCGTAATACCGCTCAGATTTGCATATCCCTCGGCAAGATCCACCGTGCGTTTTGCAGCAAGATAGGGTGCTGCCACATTGGCATAAATATTTCTCTGATTGCTTGCATCACGCATTGCCTTACGGCGAACTTTTGCAAGTGCAGTTGTATCATCAGGCAGGTTATAGGCATCTTCATAAATCTGCTGATCAAATTCCACAACACCGTCGGGGAAATGCTTTGCAGCAAGCTTTGCACTGTGACGGATACTCCTTGCATTACGGATATCCTGCTTACGCCAGACCTTTTCTTCCTTCACCTTGCTCATGGGAAGCTGTGCGGCAAGGGCGATGAATTCATTTGCATTTTTGTAGAAGCCGTCGGGACCTGCATCCACGATTTTCTGTGCAAGTTGGAGCTGTGCCTTGCCGAAATCCGTTGAGAAACGGTTCAGTTCGAACATGACAAAACGGGAAATTTCCACTTCTTCATTGTGAATCTGCGCATCAACAATGGCCTTTTTTGCAGCCTTGATCGCTTCGTCACGGACGGCAATTTCGGACGGGCTGTTCTTGGGCAGCTTTCTTGCTTCGCGCACGGTTGCAGCGGACGGCACCTCCACCTTTTCGAGGTTTGCATATTTTTCGGCAAGACGCAATGCGTCGCAGCCCTCGAGATATTCGCTGTCCTCCACCATTTTTGCCTTACGATCCTCCACGATGGTGCGGATGCGGATAACACGCATCATGGACTTCTGCCCGGTCTCACTGATATCATAAGCAAACCACGGCAGTACGTCGATGGCAGCACCGACAACGGAAATGGAAATCAGTGTTTTCAGCATCGGGAACAACACGCAGTCGGGATTCTTTGTCTGTTGGTCAAGCGGTTTATTTTCGTCGTAATCCAGATAGACATCGAGTACGGAATAATCGTTTCCGTCAAAACCTTTCTTCTTGTAGACCCACGGAATGAACAAACCTGTAAATGCACCGATCACGCTGCCTGCATACGATTGAATAAAGCCGAAGGCACCGTCGATGCGTTCTCCGATGAGATACTGCTGATTGTCACGCATATCCGACTCAATCGCCTTATCGATAACCTCACGGCAATCCACAAAGCGGTTAAAAAAGTTAATAATAAACAATGCAATCGGCAGCACTTTGGATTCCAGAAAAATACCGATGGCAGCAATAAGGAAGACCTGTACAAGATTGTAGAAAATTTTGAGTTTTCGTTTTCCGAACCGCTTGATAAGGGCAGGTGAAAACAACATTGCCCAGAACTGTGCATTGTGTGCAAGGGTGTTGAGAATGGCATAGGTACCGGGTTTCATGATATGTGCACGGTAGACCATCCAATCCCACACATTGCCTTTTGCACCTTCGAGGAAATCATTCCATCCGTCGGCACACTTGATCCAGAAAATCTTATTACCGGCAATCGCACGCATGGAACCTGCAAAACTGAGCTTGGTAATGCGGCTCTTGGGCAGCACCAAGCGTTCTTTTGTGAAGTAGAATGCCAGCAGACAAATGGGGGCCAGCAAGGTAACGGGGGTGTATGCACCGCGGTAGTAGGTCATAGTATATTTATAGTTGTTATCACACAGCAATTCGACCATCAACGGATAATAAAGGTTGTTGATGGTAAAGCCCAGACTGTAGATAATGGATGTAATAGACATGATTTTGGTGCGTTCCTGTGAATTGGGTGTGATAACGTGTACCATATTCATAAGACCGGTCTGGAACCAACCTTTGATATATCCCTGTACCTGTCCGACAACGAAGAGCAATGCAATCATGACATACTGCGAATAGGGTTGGCTGTAGTCACGCACACGCTCATAGGGCAGCCACAAGGACAGCAGTGTCAGCAGCATGGTCGGAATGGCAAGACGGATATAAACACGGTATTTACCGTCCTTGCTGCGGAGATTATCAACAATCCACGCATTCAGAGGTGTGGTAATATAACCGATCGCGGTACAGACATAGCCCATGACCAACAACTGATTGTTGTTCATTTTCAGGGTCATTCCCGTAAACTCATTACCGACACCGAAGCCGATTCCCCACTGCACCGACATATTCATGGCGGCCCATGCCACACTAAGCATAACAATTTCCTTGTAGGTAACATACTCACCCGGTTTGGGACGGTTCCAATACAGGCGGAACTCTTCGAGAATTGCTTTTACGGTGTTGAATAATTTGGCAACAGCGGTCATAAACTCCCTCCTGACTCTTTCGTATTCAAAAACAGATTCCACGGGGCTTGTTCCCGTGGCTCAGAAACAAATGTCATTGTTTCTCCGCTTTTCGGATGGACAAAAGAAAGTTCCTTTGCCCACAACGCAAAGCCCTTGTAATCATCCCTTGCACCATAGCGGCGATCCCCGGCAAGCGGCATTTTCCGACTGCCCAACTGCACACGGATCTGATGGGTTCTGCCCGTCTGCAAACGAATTTCCCACAAAGAAAGACCGTCTTTTGTATCTGCAATCCGGTAAGACAAAACAGCTTCTTTGACACCTTTTCTTTCACTTTTGACAATAAAGGTCTTGTTTGCACGGCGATCATGGAACAACAGATCACGCAATGTCCCCTGTTTTTCCTGCGGACAACCGTGGGTGACTGCAAGATAGGTTTTTGTCAGCTCCCCTGCCTGCAACTGCTGTGACAACTTTGCGGCAGCGGTTTTGCTGAGAGCAAAAACCATCACACCGCCCGTGCCGGCATCGAGCCGATGCACACAGGCAACATAATCAGTATGAAGCTGCTCACACAGCAAAGACGGAATACCGCCCGGGGCATCTTCGCAGAGCATTCCGGGCTCTTTTCGGATGACACAAATATCATTATCTTGGTAAAAAATTTTAATTTCCATTACAAACAACCGAATAAAACTTGATTTTTTTCTGTATTTGTGGTATTTTATTGCTACCACACAAGTGAATCAGGCATTTTACAAGAGATCGTGTTTTTGTTTCGGCAAAAACGCATTCTCTTTCTTTGCTTTCTCTTGTGGAATGCTTAGCTTGTGTGGTGCATGTTGAGATTGCGTTTTTCGGTGTGCAGTTTCGGCTGTGCACTTTTTTTGATTGGAGCACTACACAATGGAAAATGAATGGGCACAATTTGACACGGAAATACCGCAAACCCTCGGAAAAAGACTGCGTAAAATCAGACGGCACATGGATCTGACACAAGGGGAATTTGCGGCCTTGTTCGATATAGGGAGATCCTCCTATACCTATTATGAACTCGACAGAAATGAACCGTCCCTTGACACAATCCGCAAAATGTGCCGTGTATTGCATGTGTCGGCAGATTTTCTGTTGGGGATAGACAAACAGGATGATAACAAATAAAGCGGTATGAGATCGGTCATACCGCTGTTATTTTTTTATAGCAATACTTCCCTGCCTGTTTCGGCAGATTCGTAGATTGCTGTCAGAATCTTAATCATATTGACACCTTGCTGCGGAACAAAATCGGGTTCGGTTCCGTTAAGAATACAATCCAGAAAATGAGCAATATTTGCTTCATGGCCGTCGAGTTCTTTCATCTGCGGTTTCATATCAATCAAGACACCGTTTTCCTCGGTGTAGATCTCAAGGTCATCCACATGATTCCATGAGAATCCTGCTTTTGTGCCGCGCAGCTCAACATATCTCTTTTCTTGGCCGATATTGGATGCCCAACTGAATTCAATTTGCAGACAGGCTCCGTTGTCAAAACGGATAAAGCCCATGGCAAGGTCCTCGACGTCAAAAATGCCGCCGTCTTTCTGATCACCGAATTTGGCATGTTCGGAATCGCTATCGGCCGTATCATCGGCAAAAACATTGTAGGTACAGCCCGACACGGAAACGGGTGTGGGGTTGCCCATTGCCCAGATGGCAAGGTCGATCATATGAACACCCAGGTCAATCAACGGACCGCCGCCGGACTGTTCTTTGGTGGTAAACCAACCGCCTTTGCCGGGAATGCCGCGTCTTCTTTGCCAACCGCAACGGGCAGCATAGATATCGCCTGCCTTGCCGTCGGCAATATATTTTTTCATAAACACGGACGGTGTATAATAACGGTTATTACGCATAACCATCAGGATTTTGCCTGCTTTTTCGGCAGCCGCTTTCATTTTTTCGGCTTCTTCCACATTGACGGCATCCGGTTTTTCACAGAAAACATGACAACCGTGCTCCAATGCAAAAACAGCCATCGGAGAGTGCAGATAATTGGGGGTTGCAATATCAACAACATCCAGTTTTTCTTTCTCGATCATCTCACGGTAATCGGCATACACGTTTGCATCCGGGTAATATTCATCCCGCATTTTCTCTGCACGTTCGGGAATGATATCGCAAAATGCAACAATTTCGCCGATGCCGAGATTCTTGTGTGCTCTTGTGTGATAACGGCCCATGCCGCCCAAGCCGATGGATCCGATGCGAAGTTTTTCCATAACTGCTCCTCCGTTTTCAGAAAAATATATAAATCAGAAATAAAGTCTGTTTGTCATTTCACTTTTCGGTTCACAGGTCAGATTTACACCGAGTTTTTTAAAGGTACGTTCATCCACATTCGAAAGCATAACCGACGAATGTGCATCCACACCGCGCAGTTTCGGAAGTTGCTCAAGTGCCTTTGCGGCAGATTCATCGTGCACGGCACAAATGGCAAGTGCAATCAGAATTTCATCAATATGCAACAACGGATTGCGGTTGCCCATATTTTTGACTTTCAGATTCTGGATCGGCTCAATGACCGACGGGGACAAAAGCATAACATCATCCGCAATGCCTGCAAAATGCTTGAGTGTGTTGAGAAGTACGGCAGAAGAAGCACCCAGCAATGTGCTGGTTTTGCCGGTGATAATGGTGCCGTCATCCAGCTCGATTGCAGCAGCAGGTGCACCTGTTTCGTCTTCTTTTTTGCGTGCGGCAACGGCACTCTTACGGTTTTCGAGCGTGATATCCAACTGGTTCATAATCAGTTCGATACGCTGCAGTTCCGTTGCATCCGCAAGACCTTTGCGTTTTTCGCAAGCAATATTATAGTAACGGCGGATAACCTCACGCTTGGAGGCATCGGTGACGGCTGCATCGTCAATGATACAGTTACCGACCATATTAACCCCCATATCCGTCGGGGAGCGATAGAGCGATTGCCCCGAAATGCGGGTGAGCATTGTATTCAGAACAGGGAAAATTTCAATATCACGGTTGTAGTTGACTGCCATTTCACCGTAGGCATCCATGTGATAATTGTCAATCATATTGACATCGGACAAGTCGGCCGTTGCAGCCTCATACGCAAGGTTGACAGGATGTTTCAACGGCAGATTCCAGATCGGGAATGTTTCAAACTTTGCATAGCCGGCACTGATACCGCGTTTGAACTCATGATACAACTGCGACAGACAAACCGCCATTTTACCGCTGCCCGGACCGGGAGCTGTGACAACAACAAGTGAACGTGTGGTTTCAATAAAATCATTGCGTCCGAATCCGTCATCACTGACAATCAGCGGAATGTTGGACGGATAATCATCAATGCTGTAATGCTGATAGACCTGAATTCCCAAAGATTCCAGACGTTTGCGGAACATAACGGCAGACGGCTGCTGATGGAAGCGTGTGATAACCACGCTGCCGACAAACAGACCACGGTCACGGAATGTATCAATCAGACGCAACACATCCACATCGTATGTAATCCCCAAGTCACCGCGACGCTTGTTCTTTTCAATATCATCGGCACTGATGACAATAACAACCTCCGCCTCATCACGCAGCTCGCAAAGCATTCTGATTTTGCTGTCGGGCTGAAAACCGGGCAACACACGGGATGCATGGTAATCATCAAACAGCTTGCCGCCGAATTCCAGATACAGTTTTCCTCCGAACTGGGCAATTCTGTCGCGAATGCATTTCGATTGCATTTGTAAGTATTTGTCATTGTCGAAACCGATTTTGGGCATAGCGGATACCTCACACGTACTTTTTCATGATAAAAAAATAATACACTTACAGATTATTTTATCATCCTTGCAATAGATTGTCTACCTTCTTTTACAAATTTTTTAAAATTTTTATAGCAGAACAGAAGAAAACAGAACACAGAATACAATTCTTTTGCAAATGCTACATTCAGAACCGTTTTTGTTTTATTCATTCAAAATCCATTGACGAATAATCCGCAAACAATTATAATATAATTACAAAAAATATACAGGAGGTATCGCCCATGCTTGCCATTATCGCCATACTTAGTGACATTCCGCTTTATCTTTCTGCTGTTTTTGCACGCTTCAGAGAAATCTTACTGCCCGATCTGTAAAACAAAATCTTTGCACCGCGAGGGAAATGCACCTGCATTTCTCTTTTTTTTGTTGCATTTACACCATTGCCTGTGTTACCATAGTTATATGCAAACTGCTCACAAGTGCGAACAGTTTCCTGAACAAAAGCAAACAGAAGGCGGTGATTCCCTTGCTGAAGTCAGATCTTATTATCCGACCGTTGCAGCAAAGCGACAAAGAGCCAATGCAAGCCTTTTTTGATGACATGGGAGAACAAAGTGCATCCTTTTTCAATGTCAATCACGGCAATGAAAAAAGAACCATGGCATTTTTTAAAAACGGAAAGAAAGACCATCGTTTCTGGATTCTGGAAGCGGAAGAAAACGGCAAAACCGTTGTTGCCGGACTTGTTTTTATCTGGGGCATTGACACCTCCGTTGTGTGGTTAGGCATTGCGGTACGAGACAGTTTCCAGGGCAGACATCTGGGTGAAGTTTTGCTTTCATTTGTATTTGACTACTGCGTGAACCATGATTATGCCGGCGTTTTGCTGTCTACCGCCGTCACCAATCTGCGTGCACAGAAATTGTATGAACGCTGCGGATTTGAACGCATCGGAAAAAGTCCGACCGAAGAATATCTCTATATAAAACGCTTTCCGAGGAATACAATATGAATATAATAGCAGATTTCGGCACCGCACTCGGAAAAATCAAACCCGTACACGGTGTCAACAATGTTTCGCGTCAAACCGGCTACGGTCCATTGTTGGAAGATTTTAAAAAACTGCAAGTCCCGATTTCCCGTCTGCACGACACAGGCGGCACCTACGGCGGCACGCATTATGTGGACATTCCGAATGTTTTTCCTGATTTTTCTGCCGACCCAAACGAGGAAAGCAGCTACGATTTTACCCTGACGGATGCCTACATCAAAGAACTTGTTGACAACAACATTGAAGTGTTTTACCGCCTGGGTGTAACCATTGAACATGAACCGAAAAAGTACAATATATTTGCTCCGTGCGACCCCGAAAAATGGGCAGATATCTGCGAACACATTGTGCGGCATTACAATTGCGATTGGGCAAACGGTCACCATTGGAACATCCGTTTCTGGGAGATATGGAACGAGCCGGACGGTCTGGATCCGAAAGTGGAACCTTACGGTCCGCCAAACTGGATCGGCACGGCAGAAGACTATTACCGCCTGTACAGCATCACAGCAAACCATTTAAAAAAACACCACCCCGACATTCTCGTAGGCGGATATTCAAGCTGTTACATCCTCGGTGCAAATGTCAACGGCGTGTGGACACCGGGACCGACGGACTTTTTTACGGATTTTCTTGCCTATATCAGCAAACCGGAAACAAAAGCACCGCTTGATTTCTTCACATGGCACGGTTATCTCGGACAGCAGTATCTTGAAAAAATCGAAATCGAGAGCAGCTTCACAGACCGCACATTGAACGAATACGGATTCTTTGATACGCTTCGCATTGATGCGGAATGGAATTGCTGCATTTGCGACATTGAAACCGACGACCGTCGCACGCAGCAATACATCAACTTCCGCAACGAAAAAGGTGCCTCCCATGTTGCGGCATCTCTTTATGAAATGCAACGCCACAAGGTAGATATGGCAATGTATTACGACACCCAGTTGTGGTGTGCATACGGTGCTTTGTTCCATGTTCCCTCTTTAAAACCGACCAAGGCATATTATGCATTCCGTCAGTTTGCGGAATTATACAAACTCGGTACGTATGTAAAAAGCACACAAGAAAAAAATATCTACACCTGTGCTGCAACCGGTAACTATAAAATGCTGGCTATCAGCAACATTGACACCATACCTCATGCCATCACTGTCCGATTTAAAAACGCAACGGCAGATACCATCGAAATCGAATTGCTGGACAAAGACCATGATCTAACAACGGTAGAAACAATGACCTATCGGAACGAGCTGCAATTGACCTTGCCTGCTTATTCTTTTGCAAGCATCCGATTGACATAACAACAAACAGACGATGCACCATTCAGAATGCACCGTCTGTTTTTACTTATTCTATTGATTTTCATCTTGCATTTTTACACAGCCTTTACAACCTGCACAGGAAGAACACATGCCGCTGTCGGGACATCCGATACATTTTTTACCGCTTTTTTTGGAACGGTAAATTGCAAAACAGGCAAGTGCGACAATAATGAGCAGAACAAGTATCAAAACAACATTGTCCATACAGAACTCCTCAGAATCAAAACTTATCGGACGGCAGCTTTTTGTTTTTTGGCTTTCTTGTTTTTCTTTGCCAATCTGTCACCGCGGATACAAAGTGCCGTTATCGTACCGAGCATTGCAAGCACTGCAACAAGACCCGGTGCAAAACCTTCACCGACCGTCCCGTCGGTCACAAGTGTACCGACCTGATATACAAGGAAACCGATCGTATACCCCACGCAAAGCTGCAAACCGATTCCTGCCCACAGCCATTTTGCACTCTTCATCTCACTGTTCATGGCACCGATGGCTGCAAAACAAGGCGGTGTAAAGAGATTGAACATCAAGAATGCCAGGGCAGCTGCTTTGCTGATTGCCATCACACCGGCAACTTCGGCACCCGATCCTTCCATGAGCATCAGCTCTTCCGTATCGATCAGATTTTCAAGCCCCACAAAACAAACCGCAAGCGTGCCGACAACATTTTCTTTTGCAATAAAACCTGTCACGGCGGCAGCGGCAAGCTGCCAGGAAAGCACACCGACCACGGGCACAAGCAAATAGGCAAACGGTCCTGCAACAGAAGCAAGAATGGATACATCTGCGGTTTCGGCAACCTTGAACTGCCATGTAAACGATTGCATGATCTGCACGACTGTGTTGCAAAGCAGAATGATGGTCGCTGCTTTTACAACATAAGCCCAACCGCGCTGACACATGGACAAAAAGGCTCTCTTTAAAGAAGGGACTTTGTATTCGGGCAGTTCAATGATAAAATAGGATTTTTTGGCATTGTAGCCGGTGATTTTGTTGACAACAAGAGCACCGATCAGAATGATAACAATGCCGACAAAATACATCGCTGTACCGACCCACGAATTGTCCTCAAAGAACGCACCTGCAAACAGAGCAATCACGGGAAGCTTTGCACCGCAAGGCATAAAGGGTGCAAGCATGGCGGTGGCTCTGCGTTCACGATCATTTCGGATCGTACGGCAAGCCATGACACCGGGAATGGCACAGCCTGTACCGATGACAAAGGGAATTACGGATTTGCCCGAAAGGCCGACTTTCTTGAAGATCGGATCCAGAACAACGGAAACACGGGCCATATATCCGCAGTCTTCCAGCAACGCGATCATAAAATACATAACCATAACCAAGGGTAAAAAGCCGACAACCGCACCGACACCGCCTATGATGCCGTCCACAAGCAAGGCACGCAAAAGCGGATTTGCACCTTCAAGCAGACCGCCAACCCATCCCCGGAAGATATCAATACCGCCGACAAGGAAATCGGCAATCCGTACACCGAGTCCTTTTTCATGCTGCGAAACCAGAAAAACAACAGCCATAACAACAGCAAAAATCGGAATACCGAGCCATTTGTTGGTCAGGATGTCGTCAATTTTATCCTGTGAATTTCTGACTCTTGTCAGCACCTTACGGACTTCGACCTGTTTGACAATGGCATTGACAAATTCAAAACGCTTTCTGTCAGCAGCCTGTACGGCAGCTTTGTCCGACAGATCGACACCGTCTTGCGTATACGGAGCTTTCTGTACTGTTCCTGCCCGTTCCACGGCTGCTTTTACAACCGCCTGCAAACCGTCCGAAGAAGTGGAAACCGTGTCCACAACGGGACAACCGAGTTTTGCCGCCAGAAGTGCAGAATCAATCTTGTTGTTCTTCTTCTTGTTGATGTCTGCTTTATTGAGAGCAACCACAACCGGGATTCCCAATTCAAGAAGCTGGGTCGTAAAAAACAAACTGCGGCTTAAGTTCGTTGCATCGACAATATTTATGATGACATCGGGGTTTTCATTTTTCACATACTGACTTGTAACACTCTCTTCCGATGTAAAGGGCGACATCGAATAGGCACCGGGAAGGTCAACTGCAAGCAAATCTTTCTCATCCGAATAGATCTTTTTGATACTGTGCTCTTTTTTATCAACCGTTACCCCTGCCCAGTTACCGACCTTTTCATTGCTGCCGGTAAGGGCATTATACATGGTCGTTTTACCGCTGTTTGGGTTGCCTGCCAATGCAATTCTCATTTTATTACCTCCACGCATCTGTTAAATGTTAGTCGCAGCTAACAAATTATCCAAAAAAGAAAAGCCGCCTGTGCTTTCTTTCGTTTACAAAAAATATCAAATCAGAATCGCATCCTGCAACTGCGAATCAATGCTGTATCGTCCGTCTTTGATGGAGATCACGCAAGTTCCTCTTCTGCGGGATATGACCGTAACGGATTCTCCGCTGTAGCAACCCAATGAAAATAAAAACGCATCCAGGTCTTCGTCATCGGTTTCGATCGCACGGATAATATATTCTTTGCCTTCCTGTGCTTCTCTTAAAGTCATGTTGCCATCTCCTGTTGAAAGAAAAAAATCACGCAAATACTACATTTGCACGCAATTAGCAACTGCTAACCACCAACATATTAGCACCGGCTAACTGATTTGTCAAGATGTTTTTTTGCTATTTTGAAATTTTTTTCAAAAACAAAACCACCTTGTGTTTTGCTTGCAAACACACTGTCATTGTGATATACTGTTTTATAACATTATATGTCCCACACGCAAAAACAGTACCATGCAGCAAAGAAAAGAGAGATATATATGCATTTACAGGAATCAGCAGAAATGTATCTGGAGACCATTTACATTTTATCAGCAACTTCAGACAGCGTACGCAGCATTGATGTTGCCGAACACATGGGATATTCCAAGCCGAGTGTCTGCCGTGCGGTCGGCTTGCTGAAAAAAGCAGAACTTCTGACAATGGATCCCAACGGTTGCCTGCATCTCACCGAACAGGGTGTACAGACCGCAAAAAAGGTGTTTGACAGGCACAATGTTCTTTCTCACTTTCTGGCTTTTCTCGGTGTGAAAGAAGAAATTGCCGCACAGGATGCCTGCCGTATGGAACACGTTATCAGCGATGAAACCATCAATGCAATCAAACTTTTTTTAGAGAATAATTAAAAAAATACAAGAAAACGGCTTCGCCGTAACGCGGCGACCGTTTTCGAATAGTCCATCTCCGAGCACGTGCAGCGGGCGACGGAGGGACATATAATCTTTTTTGCTTTATGGAAACGCAGTTTCCTATAAAGCAAAAAACAGAAGGTGCAGTTTCCTGCACCTTCATTTCATTTTACGGTCAGCGAACAACGATAAATGTCATTCTTTCCTGGATTGTCAGGAAGCCGTGACCTGTGTTATATCCGCCGTGGTCAGAAGTCAGAATGATGAGCCAGTCTTCTGTTTCATAAGTGGGACGAGATTCAATGGCATCAATAACATCCTTGCACATTGCATCGTTATCTGCAATGGCCTGCTGATAGTCGGGGTTGTTGATGCAGAAACCTGTGTCGTGACCTGCGCTGTCAGGCTGCTCAAAAATGGAAAAGATAAAGTCGGAGCAATCTGCACTTTCAACATCTGCAATGGTATTTGCAAAGGTACCGTTGTCGTCATCTGCATCGACGAAGTTTACATCCAGATTCTTTTCTGCAATGTACTGTTTTTCATACACATAGGTGGAATCGTCATTGACGAAATGGCCGTTCCAGGAAACATAAAATGCACTGTCGTCCGCAATGCCGTCCTCAACAAGAGAAACAAACAGACTCGGGCAATCCTGTGATTTGGGAACACCGTTGCCGGTGACACCGTTGACATCGGACCACTGTCCTGTCAGAATGGCAGCCCAACCTGCAGCCGTGGAGGTGTCCTGCTTGTGGAATGCAGGATAGTTGACACCGCCGCAATGGCCGATCTGCACCGTAGCACCGGTGGATGCAAGATAGCTGATGGCAGAATTTTCGGTTGTGCCGTCAAGCAGAGCAAGAGCATCGGCTCTGCCGCCGTCGTAACCAAGCACAATAACCTTCTTTTCGGTTTTGCCTTCGGGCAGTTCTGCTTCAAAATGAGCCTTGATCATGCCGTAAATATCTGTCTGCGGAACAGCGGTTTCAAGCGTGTTTTCATACAGATCGACGGAATTTACATTTGCCTTGTAGTTTCTGACCGAGTCATTGAAGTTGATACCGCCGATCAGACCGTAAAGCATCATAAAGAATGTGATAACGGATGCGATTGCGGATTGAATGCCGAGAAACATAATGAATCATCCTTTCGGTTTTTGATGTTTCTATTTTATCATCCTACTGCAGAAATAGCAAGAGAAAAAACAGATCCGATCGAAAAAGCCGAATCTGTTTTATCACACTTTTATTTTATATAGTTTTCAATTTTGTCAAGATTGACCGAAATTCTGAGCACAAGACGTGCATCGGCTGCACTGATGTTGCCGTCGCCGTCAATATCGGCTGCGGCTTCCTGATCAGCAGAAGGTATTTCAAGGTTAACGGACATACGAAGCACAAGTCTTGCATCGGCTGCACTGATGGTTCCGTCATCATCAATATCACCCAACGAGAGCTTGATTTCGGCAGTCTTCACAACGATGATCAGGCTTCTTGCCGATTCACCCTTTGCATTCACAGCGGTCACTTCGATTTCATAGGTGCTGCTGCCTTGCAAACCGATTACCGTGTACTTATTATCTGCAATGGCAGCCGTGTTGACCTTTTCACCGTTGACATAAACATTGTAGCTCAATGCACCGTCAACAGCAGTCCAGAGGAGATCAATGGATTTTCCCGTAACAGCTTCGGCATTTACTTCACCCGGACGCTGCGGAACAACGTCGGAAACAGGCTTCCAGGATGCATAGATTGTAGTATTCTTTGTAACCTTGTCAGTTTCAAAATTCCACTTCTGGGTACATTTGCTGTCTTTGTACCATCCCATGAAACGGTAACCGTAAGCTGCCGGATCAATGGGTTCAATCACGAATCCGCCCACAGGGGACATAACCTGTTCTTCCGTGGGAGCCGCAAAAACATCATCGTCGTTGTTGTCAAATGTAACAACAACAGGTGTGAATACAGCTTTATTGTAAGTAAGCTCATCGTATCCCGTTTTGTTTTTCAGGTAGTGTAAGGTATAACCTGCTGCAATGTTTTCGAACAGTCTGCCGCCGACACTGGATGCCCAGTTGCCGGTGAAATAAATATCTTTCAGCTTGGTTGCACCTGCAAAGGCACCTTCACCCAACGATGAAACCTTAGCAGGAACTGTAAGCGTTGTGATCTGCGTACCGGCAAAGGTATCCTGTCCGATGGAAATGATACCGGAACCAAGCGTAATGCTGGAAAGCTTTACACAACCTTCAAATACACCTTCGCGGTAATAATAATCTGATCCCCAGTTATTGTTACTTTTAGTCTGTCGTTGGCTTGTGGACAATGCAGTAATTCCATTGCCAATTACAGCAGTTTCAAGATTGCTGCAGTGAAAAAATGCACCTGCACCCAGTTTTGTGACATTGGACGGAATAAAAATATTCACAAGACCATCACAGTCCCAAAATGCATACGTGCCGATGGTGACAACACCGGAGCCGATCTGCACATCGGTCAACTTGTCGGAATCTTCAAAAACGTGATCGCCCAATGATGTAACACCGTCACCGATCACAATTTTCTCAAGCACATCACAGTTCATGAATGCACCGGCTGAAACAGTGATGACATTATCAGGGATCGTTACTTCGGTGAGAGCCGTACCGGCAAAGCAATCCTGTCCGATGGTTACAATGCCGTTGCCGAGTACAATATTTTTCAACTTTAAACAACCTTCGAAAGTACCTTCGCGGTAATAATAATCTGATCCCCAGTTATTGTTACTTTGAGTCTGTCGTTGGCTTGTGGACAATGCGGTAATTCCGTTACCGGTAAACACTTCTTCCAGGCTGTCGCAATGGTAAAATGCACCTGCACCCAAAGAAGTAACATTGGAGGGAATGGAAATGGTCTTCAAAGCATCACAATCCCAGAAGACCTGTGCACCGAGGGAGGCAACACCGCTGCCTATTTTTACATCGGTCAGGGAATCACAATTTTCAAATGCTCGCTCCCCTACCGTTTTGACACCGTTTCCGATCACAACTTTTTTCATTGACTTGCAGTTCATAAATGCACCAAGAGCGATCGATGTTACATTTTTGGGAATGTTGACTTCCAACAGATCCGTACCTGCAAAGCAATCTTGCCCGATCGATGTTACAGAGGTTCCGATTTTTACCGACTGCAGACTAATACAACCTTCAAATGCACCCTCACAATAGCTGAAATCCGTTCCAAAGTTGCTTGAAGAGCTATTCTGTTTATCACTTGTTGCCAATGATGTAACACCGTTACCAATCACTGCATTGATCAAGGAGTTGCAATGGAAAAAGGCACCGGCTCCGAGAGAAGTGACACTGTCGGGAATTGCAATTTCCGTCATACTGTCGCAATTCCAGAATGCATAGTTACCAATTGTTTTGACCGTGTCGGGGATTGTAAAGTTATTCAAAGACGTACAATTAATAAAGCAAGCTTCTGCCATGGACTCCAGCTGAATACCGTTCTGGAAAGTCACCGTTTTCATAGCTGTACAGCCGTTAAAAACATAAGTGGAAATGCGTTTTACATTTTTCGCAATCAGAACCGTCTGCAGACCGGTGCAATTCACGAATGCATCATAATCAACAAATTTGACACTTGCGCCGATGGTAACGGTCTGAATGGCTTTGTTGTCTTTAAAAGCCACCGTACCGACAGTTGCAACTGTCTTACCGCCCAAAGTTGCAGGAATACTGATACTCGCAACCGTTCCGCTGTATTTGGTAATGTAAGCATCACCGGCTTTGATACCCATTTCCTTGTCGGCAGCCGTCAGTGCAGCTTCCGTAAGTACGATATACTGCCAGTCACCTTCGGTTTGCACTTCCAGATTCTGATTGTTGTATTTGTATGTTGCAGCAGATGCCGAAAGGGCAAACATACTGACAATTCAGGCAACACTCAA
This sequence comes from Acutalibacteraceae bacterium, assembly GCA_045576275.1. GTDB lineage: Bacteria > Bacillota > Clostridia > Oscillospirales > Acutalibacteraceae > RUG806. The sequence goes on from JAZNGB010000050.1 coordinate 225,773, forward strand.
CAGAATAAGGATCAGTTTTTTTGCTTTTGTCATAAACTTCTCGCTCCTTTTTATAAAAATAAATAAAACAGTTTAACGCTTTAGCACGCAAATGTCAAGCATTATAGTATGAAAAATGCAACAAATCTTAAAAAAATAAAGAGAGGATTCAACATCCTCTCTTTGATTCTTGCAAGTTATTCAGCGAGCGATACCTTTTTCGATGATTTCGCCGTTGCAGCTCCAGTAGGGAGCCAGAACGTCCAGTTCTTCGCCTTCTTCAACAACGCCACCGGTGATGTAATACTTATCGGTGAAATCGTCCTCAGCAAAAACGGACACAGCCTTGTCGCGGATGACACCGGCTTTTTTGAAGGTCTTGACAAGCTTGCTTGCCTTCTTGACAGCTTTTCTGTCTTTCCATTCGTCGAAATCACCGTATTCTTCACGGAAGGCAACAACGAAATCGGAATCATCATCCAACGTATCCACACGGTTGTTCCATGCAGCAAAGCTTGTACGAACCTTTGCAGATTTGCCTCTGCTTACGAGATACATTGCTTCATAAAGCTGACCGAACAAAGCTGCATTTTCGCGAAGACCGATGATAATGGGATCGGTCGGCTGTGCAGGGGCTCTGCCGATGGTGATAACACCCTTCTTACGAAGATAGAAGAATGCACCCGTTGCACCAATAGCAAAAGCAATCACGCAAGCGACAATAACGTCGGACATGAAAAACAATACCATATTCAACTCTCCTAATTCAGTTTGATGAATCAGATATCAGAGAAACGATACCTACAAACAGTATCATTATAGTAGACAATTTTCATTTTGTCAAGGTCTCTGCAAAATTTCCTAAAATAAAAATCGAATTATTTTGCCTTGTGTTTGATTTTTTTGTCAGGAGCGATCAGATTATACACAAAAGCAGCCAATGCTGCACCTGCAAGCGGTGCAACGATAAACACCCAGACCACGGAAAGTGCCTGCGTGTTGCCGTCCATAGCCTGTACAAGTGCCGGTCCGAACGAACGGGCAGGATTGACGGAGGTGCCGGTAAAATGGATGCCGAAAATGTGGACAAGGGTCAGCGTCAGACCGATCACAAGACCTGCGACAGAAGAATTCGATGTATAGTTTGTAACACCGAGAATAGCAATGACAAACACAAAAGTCAGAATGATTTCAATGATCAACGATTTAATTATACTTTCATCATACAGACCGTTTGCACCCAGACCTGCATCCGTTCCGATCACCACTGCCAACACACCGGCACCGACAAACGCACCGGCAATCTGTGCACCGATATAAAGGAAAAAGTCTTTCACTTCCATTCTTTTTGCGACCAACATGGCAAGAGAAACGGCAGGATTGATATGGCAACCCGAAACATTTCCGATGCTGTAGGCCATGGCAACAATCACAAGACCAAAAGCAAGTGCCGTCAGCAGATACGATCCGTCCCCGGTCGGGCAACCCGTTACGACAGCCGTTCCGCAGCCGAAGATGACAAGTGTAGCGGTACCGATAAACTCGGCAATAAACTTTCTGAGCATTTGAAAAACCTCCTGTTTTAAGGTATATTTTTAGTATACACACATTTTACAGACTTGAAAAGATGGCAATCTGCCTAAAAAACAACGGATATTTTTTCACAATAAGAAAATATTTTTACTTGCATTCTTTTTTATATTGGAGTAAAATGAGGTAAATATGTAATGAAAAGGAAGTTGTTACTTATGAAAAAGCACAATCGCATTCTGGCTCTGTTGCTTGCTGTTGTCATGTTGCTCGGTTCAACACTTGCTTTAACAGCAACGGCAGTCACAAGAGAAGAAATGTATCCTTCCATCGTCATTCCGGGTCTGTTCCAGGGCAGAGCAACCCTGTACGATGAAAACGGCGAAATTGCAACCAATGCAGACGGCGATCCGTTGCAGGCTCCGTTCTTCCTGAGCGGTACGGAAGACATCATCGGCACCGCACTTGAACTTGCCGGCATTCCGCTTTTGACCACACTGATGACCCAGCGTGACAAGGATCTTGAATTTGCAAACGCACTCGGTACCGCACTGGGTGAGATTCTTTTGGGTAAAATCAAGAGCGATGAAAACGGTGAATTCATTTACGATGTCCGTCCCGAACAGCTCAACACCGCTGTCAGCAATCTGACCGATGAACAAAAGCGATATGTTTACGACACCATCCCCCTGACAACTTACAAAGAGATTGCAGGCGAAGACAAGCTGTACTTCTTCACCTATTTCTCTTTTGAAAACATGGACACCGTCACCGAACGTCTTTACAACCTCATTCAGACCGTTAAGGAAGAAACAGGTTACGACAAGGTCAACATCGTCCCCATCAGCCAGGGCGGCACCATTGCCAACTCCCTGCTTGAAACCTACAAGGATGCCGGTATTTATGATGACCTTAACCGCATTATTTATGTTATCCCTGCACTTGACGGCAGCTACACCCTCGGTGACATCTATTACTACGGTTTGCTTGATGATGAAGAAGCACTTTACGGCTATATGTTCCCGCTTCTTCTTAAAGGCGACCAGGAATGGCTCGGCTATCTCATCAACACCCTGATCAGAATCTTCCCGAAACAGGTTCTGAACAATGTACTTGATATTGCGGTTGACATTCTGATCGAAGAATATCTTGAATACTCCACCATGATGTGGGGCCTGATTCCGAGTGAATACTATCCAGAACTTCGTGAGCGTTATCTCATGGATGACGACAATGCGATTCTCCGTGAACAGACCGACCGTTACTACCAGGCACAGCTCAACTGCAAAGACAACATTCTCGCAGCGGTAGAAAGCGGTGTCAAGGTATTTGACATTGTCAACTACAATGTAAACCTCTACCCCATCTGCGAAAACTGGAACAAAGTACAGGCCGACGGCATCATTCAGCACGAATCCACTTCTCTTGGCTCCTACAGCCTGGGTGTGAATGTCGAATTGCCGGCAGATTATGTACAGCAGAATACAAGTCCTCTTTGTTCCGATCCTGAAAATCACAACCACATTGACCCCTACAACCTGATCGATGCTTCCACGGGTCTTCTTGCCGACACCACATTCTATTTCTACAACGGCAATCATGAACGCACCGGCAGAAACGATATTGTCATGCGATTGGTTGTTGATCTTCTGACCGATCCTTATTTTGAAGATGTATATACCTATGAGAGATATCCGCAGTTCAACACAGCAAGAACCACAAGAGGTGCACAGGATAAAATCAATTCCATGAAAGCATATCTCAACGACGAAACGGTTGACGATACCACCAAGGAACGTCTTGCCGGTGTCATTGACAGAGCACAGGAATTGTATGACGATACCGCCTGCACGCCCGAAAAGGTTGCAGAACTTGAAAGTTGCCTGTCTGAACTGGATGCCATCCGCAGACTCATCACCACCGGCAGCGAAGAAGTAAATGTCACATTCGGTGATAAACTCAAAGCCTTTTTCATTGAACTGCTCACAAAGATTCTCCGTACATTCAGCGACCTGCAGTTCAAACTGACAGGCGGTGCCGGATTCGTTGAAATCCCCGGCTACAACGCATAAAACAATACAATACAGATTACAGCCGGGGTATTACACTCCGGCCTGTAATTGAAAGGAAAAGAAATGTTTGACCTCATTCAGGCAGGTTCACATACGTATTATTTTGACCTGCCGAGCAAAATCGGTGTTTACACAACGGACAATAAAAATGTCTATCTGATTGACAGCGGTCCGCATAAAGACAATGCAAAAAAGATACTTCGTGTTCTTCGCGATAAAGGCTGGGAGCTGCAAGGCATTCTCAACACCCATGCCCATGCCGATCACATAGGCGGCAATCACTACTTGCAGGAACAAACGGGTTGCACCGTTTTTTGTGCGGAAAAAGAATGCGATTACACACGGCACACTTATCTTGAACCAACTACACTTTACGGTGCAAATCCGCACAAGGACCTGCGGCACAAATTTTTGTTGGCACAGGAAAGCAATGCCGTCAGCTTTGATGATGCACGTTTTCCGAAAGAAATCGAAATCATTCCCCTACCCGGTCATTCGGCGGAGATGGTTGCATTCCGTACACCGGACGATACCGTTTTTCTCGCAGACCTGCTTTGCAGTGAAAACACACTGACAAAATACGGCATCACTTTTCAGTTTGACATTGAACAGCATTTGCTCTCCTTGGACAAGGCAAAACAACTCACCGCTTCCTGCTTTGTTTCTTCCCATGCACCAACGGAAACAGACATCACACCGCTGCTCACACTGAACGAACGAAAGATCAACGAAGCTGCCGCATTTTTACAGCAACAATGCAAAACACCGCAAACCTTTGACAACCTGCTGCAAGCTGTGTTTGTCAACTACGGATTGACCATGACCCATGAACAGCACGCACTTGTGGGAAGCACGGTGCGTTCTTACATGACATATCTGTATAACAATGAAAAAATAAATATTATTTTTAAAGACAACATTCTTTATTACGCATTATAAAAGAGGGACTGCACGGCAGCCCCTCTTTTGTTCTTTCTTATTCGTCAGCAGCAAGAAGTCCGCACCAACGACCGTACCAATACGGCAGGAGATAGATGGTCGGCAAATTCGCTTCCATACCAGCGTCACCGTCTGCACGGAATGCATCACCGTCAAAATTATTGACAAGTTTTTCATCGTAGGGCAGCGGTTCGACAAGTTGTCTGCAGCCACCGTATGGGATGGCATCATCCGTCCATACAAGATCTCCGCGATGGGAATTTTTGATAGCATAATTAATAAAGGACATCGGCAATTCCTTGAGCGATTGAACGGCTTTGTCGAGATCGCAGCATTCACCGTCAGCATAATGTCCGAAAATCAGATTGAAGAACGGACAACGCTCAATGCGTTCATACTGCCAATGATGCAGAAGGCCCGACAGCAAAACGGATTTCAGATGTTCGTCATCCTCATAGCGGAACAAGGTGGCTGTTGTAAGGAATCCGAGATGGTCGTCAATATGATTCTCGTGTGCATCTTCCATTTTATGCTGCATGCAGTTGATTGCATAATGTTCCTCTTTGATCAGACGCACATATTCCGTCATGTACTTTTCATCACCCGACATATGGTATGCTGTACGAAGCATACAAAGCATTTCAAATGCATTGATACCGCGTTCATACCGCCAGTAATCAACACGATTGAGTTCATGCGGTCCCCAATGTGCCCAGGTGGTGGGAAGTCCGTCGGCATCACAAAGTGTGTAATCATTTCTGAGGATATGATCCACACAGGCACAGACGGTTTTTGCAATGTCCTGCTTTTCCGCATCGTCTGCACACATATCATAATAATATGAAAAGCCGAAGAAGTGTCCTGAGGTTTCATCGCTGGATGTTTCGCCTTTCCATTCGAGTGCACCTTTTTCATCTTCGGTCAGATGCCATTCGGGATTGCCATTGCCGTAGCGGTCCTCACCGGGTCTGCGATAAGATCTTGCCGGGAATCCGTCAATGCCGGTTACGGTAAACAGCTTGATCAAAGCACGCATGGCCTTACGGGCAAGTTCAAGAGCATGTTCGTCCTTCGTGACGGCATATTTCAATGACATGGCAGCCAGAAATGCACCCGTCCAGAGACCGTCATTGTCGCTGATTTCAACCGTACCGCTGTCCATATTGCAAGCTTCGCTCAAAAGGCGGTAGCTGAAATAATCTTCACGCAGATGATATTGCTCGGCTATTTTCTGGAAATGCTCTGCTTTTTCACCCAACGTCATTTCGGTAAAGGTAATCTGTGCCACACCTTTGTCGGTACCCACCCAGACTTCATCCTTTGTCGGATGGGCAGCAACCGCGGAAACCGCATTCGAAGGCAGCCAGCGACCTTCGGTGTACCAACTTCTGCGTACACCTCGCTGTAAAATCAGACCACCGTCCGTACCGATATAACGGTTGCCGTTTTCGGCAATGGCAAGTGCTGTAATGTGAGCGACAGGTAAATCCTTGATTTCATTGTTTGTATACCATGCACTTTTGCCGTCATACAATGCAAGTCCGTCCTGCGTACCGACAAAAAGATGTCCCCAACGGTCGCTTACAAGGGCAGTCACACGGTCGGTCGGCATATCGGAAAGTGCAGGCACAACACCGCCCCAACGCGGTCTCTTGCCGTGCAAGCCGAGAAGAGCCTGTCCGTTGAATACAAACACACCGCCGTCACCGTAGGCGGTAATATACATTCCGTTGCCCATTTCAACACCGCAATGACGAACAACGGTGCCGTCTTCCAGACGGAACAATTCGTTTGCAGTCAGAATCCAGAGTCTCTTTGCATCTTCCGCAAAACCGCGGGCTTCACTTGCAAAGGTCTGCAAAAGAGTGACACCTGCATTGCTGATTTTGTATACATTGTTTTCACATGCGCACCACAATGCACCGTTGCGGTCAGAATAAAGGGCATTCACGCAGCCTGTAATTTCTTTAACAGAAACAAACATTCCACCCTGCAAAACGAACAATCCTTCCGCCGTACCGATAAAAACGCGGTCTCCTTCAAAACCGCAACAACGGACAGCAGGACTCGAAAATTGACAGACATCCGCCTGTTTATACTTACCGACATATATCTTCTTCGATGATTGCATACATTTACCTCCTTTTATATTTTTATTATAAACATTTGCGGCACGGTTTTCAACCATATTTTTATATCCCCATTAACTTTATACACAATGCTGCCATGTTGCAAACGGTTTCACTTTTGTAATTCAACTGTAATCTATTGCTATTGACAAAAGCTGCAAAAAATACTATAATGAGGTGAAAATGTCTTGATAAAATTAGCATTCATATCGGTGTTTTTTCATCTTTCTGCGTAATTTTTATTGAGCAAACCAATCCATCGGCTGTTGTTACAGCAGCTGAAACCGAGAGGAGTTTAAGGATATGTCCCGATACTTTGTGAAGCGCATTTTGTTGGCGTTATTTACCATTCTTATCATTTGCGCAATCACATTCTTTACAATGCATGCTGTCCCGGGCGGCCCCTTTAACAGTGAAAAAGCACTCGACCCAGCCACCGTTGCAGCATTGAATGCACGCTACGGTCTGAATGAACCTGTCTTTGTACAGTTCATTAATTGGATGAAGGGTATTTTGCATGGTGACTTCGGTGTTTCGCTGAAAAACGGACGCGAAATCACAAGAATCATCGGTGAATCCTTCCCCATCTCGGCAAAACTCGGTCTGATGGCAATGGCGATTGCACTTTCCCTCGGTACCGTTTTCGGCAGCATCGCAGCTTTGATGCGTAACAAACTGCCCGACAGAATCATTGTGTTCTTTTCGACATTGTTCACAGCCGTTCCCAGTTTCGTCCTGGCAACGCTGTTGCTGTTGGTTTTCTGTATCACACTCAAATGGATTCCCGTTTGGAATGCGAATGACCCGAATTATATCTTGCCTGTTATCGCACTTGCAGCCTATCCGATGGCATACACAACCCGCCTTGCCAAAACAAGTATGCTGGATGCACTCGGACAAGACTATATCCGTACGGCAAGAGCCAAGGGAGTTTCCCGTCTGAAAGTCATTTTCAAGCACGCACTCCGCAATTCTCTGATTCCTGTCATCACTTATGCAGGTCCGCAGATTGCATACATCATCACAGGCTCCATGGTTGTCGAAACGGTCTTTACCGTCGGCGGTATCGGCAGCAAGTTCATTACGGCAATCAACGACCGTGACTATACAATGATTATGGCAACAACGGTATTCCTTGCAACACTTATGGTTGTCGCAAACCTGATCTGCGACCTTCTGTACAAAGCAGTCGATCCCAGAATCAAATTCGATTAAGGAGGGAAAACAGAATGAGCAACAAAGAAAACAACCTTCCGAAAAAGAATTTTCTCAGCACACAGATTGATCTTTCCAAATTTGCACCTGCAACGGCAGAAGAAAAAGCACAACAGGATGTCATGAGCGAAAGCACAACCTTCTTCAAAGACGGCATTCGCCGTCTGTTCAAGAATCCGCTTGCAGTACTGAGCATCATTCTGCTCTCTGCAATCATCATTACGATTGTTGTCGCACCCATGATCGTCCCCTATGATTATGAAGAAATGTTGTCCATCAACGGAAAACGCGACAAAGGTGCAAAAAATCTGGCTCCGTTTGAATATAGTGTGGCTGAACAGGAATATATTGCAAACGGCGGAGAACGTTTTCCGCATATTTTAGGAACGGACGAACAATGCCGCGACTATTTTATCCGTGTTATTTACGGCACAAGAGTTTCGCTTGTCGTCGGACTGTTTGCAAGTATCATCGTTCTGATCATCGGTCTGATTTACGGCAGTATTTCTGGCTACCTCGGCGGCAAAGTGGACCTGATCATGATGCGTATTGTTGATATCATTTATGCCTTGCCGGATATGCTGATCATCATTCTTCTGAGCGTTGTGCTCAATGAAGTGCTTGTGTTCCCGAGCGGTTCTGTTTTCGCGGAACTGGGCACAAACATGATCTCCATTTTCATCGTATTCGGTCTTCTGTACTGGGTCAGCATGGCTCGTCTGATCCGCGGTCAGATTCTTTCCATCAAAGAAAACGAATACATCCTCGCAGCCCGTTCCATCGGTGCAAAACCCGGCAGAATCATCAAAAAGCACATCATTCCCAACTGTCTGTCGGTTATTATCATTTCCGTTGCCTTGCAGATCCCCTCTGCAATCTTCACGGAAAGCTACCTGTCCTTTATCGGTCTCGGTGTCAAGGCTCCCATGCCTTCTCTCGGCTCGCTTGCCAATGCTGCACGCGGCGGCATCATGACCTATCCTTATAAGCTTGTATTCCCTGCCATTATGATCTGTCTGATCGTTCTGAGCCTGAACCTGTTGGGTGACGGTCTTCGCGATGCATTCGATCCGAAATTGAAGAGGTGATGAAAGATGAATAAACCTCTTATCAGTGTACAAAATCTTCATACATCTTTCTTTACGGACTCCGGTGAAGTATGTGCCGTCAACGGTGTGTCTTTTGAACTTGACCACGGTGAGATCCTCGGCATCGTCGGTGAATCCGGCTCCGGAAAGAGCGTTACGGCATACTCGATCATGCAGATTCTTGCATCGACGGGTAAAATAGTAGACGGTAACATCTACTACAAAGGTGACGACATTACAAAATGGTCCGAAAAGCAGATGCGTGCATTCCGCGGCAAATGTTGTTCGATCATTTTCCAGGATCCGATGACCAGTCTGAATCCTGTTTTCACCATCGGCAACCAGCTGACGGAAGCCATCACACTGCACACCGATAAAAAAGGAAAAGCTGCAAAAGAGCGTGCTGCAGAACTGCTGGAACTGGTCGGCATCAACGAACCGTATAAGCGTCTGAAGCAATATCCGTACGAACTTTCGGGCGGTATGCGTCAGCGTGTCATGATTGCAATGGCACTTGCCTGCGAACCCGATATCCTGATTGCAGATGAACCCACAACAGCACTTGACGTTACCATTCAGGCACAGATCCTGGAGCTGATGCAAAAGCTGCAGAAAGAACTGGGCATGGCGGTTATTCTTGTTACACACGACCTGGGTGTCATTGCAAGTATGTGTGACAATATTGTTGTCATGTACGGCGGTAAAATCTGCGAACGCGGCACGGCACATGAAATTTTCTACAACCCGAAACACGAATATACAAAGGGTCTGCTGCGTTCCATTCCCAATGTTACACGTATGAAAGAAAGACTCGTCCCCATCATGGGTACCCCCATCAATATGCTCAATCTGCCCAAGGGTTGTTCCTTCTGTGCCCGTTGTGATGCAGCCATGAAAATCTGCCTGACCGAGCAACCGGAAGAGCTTTCAATCAACGAAAATCACAAAGCATCCTGCTGGATGAATGTTAAAGATATGATGACTTCGCAGGGAGGTGCTGACAATGAGTGATGTTTTGGTTGATGTAAGAGACTTGAAACAGCATTTCCCCATCCGTACCGGCTTTTTCAAGACGACGCCCCTGAAAGCGGTTGACGGTGTTTCGTTTACCATCAACAAGGGCGAAACCCTCGGTCTGGTCGGTGAATCCGGCTGCGGCAAAACAACGGTCGGCAGAACCCTGCTGCACCTGTATGAACCCACCGCAGGTGAGATTTATTTTGACGGCGAACTGGTCACCAAGAAGAATATCGGCACCATGCGTAAAAAAATGCAGATGGTTTTCCAGGATCCGTATTCTTCTCTGGATCCCCGTATGACGGTTGAAGATATCATCGGTGAACCGCTGGATGTCCACAAGCTGTACTCCAACAAAAAAGAACGCCGTGAAAAGATTCTTGAACTGATGAACTATGTCGGTCTGAACTCCGAACACGCTACACGATATGCCCACGAATTTTCAGGCGGTCAGCGTCAGCGTATCGGCATTGCAAGAGCACTTGCCGTGGATCCGCAGTTCATCGTTTGTGACGAACCAGTATCCGCACTGGACGTATCCATCCAGGCACAGGTCATCAATATGTTTGAAGACCTGCAGGCAAAATTGGGTGTTGCCTACTTGTTTATTGCCCATGACCTGTTGGTTGTGCATCACATTTCACAGCGTATTGCCGTTATGTACCTGGGCAAAATCGTTGAAATGGCAGATGCGGATGATCTGAACAGCAATCCCCTTCATCCTTATACACAGTCCCTTCTGTCTGCCGTCCCGATCCCCGATCCGGATATTGCAAGAAGCAGACAAAGAATCGTGCTCGAAGGTGATGTACCAAGCCCCCTTCGCATGCCGACAGGCTGTCCGTTCCGCACACGCTGCCAATATGCAACCGAGCAGTGTGCTGCAGAATGCCCCTCTTTAACCGACCGCGGAAACGGTCATATGTCTGCTTGCTTTAACAGGTAAGCAATCATTTGGTATACTTACTCTGTCACCGAACAGTGACTGCAGTTTTTTGAACTCTCTGCAGCCAAAATTCGAGGGACGGCGAGTATAAAAATATTTATCGGAGGAAAAACACATGAAAAAGTTTCTTGCTCTTCTTCTTGTAGCTGTTATGGCTCTTACGATTGCAGCCTGCGGCCCCACAGAAGAACCCACGAACGTCAGCAACGGCGATGCAGAAGAAGTTCCCGCTGCTGCTGATCTTCTCAGCGATGCTTTCATCGATCCTATCAACGGTTGGTCCGTTTACGATGAACTGATCGCTCAGATCAAGACTGAGACCGACTACGCAAAGCGTACCGAGCTCATGCACCAGGCTGAAGACATTCTCATGTCCAACGGCTGCGTCATTCCCCTGTACTATTACAACGACATTTACATGGAAAAAGACTATGTTTCCGGCATGTATGCAAACCTGTTCGGTTACAAGTTCTTCCAGAACGTTGTCCTTGACAACGGTTCTGATACTTTCCGTGTAAACCTTGCAAGTGAACCGGATTATCTTGATCCTGCTCTCAACAGCTCTGTTGACGGTGCTTGCCTCGCAGTTAACTCCTTCGCAGGTCTTTACACCTACGATGCAGAAGGCAACACGGTTCCCGATCTTGCAATCGACTACACCGTAAGCGAACCTGCTGAAGACGGTTCCGTCACCTTCACGGTCAACCTCAAGGAAGACCTCATGTGGTCCGACGGCAGTGCTCTTACCGCAGCAGACTTCGAATACTCCTGGAAGCGTGCAGCTGCTGAAGAAACTGCATCCGACTACGGTTACATGTTCTCCACATTCGTTGGCTATCCCAACGACCTTGCTGTTACCGCTCTTGATGACACCACCCTCGAATTCTCTCTGACTGCTCCCTGTGCATACATGGAAGGCTTGATGGCATTCCCCACCTTCTTCCCCGTACCGCAGGCTGCTGTTGAAGCTTACGAAGATTGGGAAACCTCTCCCGGTAGCTGGTGCACAGAAGCAGGCTTCATCTCCAACGGTCCGTTCGTATGCACCGCTTGGGAACATGACGTTTCCATGACCTATGAAAAGAACCCCTACTATCATGCAGCTGATTCCGTTACAATCGAAAAGATCGAATTCATGCTTTCCGCTGATGATACCGCCATCTACGCTGCATACAACGCAGGCGACGTAGATCTTATCGACTCCGTTCCTACGGATGAAATCCAGGCTCTTCTTGAGGCTGAAAACAAAGAGTTCAAAATCATCGACAACCTCGGCACTTACTATGTAGCTTTCAATGCCAACAGTGATCTGTTCGCAGGCAAGACTCCCGAAGAAGCTGCTTGCATGCGTCTTGCATTCAACATTCTCATTGACCGTGACTACATCTGCGAAAACGTAGGCCAGACCGGTCAGGTTGCTGCTTCCTCTTACATTCCGCTCGGCATGGCTGACGGCAATGGCGGTATCTTCAAAGAAACTGCAGAAGCAAACTCCTACTATGATGTGTATGCTATCAACAACGATGCTGAAGCTACCATCGAAATGGCTCGCACCTATCTCAAGGCTGCAGGCTTCAAGTTCGGCGAAGACGGCAAGCTCTCTCCCGAAACTCCCATCACCATTGAATACCTCACCAATGACGGTACAGGCCACGTTGCAGCTGCTGAATCCATGCAGCAGGACTTCAAGGCTGTCGGTATTGAAATGAGCATTCAGCAGGTTGAATGGAACACCTTCCTTGAAGAAAGAAAGAACGGCAACTTCGACATCGCTCGCGAAGGCTGGCTTGCTGACTTCGACGATCCCATCAACATGCTTGAAATGTTTGCAACCGATTCCGGTAACAACGATTGCCAGTTCGGCCGTTACGAAGGTTGGGACGCATAATCAACTTGGTTGATTCTTAAAAAATTCAGTTTTTCCTCCCCGTTTTATGCGGGGAGGTTTTTTCATTCTGTTTTTGTTGACAGCTGCAGACAAATATGCTAATAATAACATTATCACGATACGATCAGGAGAAAATAAATGAAAAACAAACCGAACAATTTCCGCGACATGGGCGGACTGTGTTGCGGAGAAAAAAGAATCAGACAAGGGAAATTATATCGTTCCGCTTCCCTGTTTGACCTTTCCGACACAGGTAAACGGATGCTGGACCAACTGAAAATAGATACCGTCCTTGACCTGAGAAGTGATGAAGAAGTCGCAAACAAGCCCGACTATGTCCCGTCAGGAAGTACACACATCCACCTCCCTGTTTTTGACAACAAGGAATTTGACCTTGTGGTTGTCTCCAAAGAACAGGTTGACCGTGTGCTTTCCCTCAAAGGAGACGGAATTGACGAAATGCGAAAACAGAAATACATGGTCTATGCAAGTATGCCCTTTGCAAAACAGACATGGAATCACCTTTTCTCCTGCCTTGACAAAGGCGAGACCATCTTGTTCCATTGCTCAGAAGGCAAAGACCGCACCGGCATGGCTGCGGCCGTGATTGAATATTGTTTAGGCAGAACCTTACCGCAAATTGCAGAGCAATACCTGCTGAGTAATGAATATGTCAAATGGCACAACCGCAAGACACAGCTTTTGTTGCTGCTTCTTCGCAAAGAAAAACGGCTTCGCGATGTCATTCAATTCTGCGAAACCGTAGATATGAGTCAGTTCGACACGGCATATACCGCTGCCGTGAAGAATTATGCCGATTTTGACGATTTTCTTTTGCAAGAGTATAACATCACCCCTGCACGAAAAGAACTATGGCAAAGCCTTTATACAGAATAAACCGAACTTCGTCAGATACAGATCACCAAAAAACTGCCCGCAAAGCTTATATGCTTTGACGAGCAGTTTTCTTTCTGTTGGTTGGTTATTCTCCGCTTGTTTCTTCCGCGTTTGCAAGAGCTGCGACTTCGCTTGCTTTTTTCATACGCATTTCCTGCAATTCGCGATACATTCTTTCGCGTGTTTTGGTATCGATGTTATAGAAGAACATCGGAATCGTGCAAAGCAGATCGGGAATCAGGCGCGGACCGTATGCCATGATAAACAAACGGTATTTTGTTTTTTCACTCTGCACGGCAAGTGCACCCGATTCAAAACCTGCCCATTTTTCGAGAATCCAGGCATTGATAAGGGTGAGCAGATATCCCTGCACCTTGCCCCAGTAGTTGGTCAGCAACCCCGTGGTTGCCTCTACACGGAAGCCGTTTTTCCATTCGCAGTAATCCTGTACTTCGTAGCTGATTTCCGTACCGACGATCTTTTTGGTTGCATAGAAGAACATTTCAAGGCAGTTACCGAGCATGAACATAACACCCATAACACCGACATTTGCATACAACTTATGCTTCATGCCGCCAGCAAGGCCAACCAGGAAGAACGCACCTTCCGAAATGATGATGGAAAACCTTTGCATCAGCCACAGCGTTTTTGTGGAGTAACGCTTACGCAGCTTGGGTGCCAATGCATAGCTGTAATACGAAATCGGACCGCCGGGAATACCCCAGACCGTACCGAAGGAGTTAAGTCCGAGAACATTGCGGAAGTAAAGAGATTCTGCAGTACCGATCTGAATATTGTCGATCGCACCCGAAAGGGTGTAAATAAGCAATGGCTTGTTCTTAAAAACAGACATAATACTGGACGAAGCTTTGGGCGGTTGAATGGATTGCGGTACACGCTCCTTGCTGACAAATGCCCATATAAAGCTCGGCATGGTGGTTATGGTCCAGACGATCGTATTCAGGATGACATACATCTTCACGAGATCCGTTTTGATGACCCCGTGGTCTACAAGGTCAAAGATGACCGTTGCAATCTGACTTGGCAGCTTGGCATACATATCCGCCAGGAATTTGGCTGCCGTCAGCAAGCTCGTTCGTTCCTGTGGATTCGGCGTAAAAACAAGGTCAATGTATCCGCCACCGCTGAACAGTGCACCGATGGTTTCTCCGATGTAGGCACTTGCCATATACATAATCAGTTTCTCGTGTGCATTCATGCCGAAATACATGGCAATCAAGGGCATGAAACAGTTGAACATACCCAGCAGCGTACTCGGAATAATGGTAGCAAACTGGAAGGGCTTGAATTTGCCCCAACGGGTACGCATTCTGTCAACAATGACCGCCGTCAGCGGATCGTTGAGCATATCAAAGATCGTCAATCCTGCCCTTGCTTTGGCGAGAGCCAGAGGTTTGAGTCCGAAGATCTGATACAGATAAATATCCGAACCCATCGAGAAATTACCGAGGCTCATATCCGCAACGCTGTTTTTGACCGTATACACAATACGTTCTTTGTTGGTACAATAAATACGGTCTAACTTCGCACCGTGCACCAAGCCGTCTGCATTCTCTTCCACTACAGTCGTGGTGTTGTTTTCGTTGCTCACATTTTTTCCTCCCCTTTAAAAATACTATATCTATAAATATATACTATTTTTTATTCTCTGTCAAGGAAATTCTGTTAACATTGCACAATATGCAATTGCTCTTTATCCGTTTCATTTTCCATTGAAGTGCAAAAAAAAACTTATGCCGCCGTTTGGGGGTCCCCATTCGGCGGCATTGTGCGTATATGTTTTTATTTTACTTCTGCATCGGCTTCCGCCTTTACGGTTTCAGCCTGTTCGGCACGGCGTTTGATAAGGTCGTAATACATACGTTCTCTGGTTTCCTTGTCGAGATTGTACCATAACATCGGGATCATGCTGACCAGGATGATGATGGCAGGGAAAATGGTTGCCATGGCGAAAATATAAAGCTGTGTGCGCTGTTCCTGTGCCTGCTTGTTATTGTAACGCTCGGGTTCGAATCCGATCCACTTCTTGATCTGCGGTTTGAGAACCTCGTTGATCTGATTTGGCACTTTTTTGAGAACAGACTTTGCAATGGTGATGGTAGCTTCGTTCCGGAAGCCGTTTTTCCATTCAATATAGTCCATGCATTCGTTCTGCATTTCCTGTGCAGTAACCATTTTCGGACCTGAAAACAATGCATAAACAATTTCCCAGAGCATGGTCGGCAGAATCATTGCAGTGCGGTTTGCATAGAACGGTTTGCCTTCCTTGTCCTTGAGGAGCGTTCCGTACAGGAACACGGGAATATACATAATTTTTGCAAAAGCGGTACTGACCATGTAAACACTCTTGGTGGAGAAGCGTTTTGTCATCTTGCCGACTTTTGCAAAGCCGATGGGTTGTACAAACGCGGACGGAATGCCGCAGATGGTTTCCATGGTGGACCAGAACAGCACCCAACGGTAATAGTTGTTGGTGGAGATACCCGTACCGAATGAAGCGAGTGCTTCGGAAACGATGTAAATAAGCACCGGTCGGTTGGAAACGACCACCTTCAGGCTTTGCAGAACGGGCGGATTTTCAATCGACTGCGGAACACGTTCTTTTGCAATGGTGGAGAACCAGAATGCCCCCATACCACCTGCAAAAACGGTGATCGGCCCCATAATGGTATATGCCTTCTGAATCATCTGTGCACTGGTGTACTTACTTGACTTGATAATATCGTTGGTGATGAAGTCAAACAAAAACTCACAAATGGTGGACGGCAATCCCTGGAACCAGCCGTTGAAATAACCTGTAACCGACAAAAGCCGTGTTCTGTCTGAAGGGTACGGTGTAACGGTCGCAACAAAGCCGTCCTTGGTAACCGTTTGCAGGGTCGAAACCGTTTCCATCAGCACTTCAAAAAGCATATAAGCAATGAATTTCGGAATGTTGTCGTAGTTATTCAGCATACTCGCCGAAAGGATGATCGGCAACAGCCAATAAATAGATGAAATAGCTGCATAGGGCAGACCCGAAAAGAACATATAGGGTACGAACTTACCCCAACGGGTACGAGTCTTATCCACCATCTGACCGATCAGAATGTCATTGATGCAGTCCCATATACCACCAATCGAGTTATAAATGGATTGCTTGTTAAAACTGATTTTCAGAACGCTGTCGCGAAACAGCTCCTTTTGCCCGTTCAGGTTGAAGTTCAACGAAGCGGAATAGAGCATAAAGCCGATGGTTTCTTTTCTTGTGATACAGCGACGGTCGCTGTATGCGGATGCTTGCATATCTTGTACAGATACCTGCTGTGCAGTATTTTCAGACATGGCACTCTCCTCCTGTCTTATGATAAATTTTATTATACAACATATTCACGCACAAAACAACTGTTTTTTCTGAAAAAACCGTCCCCGACAACAAATCGGAGACGGAAAAAAATCAATTCATTGTTTTATGCTGTGATAATCTTACCAGTGTGCTGCACCGCATACACAGTAGTGATAGCCTTCAAGACCAAGAAGTTTGCAGAAGAACATCAGAACATTCCACAGGGATTTGAACATGGAGTTGGAGGAATGGCACCAACAGGTATCGTTGATGGTAGAGGGATCAATGACTTCGGGTTTGTCTTCCGGTTCCGCTTCTCCGGTATCGGAAGAACCTGCAAGGGAAACCGTGATGGTTGTGTCTTCACAGATGTAAGGAACAACAAAATAATTGTCTTCGCCAAGTTCAACCGTCTTGCCGTTAGCAGTTACAACAACATTTTCGGGATCGTATTTACTGCTCAGAGCAAACTGAAAACGGAAGGACTGACCGGATTTCATCTTGATATACATTGCGTTGACATTGTTGCCGTTGATCACAAAAGTACCCAGACCGCCGTTGATCAAAGTAACAAGGTGTTCACCGTTGCCGTCATAAACATAAACATCGATCTTCTTTTCGACAGCTCCTTCAAGTGCGGAAACGGTCAGCGTGGTATAACCGATACCGACAGCGGTTACAAGACCGTTGGACTCTACCGTGACAACAGAGGTGTCGGCACTGGTCCAGGTGACGGTTTTGTCAACAGCTTCATCGGTATACACAACAGCAGAAACAGTCTTGGATGCACCGGGTTTGAGATCAAGCTGGGCAACATCCGTTTCAATATAAGCTCTGCCTTCATAATACTGTGCAGTGATGGTCAAATCGGCTGTGATGTTGGTATAATCCTTGTCCCAACCCGTAAATACAAAACCTTCTTTGAAAGCAACTTCGGGTGCAGCAGCATCAAAACCAAATGTGACTTCCTGCGTGTCAAGCACTTTACCGTCTGCATCAACGAATGTGACCGTAAATTCTTCCATGTATTTGCCGACAGCTTCCGTGATAGCTTCCACAGCAGCATCGACCAGATTCTGTTCGTCAGCAATCAGGTTATCGGCAACACCTTTTTCAGCAAGCACTGCATTGATTTCGGCACGGGCAACATCTGAAAGTGCAGGCTCTGCAAGCAGGGCATTGAGTTCTGCAATGACAGCATCATAAGCGGTATAATTGGCTCTTGCGATATGACCGCTTCTTTTAGCACCGCAGACGGTACATACCATATTCACATAGCCGTTGCCCCAGGTGCCGTCAGCCTGAATCTGCGGACGCAGGGAGATGGTCTTGTCCCAGGTGCAGTTTTCGCAGGTTTCTGCGGCAGAGGCGGGCATTGCAAATGCAAAGCAGGACAAAAGCATGAGAACGCTGAGCATAACGGACAGGTTTTTTCTGAAATTCTTCTTCATAAGAAATATCCAACTCCTTTTAAGCCCGGTCGGGCTTTTCTGTAAAATCATTTTAACATAAGTACAGATTTTCGTCAACCGTCCATAAAAAATTTTGTTAAATATTTTCAATAAGACAGGAGAAAAGAAGAGAAAGCAACGAAAATGGAAGAACATTTTTCTTGCATTTCATTATCTGATATGATAATATAAATTTATATAACCTTTTGGAAAGGATACTGCAATGGCCGAGCAATATTTCAATTTCGGAATCATCGCAGACGGAATTGCCGACGACTCCTTTGCATTGCAAAGAGCCATCGACTCATGCGGCGGTTATCTTGAATTGCCGGCAGGCATCTACCGCATCACCCGCACGCTGCGTCTGCCTTCCGATATGCATTTACAGTTGCATCCGTATGCCGTTATAAAACTGTGCGGAGAAGTTCAACGCACGGAAGGCGATTTTCTGCTTACAAACGCTGACCCCGTCAACGGAAATACCAATATCCGCATTGAAGGCGGTCTTTGGGACGGCAACTGCTGCGGCACATACAACCAAAAGCCTGACATTTTCACACCCAACGGATGGTCGGGCTGTATGTTCAACTTCAGGAATGTCAAAAACTTAAAAATCGCAAACATGACCGTCATGGATTCCCCTGCTTACTTTTTCCGTTTTTGTGAAATTGATGGGTTTGAAATCCGTAACATTATTTTTTCGGGCATCAATGCAAGACCCAATCAGGACGGTCTGCATTTCGGCGGCAACTGCAGAAACGGTATCATCAGCGGTATTGTTGCTCTGGACGGGCAGACGAATGATGACCTCATTGCCCTGAATGCGGACGATTGCATTGAACGGGTGGAGAATTACGGCATGACACGCGGCCCGATTGAAAATATTCGCATTGAAAATATCGTTGCGGAAGATTGTCACACATTTCTTCGTATGCTGAGTGTAAATGCTCCCATCCGCAACATCACCGTGCACAATGTCCGCTGCGGTTGCAGAGCCTATGCGATCAACATGGATGCAGCAAGATATTGCAGAACACCGCTTTTTGACGATGCACAGTATACGCAGGGAGTCGGTCACATCGAAAATGTCAGCATCACGTCCATGACCGCTTTTTCAACAGGCAACGACCCGAATGTGCCCTTGATCTGCTGCGAAACCAACTGCAAAAATGTACGCATGGATCGCTTCACAAGGGATTTCTATTATGACCGCACCAACTGTCCCCTTCTGCGCGTACAAAATGTTACGGATATGCGTATTGCATTACGTGAACCGACCGACATCGGCGGAAATGCAAAGAGAACATCAACAGGTTTGTTCCTGGATAACAAACAGGAAACCGTTCGCGTGCTTCGTTCTCTGGTTTCCTGCTATTTCAACTGATTTAAAACTTGGGAGGACCCACTTATGACCAAAAAGAATATCAAGACAAGGGCTGCCGAAATCACAAAACAAAATATTGAAACAAGTATTTTTGCAGCAGCCGTACCGTCCGCACTCGCCTTTTTGTCCACCATTTTCAATCCGTTTGTTGCAGGTGGTTTTCTGACAGGCAAAAACAAGGTCTTTCTGGATCTTGCAAAACAAGGAAAAGGTCAGCTTGAGGATATTTTCAACGGATTCAAAGACTTCAAAAGCTATACATCCGGTCTTTTGATGTACATTGTCAAAGGACTTTATATCACGGTCGGTCTTTTGCTGCTGGTCGTCCCCGGTATCGTCCTTTGGCTTCGCTATTTGTTTGCCGAATTGATCCTTGCAGACGAACCCGGCATTTCCGTGCTGGCAGCACTGAACAAAAGCCAGTATCTGACCAAAAACCGTATGGGTGACGTTTTTGGTTTCGTGCTGTCTTTCCTGCCGTTGTTCATTGTCGGTATCATCCCGATTTTCGGTTGGGTTCTGATGGCTGTTTACATCATTCCTTATTTCAAAACCGCACTCGCAACATACTACTGTTCTTTGAAAGATGATGCCATCCGCGAAGCAGAAAGAAAGGCAAATTACCGCTATCCCGGCGGCACCCCCACACGCAAAAAGCTCCCGACAGGTGCTGCTGCGGCACAACAACAGACATTGAATCAACAGCAGACATATGCACAGCAACAGGCCTATGCACAGCAGGCTTACTATCAACAACAGGCATATTACAACCAACAGCGTACACAACCGCAGCAAAACGGTGGGCAGGAATGAAAGAAGTCGCATTCGTTTTTCTGATACAAATGCTTCTGACCGCCGGCAGCACCGTTGCTGCCGGTCTTTTCATCCGCGGATGCAAACATCTGCTTGTATTGGCCTGCGGCAGATATGCACCGCAGATCGTCAACGGTTCGGGCATCATCGGCACCCCTGTTCATGAACTGTCCCACGCTGCCATGTGTCTTGTTTTCAGACACAAAATCAAACGCATCAAACTCTTCGGTATAGACAAAAACAGTTCCGCACTCGGCTTTGTCGAACACACCTACAGCAAACACAGCCTGTGGCAACGCATGGGGAATTTTTTCATCGGTGTTGCTCCCGTCATTGCAGGGTCGGGTGTTTTGCTGTTGCTGTTGCGGTTGTTTTTACCCGATTCCTATGGTGACATCAGCGAACTGCTGGCACGGACAGCATCAGAAACATTGTCGGCAGACACGGTTAAGAACCTTTTGATTGCCGTGGTTTCTGCGTTTCGGATCATCTTTTCCGCAGATTATTTTTCCGTCTGGCAATTCTGGGTTTTCCTGTTGCTGGCTGTTACGATTGCAGTTCATATGGATCTGAGTCCTGCTGACATAAAAGGCGGCACAAACGGTTTTCTTTTTTATGCAGCTGCTTTTCTGATAACCGATATTGCACTTTATTTTCTCAATCCTGCATGGCTGGAAATATTTACAAATGCAGTTTTACGGGGCGGTTTTTTCCTGACTTCCCTGTTGCTGATTTCCGTCGTTTTTGCAGGTGTGATCGGCATTGTATCATCTGCCGTATTATTGCTCAAAAAAATATTTTAAGAGGGGTTTACCATGAGTTGTCTGAAGATGTATTTTACGAATCCGAAAGCAAAGGGACTTGCATTACCGCAAGGGTTTACCCTTTCAAAATTCAGCTCCGAAGCTGACATTGAAGATTGGCTTTCCATCTGCCGCGACGGTCTGATCTCTCCGGATGCCGGTATTGAAAAGTTCAGATGTGAATTGGTTGATATTGACGGTCCCGATCCGTACAGAGATACCTATTTCATCGAAAAGGACGGTCAAAAAATCGCCACATTCACCGTTGTTCCGAATATGTGGAGCACAGGCATGGGGTATATCCACATGGTTGCCTGCCGTTCGGAATACAGAGGTCTGGGCTTGGGCAAATTCATGGCAGACTACGCATTGCAAAAGCTGATCGAAATGAAAAAAGAACGTGTATTTCTTTTGACAGGCGACGCAAGACTCCCGGCATTGAACACCTACATCAAAGCCGGTTTTTTGCCTGTGAATTACATCGATGAAGAAGGCAAAGACATGGTTGCACGTTGGCAGAACATTGTAAACACGCTCAAAATAGAAAGCCTGCAGCTGCTCAATGATGACGGCAGCGATATGCAGATGCTGCACTGCACGGAATAAATAAAATACATTAATTTACATTAATTTAAAAACTGCTGTACAAAATCAATCCGTACAGCAGTTTTCTTATGTTTCAGAATCAATCATCAAGCAAGGACAGTGCTTCGGCACGGGTTCTTGCATCTTTTTTCATAGAGCCTCGCAAAGCACTGGTTTTGGTTTTTGCACCTGCGGCTCGGACACCGCGCATGGTCATACAAAGATGTTCCGCCTCCACTACAACAGCTACACCTTTCGGTTGCAGATTGTCCTCCAGAAAGTCGGCAATCTGGGCAGTCAGTCGTTCCTGCAACTGCGGTCTGCGTGCAAAGACCCCCACAATGCGTGCCAGTTTGGAAAGACCGATCACCTTTCCGTCCGCAGGAATGTAAGCAATGTGTGCCTTTCCGACGAAGGGAAGCAGATGATGCTCACACATGGAATACAAAGGAATATCACGCACAACGACCATCTCATCGTTCTGCTGCTCGTTAAAAATTTTCAGATGTTGTGTCGCATCATCGTCGAGACCTGCAAAAACCTCGGCATACATATTGGCAACACGACGCGGTGTTTCAACAAGCCCTTCACGGTCGGGGTCTTCACCGATTGCAATCAGAATTTCGCGGACTGCATTTTCAATTCTCTGTTTATCCATACCTGCTCCTCTATTCTTCAAAAACAAAATTGAGTTTCAAATAACAATGTGTTTCGTCGGCTGCATATGAAATACGATTTGTGACCAGCGTTTCATTCGCATCCTGCACTTGTCTGAGCAAGGAATAAATCAGATCCTCCTCAAACAGAGCCGTACACATCTGCTGCAAAAGCTGTTGATCTGCAAAACGGAATTCCGCATTGTTCCTGCCGTCTGCAAGTGCCTGACGCATACCGTACAACAACACATCTTCATCATTTTCACCGTCGCAGTATACGCCGAGCCGACGGTAATAATCTGCATTTTCCGAATCGCAGACAATACCCGACGGCATCGTAATATCAAAATGGGTCAAGCCCAGTCTTTCCCGTGTCATACTGAAATAGGAATGCTCCACCGTCTGTCTGCCGTCCTCGGAAACAGGATCATCCCAGGTCGGATCACAAAAACTCCACGCACCGTCTATGCAGACTGCAAGCCACATATGACTCACCGTTTCACTGTCCTCTACCGCATTCCCGGTTACGGTACAACTGCGGATGCCGAGCATATCCAACATCAGTTTCAACGCTTTTGAATACCCGGCACACGTTGCCGTACGATCCGACAAAGCTCCGTTACAGTGCGAAGCATTGCCGAGATCTCCGTAGGTACACATATCACACAGTGTATCATGCACAAACAACAATTTTTCAAACTCGTTTGCCTTCTGCGGAATTTGTCTGAGAATATCGCGTGCTGTTGCAGCAGTGTCGGTGATCGTTTCACGAGCCTGCCAATAGTCCATGGAATAGGTCGGCACAAAATAACAATGCATACCTGCCGTCAAAAGGCTTGCCTTGTCCCCCAAAAACAAAAGCTGCGGATTGTCGTTGCGAAGAGCCGCATACAAACGATCCAATTCTCCGTCGTCCAACAACGGTACTGCAATGCGTTCGGGCTGCCCGAAAATATTGTTATAAATGCACCGATAGGCAAGCTGCTCGTTTTCGCCCAATTGCTCATAATACAATCGGGTCGTCTGCCAATCTATAAAAGACGGTTCTTCGATTGCTGCATAACTGTCCGCAAAAGACTTTGCGGAAACCGAACGCAAAAATGATTCAAACGCAGATGCAAAATGCCCTGTTCCGTCTTGCAGCAACTTTGGCAGATCACCCGTTCCGACACTACACCCGGAAAAAAGCAGAATGATACAACATAGCAAAACAGACAGGACACTTTTCTTCAACAAGAGATTCTCTCCCTTTAATACTCACTTCGGATCGTCGGTCCGGACATGATAAATGCATTGATGATCGACGAAGCCTCGCGGAAATCATAGATACTTATGTCGGTGCTGAAATAGCTGATAAAGGAAGAAAAATATGCTTCCCCTTCCATATACAGCCGTTCGGTAAAATGGGTTTTCAGCAAACGTGTCAGCACATCTGCCTGTACACGCAGCAAATCTTCTCCGGTTGCAGACAGGGTCATATATTTCAGCAACAGATCGGATGTCAGATTCAGCTCACCTGCACGGAATGTGTAGATATCACCTTCATACACATATTCAATATCACTTTCAATCGACACGGAAATCGATCCGATCTCAGCCATCAGCTTTTTGAATCGGTCGGTGGTAATCCGAAGGTGTTTATCAATCGTCCGATTGCTGTTGTCTGCGTAGCATTTCACAAGATCATAGGGATAATCATCAAAAATACGGGCGATCGTCATTTGCTGTCCGTTATAATCCAGACTAACAGCAGGTGAAATCACACGGATATCCACCGAAGATGTACTCAGACGCACTCCGATTTCAGCCATAAAGGCAAAACCGAACTCCTCATCACCGCATAGCAATAAAAAATTATATTCATCTTTCGGTGCGGTTATGACTGCGGCGGCAGGCAAAGTCCCTGTCAGGTCAATCACCGCCTCCTGCGTTGTGGCTTCTTCACGCATACCGATGAATTTTTTCAGATCAAAATCATTTTCACCAAACAAGTAAATCAATGCAACACTGCTTGCCAAAACAGCAAAAACGGCTGCAATTATAAAAAAAGTGCGAAACCGACGGCTTTTGTCGGCTGCATTCACATAGGTCAGATCTTTACGCATTACTGTATCCCCGGTCATCCATAATATCCGTCTCTATTATACCTGTGTATATAATAAAAAACAAGATGAAAAAATTGAAAATTCTTAATTTTTGTAATATAACCGAGAAAAAAATGACAGCACCGACCTTGCAGATAACAAATCAATGCAAAGCCGGTACGGTCGGGGGAAAATATGGATGGATTACGGAATACGACTCATGTTGTCACGAGCATATTCAGTGGAGATGGAAAAAATCAGGCAGCATACGGAGAGTTTTCGTTTTCAGATACGAGGATGGCCGTACGGGTATTTTTTTCATTTTTCGTGCCACGAATCTTTCCTGCCAGATAAGCAAAGAAACGATTCTCAACACGGATCAGAAAATCCTCATTCAGAAATCCCCAGATGACTGCGAAAGCCAGAATAACTTCTATAATTACGATTGCAATTGCAAGCTGTGACATGGTAAAAATCCTCCTGATCGAACATTTGTTTTGCCCTTGTGATTGCATTGTAACGCATTTGTCCGCATTTGTCAAGACAAATGTTCTAACTTTTTTCATTTTACTGTCCTATTCTTAGGACTGCAATCACTTTACTTTGCCAATATTATCATTATTCAGCGTTTGTACAAGACTTTATATCTTATTTCACACACTTCATCCGAACATTTTTCAAAGAATAAACAGAACAAACCGAACAAAAATATTTTGCAGAAATATGCAAATACCACTTTATATTTATTTCATGATGTGCTAAAATAAAATATGTATATAAAAATATAGAAAGAATCCGTACAAACGGATGGAGATTGACTATGTTTGCAGATATTGCCAAAATAAAAATAAAAGCCGGGGACGGCGGCAACGGCGCCGTTGCGTTTCACCGCGAAAAATTTGTAGCATCAGGCGGCCCCGACGGCGGTGACGGGGGAAAAGGCGGCGATGTTATTTTTGTCACCGATTCGCACCTCTCCACCCTGACAGATTTTCGATACAAACGCAAATATACCGCTGAAAACGGTCAGAACGGACAGACAAACCGCAGAAACGGAAAAAACGGTCAGGATCTGATTATCCGCGTTCCCTACGGTACGGTCATCCGCGAAGTCGAAAGCGGTGCAGTACTTGCGGACATGTCCGACGACAAACCTTTTGTCTGTGCCAAGGGCGGCAAAGGCGGTTGGGGCAACATTCACTTTGCAACCCCCACACGCCAGGCTCCCCGTTTTGCAAGAGACGGATATCCCGGTGAAAGCTGGGAGATCAGCCTGGAGCTGAAACTGATTGCCGACGTTGGTCTGCTCGGTTTCCCGAATGTCGGCAAATCCACGCTCATTTCCGTGGTCAGCGAAGCAAAACCCATCATTGCTGACTATCACTTTACCACCATCATCCCCGTTCTGGGTGTTGTTCGTATGGGCCCCGAAAGCAGTTTTGTCATGGCTGACATTCCGGGACTGATCGAAGGTGCAGGAGAAGGTGTCGGTCTCGGTCACGAATTCCTCAAGCACGTTGAACGCTGCAGAATGCTTGTGCATGTTCTGGATGCGGCAGGCAGCGAAGGCAGAGACCCGTTGGAAGATTACGAAATCATCAACCGCGAGCTGGCTGTTTTTAATCCCGAGCTTGCAAAGTGTCCGCAAATCGTGGCACTCAACAAAATTGACCTTGCAGAAGACGAGCAGCTCGACCGTCTGCGTGCATTCTTTACGGAACAGAACATTCCGTTTTATGAAATCATTGCACCCATTCAGGAAGGCACAAAAGAGCTAATCAATGCCGTTGCCGCAAAGCTGCAATCCTTGCCGCCGGTCAAACGGTTTGAAGCCGAAACCATTCCGATGGAAACCCTTGCCCGTAAGCAGAACAACGGTTTCAAGATTACGGAAGTGGACGGCGTATATTATGTGGAAGCCGAATGGCTGCTGAAAATTCTTTATAAAACCGATATGGAGGACTACGAATCGCTGCAATACCTGCAACGCGTACTGGAAACAAGCGGCATTTTTGATGCACTGAGAAGACGCGGCATTCAGGACGGCGACACGGTATCGATCTATGATCTTGAATTTGAATTTGTCCCGTGAGGACAGTACAAACTATCGCACCATGAACGGACTGAGTCTTGCATTTATCGGCGACGCAATATACGAACTGATGATCCGCAATATGCTCACCGATACAGAAGAACACACCGTCAACGACTTGCACACACAATGCGTACAATATGTCAATGCAGCGTTTCAGGCAGAGGCAATCGACCGTCTGTTACCTTTGCTGACGGAAGAAGAAATTACCTTTTATAAACGCGGCAGAAATGCAAAAAGTGCACACGTTCCGAAAAACAAGACCCAGGCACAGTACCACAAAGCCACCGGCTTTGAATCCCTGTTCGGCTATCTGTTTTTAAAAGGTGATTCCGAACGGCTTTCACAACTTTTTTCAATTACTGTCAATAAGGATGATGACTGCACATGAAAGACAAACGCAAAGCTGTATTATCCACCGCTGTTGATGTGTTATTCTGGTTCATAGGAACATTTCTGTATTCTTTTTCAATACAGGTGTTCGTAGCACCCAACGCATTGGCGGCAGGCGGTGTAACAGGCATTGCAACAACCGTCAACTATCTCTTCCCTGCCATCCCGACAGGTGCGTTGATTTTTGCAATCAACATTCCGTTGTTCATTATTTCCTGGATCGTACTGGGTAAACAATTCATCCTGCGTACGATCATCGCAACCGCCATCAACTCGGTTTTTGTAGACCTGATTCCGTCCTTTATCCCTGCATATGATGGTGAAAAATTGCTCTGTGCCCTGTTTGGAGGCTTGCTGTGCGGTATCGGTCTGGGACTTGTATTCCGTCACGGAGCCACTACGGGAGGTATGGACATCGCAGCAAGACTTGTTCGTCTGAAATTGCCGCATATTTCCACAGGTACAATGACGCTGCTGCTTGATTTCTGCGTAATCGTCTTTGCAGGTCTTTGCTACCGCAGCGTAGACAGCATTCTGTATTCGGTCATCGTTGTTTTTATGTCGGGAAAAGCGATGGATTATGTCATTGCGGGTATGGGACACGGACGGATGCTTATGATCGTCTCCGATCATCCCGGAGAAATAACCGACGATATCACAAAAGAAACCGGACGCGGTGTTTCTCTGCTTCCCGTACAGGGCGGTTTCACGGGGGAAGAAAAGAAAATGCTGCTTTGTGTCGTGCGTGCACACGAAGTTGCCAAGATTCGCAAAATCGTCAGAAGATACGATGAAAAACCTTTCATTATCATAACCGAATCCAGCGAAGTGCTCGGTCTCGGCTTCAAAGATCATAACGAAACTTTATAAATACAGGTGAACACATGAAAGAAAAGAAAACAAACATCAGGAATTTTTCCATCATTGCCCACATCGACCACGGCAAATCCACACTTGCCGACCGTTTGCTGGAGTTGACAGGCTCGGTTTCACAGCGTGAAATGACCCAGCAGGTGCTGGACAATATGGACCTTGAAAAAGAAAGAGGCATCACTATCAAAGCCACAGCCGTCCGTCTTGATTATAAGGCAAAAGACGGTGAGACATATTCACTCAACCTCATCGACACCCCCGGTCACGTTGACTTTAACTACGAAGTGTCCCGTTCTCTTGCAGCCTGTGAGGGTGCATTGCTTGTTGTTGACGCAACGCAGGGCGTTGAGGCACAGACTCTTGCAAATACCTATCTTGCTCTTGACAACGACCTGGAAATGGTTCCTGTTATCAACAAGGTGGATCTTCCTGCTGCGGAACCTGCACGTGTTGCGGCAGAAGTTGAGGATATCATCGGTCTTGACTGTTCACTTGCTCCGCAGATATCCGCCAAAACAGGTTTGAATGTAGAAGAAGTTCTTGAGCAGATCGTGCAGAACATCCCCTGTCCCGAAGGTGATGACGACGCACCGTTCAAAGCACTTGTATTTGACTCTGTATATGACAACTACAAAGGTGTTATTGTATATGTGCGTGTCATGGACGGCACCTTGCGTCCCGGTGACACCATGCGGATGATGGCTACGGGAGCACAGTTTACCGTCGTCGAAGTCGGTGCCATGCGAGCCATGGGTCTGCAACCCTGTGATGCCCTTCGTGCCGGTGAAGTCGGCTACATAACCGCATCCATCAAAACCGTCCGTGATGCACGCGTGGGCGATACTGTTACCACCGCTTCCAATCCTGCTGCAGAACCGCTTGACGGCTATCGCAAAGTGAATCCCATGGTTTTCTGCGGTATTTATCCTGCCGACGGTGCAGACTATGAGGCACTTCGTGATGCACTCGAAAAACTGCAGCTCAACGATGCTGCCCTCACCTATGAACCTGAAACCAGCGGTGCATTGGGATTCGGCTTCCGTTGCGGATTCCTTGGTCTTTTGCACCTTGAAATCATTCAGGAACGCCTGGAAAGAGAATACAATCTCGATCTGGTATCCACTGTTCCGAGCGTTATTTATAAATTCCACCTGACCGATGATACGGTTGTGGAAATTGACAACCCCACAAAATATCCCGATCCTGCTAACATTGCCTACTCCGAAGAACCCATTGCGGAAGTACATATTTATTCTCCGCCCGATTATGTCGGCACGATCATGGAACTTTGCCAGAGCAGACGCGGCATTTTCAAGAACATGGACTACATCACATCCGACCGCGTGGATATCCATTACATTCTGCCGTTAAATGAAATCATCTATGACTTCTTTGATTCACTGAAATCACGCACCAAAGGCTATGCATCCCTTGACTACACCGTCATCGGATACGAAAAGAGCAATCTTGTCAAACTGGACGTTCTGCTCAACGGTGACATGGTGGATGCTTTGTCCTACATCATTTTCTCGGACTCTGCTTATACCAGAGCACGAAAAATTGCGGAAAAACTCAAAGAACACATCCCGAGACAGATGTTTGAAATTCCCGTACAGATCGCCATCGGCGGCAAGATCATCGCACGCGAAACCATCAAAGCAATGCGTAAAGACGTTCTTGCCAAATGCTACGGCGGTGACATTACAAGAAAAAAGAAGCTGCTTGAAAAACAGAAAGAGGGTAAAAAGAGAATGCGTTCGTTCGGTACGGTCGAAGTGCCGCAGGAAGCATTCATGGCAATCCTCAAACTTGACGATCAATAATGGACACGCTCGGTCTTTATTTTCACATTCCGTTTTGCAAAGGAAAATGTCCTTACTGCGATTTTTATTCGGTTACCGACAAAACCCTGTACGACTCTTACAGAGATGCCATCTGCCACGAAATCAACACCCTTTCACGCAGCAAACCGCTTGTCGGGGATCTGCATGCAAAATGCGTTGACACCATCTATTTCGGTGGCGGTACACCGTCTGCATGGGGTGCCGAAAACATAAGCCGCGTGCTGCAAACAGTAAGAGAGCACTTTACCCTTGCAGAAAACACGGAAATCACGGTGGAATGCAATCCGTCGTCGTTGACATCTGCCTTTTTTGAAACGTGTGCCGACAGCGGTGTCAACCGCATTTCACTCGGCTTGCAATCTGCCGTGGATAGCGAACGCAAGAAACTCGGCAGACGTGCTGACCGTACGGCGGTGCTCGATTGCTTGCAGGCTGCAAGAAATGCAGGCATTGAAAATGTGTCCCTGGATCTGATCATCGGAATTCCCGACCAGACAAAGGAAAGCCTGCAACAAAGTCTTGATTTTCTCATTGAAAGCAAAGTGCCGCACGCAAGCGTTTATTTATTGAGCATCGAAGAAGGAACCTACTTTTATAAAAACGCTGCAAAGCTCAACCTGCCCGATGAAGATACGGCTGCTGATTTTTATTTGCAAACGGTTGATTATCTCAACCGAAACGGATTACAACAATATGAAATCTCCAATTTTGCAATTCCCGGTTTTGAGAGCCGCCACAACACACGCTATTGGCTGCAAAAGGAATACCTCGGCATCGGAGCTGCCGCTCATTCATTTGTAAACGGTAAACGATTCGGTTTTCCACGCAGCATCGACTCCTTTTTGCAAGGCTTGCCACCCGAACAATATGCACAAGGCGGTGATTTTGAGGAGTTTGCAATGCTCAGACTCCGCTTGTCACAAGGACTCACCCACAAAGACTGTCTTGAAAAGTTCGGATTCCCGATCCCGGTATCTGTTCTCAGGACAGCCGAAAAATACAAAAAATGCAACCTGATTGAAATAAACGAACAAGGAATACGATTGACACCGAACGGCTTTTTGGTATCAAATATGCTGCTGGCAGATTTGCTTGCAGACATTTCCTTGACGGAGGAAATATGAAATTATCCGAACTTCTCAAAGGCATTGTTTATGAAGGCAATGCAACGGATTGCGATATCCTTGATATTGTATACGATTCAAGAAAAGCGGCTCCCGACACCGTTTTTACAGCCCTGTGCGGTGCTGCGGCTGACGGACACAACTATGTACAGAGTGCATACGACAAAGGCTGCCGCGTGTTTGTGACAGAACGTGCGGTTGCGTTGCCTGCGGATGCAAGTGTGTTGCTTGTTTCCGACACCCGTGCTGCCCTTGCAAAGCTGTCCTGCAATTTCTTCGGTGACCCTGCAAAAGAACTTGCCGTTGTCGGCATTACAGGCACGAAAGGCAAAACAACCGTCACAAATATGCTGCGTTCCGTTTTTGACGGCTGCGGCATAAAAAGCGGTGTCATCGGCACAATCGGTGCTTTCTGGGGCGACCGCTTCGAAAAAACCGTCAACACAACCCCCGAATCCTACGAAACCCAACGTTTGCTGCGTGCGATGGCTGACGACGGCTGCAAGGCTGCTTTTATTGAAGTGTCTTCCCTCGGGCTCAAGCAGCACCGTTCGGACTGCATCACATTCGACACCGCTGTTTTTACAAACCTCTCCCCCGATCACATCGGAGGTACCGAACACGAGAGTTTTGAAGAGTATGCATATTGGAAAAAGCAGCTCTTTAAACAATGCAAAAAAGCAATTCTGAATGCAGATGATGCATTTTGTGCAGAATTCCAAAATGAAATTACCTGTCCCGTTGTAACTTTTTCTGCCGAAAAAGAAGCCGATTTCACGGCAGACGATCTCCGCTTTATCCGTGAAGGCAAGCTCGGCATGGAATTCAACCTCACCCATGCAGGACAAACGGATGTTTGCCGTGTGGGAATGCCCGGTGTTTTCTCTGTTTACAATGCCCTGACCGCAGCAGCCGTTGCAGATGGTATGGGCATAGACAAAGAAACGGTTTTTGCAGCCCTTGCAAATGCAAAAGTCAAGGGCAGAATGGAACCGGTCAGCGTACCCGGCGATTTCGATGTACTCATCGACTATGCACACAACGGTCTGAGCTTTAAAAGCGTGCTCGACACCGTCCGTGCTTACAATCCCACCCGTCTGATTGCTCTCTATGGTTGTGTCGGCGGCCGTGCACAGGTCCGCAGAAAAGAGATGGCAATGATCTCAGGCTCCCTTTGCGACCTGACCATCATTTCAACCGACGATCCGCAGTTTGAAGATCCGACCGATATTGCAAAAGAAGTCGCTTCTCATATTGATGCAATCGGCGGCAAATACGAAATCATCGTGGACCGCGAACAAGCAATTTACTATGCTCTGGAACACGCACAGGCAGGCGATATCATTCTTTTGCTCGGCAAAGGACATGAAGAATACATGAAGATCCGCGGCGAAATTGTTCCGTTTTCGGAACGCGCCTTGATTGAAGCGTATTACAACCGATAATGCAGGAGGGCGAACGATGGGCAATTCAGATTTCAGATACCTTGCGGCAACTCCCGAGAATGAGCAATGGAGTGCATTGTCTGCAAGGCAAAAAGAACTCTACACCAAAGAAAATGATACACGCAGTGCATTTGAACGCGACTATACGCGTATTCTGCACTCACTTGCCTACCGCCGCCTGAAACACAAAACACAGGTCTTTTTCAACATCAGCAACGACCACATCTGCACACGCATGGAACATGTGTCGCACGTGGAATCCGTCGCCTGTACCATTTCAAAAGCCCTGGGACTCAACATCGAGCTGACCCGTGCGATTGCCATGGGACACGACCTCGGTCACGCTCCGTTCGGACATCAGGGAGAACGCAAACTCGACAAAATAAGCAGACAGTATCTCGGAACTTCCTTTTTCCATGAAAAAAACGGCCTGCGTTTTGCAGACCACATTGAACTGCTGGAAGATGACTACCGTTTCTGGCGAAATATGAATCTGACCTATGCCGTACGCGACGGTATCATTTCGCACTGCGGTGAGGTGGATGAAAACGGCATCAAACCGAGATCCGACCTGATTGACCTGTCGGACTTTACGGAAGTCGGTCAATACCAGCCTGCCACATGGGAGGGTTGCGTTGTCAAGATTTCCGACAAGATCGCCTATCTCGGCAGAGATATCGAAGATGCCATGCGGCTGCACTTTCTCTCGGCAGAAGATCTGCAAGAGCTGTCCGATATCGGTAAGGCATACACAAGCAAAGCAATCAATACAACGGCACTCATCCACAGCATGATCTATGACATCTGTGCCAACTCTTCCCCCGAAAACGGCATCAGCCTGAGTGACGATAAGGCACACCTGATGAACACAATCAAGGATTTCAACATCCGTGCCATTTATCGCAACAAAAAACTGGATCCGTTCATCAAGTATTCAGATCTGGTTATTGAAGAGATCTTCTTGCTTCTGCTTGATTTTTACGACGGCGAACATACCTTGCAGATCCTCAAAAAGAAAGCAAAAGAATACCCCGAAACCTGCGGTGCATTTGCAGACTGGCTTACCAAATATTGCGACATGCCGCAATCCTTTTTTGATGCAGCCAATGAAAATTCCGTCAAATGCGTCAATGAAAAAATCTACGGTCAGCTTGAAGATCGTTCGGTTTATATCCAGGCCATTCTCGACTATATTTCGGGCATGACCGACACCTATGCAATCAAATGCTTTAACGAGCTTATAACCTATTGATTTACGGAGAAACTATGGCAAGATTTGCAACATTATGCTCCTCAAGCCGTGGCAATGCCACATATGTCGGCACGGCAAAACACGGCATTCTGATCGATGCAGGCTCCAACGCAAAACAGCTTGACCTTGCGTTGCAGAATCTGCAACTACCCTGCGAATCGGTCAAAGCGATTTTTGTGACCCATGAACACACCGACCACACAAACGGCATTCGTGTTTTTGCAAGCCGTTATAACATACCCGTCTATGCCTCCCCCGGTACCTGCCGTGCATTGGAAGGACAGGGCATTTTCAACGGCAAATTCCCGTCTTTTGCCATGACGAACGATGTATGCATAGACGACATCACCGTATCCGCATTCCGCACCTCACACGATGCAAAAGAAAGCACGGGCTATGTCATTGATCTGGGAGAACGCCGTGTCGGCATTTGCACGGACACGGGCATTATAACAGAGGAAATTATATCCAATCTGCTTGACTGTGATCTTGTTCTGCTGGAATCCAACCACGACCCCGAAATGCTCGCCTGCGGTCCCTATCCGCTTCCTTTGCGGCTGCGGATCAAATCCGATCTCGGCCATCTTTCCAATGAAGTGTGTGCCGAAACGGCGGTAAAACTTCTCAACGGTAGCCGTACAAGGCGTTTTGTACTCGGTCATCTCAGCCAAGAGAACAACACCCCTGCCCTGGCTTACGCTTGTACAAAGGCTGCATTTGCACAACTCGGTGCTGTCGAAAACAAAGACTATATTCTGCAAGTCGCACCTGAAAAATGCTGCGACAAATACATGATTTTTTAGGAGAATCCCATGTTACCCGTCACCGTCATCACCATCGGACGACTCAAAGACCGTTTTTTTGAGGATGCAAGTGCCGAATACCTGAAATACCTCAAACAGTATGCAAAAGCGGAAATCATTGAACTTTCTGCTGCAACGCTGCCCGATGCACCTGCTGATTCACAAATCGAATCCGCACTTGACAAAGAAGCGGATGCCATTCTCAAGCGCATTGCCGACAACGCATTCGTTGCAGCACTCTGCATTGAGGGGAAACAGTTTTCTTCGGAAGACATGGCAAACCTGCTGAAAACAAATCAGCAGACAGGCAAACCGGTCGTTTTTATCATCGGCGGCTCCTACGGTCTGTCCGAAAGGGTCAAAAAAAGAGCCGATGTACGGCTCTCCATGTCGCGCATGACCTTTCCGCACCGCCTGGCAAGAATCATGCTTCTGGAGCAGATTTACCGCGGTTTTACCATCAATGCCGGAAAGACATACCATAAATAAGATTTTCAAAAAACACAGCGCTACGGACATTTTTTATCCGCAGCGGTGTTTGTTATATTCTGTTTATGAACGCACAACCGCAACAAATCCTTTTTCAGGCTGCATCGTTAATTGTCAGCACAAACGGACAGGAACGAATGCACGCACCGGAAGAATCCTGCAAGCTGAAATACAGTTCATAAGTACCGTTCTGTTCAAAGCTGCAAACAAAGTACTGACGTTCAGCAACACCATCTTGTGCGTTTTCATCTGCAAATACTTTTTCAACAACTTTCACGGCATTGTCATCCTGTGTTTCCAAAACCCAGTTAAAGCTTTCGCTGTCTGTATCGGCAAACGGACCGAACACAATTTCCTGATTCGGGTTCCCCTGCTTTTGATTGCTCTGCAATGCATCGATGCTGATTGCCGCACGCAGGATGTCTCTTGCAAGGCTGCTTAAACACTCGGATGCACCGTTGAAAGCAAGAGCCGCATATTGCCATGCTTTCAGATTTTCAAGGCCGACCGCAGCACGCAAACAAAGACGGGCATCGCTTGCGGTAATCATACCGTCCGCATCAAGATCACCCGGTTGCGGGTAAAAAATCGCAGTTTCGGATTCCAAAAGCGTCTTTTCCCAGGAAGGTTCAAGGGGAATGGGCAGAATTGTGAATCCGCCTGTTTCTGCCTTCACATTTTCAATAACTCCATCGGCTGTGTAAACAACGATATCTTTGACAGCAACCTGTATGGATTCATTCGCGGCAGTAGCATAAAAAGCAATTACCGTTTCAGGAGTTTCTGCCGGCATTTGCAAATCGCTCATGGTGACTTTGTATGCACCGTCCTGCAGTTTTTCCACAGCCGTTGTACAGTTAACAAGATCAGCAAATGCTCCCGGTTTTTGTTCTGCATAAGAGAACGGCGGCTCATTGACCGATATGACGAATGCACAGGATTCAAAATCCTCAACTTGCGACAAGCTGATCTGCAAAAGAGCAACGGTGACATCATTTTCCTTATCACTCGTCGTTTGCACATGGATTTTCAGACAAGCTTGCTCTTCAGCCGAAACGACGGCTGCAAAGGAAAACAACATCGCCAAGCACACAAGAACGGATATCATTTTTTTCATCAAAAAAAACTCCTTTCATGATGGGGACAAATGCAACTGAATCTGCAACACAGCACTGTTTTTTGCTCTTTTTATTTAAGTCCGACAGCAGTGCGAAGAATGGTACGAGCAAGGGAAGCATTAAAATCAGATTGTCTTTCTGCACTCACTGCATAAAGCTGTTCAGGAGCTGCCTCATCAAGACCGACACTGATGCGAAGTGCAAGTCTTGCATCTTCGGCTGAGACAACACCGTCCCCTGAAAGATCATTCTTGATAACGAATCGACAGGACACCGTATATTGGTCATAACAATTCAATTCATAAACACAACCCGTTCCGATTGTATCATCGGCACCAAGTTTTTTGCCGTTTTTGTCATAAATCTCAAACAGATCGGTCGGTGCGGTTTCAGCAAAAGCAGCAACCGTCATATTTTCCGGTATCTGCCATGTAATACCTTTCGGCGTTGCAAAAACAGCGGTCGGTGTGGCGATCAAGGGTTCGATTTCCGAATAAGGCACTGCAGTGAAATTACAGATACTCGCTTCAAACTTTCCGTTTTCGATTTCACCGTCGGCATTCTTCCACGAAACAAGGGAAACTTCAACATTCGTCGCTCCCTCACTGATCACCTCAAAGCAGATTGAATTGAAACGTTCATGGCAATTACCACGAGGGGTGCTTCCGGTTATTTTTGCTTTTCCCGGCTCAAGCACAGTAACTTTTGTGTTTTTTTTCACATCGGCAGTATCATAAAACGGATAATCACCTGTGTAATCCAACACTTCCGGATTATAAGTAACAAGCATTTCAAAGCTTTCAAAATCAGGGCAAGAACCAATCAAAAAATTAAAACAAACATATTGTTTCATCTCTGCCTGCGGATCATCCGCATATAAATTGCTGTACCCCGGCACCACACGCACATACAATTCCGGAACCTGATCTGTATTGTCAACAATTTCGATATTCACATTTTCAATCTCACCGTCTGCGGTGTAAAGTGCGGCAGATTCCAGAGTCGGGCAGAACAACGAAGCACCGGTGGCTTCGAAAGTATATAATACAAGTTGAGCAAATGTGGAATCTGCATTTTTCGGTGCACGCCCCATGGTAACGCGAAGAAGCGGATCTGATGATGATTTACCATAATCAACATCGCAGCTTGCAACTGCCGAGCAACCATCACCGATTGCGTTTGTTCTTTTTACAGAATCAAGCCAGACATACTTACCACGGTCAAATACAAGTTCACAGTAAGAAAAATCATCGTAATCAACAATTTCAATCAG
Organism: Acutalibacteraceae bacterium; assembly: GCA_045576275.1. GTDB lineage: Bacteria > Bacillota > Clostridia > Oscillospirales > Acutalibacteraceae > RUG806. The sequence goes on from JAZNGB010000050.1 coordinate 263,301, forward strand.
TATGCCACCCCGGTTTTGGATTCCCCATGAATTGACATTCCATGCATAACTGCCTTTGAATGTAGTATATGTTATGCGGATTGTCGGTGTTGCATCCTGTTGTACCTTCTCAGCAGAAGCAACGGCTGCAAAAGAAAGCAACATTGCAAAGCACACAAGAACGGATATCATTTTTTTCATCAAAAAAAACTCCTTTCATTATGGATCCAATCCAACTGCATATCGTTCGGCAATTCTTGCATCACTTGCACGTACACGACCGGAACCATCAACATCTGCAAGATAGGCTTGTAATGCTGTTAAATTCTCTGAACCTGTAGAATAACGTAGTATCAAACGAGCATCACTTGCGGTAACAGAATAATCAAGATCAACATCACCTCGCTCGTAAACCGACCTGTAAAAATACCACTTTTGATTATCTGCAACTGTTCCTGAATAGGATGCCCAAATCACTCGTTGGCCTGGATATGTAGTCGCATCATAACTTCCAAGAGCATATGTCGAAAGATTATCCTCATAAATAAATGAATACGTTCCATCATCATTCAACTGTACAGAAACATTTTGCACATTTATACCATTAATTGTCGCAAGATTTTGCTCTCCAACCGATAGCGAACCAATTGTATCATGAGCAAAAGTTATTTTATATGAATTTGTATTAGCATTGTTTTGTATAATCCAACTTTGATAAAAAGTAGCTTCGGAATTCAACACAACAAGTTGAGAATCCGAATCATACTGTAAATACTTTCCATTATTGGCATTGCATAATAAGCCTACGCCTTCAAATGATTGCGTATACTGAAAACGGACATTATCGACAGACCATGCATAAGCAAAGCGTACATCACCAACATTATTGTCCTCAGACAGAATATGTATTTTTGTATTCCTGATATTGCCGGAATAATACACCATTTCTGTAGACGTATTACTGTTATTCGCTGTTACAAGTGGTTCATCAAAAGAATCCGTCAACTGCAAACTAAGCTCACAATGCGATGCTGTATTTACTGCCCCATTAATGTGACTATTTGCGATCGTATTATCTCGCAACCATGTCAAACTCACGTTCATCCCATGAAAATCAGGAATCACCTGTTGTAGCATGATTACTTTTTCTACCTCGTCTTCTGATATAATACCAAAACCAAAAGTGCCATACGAAGCAATCGCAACTGCAACATAAGCATTGAACATACCTGCACCTTGTGCATTTGTAATACCCATTGTCATCGTTTCTTGTGCGATCGAAACATTCGAATGGTCAGCTTTATCATGGCATGATGCCATAACTATTGCTTTTATCAAATGAGGATAGATTGCTAAAAAAGGTCGCAATTCTAACAATAACGCAACAGTCCCAGTGACCAAGGGGGCTGCAAAACTTGTCCCTTCACAACCAAAAAAGTTACCATAAGCAACAATATCTGGTTTACAAACGCCATTTCCATTATCATATGGGGAATACGCTGCCAAAACGTTCGTATTTTCGACAACATGATATGAACCTACAGTAATAACATTTTCAGCTAATGCTACATCGGCAAAATAGTTAACTGTTTCTTTTGCCTTTCCTGCAGCTTGCACAAATGTCACTCCGTGTGTAGAAGCAATATGATCTAACCATTTTGCTTTCGATGTATAATTAGGAGTAGAGGTTAACAGCGATCCAAATGAAGAATTAATTACATTTGTACCTAATGTTATCAATTCTTCGATTCTTTGATAATAATTTTGAGCAGGATAACTCTCTTGTGAAGGTGAATATTCTTGTCCTGAAATACCTGTTGTATATACCAAAGCATCATTAGCAACGCCTGCATTTCCGGCAGCAATATAAGCAACGATGCCTGAATGATTATTTATCCCTGTTGTATGTCCGTCAACATTTACTAGTCGATCGCCAAACATAGCAGACATATTTTCAGCCGTATCGGCAACCCCAAAGGCTTCAGCAATGCCAATTCGCACTCCCGCCCCTGATAAGCCAGACACATTTTTTATACGCTCAATTCCATTCTTTTCAAAATCATCATCAAAAACTCCCAAATCTACTATTACATCATCTGAACAGAATTCAATGCTTGTAACATTATTTTGTTCTGCAATAGCAACGATTTCCTGTTTTGTAAGCTCAAGAATAAGCATCGGTGCATAGTTACTGTTAAAAATCACTTTCTCACTACTGAGTGCGTTTTTAGCAAGAAATGCGGCAGATTGTTCATTATACTTGGCTTTTGATTCAGCACGGCGAGTTGATAAATAAAGATCCGTGCGTTCACGTTCTTGCGTACGCTGTGCTGCAGTACGATCAAGATAAGCCTGCAGCATCTTCTCGGTTTCTGTTGACAAACTGTCTCGATCAGCTTCACTGGTAATACGGATTGCGAGATCATTACTTATATTCTCCTCAATCACAGCAAGATTGTCTGCTCTTAATCCTGTTTTTTGTTCAACAGCTTTATTTATTTGTGTTTGATTGATATCATTTATCCAAACATACACTTTTACTTTTTGGGTACCATCATCAAACGCGGACAGAACAGCTCCATCCAATTTGGATGCAATTGTCTCATTCGTCACAGTTACGGCATTTGCAAACAAATGCAAAATGGGACAACTCAAAAGCACGAAAGCGAAGAGAAATGAAAAAATTTTAGATAATTGATTTTTCATAATAAATATATCCCCTTTTTCTTAAATTTAATTTGAAAAAATAAAATATTTAAGCAAAAAAAGAATTTTTTCATTATCACCTCCTGCTATTTGTCTTTTTATGCTGCTCGTCCATAGTTTTTCTCCCCTTTTTTCTTATTTTGCATTTTTATGATAACAGAATTATAATTAGACGTCAATATACTTTTGCAAAATACATTTATGAAGTCAACAAAGAAATCATTGCGACCCGAAAGGAAAAACAAAAATTATTCGGTGATTTAAAAAGTGACATTCATGACCGCATCGCTGACGGAAAAATTGCCAACTATGATGATATTATTGCACACTTCGGCACCCCTGCACAGGTTGCCAAGGATTTCTTTGCTACGGCTAACATAAAAGAAATCAAGAGAAAATTGCTCTTGCGTCGTATTGTTACTGCATCAATCATTGGATGTAGTCTTATTTGGTTTGCTTATCATATAGTCTTAACAAATGATGGCTTTAACAAGATTCATACTTACACACTTGAGAGTTTTGAAGTAGACGGCAGCATGGTATATGAAAACAAGTTGGTAGAAGATAACCGGCATGACTGGTCAGCCATTTTTAAGAGTATTATAGAATAACAAAACAATGAAAAGAAATGAAAACATGAAAAAATCAATCGTACTCATACTGGTTCTCACGCTTCTGTGCTCTGCTGTTTCAATCGCATTTGCAAGTGAATCAACCGCAGTTACGCAGACTGCCTTGCAAGAGAATGTGACAGAAATTGCGTATCATGAAGACGGAAGCTATGCCGTCACCAACACATCCACCTTTTCCTACACAGGTTCTTCCTCGACCTGCACTTCGGTTTCCGCCTCCAAGAGCATCACGGACAGCTCCTGGACGGTTACAACCTCCACAATCAAAAGCGGCAACACCGGTCGTGTGCATTATTCGGGGAAATGCTATCAATCGGGTGTTTTGGTAAACACAAATTCCGATTATGTCTCCATCACCTGCAGCAGCACCGGTGTATTAAGTTAAGACAAAAAGAATAATCTAAAAAAGGAGCTGATTGACTGAAGTAGTATAATGATAGTAGACACTAAAAAAAGTGTCTACTATCATTTTTTTGTGTTAAAATAAAGAAAAAGGAGTTGAAAGAAATGGGAAGACCAAAAGGTGGAAAGAACAAAACTCATAGCAAGGAAGAAAAATTAGCATTAGTATTGAGAAACCTAAACGGAGAAACTTTAACATCTTTAGAACGAGAAACAGGGATATATAATGCACAAATTCACAAATGGACAAAACAATATCTGGAAGGCGGAGAAGAAGCTCTCGTAAATAAAAGAAAACCCGGTAATACACTTGCTAAATATAGAAATCGAAAAGAGCTTATGCCGATTGAACAACTCGAATATAAGGTGGCTTTGCTTGAACGAGAGCTGTTAAAGAAAGATGCGGAGGTAGTTCGGTTAAAAAAATCAATAGAACTCGAAAGGGGCGATGCCAGAAGAAAGTAATACAGCAGCTGTATGCTTGCATTGAAAAAGAAAGTGTAAACCATTCGGTAAAAGAACTTTGTGATATATACGAAGTTTCACGTTCAGGGTGTTACAAATGGTTGAAAAGAAAAGGCACATTAAACCGCTATGAACAGCAACAAAAGGAATTAGATTACTATGTTTCAGATATACATTCTCACTATCCTTCGCAAGGTTACAGAACAATAAATGACACTCTCTTTAATATGTACGGTTGGGTTGTATCAGATGTGTCCGTGTGGAAGTCTATGAAAAGATTAGGCATAAAAGGATATGACAGAAAACAAAAAAGTTCTGCAACTACGGGTGCAGAACATGATAAGTTTCCTAATATTCTTAACAGAGAGTTTTATTCAGATAAACCGATGCAGAAGGTTGTTACTGATGTTACATACATAAAGCACAGAAGTAAGTGGTATTATCTTGCTGTATATTTGGATTTATTCAACAATGAAATTCTTGATTGGGAGTTAAGTGATACTTTTGATAATTTTCTTGTAATAAAACCTGCGAAACGAATCCTCAAAAAAACAAAGAGCACCGGAACCCAAATCCTTTTGCACAGCGACCAGGGTTCCCAGTACTCATCCGCAGGTTATTGCAACCTACTTAAATCATACAACGCAATTCAAAGTATGTCAAGAGCCGGAACACCAAGAGATAATGCTGTTATTGAATCTTTCTTCGGTAGATTCAAGGATGTTATGTCATCACACTTCCAGTACTGGAAGTGTAATGACATACACCAGGTTGTTACAGAAACTGTACATTACTTCAATTACATAAAACCTTTACGAAAACTAAACAAAAAACCACCAGTTCAATATCGTCTTGAACTGGCAGCTTAACTTTATTCTTTTTTTGTGTCTACAAAGTATTGACTACTTCA